>JAEYRB010000040.1 GCA_023409735.1 Bacillota bacterium | reverse complement strand
TTCATTGCATTTAAATTAACGAGTTCTTCACACTCCCTGCAATCTCTTGCAGGGTGATTGTCTTCACTGTTTACTTTTCAAGGTCCATACCCGCTGCTTTGTCTGTCTTTTCAGGCTCTGCTGCGGTACTGCTTCTCTCGAAGCGGCTTTTATATACTATCACGCTGTCCCGTTTTTGTCAACCACATTTTATTTATTTTTTTGCGGCTGGCTCAGCTTTTATTGTTTGCCGTGCGACAGCTTTTGTATTATAGCACCATCATTAAATGAATGTCAAGGCAAAAATTAATCTTTTTTACGAGAGCAGAAACTATTGTGTCATATACCATTACAAGCTTCCTTAATAATATCAGCTCATATCAATATATGCTTTGTAATGTTCTTGTTGCATAATCAATCGTATATATTTCATTTTATGTGTATCCTAATATATGAAGAAGTGACTTTTAAGGCTGAGGCCATATTCTATATGAGAACAATTGTAATACAACTCTAGGATGAACCCCTATAAATGGCAAAAGGGTATTCAAATGAGCACCCTCATAAAATTAACGCATTTACACTTATTAATTTTTCTCTTTACTTTTTGACTTCAAAAAATCACTTGTATCTCGAACAAAGAAATTAGTCAAAATATCCCGCCACGAACATATAACGCTCAGCCCAGATTCGTATTCCCTCAATATACCATTAATTGCGATTAGAAATTTCAACTTTTCTATATGTAGTCTGTGTACTTGTTACCAGTCTATTTGTCATTTTACACATAGGCAATATACAACTTTTTCAAGTTTATATCTTGTGATAATCTCCTCCTTACAATACTCTATTTCAAAATCCCCAAAGAAATAATTGATGTCATTCATGTCAAAAAAGCGCTTGATCATACCCTCATTCGTTTTGTATAAATGATGTTCTATCTCCTCCCCATCCCCTGCTCCATAATTAACATCATTTATAGAATTTACTCTAAGCACTAAATGCCCTTTTGGGGATAATAATCTCTTGATATCTAAAAGAATTCTTTTTGTGTCAAGTTCTCTGAAATAATGTAAGCATAAATCAGCAATTATCATATCAAACATATTATCATCAAAATCTATTCCATCTAGCATATTGAAACATTTTGCATCATATATTTCTGGAAAATTATTTTTAATATTCTTTATTGCATTAGGCGATTGGTCACAAGAAATTACACGTTTTCTTTTTTTGATTAGGTATAAGGTATCATTTCCACTTCCACATCCTAAATCCAGCACAGGCGTAGCGCATTCTTCGATTAGTTGATCGAATTTTTCTAACCAATTATCAAATACTATCTCATCTCTATTATATTTTTGATGCCTCTTATCCCAAAATACCGCAGAATTTTCAACTTCTATATTCATGCAATCAATCCCCACTAAATTATACTCTTTGTTAAAATCAAATAATAAATCTCGAAAATCTGAAACACTTCTACTTGAGTCTGCTAAAAACATTATTAGTCACTAGACTCTAAAAATAAAGTCCTGGGGGCATCGAGCCCATTTGCCTTTTTGCTGTAGCCATTCGGGCAACACCGAAATTAAAACTGGCAGTAACCTATTTACTCACTAGATTATCTGCCAGAAAAACATATCAATATTTTACTAGAGGCCCACCCCAATTATTAATACATAGGCCGTTTTCTGCTAAAGACTCGACTTTGCGAAAGCAATTAATATAACAATCGTTTCATTATTCCATTACAGACTTTTCAATAACATAGTCAAGTACATTCTGTTGAAGTGTGTTCAGCTTCAGATATCCCATACCATAACTCTGCTCATATGCAGAATAATTATCTGTACCGACAACATCCTTAAAATACGCTGCTACATCCTCTTCAGTTACCAAGATATTCGCATCCTCTGCAATAGCCTGAACTATAAGGCAATATTCAGCATTCTGTTTATTATCCTCAAGACTCTTTTCAAGTAATTCCTTTGTGTTTTTTACACCCACATATGTTGTCAAAAACTCATCCAGCTTTACATTCATCTGATCAGCATAATCCTGATAGTATTTGATCATCGAATCCTGCTGATATTCCAACAGACTCTTTGGAACAGACTTAACAGTAGTATTATCAGATAAATACTGTCTGACATAGTCTGACACAGCTGCGTTCTGCAAATCAGTCTTAATACCATCCTTCATTTCAGCAACTGTTTTCCAGCCGTATTTCGGCGTAAGCACCTTGGAAACATATTCGTCGTTTGCATCGGTAACTTCAGTTTCATTAACAATATAATTTATCGTACACTTAAATACTGCATCCTTGCCATTAAGGTTTTCTTTGCCGTAATTCTCGGGAAAGGTTACATTTACATCAAAGGTTTCACCCGGCTTATGGCCAACAAGCTGATCAAGGAAATCATCTATATACTGTGTAACTCCTATAGTAACATCTGTACCAGCTCCCTGAGTATTTCCTCCCTCAAATTCAACACCGTCAACGCTTCCTACATAATCAATATTTACAGTATCGTTATCAGCAACAGCACGGTCAGTTATTTTCTCCCTGTCCGGATTCTGTGACACAATCGAATCGATCTCTTTCTGTACTGCATCGTCTGTAACTTCATGAATGTCCTTTGGCACTGATATACCGGAATAATTACATAGGTCTACATACTTAAGAGCCTTAATATTTTCCCAGTAACCATTGTCAGCTATTCCCTTACTGTAAGAGAAATCAGCATTGCTTTCTTTAGCTCCACATCCCGCGAACGAAAACAACATAGTTGCACCAATCAGAGTACCTGTCAGCAGTATCTTAACCTTGTTCATCTTAATCCTCTCATTTCTGTAATAATACTAAGTGGCGATATTTACCCACTCGCTTTTTGGCCTGTTTTTAAATTATACACCACATTAATGATTAAGTCATGAACAAAATGTTAATAGTCGACTAAATAGTAAAAGTCTCGGGGGCAGTTCAAAGCCGAACCCGAGACTTTTTTCTGTAGCCTTTCAGACAGCACCATTAATTAACCGGCTGCCACTACATTAGATGCGGCATCCGCAGCTGAAGCCGCATCTGAGGTGTATATGTCAGCTCCTATCTGCTTGCAGTAAGTATCTGTTACAGGAGCCCCTCCTATCATGATGGTGACCTTCCCTTTTAACTCTGATGCATTTACTGTATCAACCACTGTTTTCATCTCAGGCATAGTAGTTGTAAGTAGTGCTGAACATGCGATAATGTTGGCATCTACCTCTTTTGCCTTTTCAATGAATCTTTCAGCCGGAACGTCAACTCCTAAATCATAAACCTCAAGGCCTTTTCCTTCCATCATCATTCTTACAAGATTCTTTCCAATATCATGCAGGTCGCCTTTTACTGTACCCAGAACCACCTTGCCCTTAGCCTTGACGCCACTGGAAGCAAGCAGCGGCTTTAGAAGCGCGGATCCAGCGTTCATAGCTCTTGCAGCAATAAGAACCTCAGGTACATATACTTCATTATTTTTAAATTTTTGACCGATAATGGACATACCTGACAGAAGGCCCTCCTCCAATATCGTTTTTGCATCAATACCTTCGTCAATAGCCTTTTGCACAAGCTCCTTGACAACCTTTGCCTTCCCCTGCTGAAGATTTGTTGAGATTTCATTAAGAATACTCATAAATGCCTCCTATTTTTTCTTTGTTTTGTTGGGTTTATATTTATTTATTGTGTTATTAATCCTTTTCGTTCCCTAAACTTCCCGGGACTTATACCTACCTGATTCTTAAAAACCTTAGTGAAATAGCTCTGGTCCTCGTATCCCACACAATACGCTATCTCAACCAGCGTCATATTTTCATCAAGCAAAAGCCTCTTGCTAATATCTATCCTTACCTTGTTAATATACTCATTGAAGCTGCATTTCATTTCATCCTTAAATATTGCGCAAAAATAAGATTTGCTAAGATTTACATGTGATGCAACTTCATCCAGAGATATCTTTTTCATATAATTTCTTTTTATATAGTCTACAGCTTTGTAAATTACGTCAAAATGCTTAACCTCTGTCAGGTTAAAAACGCAATCAGTAAATCTTATCATTATTTCAGACAGCCAGTAAGTCAAATCGTCAACTGTTTTGAAGGTATGTATCTGCGATAGATATTTGTAATTGAGCCCGAATATCTGCTCCACATCTGCTCCGCCTTCTAGTGCTGCCCTTGACAAAACCACAACGAGTTCAAGAATTCTAGCTTTGATTAAATCGAAATTTCCCTCTGCTGTAAAAAGCACGAAGCCCAATATTTCATTCAGAAGCTTCTGTGAACCCATCTTATCGCCCCTGGCAATAAGTGACATAAGCTCCTTTTCTTTTTCCACAGGATAACTGAACGTTACATCACCATTTCCACCCATAGTTTTTATATGATTAATGTAATCAGCTATATCCGACTCCTGATAACTAAGCTCTGTCTCATCCTGATAAATTGATGCATTCTCACCAGATATGTGAGCTGCAACAATCATCATAAGCTTGGATAATTCCTTTACCCTCTCAGGATTTATTATTGGCACCTGGCTTATATATTGCCTGAGCTCTTTTATTTCCATCCTATTTATATGATTATTGTACAATATCTCATCAAGCAAAAACTCTTCCGGCTCCATCATCAGCACAGGACCGCCAAGTATCGCGCCCTGCATTGTACCTCGGCTCATAATCGGAGACGCCCAATGCACCAAACCTAAAGGGCAGAAAAATATATATGCCCCCCCAAAGCGCTCTGCCTGGTAGCTTCCATATAGGTGCGTCTTCTGACAGCTTATGTTTAAACCATTAAGCTCTCTTACCTTTTTGCAGAATCCACATCCACTGCAAGCTTCTGTCTGGTACAAGGTTTTTCCGGTGTTATCAATAACAATACCTTCGATCCCAACAGAGCGGCTGTATGCATCCATACATTTTATAGCTTCATTGTAATTAAAATCTAATACAAAATCTATGCTCATAAGCTTCCAAAAATCAGGCTTTCCTTTGCACTATTTTATCAGAGAAACTGCAGTTTGTACATTGTTGGACAGAACCTCTAATGAATAACCATATAAACATAATAATATAATATTAAATCAAAATATCAACCTCTTGTAAAAAAACAATGTTTTTATAAAAACATTACTATTTTTATAAAAATATCTACACGAAAACAGATTGATGGTAATTAAATTGCTAATTTTTACACATAATATTTGTGATTTTATAACTAAATAATGTGCACAATTAATGTTGAATTAAGAATAACTGATGGTATACTATCAGTTGAGCATTTAGTTATTTGGAATACAAAGGAAGACAACAATGGCGTATAATATAGTAATTGCATTGGCAGTGTTTCTCGTACTTATAGCAGCTGCATATTTGTTGGTACCAAAGGATAATCATAGAGATTTATATATAGTTTTCATATCAATTGCTGTTTTAATCAGGATCATAATGGTGTTTTACCTCTATAGAGTCGGTCCTGAAAGTTTTGGAACCGATGGTCTCCTATACCACCAGGAGGGTATTAAAATAGCTCAGCAGCTTAATAGCGGTGTCCCATTTAACATGGTCAACTATTCTTACACTTGGTATACGGTCTTTATAGGTATTGTTTATTATTTGTTTGGAATAAACAGATATATTATTTCCTTCATCAATATAATATTTACTTGTATCTCTGCACTGTTGCTTCTTAGAATAGCCATCAACCATGGGTACAAATTCATACAAGGAGCATTCATCAGCCTGGTATTCTTTTATCTTCCAAATATGTTCCTTTGGACATCCGATTCACGTAAGGAAGCCTCGCTTATTCTGGTATGCATTTTATTCCTGTATTCAGTACAGAACCTTATAAAGAGTTTTGCAAGTAAACAAAAAAGCCTGGTAAAAAGTGCTATTTATATGATTTTAATTTGTTTTCTGATATACCTTGCAACGCTTATAAGAGTTTATATGTTCGCTCCTCTTTGCGCAGGGTTATTCATAAGCCTGGCATTACTCTTCCGCAAAACTAAGGACAAAACACTCCTGGCATATGTAGCAATTATTGTTCTATACTCTATGGTATTATTTTTCTTGGTAGCTAACCCATTAACTCGAAATTATCATGCAGTAGCCTTCCCAACTGTTAAATCTGATAATATTGCACAGGAGATTTCAACAAAGGCTGAAAGAATTAATGAAATAGTTTCAAAAAGAAGCATTGTAGAATCCATGGTCAATTATCTGCTGCTTCCGTATCCCGGCAATGTAGATTTTGCAGATATAAAGGGTAATTATGCGCTTAAACTGTTGCTGGGGATAGATATGATATTCTGGTATACATGCCTAGCTCTTATGTTGACAGGAATATATTCTGCTATAAGGAAAAAGAACGGTTTCTATTTGGGTCTTCTTGCATTCACCGCAATTTATATAATTATTAATGCTCTAGTAGTGGAGAATGTTGCAGACACAATAATGAGATACAGATCGGTAATAGTAGGGCCAATGCTTTTATTTATTGACCTCGAATGGTTTAGTAGACTTGTCAGTCGTTTTTTATGGCACACAAATCGTCGATATGGTTCTTACAAATACAAGATCGGTACGATCAGCAGCTACAGTGTTAAGCGTTAAAAGCATACTATTTGTTTTCCTTGAGATATTCTGCCATAACCTTTCTGGCAATAGGTGCAGCATCGTTTCCTCCTGAACCTCCCTGATATTCCAATAAGACTGATATAGCTATAACGGGATCATCTGCCGGAGCATATCCAATAAACCATGCATGCTCTTTATTTTTCTGCGTAGCTGTCAATTCGTTCTGGGCCGTTCCGGTTTTTCCTGCAACAGAAACACCTTTTATAGCCGCTTTGGCGGCAGTCCCGTTCTTGACTGCCTCTTGCATCATTAAGCCTGTTTTTTCAGCAGTGGCTGCGTCCATTACCGTATATAGCTGTGATTGCTTCGCTGCCTTGACAGTATATCCATTATGTGCTACTACCTTACTCACCATTATCGGTTCCATCATAACACCATTATTTGCTATAGTAGCCGCAAGCATTGCCATATGCAGCGGTGTAATCAATACCTTGCCCTGTCCTATTGCAGACGCAGCTACATCTGTTGTACCCATTTTTTTATCAGGGAAGGAGCTCTTACTAACTGATATATCAAATGGTATATCTCTATTCATTCCCAGTCTGCTTGCCATATCCTTCATTTTTTCTTCTCCAAGCTTAACGCCAAGCTGTGAAAACACTACATTACTCGATACAGCCAGTGCCCTTGTGACATCAATTTTTCCATAGGCCTTCCCAGAAGAGTTTGAGAATGGCTTTCCATCTATTGAAACTGTACCATTATCCTGAAACTCCAGCTTTTCCAGTCCATTCTCAATTGCCAATGCAGCTGTTGCTACCTTAAATGTGGAACCCGGCGCATACAGCCCTTTTGTAGCTCTTGCAACAAACGGACTATCTTCATCTTCAGTCATGTTCTGCCAATTCTTTTCAAGACTTTCTTCATTGGGATTAAAATCCGGATTGCTTACAATAGCGATTATTTCACCTGTTTTGGGATCCATTGCAACGATCGCACCGTTCTTATTGCCAAGAAGCTTCCTACTAAGCTGCTGTATGTCATGATCTATAGTTAAATGAAGATCCTCGCCTCTTTTTTCTTTACTGTCACCAATACCAAATGTATTTATAACCTTTCCATAATCATCCGAGCCTGTCAGGTAGCTATTATATGTTTGCTCAAGCATTGATTTTCCATAGACCCGTGAATTGTAGCCTATAACCTGACTATATAAGTTATTATATGGGTATATCCTTAGCTGGCTGTCACCACTTATTTCACTTTTCGCAAGAACAATGCCATTCCTGTCAAATATTGTACCTCTCAGTATCTTCTCCTCTGCAATGAGCAGCCTTCTGTTATACGAGCTTGTAATATAGACAGGCCCCTTGAAAATAGTATAATAGGTAAGGTAGACCGTAAGAGCTAAAAACAGCAGACTTATTCCTATCAGAACATTTATGATTTTCCTATTTTCCCTGTTCAAGGACTTTTTCAATGTTTTCTTCTCCTATCTCATTGCTTTGCTGAAGCTTGGAAACAGCTTGCAGTATGCCAAGCGAAATGAAGCTGGTAATAAGGGAGCTTCCACCATAGCTTACAAACGGCAGAGTTATGCCGGTTAATGGTATCAGCTTGATAACTCCGCCTATAATAATAAATGTTTGAATACCAAACATCACAGAAATTCCAAGTGACAAAACCTTATAAAAGCCGTATTTGATGCCTAATACGATCTTGATTCCTCTATAACAAAGAATAAAATACAAAAGTATTATGGCAATACCGCTCAATACGCCCATTTCCTCACATATAGCCGAGAAAATAAAGTCCGTATTTACAGCAGGTATTAGATTAGGCTGACCTCCTCCAATTCCTGTACCAAGAAAGCTGCCTGTACCTACGGCAAAAAGTGATTGTAGTATCTGATAGCCTTTGCCTGAAGCATCTGACCACGGATCAAGCCACATATCAAACCTTACTCTGATATGATATATGAAGAAATATGCAAACAATGCTATAGGTATAGCAGTAACACCGTTAGCAATTAAAAACAAACGATTATTTCCAAACACGTAAAGGAGTATAATGTAAAGCAGGAAGAAAAGAGCCACTGTCCCCCATTCTTTTTGGAAGATCATCAATATGATATTCATAAAGGTTACTCCTGCCAGAAATACTCTATTTTGTGCTTCTCTGCTTAAGAATTTTATTACCGGGAAGTATATTAATCCTTCTTTTTGTCTGTCATAATAACACGCAAGAAAAAGGATAAATATTATTTTCGTTACTTCAGACAGCTGCATACTGCGTCCGCCTATTATGATCCAGCTTCTCGCACCATTTATTCTGCTGCCGAAAAGGAGTGTGACAATATTCAAGATTATCGAAGCAGCGGCATACACGAAACCCAACCTGCTCCATAGTTTTATTTTTGTAAACAGTACATAGGTTATAAAGAACAGTACAATTCCTGCAACAAACCAGATAAGCTGCTTCAAGCCCGTTTTGGGATTAAGCCGGTATAGCATAATAATTCCCAGGCTAAAAAGCATGGATACAATGAGAAAGATATACTCATCACCCATTTTAAGCCAGGTTATTAGAGAATAAGCAGTACAGATAAGACCTGTAACCAGAAGACAGGTAATAGGCACGTTTCTATCAAAAGGCTGTGTGTATAGCATAAGTACTGCATATGCTGCAATATTGACCATGATCACTAAATTTATAGGTCTTTTGTAAGTCAATGCACCAAACATATTCTACTCCATGCTCCTATAGCTTCTCCGGTACCTTGAAAAGGAACTCCACATTGCCCAGCTTAATTTTATCGCCATCTGCCAGGACAATCTTTTCATTTTGATTTATACGCGTTCCATTGAGGTAAGTCCCGTTCCTGCTATTTAGATCTTCAATAAAAACCTGTCCATCCTTAACTTGAAAAAAAGCATGCCTCTTTGATAGGAACGGATCTCCGATAACTACATTATTACTTGCTTCGCGGCCTATGGAAATGCTCCTGTCAAGTGTGTATGCTTCTTCAATTTTAAAATTAAGGCTTTCTCGCTGGTTAAGCAGCTTTAAATAGGGATAACTCCCCGCAGTATTTGCCTTGCTTGCGCTCATGGACCTTATGTCCAAGTATATCATGCGTATAATTGCGAAAATAAATAAATAAACAATGAGCACAAAAATATATTTAACTACTAATGAAACAATTTCAAACATTAACCTTCACCTAAGGCAATTGCGATGTAACCTTAAATTAATTTAGGTAAACGATATATAGAGTGTAACAGAACTTCAAAAATAGCACATCGCAAATGCCCCTCACCTATGTTAATAATACCAAATTATTAACATTATTATAAGCAATACCAAATATTTATCAATATTATTACGCATCTGTTAAAAGAAATCTTACTCTCTGTATAAAACCAGATCGGCACCTGATATCTGTAGAAGTGAGTGAAGCTTCCACTTCTTTATATTTTAATGCTCTCATTCTAACTATCAAAAATATCTCGAAGAGCCAGTATATCGCTCTCATAAACCTGTTTCAAACTTCTGTTATATATAATGCTGGCTGGATGATAAAGTGGGAATAACACATAGCATTTGCCTCCGTAAGAATATTCCAATGCCTTTCCATGACATTCACCTATACTTACCGCCATATTTCCCGTAACTGCTCTAAGTGGTACATTTCCCAGGGTAACAATAACCTTTGGGCTTATTGCTTCAATTTCCCTTAGTAAAAATGGTCTGCTGGCATTTATTTCATCCCTTGCAGCCGGCCTGTTGGAGAGTCTGCCCGTTTTGGGATTAACCTTTGATAGTCTATATTTTATAGCATTAGTTATATAAATTGTTTCTCTTTGTATTTGCACAAGCTCCAGAAACTCATCAAGATTTTTTCCGGCTGCTCCCGAGAACGGGCGTGAAAGCTTTACCTCCTCACGGCCGGGAGCTTCGCCGATAAGAAGCAGCTTTGGCTCTGCACAGCCGCAGCCAAATACAAATTCATTACCTGCAAACCTCTGAGAGTACTCCCTATATAAATCATCTAATAAATTCAAGTGAGTCTTTGCCCCCTAATTAACTGTCTTGTATTGATTGTATTTTTTGGTAATTTGCAAGCATCATGCTTGAAGCAATGCATTACAAAATATTGCATCAATCGGGAAAAGTGAGCCATGGCATCTATTTCATGTTTACATTGCGCCATTATTTATCTCATCCAACTTTTTTCGCACATTCTTAATGTCAGTGAACATTAACGCCTTTTTTGACGGATCTCTCAGCAAGGCGGCAGGGTGAAATGTCGGCATGATCCAGCAGCCCTTTCTCTCTATCCACTGGCCTCTTATCTGAGTTATTTTAGCTTCCTTGTCCACAATATATTTCATCGCAGTTGAACCAAGACATACAATTATCTGCGGCCTTATGAGTGCGACCTGATTTCTCAGCCACGGCAGACAGCTTTCTGCTTCTTCGTCAGTAGGTACTCTGTTCCTTGGAGGCCTGCACTTTACAATATTGCCAATGTAGTATTCATCCTCCTTAAACATAAGCGCGTCAAGCAGCAGGTCAAGAAGCTGTCCTGCCGCTCCCACAAAAGGTTTCCCTTGTATATCCTCCTGTTCTCCAGGACCTTCTCCAATGAACATGAGCTTCGCCGTTCTTGAGCCTCGTCCTATAACAATATTCGTTCTTGTCTGTCCCAGGCTGCACCTCAAACATGAAGTACAGCCCTCTTCAAGCTCCTTCCAGTCAAGCATTAGTAATTAGTCCCCCGATCAAAAGCATTATTCTCCCATGTGTTCAATGCCCTCAAATGCAGATTTTGTTTCAGGTTTTGCCTCTCCATGCTTTACCAGCATCATGAAGAAGAATGCCAGAACCAATGAAATGCTTGAGTAGATAAAAAGATAACTATCGGAATTAAGAAGATCCTTTATATACCCATACAGAATAGGGCTGACGATCGCTGCAAGCATGGAGAAGAAGTAATAATAGCCTGTATACTTTCCTACTCCCCTGCTGGAAGTCATTTCAACAACCATCGGGTAAGAATTTATATTTATAAGTGCCCAGCTGATGCCTCCTATAGCAAGCAGTACATAAATTGGTGTTATGTTAGTCTTTGGTATAAAATTAATGGTCACAAAAACGCCAAACAGTATTGTTATTCCTGCCAGTATTGTTTTCTTTCTTCCTATCTTTGTTGCTATAAAGCCGGATGGTATAGAGAATACAACAAGCATTGCCGAAAAAACTGCAAGTAAGAAGGATGCCTGATTCTTTCCCAGATTCAGCACCTTGCCTGCATAAGTAGAGAAAAAGGTCTCAACTGCATTGTATCCCGTAAACCAGAAGAATATCGCAATCAGAAGGAATATCAAGCTCATGATCCTACCCTTCTGACCATTATGTTCACCAGCTTCAGCAGCTTTATCGTTCTTGCCGGTTTTGTCCTCTTCAATTTCTTTGGGCTCATGTATTAAAAGATACATAATAATAATTGTCAGTATCATAATTCCAAAACCCACGGCAAAAGGAAGGAACTCGCTGGTATTAAACAGAAAGCCGCCTATAAGGAATGCTAAAACCGCACCAATGCCTCCCATGAAGTTGATAACGCCATTAGCCTTGCTTCTCAGTGGTTTTGGTGTAAAGTCCGGCATAAGTGCCACAGTAGGAGATCTGTATATGCTCATGAAAAAGTTCATCGCGATAACTGTGATCATCAATGTAACAAGCTTTCCGCGCATCACCGGTATGAGCATGAAGGAAATTGCCGATAACGGTATTCCAACCAAAAGATATGGCATTCTTCTGCCATACCTGGTGTTAGTCTTATCGCTCAGTGCACCAAAAATCGGAAGAAAAACAATGGCGAATATGTTGTCTATAGTCATTATAGAGCCAACCGTAACACCGTTTAAGCCAAGGTCGGCCAAATACAACGGAACTGCCACATTATAAAGTCCCCATACTATACTCACTGTAAAGAAGCCCAAGCCTATAAGCATCGTCTTTTTATAATCCAGCTTCATATGTTTTACCTCTCATTTCCCGCAATATTTTCAACACTATATCAGGCACATTGGTAATAATTCCATCAACACCTGCAGCTATCATAGCTCTTATATATTCAGGCTCATCAACGGTATATGGATGTACCTTGATACCGTTAAGCTTACAGCCCTCCATCACCTGGGGGACAATATTGTAAAAGAGAGGATGAATTGCACCTGCTCCTAACTTTTTTGCATAATTCCACGGTTCAAATATTCCTGCCACATATAGGGGCGCCGTCCTGATCTCGCTGTTTAGTCTTCGAATTTCCACAAGGCTGTAATGATTAAAGGATGAAATAATAGTTCTTGAGATCATATTATATTTACTTAGCATGTCCAAAACAGCCTGTTCCAGTCCCGGATAAAACACAGGTCCGTTCTTCAGCTCTATGTTCAGGATCCCATCCCAACCCTCTATGAGCTTGAGTACATCCTCCAGTTCGGGAATTTTCTCATTTGCATATGCAGGTGAAAACCATGAACCAAAATCCAGCAATCTCAGTTCGTCAAGCGTTTTGTCCTTGACATATCCCTTTCCATTACTGGCTCTGTTAACCAACTCGTCATGCGTTACAACGATATGCCCATCCCTGCTTAAGTGCACATCCAGCTCGATGCCTCCTGCCCCAAGCTCCAGAGCCTTTCTGAAGGCTGCCATAGTATTCTCCGGCGCCTGCTTTGAAGCGCCTCTGTGAGCAAAAACTATAGGTACCATTGTTGCTTCAGCTCCTTTCACATATTCTAATAGGTCAATTTATGATACTGTAAAACTAGTAAGCCAATATTTATTATAGCACTTCAGTTCAGAGAAAGTTTTTCGTTTATAGAAGAACTTTCTTACCTTAACAGTGTTTCTACGAGGCTGATAACAATCCTGGGCCTCGTAATAGCACTTCACCTTAAGAAAAGTCTCGGTGGCTTTGAGTTCCTCTCGCCTTTTTGCTGTAGACCTTCAGTCAACGCCACTAAAGAATATTTTTAGTTTGTAGAAAAACTCTATAACAAACAACTTTACATGATGATTTGAGGTCAATTTCTTAAACTTATGATTGGCGCAGGAATTCTGCCGCCTCTGTTTATAAAGCCGCTGGAATCATATTTATTCAATTCCATAACAGGACCTGAGCCTAATAGTCCGCCAAACTCAACGACATCACCCGGTTTCTTGCCGGGTGCAGGTATCAGGCGTACAGCAGTAGTCTTGTTATTTACGACTCCTATCGCCATCTCATCGGCAATAATAGCTGATATAGTCTCCGCTGTTGTATCTCCCGGAATTGCGATCATATCAAGTCCAACAGAGCATACGCAGGTCATTGCTTCAAGCTTTTCCAGGCATAACGCGCCTTCCTGAACAGCACTAATCATTCCCGCATCCTCACTAACAGGTATAAACGCCCCGCTGAGGCCTCCTACCTGTGATGATGCCATAACACCGCCCTTCTTGACCGCATCATTTAGAAGTGCAAGAGCAGCAATAGTTCCATGAGTCCCGCACTTTTCAAGTCCCATTTCTTCCAGTATATATGCAACGCTGTCACCTACTGCGGGCGTAGGAGCCAGCGAGAGATCGACGATTCCAAATGGTACATTCAACCTTTTTGACGCCTCCAAAGCGACAAGCTGTCCCATTCTGGTTATCTTAAAAGCTGTCTTTTTAATAACCTCGGCTACTGTAGTGAAATCCGCTCCCTTTACTTTCTCCAATGCACATTTCACAACGCCCGGTCCGCTTACGCCCACATTTATGACACAATCGGGCTCACCAATTCCATGGAATGCTCCTGCCATAAACGGATTATCCTCAGGTGCATTCGCAAAGACGACGAGCTTGGCACATGCCAGTCCGCCCTTATCAGCAGTAAGCCCTGCTGCCTCTTTTATCACTCTGCCCATCATAGCTACAGCATCCATATTAATACCTGCCTTTGAAGTTGCAACGTTCACAGACGAGCAAACCCTGTTAGTTGCGGACAATGCCTCAGGTATTGAAGCAATCAACTTCTCATCCCCGGGTGTAAAACCCTTATGTACTAATGAAGAGAAGCCGCCTATAAAATTGACTCCTACAGCATCGGCCACCTTATCAAGCGTTTGGGCAAACCTCACATAGTTTGCATCATCACAGCTTTGCGCGATCAAGGCTATTGGAGTCACTGAAATTCTCTTATTTATTATTGGTATGCCGTACTCCTTTTCAATATCTTGTCCGACCCTTACAAGATTTTCAGCATATCTGGCTATCTTGTCGTATATTTTTCTACGCGTTTTTTCTCCGTCCTGTTGGATACAGTCCAGTAGTGAGATTCCCATGGTTATTGTTCTTATGTCAAGATTTTCTTCATGAATCATTCTTGTCGTTTCTAATATCTCATATCTGGTCAGCATGTGTCTTCCTCCATAAATGCTTTTTTAGTATCTGCAGTCCTGCCGCTTCATCAGCACATATTGCATATACCTGATGTTTTTGTATAGCTCAAATGACCTGCAGTTATATTTTGTGCATGGAATTGAAAATATCCTCGTGCTGAATTTTTACATATAGTCCCAGTCCTTTTCCAACACCTTCAAGTGCATCAGAAAGAGCCTCAAACGACACCTTTGAATCTGAAAGGTTAGTCAGCATTATCATCGTAAATACATCATCCTGCATTATTGTTTGAGAAATGTCCAATATATTAACATTACTGTTTGCCAGTATATTACTTATTTCTGCTATAATGCCGACTCTATCCTTGCCAATCACCGTAATAACTGCTCTCATTAATTTACCTCCTGCTGTACGCTATCAAAATATTAATTCAATAATAGCACTATATCAAATGTGTAAATAATATTCAATGTTATGCTTTTTAATGTATTTTAAAGAAATGTGTTATAGAATATACTCAGGAGTGATGCTATGAGGATTCTTCTTGTGGAAGATGACAGAAGGCTTTCTGAAGCGCTGGCTTATATTTTTAAAAAAAGTAGATACGCTGTAGATACTGCATTTGACGGAATTACAGGTCAGGATATGTCACAGACCGGTATATATGATGTTATTATTCTGGACAGGATGCTACCAGGCCGCGAAGGTGTAAGTGTCCTAAAGGCTTTGCGCTTACAAGGTATTAAGACCCCTGTGCTTATGCTTACAGCAAAGGATACTATTTCCGATAGGGTTGAGGGTTTGGATGCCGGAGCGGATGATTATCTTGTAAAGCCATTTTCCACTGACGAGCTGCTAGCTAGAGTACGTGCACTGGGGCGGCGCAAAGCCGAGCAATTTGAAGAAGAGGATCTGCATGTCGGCTCCCTCATTCTCTACACAAAGCGTGGCGAGGCAAAATATAACGGTAGGGCTGTGAAGCTCACTATGAAGGAAAATCAGCTTTTGGAGCTATTTATCCGCAACAAGGGACATGTCCTTACCAGAGAGCAAATACTTGATCGTGTTTGGGGCTTTGATAGTGATGTGGATATGAACATCGTTGAAATTTATATTTATTATCTTCGTAAAAAGCTTGAAAGTCTTTCAGCTGAAATTCGAATCGAAACTATACGAGGTGTGGGTTACTGTCTCAGGGAGGATAGCAATGTTTAAAAAAGTGAGATTAAAGCTGACACTTATTAATATAACAGTAGTTGGCATAATACTTTTGCTATTCTTCTCCGGTATATATATTCTGATGAAGCGTAACACTCAGATGCAATCGGAACAGCAGCTGTCCTCCTATACGGCTGCAATTGCAATGCAAAATCAACGGCCTAACCCGGCTCCTCCATTCAAGCAGACAAATGATTTCTTTTTTGTTAAATATATTCAGAATGGAATTGTTGAACGCTCACAATATATTCCGGTAACAGATGAACAGCTTGAAACTCTGCTGTCAGAAGTATTGAATACAACCGCAAATAAGGGTATCGCAGCTCTGCCCTCTGAAAGATTTAGATATTGCCTGAGTATTTCTCCAGGGATGAGAATCGTAACAGTTGCTTTTATGAGCACACAGCCGGAGGATGAAATATTTGCCCGGCTCAGAATGATACTATTATTTGTCGGTCTTACAGGGCTGCTGGTAGTGTTTGTATCAAGTCTTTTTATGGCAGGCAGGGCGCTTGTTCCAATTAAAGACTCCTGGGAAAGGCAAAAGAACTTCGTTGCAGACGCATCACATGAATTACGCTCACCTCTTGCTGTCATTCAAACAAGCGTTGAGCTTGTAATGGACAATAAAAATGAAACCGTTGACAGTCAAATAAAGTGGCTTGAAAATATACAAGCAGAGAACACTCGGATGACTAAGCTTGTTAACGATCTTCTGACACTCGCCAGAGCTGACTCCGACCAAAAGCTCATGGAAAAGAAATATTTCCCGCTTAACAATGCCTTAAATAGTGCTGTTACCGTAATGGAGCCTGTTGCAGTAAAAAATGGTGTCCACCTGACTCTCAAACAAAACAGCGATATTGAAATTTATGGAGATGAGAGCAAGCTTAAGCAGCTTGTAGTTATACTGATCGACAATGCGATCAAATATACTCCTTCCGGCGGTTCTGCAGAGGTAGTACTAAAAAAGTGTGATAACCATGCTGAGCTCTACGTTTCTGATACAGGTGAGGGTATCGAAAGTGAGCATATCAAAAAAATATTTGAGAGGTTTTATCGTGTGGACAAAGCACGTTCAAGAGAAAATGGCGGTACAGGGCTGGGACTTTCTATTGCAGATTGGATCGTAAAGGAGCACAAGGGTTCAATATCTGTCAGCAGTACACCGGGAAATGGCACTACTTTTAAGGTCCGACTTCCCTTGTCTTCGCGTTGATCATGATCTTAGCTTCTATTTATAGAAATTTTCTTCAATTATACTTCTGGTCTTTTTGTTATCAAGAATGTAGTACCATACACCATCTTTTCTGATGCTCTCACCAGGCAATGTGAAAAAACCTATACTATTTTTTTGGAGTCCTGCTATACTGCCTGTGTACCTTGCTACTTCATTAATACCTATATCCGTTTTAACATATTCTTTCACTATACCAAACAATTCATCTATCTTGAGTATATATTTTAAATTCACCTTTTGTCTAATTAATTCATTAAGAAAAGCCTGCTGTATTTCTATTCGTCCAATATCACCCTCTGTATAACCTTGTCCCTTCATGTTACCCTTTCTATACCTTATAAGCTGCTCAGCCTTATCCCCATTGAGGATCTGTTTGCCCTTGCGTAAGTTTATGTGGAGATCCTGAGTGGGATCATCATATTTCATTCGAAATGGAACTTCAAATTCAACTCCGCCCAATAAATCTATAGTTTCGCGAAAGCCCTTCAAATTCATAACAGCATAATAATCTATACCAAGGCCTGTCATTTCTGTGATTTCCTTTTTCATCAGCCTCATACCCTTGGAATAGACAGCATTTATCTTGCAGTATTCTCCCTTTACTCGCACGCGTGTATCTCTGGCAATGGATAGTACATTGAGTGTTTTTGATTCTGTATTGAAGTTTAGCAATTCAATTACATCCGCACGTGTTTCATCATTATCAAGGCCCAGCACCAGAATATTGACAACATTCCTTCCGCCAGGCCTGCTGTCAGTCATGTTGTCATCAAACTCATCCGACATACTGCTTTCACCGTTTCCCATAGCTGTGCTGTCCATGCCTATTTGCCCGATGTTATGTGGTGTACTGCTTTTTTCCCTTTCAGGTTCGGTTTTTATATTAGTATAATCAGACAGTATACTTAAACCGCAAATAAGTAGTGCAGTAAGTAATGTCATTGTCAGTATTAAAACGAATTTAATCAGCCTCATACACTTGTAATAACCTCGTTATAAGCTCGGGTATAGTTTATAAAGATTAGTATACGCCGAAGGCTCTTTTTAATACGACACTCAGCAGATGTAGTACAATAGGTTTATCTGTGACTCTTTTAAAAGCTCTTCATTAAAGCTGCTGTTAGCAAACTTTCAATTAATAGAATCAAAATAATATGATATAATAACCGCATATAAATCGTGATGTGCGGTTATTTTACAAGATTCAAGCTGTGGTGCGATGATTTCGGTAAAGCCGAAAACGCACATGGCAAATTAATCATGATGCTAATGATTTAATAATCAACCACATATAGACCACCGTGTTGTGGGAGGATTTTATTTTGGAACAAGAAGAAAAGATAAAAAAAACAAAAAACAAAGAATCCCGCTCAGGTAGAATGCAGGAAATTATAGCCGTACTCAGGCAACATAGTATTATTCAAGGCGTTTCACCGGAAAAGCTGCGCAGTATACTTGAGGACCTTGGCCCAACCTATGTTAAAATAGGCCAGATCATGTCCATGCGCTCTGATATGCTCCCACAGAGCTACTGCGATGAATTGATGAAGCTTCGTGCCGACGTTAAACCCATGTCAGGTCAGGAAGTTATAAAAATTATCGAAAGCGAATTCTCCCGGCCGATAAACGAACTATTCACCAGCTTCGATGACACGCCCCTCGGCTCGGCTTCAATAGCTCAGGCACATATAGCCGTTATGCCAAACGGACATAAGGTGGTAGTGAAGGTCCAACGCTCTAATATTCGCGAGACTATGACACAGGACATAATCATGCTCCGCAAAGCTGCTAAGCTGCTTAACGTAATGAAGGTAGCAGGTGATGTAATTGACTTCAACTCCATAATTGAAGAGTTGTGGGCAACAACTCAGCAGGAAATGGATTTTATACAGGAGGCTTCACATCTGAATGAGTTCGCAAGGCTTAACAGTGAAATCCCATATGTTTCATGTCCTGCCGTGGAAACAGGTCTTGTAACGTCCAAGGTTCTGGTAATGGAGTATATTGAGGGTATTCAGATAGATAAGGTAGAAAAGCTGACTGCTCTTGGCTATAACATGAATGAAATAGGTAGAAACCTGGCTGATAACTATATTAAGCAGGTTCTTGACGATGGTTTCTTCCATGCGGATCCTCATCCGGGCAACATTTGGATACGGGACGGAAAAATAGTCTGGCTCGATCTTGGAATGGTAGGCAGGTTAACTAAGTATGACAGAGAGTTATTTAAGAAAATGGTCAAGGCTATGGTCAACTACGATATCTTCGAGCTGAAAAACGCCATTCTCACTATGGGCGAAGCAACAGAGAGAATAAATCATGCATACCTTTATACCGACCTTGATGATATGCTTACTAAATACGGTACTATGAATCTGAGTAATATTAACCTGGGCAAGCTTCTTGGAGAGCTGCAGACTCTGGCCATGAAGCATCATATTAAAATGCCGGCCGGAGTAGGAATGCTTGCCAGAGGCGTTGTTACAATAGAGGGTGTGTTGACGGCCTGCTGCCCTGATGTAAACTTTATGCAGGTTATGTCCTCCCATATTTCCAGATATCTTTTAACTGATTTCAATCTTTTCGACGAACTGAAGCAAACAGGTAAATCAGCCTACGCCCTTTCAAAGAAGTCATTGGATATCCCGGTACAACTATCCGATTTACTAAAAATGACTATAAAAGGTCAGACAAAGGTTAACATGGAGCTTAGCGGAACTGATGAAACGCTGCACGATCTGCGCAAGATGATGGATAAGCTGGTCTTATCAATTATAAGTGCTGCGCTGATAATCGGCTCAAGTCTGATATGTACTACAAATATGAAGCCCCAGATAGCAGATATACCTTTGCTGGGGTTTGCAGGCTATTTAGCAGCCGCTGTTCTTATGTTCATGCTCGTTATGGGAATTCTAAGAAAGCCGAAGCGCTAAAGAAGAATATGACAAGGGGACGGTTCATGCGTCTTGCTCTATGACAGCATCCTTTCAATCCTTGCCTTGGTGATACCGGTAACTCTTGCAAGCTGACGAATTGAGCAGCCACTTTTATGTAGCATTTCTATAAATTTATCTTGTTTCTCAGGCTGCAAACTTAAAAACTGATTCATATTCTCAACACCGCTCAGTTCCTTCATGAGTTCAATCGCTTCCCTATCAGTTAGTCGTGTTACTGGCTCTAGGTCAATAAAACTCTCATCAGTTGCTTCATTTATTGACTTCCAGAGCTGTTCTATCTTGACTATTTCATTTAACCTGTCAGTATCAACTAACGAATTATCTAGCCGAAGGTCTCGGCAGCTGCTCCATCTATATTCTTCCGGTCGTTCACATATTTTTGCTTTTACAGGGTTTTGATATATGTATCTTATTACAGCAATGAACCGTCCTTCATCCTTTATCGGCTCGCTTTTATAACGATCCTGAAATAGATGACCACTGCGCATATATTTCCAATTATACCATGAAACGTACCTTGCGCCGATACGTTTGAATATCAGTTCAAGCGGCTCCTTCACTTCTTTCATCAGCAGATGAATGTGGTTCCCCATCAGGCAATACGCATACAGTTCAAAACCGCTTATCGTCCTGCAATCCATCAGGCATTGTAGATATTTCTCACAGTCCTCGTCGTCATAAAATATTATTTGCCTATTAATTCCTCGCAGCATAACATGATATATCCCGTTTTCGCTCTTTTCCCTTGCATATCTCGGCATAATTCACACCTCTTACCGTCATTGTATCAGTATAGGCACTCTTCGTCAAGACAGATGAACCGTCCCCTTGTCTTATCCACAAATGAACCATCCCCTTGTCTTCCTTGTCTTATCACACTTGTCTTCATAAGACGACAGACAAAGATCAACATGGAGCTTAGCGGAGCTGATGAAACTCTGCACGATCTGTGCAATATTTATTCGCAAGCAGAATATATAATGTAACCCATTTATTAGGTTTCCCCACTTTACCTACTTTGAAGTAAGGTTTGGATAAAGATTTATCAAGCGCATATCTGCCTTCACCATCTTTTTTGCTTTCTAATAACTCCCACGCATTTTTACAATTAGGATGGTTTGCAGCGCCAAGAACAGAAAGCCCGTACATAATCATTTGTAATCCTATTTTGACTGGGTCAAATGGATAAAATGTTCCAGCCATTTCTTGAATAATATAATCTTCTATTTTATCAGATCGGAATATAACGTTGTAATTCAAGTAAAAGTTTACAAGTGACTCAAACTGTGGCAGAATAATTCCTCTTTTTTTAAGCTCTGCAGCAAGTAAAAGATAGGTGGTAGTTTGTCTGTAGCAACCCATATCTGGTAAATTCGAGTCGTTTGATTTCTTTTTCTTACTTAAACATCGAAACGAACCGTCTTCACGGATAATGGAAAAAGCCTTAGGTATTTCATCTTGCACCCTGTTATGTTCATAATATCCGAGTGCTACCAAATTTCTTAGTAACAATACTTTCCCGCACATCATATCGAAGTTTGTATTGGCGATAATGCGTTCAACATAATTGTCAATTGGAACATCAGCTCTTGTTAGTCCAAATTCTGCAATAGCACAAAAGGCGTTAAAATCCTCCCATTTTTCATCAAGTTTAAATTTGTCCATGAGCATTCCAACAATTTTAGAATTTACTAAGTTGTCATATGCTTTTTTTACTTCAGGTTCATTTTTTGACATACCAAGAAGTTCAGTCATAGTCCGATATTTTATTTCCGGCGTCTCATCTTCAAGAAGCCAATTTGATACCTCATCCATAAATTCAACCTCCGTCATACTATATACTTAATCAAACTCATATATATATAACTTTAACAAACCAAACTTGACAACAGTATGTCATGTTCTGAAAATATATATCAGTACTACACAATATAAAACAATACCTTTCAAGTGTTTCAAACCACAAATCTCTCTTAGAAACAGGTAACTTACTCCCACACCACGTGCAAAAGCTAATAGAAATACTGGCTCTGTCTTTAATAAAACTGGCAGTAACCTATATAATATTCATGGATGTGTCTTTGTAACACTCCGAATGATCTACAACAATGAATTGTTACATAACACTAGATTATCTGCCAGATAAGCATATCAATATTTTTTGCTCGAGCCCCCAACTATTGACATAGAATTAAAAAGCATAGGCTAAGCAGAGTACCTTTTTACCTATGCTTGATGCTCATATAAATAAAAGTCTCCGGGCATCCAAGTTTATAGAATTAGCTGCAAATGGTGCCGCTTACTAAAGCAATGCTTTACAAACTAAGCCTGGTTTTGAAGCGTTCAACAGCCCTTTCCGTATTCTCTCTGCTTCCGAACGCCGTAAGCCTGAAATACCCCTGTCCGCTTGGCCCGAAGCCGCATCCGGGCGTACCTACTATGTTTGCTTCGTTAAGCAGCTTGTCAAAGAATTCCCACGAATCCATATTATTAGGCGTTTTCAGCCAGATATACGGGGCGTTTACTCCGCCAAACACCTGTATGCCAAGATCTAGTAAGCCATTGCGGATTATTTTTGCATTAGTCATGTAGTATTCAATAACAGATTTTATTTGCTTCTGGCCTTCCTGACTGTACACCGCCTGCGCAGCCTTCTGTATTATATAAGCAACTCCGTTGAATTTTGTTGTCTGCCTTCTGTACCACAGCTTGTTCAGTGACACCTGCTCGCCATTTGAGGTCTCTGCCATGAGGCTTTTAGGTATAACCGTATATGCGCATCTTGTTCCGGTAAAGCCTGCAGTCTTTGAAAAGCTTCGGAATTCAATTGCTACATCCTTTGCTCCGTCAATTTCATAAATACTATGAGGCACATCGTCCTCATGTATGTATGCTTCATATGCAGAGTCATACAAAATCACTGATTTGTTTTTCTTAGCATAATCAACCCACTTCTTAAGCTGCGTCTTGGTCAGCGTTGTACCTGTAGGGTTATTAGGCAGGCAAAGATATATCATATCGACCTTCTGCTCAGGCAATGAGGGTTCAAAATTATTTTCAGCAGTACACGGCATATACACCACCCTATTGAATCTGCCTAAATTGCTGTCATAGGTTCCTGCTCTACCCGCCATTACATTACTGTCAAGATAAACCGGATAAACAGGGTCAGTGAGCGCAATAATATTCTCCAATCCGAATATTTCCTGTATATTTGCTGTATCACTCTTGGCTCCATCGCTGATAAAGATCTCATCTGCATCAAGTGAAACACCTCTTGATTTGTAGTCTGTATTAATTATTGCATCAATCAAAAAGCCATAACCGTAGCCATCCGGTCCATAACCCTTAAAGGTCTTCTCGTCGGCCATTTCATCTACTGCCTCGTGCAGAGCTTTGATTATTTCAGGCTGCAGCGGCTTTGTAACATCACCAATGCCAAGTAATATAACGTCAGCATTTGGATTTGCTTTAATATAGCTATTTTTCCTTCTGGCAACCTCCGCAAAAAGATAGCTGCCTTGTAGTCTTAAGTAATTTTCATTAATGAGCGCCATTATTTTTCTCCTTTACTTCGATATTGTTTACAACAGGCAGGTTTGCTCCTATTGTTAATTTTTCAGCTTTATTGCTTTAGTCTTACAAACTAGAGCATTTTCATCTAGAGCATTTCTTCACTGAGCCCGCTCCTTTACTAAAGCGTTTCCCCTTTAAAAACAAACTCGGCAGGACCGGTCATGTAAACGTGGTTATTTCTTTCATTCCATTCAATTGTGAGCTCGCCGCCTCTAAGCTGTACAACAGCAGTTCTGTCACAAAGATCATTAAGTATTGCAGCAACAACAGCCGCACACGCTCCTGTACCGCAGGCCAACGTCTCGCCCGCACCTCTCTCCCAAACTCTCATTATCAGAACCTTACGGCTTACAGCTTCAACAAACTCGCTGTTGGTTTTTTTCGGGAAAAGCAGGTTTGACTCCATTTCGGGACCGTATAACTCCAGAGGAAAGCTGTTAGCATCATTAACAAAGGCTACAGCATGCGGATTTCCCATTGATACGCAAGTAACAGAAAAGGTTCTGTCCCCGATTGTCACAGGCTCTGATAAAAAAATCTCCTTGTCACTTATAACCGGTATGTTTGCTGGTATAAGAACCGGTTCGCCCATATCAGCCCTTACATTCCTTACTGTGCCGTTTTCTGTCTGCATTTCAAGTATTTTTATCCCTGCCGGAGTTTCAACAGTAATTTTTGTCGAACTTGTCAGCTTGTTATCATAAACATACTTGCCTACACATCTTAAAGCATTTCCGCACATTTCGGCTTCTGTACCATCGGGATTGAACATTCGCATACGGAAATCTGCACAATCAGAGGCCATAATTAACACCAGGCCGTCAGACCCGATTCCGAAATGCCTATCACTTAAACGTATTGACAGCTTGTGAGGGTTATCCGGCAATTCCTTTGTACAGTCAACATAGACGTAATCATTACCTAAGCCCTGCATTTTTGTAAACCTCATTTTGCAACCTCCAGCCTGGTAACCTGCAAAACTTACCAGTATTATAACAATAATAAATTTATGAGGCAATATTAAAATAAATGACATATAGCCATAATATGTCTTGAGAATAATAAATGCTTTTAATATAATAAATAAATGTAAAACTAATACATATGAAGAGAGGGAACAGGAATAGGGCGGCTTATGCAAGTTTGCTAGCAAAAGCCCGGCTTTTTCCAGTGATATACATGATAAAAGACAAAGTAACAAACATTATTGTAAAGCTGCTTCAGGAATTTAAATTTGCAAAGCCCTTTGCAACACCTGAATTTGTAGGACAAATCATGCGATACCTCATCACCGGCTTCAGCAGTGCAGCTATTGAGTTCACTCTGCTATTCTTATTCAAGGATATAGCTAAGTTTTCTGTTCTTGCTGCTAACACCATTGCCCTGTCGATAGTTTTCTGGTTCAACTTCCTTATGAACCGATTCTGGTCCTTTAAATCGACGGGAAACATAAAAAAGCAGCTTGTAATGTATCTGGTACTTTTTGCATTTAATCTTGCTGCTTCGGATATTATAATGTACCTTCTGACAGTTAAGCTCTCGCTTCAATACCTAATTGCAAAGATATTTGCAATCGGTGTTGTTGTCACATGGAATTTCATAATATATCGGAAGATAATCTATAAGTGAGAAGTTCTGGACTCGTCATTTCCATGCCGCCATATCTAATTATCACCTTGTTTAATTAGATTTAACACGTAGAATAACTCAGAAAAAGGCGTTTTGATTTAGCAAATGCCTTATCAAAAACGCCTTTCACATATTTTCCATTTTAGTGAATTCTTCAACATACCATTTTATCTAAGCCTCAATTAAATTCGTTGTGTCTTTATGTTCGACACTATCTATTCCCCGCAGCAGTGGTTATCATTCGTTTTAAGTGGATAACTACTGCATTAAATTCTTCTATATTCTATTTCAAAATCGCGCCTGCTGTAAGAGCATTCTCAATCTGCTCATTTCCGATCAGGTATACGATTATCGTAGGCAGGCTGGTTATGATCATTGCGGCCCCAATCTGCCCCCAATGGTTAACACCGATACTGACAAAGAAATTAAGCAATCCAACAGTTAAAGGCCGTATCCTATCCTCAGCGCCCAAAATAAAGGCTAAAAAGAATTCATTATACGTATTCATAAATATTAAGACACATTGAGTTGAAATTGCAGGCTTTACTGTTGGAAATATTATTTTAAAGTAGGTTTGATAAATATTACACCCATCAATGCAGGCCGCCTCCTCAAGCTCTTTGGGCAAGCTTCTGAAAAATGCATATAGCATTAAGACACATGAAGAAAGCGCAAACGCTGCATATGGTAATATAAGGCCCAAATGAGTACCCTTTATTCCAAGCTTGTTGGTCATTATCAGTATAGGAATAATAACCACCTGGGCAGGAACAATCAGACCCATTGAAATATAGCTAAAAGCAAGTCCCTTATACTTCCAGTTCATTCTGCTCAGGCAATAAGCCAGCATACACCCGAAAAATATTGTAATGATGATCGTACTTACCGAGTATATCAAGCTATTTGATAAATATCTTAAAAAATTAAACTTCGCAAGAGCGTTGCCATAATTGTTAAAAACCCATTGTTTTGGAAGTCCAAATGGATTGACATATATCTCACTTTTTGGTTTAAATGACAGGTTTATCATCCAATACAGAGGGAAAAGGAATGATGCCCCAATAATAATCATTATAATGCTGATCAACAATTTATTTCTTTTCTTTATCATAACCTATTCACCTTCCAGCTAAAACTCAATTTTTTCTCTTGCTACAAACCTGTTGATCAAGAACGTCAGTATCAGGCATTCTATCACGAATATTATTGCTATTGCACAGCCCTGGCCAAAATCAGATGCCGAGAAAGCCTTATAATAAAGCTGGTAAATAACAGTCCTTGATGTGTCTCCCGGCCCTCCGGCTGTCATTATCCTTACATGTGCAAATTGGGACATTGAGCCTAAAATCGATAGTACAAGAAGGTATTTAGTAACATCCTGCAAAAGAGGAATCGTAATTTTTATACTGGTTCTGAAAAAGCCTGCGCCATCAATAGTGGAAGCCTCATAATAAGTCTTAGGAATAGCTTTAATGCCGGTATAAAACAGTAGTGAATTCAATCCGATATACTGCCACAAATAGGCTATTGTTATCGCAGTAACAACTGTCCTATCATTGGACAGCCAAGCCAGTGCAGCACTGTCAAGTCCAAATGCCCTTAGTATTGAATTTATCAAGCCCCATTTCGGTTCATAAATTGCGACCCACATCTGAGCAATTACAGTAACAGAAAGAACTGCCGGAAAAACACTAGTAGCTTTAAAGAATCTTCTTACAGAATCAGTCTGCCTATCCATAACTAATGCAAGCAACAGTGAGATGGGAAGACCTACAAAGGTTGATATAAACACAATATAAATTGTATTCAGGTTTGATCGCCAGAATGTTGCATCCTTCAACACGTTCACATAATTTTCAAGTCCTATATATCCCATGCTTCTGAAGCCATCGTTTTTTTGAAAGCTTATTGCGATCTCAGGAAATATTGGATATATAACAAAGGCTGTGAATAATGCTAATGCAGGAAAGGAAAATATGAATATTGCTAATTTGTTGCCGAAATATTTGTTCATATAATCACCTATTAATCAACATCCCTATATGGGGTGTACTCTCATATAGGGATGTTAATGATCTATTTACTCTTTTAAGTAGCCATTCCTGATTTAATTAAAGTTCTCAGCCCATACAGGATTGATAGCGTTGACCCATTCATCAGGTGAATACTTGCCTGTAAGCAGCTTGCTGTTCTGTGTTGCAAATTCTGCAGACATCTTTGCATTGAATGTTGCAGCCCACATGGATGGGATCTTTATCTGTGCTGCATTGAACTGATCTAAGCTCTTTTTAAGAAGCGGTGAGGTTATCTCTACCTCTTTGCCTGTATCAAGCATTGTTGGAGAACCGTTGTCATTATAGTACAGAGCATCCTGAGTTGCACAGAATATTGCAAAATCAGCTGCAACCTCCGGGTTCTTGCTGTTTGCTGATGCAAGGTAACCGCTTAATGGAGCTCCCCAGTACTGTATAGCATTATTAGGATCAAGTCCTTCCTTTGCTGTAGGCCATGGGAAGAAATCTGTGTCAGGTGCTTGCTTTTCAAGGTTTGCAGTCTCCCATGTAAACATTACAAGCATAGCAGCCTGGCCTGAAGTATACGCTTCAATTGATGGACCATAATCTACGTTTGTAACACCTTCATCAAATGCGCCTATTTGAGCCAGCTTCTGGATTCTGCCAAGAGCATTCTTAACAACAGGATTACTGAAGTCGGTTTTGTTGTCAACAATATCCTGTGCTACTTGAGGATCTTCAGCCATAATCATAGTCTGTACCATTGCAAGGTTCGGAACCCAGCCATCTTTACCAGCTATAGACATTGGAATAAGCCCTTTACTCTTAAGTGTCTCACAAGCTGCTACAAGCTCATCAAAGGTTTTAGGAACTTGAATGTTGTGCTGGGCAAATATGTCCTTGTGATACCAAATTCTCGGTGTGAAGTACTGGTCGGCACCAGGCTGTACACAATACAGCTTTCCATCCTTATCAGGTGTAACAAGAGCAGGAAGCTTTATTTTTTTGTCAAAGCCTGACTTCTGTACATACGGATATAAATCAAGTGCGTTGCCGGCTGCAATAACAACTGACGAAAGATTCTGTTCTGAGAACCATACATCAGGCATATCTCCTGATGCATTGTAAGCCTTCAGCTTGTTTGCATAGTCCTGTCCGCCGCCGCCTAAATCGTATTCAACTTCAACATTAGGCATTTCCTTTTCAATATTAACCTTAATGTAATTGTCTCTGATACTGTTTCTGTTGTCATCTGCGCTGAGAGAAAGGAATTTAATTGTAACCTTCTCCTCTTTTGTTGCTTCTGCAGCTGGCTCAGTTGTTTTTGTCGCTTCCTGAGTATCTGCAGTTTTCGAGGTGTCAGAAGTATTATCCGATTTACCTGAACATGCAGCCAAAGAGATTATCATGGCAATAGCCATAATAATGCAAATAAGCTTTCTTAATTTATTCATTTTTTTGGCCTCCTCAATTTTCATAATTGATTTCAGAGAATAGCCCTTTCGAAAGGTTCTGTAACTGTTACAATGTTATTATATAATCGCGTTAAAATTTATTACAGGGAATATCTTTTGTGGATAAGGAAAAATATTAGGAAATACTAATACTAACGAGTTATATTCTCGATATATTTACTCGGAGCCAAGCCATAGAACTTCTTAAAGCATTTCGCGAAGTAGTTTGCATCCGCATATCCCACCTTTGCTGCAACATCAAGCACCAGTACGTCCCCCTTATCAAAAAACTCCTTTGCTTTGCTTATTCTATACTCTGTTAAATACTCATTGATGGTCATACCCGTGTCTCTTTTGAAAATAAAGCAAAGATGAGTATAATTGACAAAAAGATTTTTTGCTATATCATCAATAGTTAACTCACTATCATGATAATTTTCTATTATATACTTTTTAACTTCTTCAATAAGCCTTGATGCCTTTGAATTCCTATTTTTTTTAACCATTTCGATCGTGTGAATAAAAATGGTTAAAACCCAATTTTCAATTTCATCAATCGAATTTCTGGACTGAATTTCCTCAATAATGTTAAATTGACTATTTGGTAGCATATCCTTAATACTTAAGCCTACCTCAACAGTAAATTCCATGCATACCGCTATAATCTCTATACACATTACTGTAAATACTTCATGCTGAATACCTTCCCGACGTATTTTACTGAAAATTTGCTTTATGAGCTTCTCAACCTCAGCCTCATCAGCGATACGCATATTCATCAAAAGTCGGCTTCTATGTTCACTTGTAAAGAAATTCCCCCTGATCTCCGACTCAGCCACAGAGTTGTATGAAATAACCTTGTTCTTACCGATTGTCAATTTATTTTTAAGTGCAACGATGGACTCTTTGTAGGATATATGGATATCATATAACTCATTCTTCTCGCGTCCGACACCTATGGTAATAGTAAAGCTAAGGTGCTTATATACCGCAGCCCTGATAAGCTCCAGCCTGTTGTAAAGCAGTGAATTGAAATCGCAATTACTCTCAGAAGTATTCCTTCCAACTATTATACATATCCTGTCATCTATATCGAAGCATATATCCAGCACAAATTGCTCAGCAAGTATTTCGCACGCTATATTGGATACAGCAAATTTCCACAGCTGCTTATCATCATCACTCCAACTCAGGTCTTCATCATAGTCCAGCTCTATGGTGATGACCTGGTAATATTCGGATTGTACATTAATATTAAGATATTCCATTTTCTTTATTGTCTCATTGTTATTCTTTATTAAATTTCCTTGTATCAACTCATTTAAATACTTTTCCTTTAGCAGCGGCTTGCTTTCCTTAACCTGTTGCTTAAGGTAATCAACCTCTATTCTTACATGTGCTTCATTTTCAAGTATCTTCTTAATTTCCAAAAGTGAGTCCTTAAGCTCGTCTTCATTTACAGGCTTTAAGATATAGTTATTCACTCCAAGCTGAACAGCCTGCCTTGCATAATTAAATTCACTGTGTCCTGTTAAAATTATCATCTTGCAATTATTACCCAAATCCCTAACATTCTGAGCAAACTCAAGGCCATCCATAATGGGCATGTTTATATCTACTATTACAATATCCGGATCCAATTCTTCCAGCTTTTCAAGTGCATCCTTGCCGTTTTTTGCTTCCCCGCATATATCAAAGCCAAGTTCAGACCAGGGAAGTGATATCTTAAGTGCCTCTCTAAAATAGAACTCATCATCTACTATCATTATTTTCAGCATATTTACTCCCCCTACATATCAACAGCCGGAAGGCTGACAATAACTTTTGTATATTCTCCTACCACACTCTCGATGCTTAATCCGTACTGCTCTCCATACAGCAATTTTAATCTTGTATCAACGCTGAACACTCCAAAATCAGTACTCTTCTGCTCGTTCAACGGCCGGTTAAGAACCTTTTTTATCATGTCCTCAGACATTCCTACACCATCGTCCATGACCTCTATCTTTATTATATCTTGATCATAATAGCCCCTTATTGACAGAGTACCTTTTTCATCCTTCTGCTTTAAGCCATGATAAATAGAATTCTCCACAAGAGGCTGCAGTGTCAATTTCGGTATTTGATATTTTAATATCTTTTCGTCGAAATCCAGTTCATAATCCAAATATTCTACATACCTTAGCTTTTGTATCGAAAGATAATTGTTAATAAGCTGCATTTCATCATTTACAGTTATTATGTCATTACCCTTGCTCAGTGAAATTCTATAGAAGCCTGCAAGGTATTTCGCCGTCATCATTGCATTATCCTCTAGTCCAAGCTTGATAAAGGAAATAATAGTTTCAATTGTATTATATAAAAAGTGCGGCTTGATCTGAGATTGAAGAAGCTTAAATTCGTTTTCCCGTTTCAGCTTCTGTTCATTATAGATTTCCTCCAATAACCCGTTTATTTTATCCATCAGACTATTGAAACCGTCTCCAAGCATACCGATTTCGCCTTTTTCATTAAGATCAGCTCTTAGCTGCATATTGCCTGATTTGATTTCACGCATTATCTTAACCAACTCTAATATTGGTTTTGATATAGTATAAGACAATAAATATGAAGCAATGAATGCAATTAAAAGACAGATCAGTCCAAACGAAATTATAAGCTTGGTCATTCCTCTGTTTTCATATGTAATTTCATCAAGTGGAATCAAACTGACAATTTTCCAGTTAAGCTTTTCAAAATCCTGAATGGCAACCAGAGTCTTCTTTCCTTCTATGTTTCTAATGAAGCTTTCATTATTGGAAACATCCTCAAGTCTATATTCACCCAAGTATCTTTCATCATCAAACCTGCTATATAACTCGTTTTTGTTCTGGGTGGAAATTATCGTTCTTTGATCATCAATAATAAAGAATTTATCATTTTTATTTACTATGTTATCCAGGTAAATGGCTGCTACATCCTTTTCCTTGACATATAATATCGCTGTCCCTAAAATATGTCCCGTATCAATTCCAATAATAGTTTTTGCTATAGCAAATGCGTCCTCTTCCCCCCCATAATTGTATTTCATTTTAATCAATCCTATCCATGTTGGGGTTTTGTTTTCAGTTACTGAATCGATAATATCATCATCGATCGCTGAATAGATACTTGAGTTGTCAACAAAGCCAACCTCAAAAAGCTTTCTCTTTGATGACATAATGCTTGCAGCAGCAATACGCGTGGTTGGTTGTGTAATATTGCTCATCACAGTTGAAATGGTCTTACTTACCTCAAGATTATCAAGTGAACTTAATTCATTTAAATTCATACGTTCAAGCTGATTTTGCAGCCTATTATCCATAGATAGTATCCTGACATAGTCTTCTGTTGTTTGCGTCAGATTTAAAAGACTCTTGTTAATAAGCGTTAATTCTCTTTCTGCATTTCTTGCAGCTTTCTTAACTATTGCTTGATTAGATATTCTTATAGTCAATAGTGCAAATATAGACAATGAAACAAGGAGGATAGCTGCATAAAAGATAAATATTCTTGCTCTTAATGAAGTGTCTCTAAATTTTGAAATCAGACATGCCATAATTTCTGTCCTCATCTCAGGTTTCACAGCAGAATCAAAATGTGTGTATTAGTTTAAGCTAATAATATCATATAATAAATAATAAATACATACTTTATTCTTTACATCATTTGTCATTAAATAATTCAGCAGCACAATGCATTATGACTTATTATTAGCCACACATTGTACTGCTGAACTTAAGCGCGAATCATAACAATTGCCCTGTTTATGCAAGACTGACTATTTGCTCACTTCCTGAGTAAATAAAATTAATTTCTTGTGATACATATCCATTCTCAATCAATTTTATCTTGAAGTTTTCCTGGTACTTAAACATACCGCATACTTTCCTAAACATCAGCGTTTTTTCTTTATCATTGTATTCTATTTTAACTGCTGAGTAATTCCCATTCTCATATGAATAATTGTCACCTTCATCATTATAAAGGACAAATTCTCCGTTATCACCGCCATAGATCAGGATCTCAGACACCTCTCCGGCTCTCTCATCCGCATAAAGCAATGGCTCAGATACCGGAATAATTGAACCTGCCTTAACAAAGAGAGGTATCACATCCAATGCTGCATTACATACGACGTACTGCCCTCCTGAATAGCTCTCACTCGTCCAGAAATCATACCAATTCGTACCTTCAGGTAAATAAACCCTCTTTGTCTTTTCGATATTTGACAATGATACATTATCAGCCTCATAATACATAGGCTCAGTGACAGGGCAAACCAGGAACGCCTTACCAAACATAAAGCTGTCACTGATCCCCCTTACATTTTTGTCTTCTGCAAAATCAAACATCAAGCTTCGCAGTATTGTGTCATGTTCTTGATTCACTGCAGCTGCTATTGAGTAAATATAAGGCATCAGCCGATAACGAAGTTTAATAAATTTTAATATGGCATCGTAGAACATTTCTCCCGGTCTGCCGAAATTCCAGGGTTCTCTTGGAGTATCCGTGCCATGCGAACGGAACATAGGCAAGAAAGTCCCATATTGCAGCCATCGCACATAAAGCTCTTTGTAACCCGCATCATTAACGCCCTCATTGTAATCCCCATCCCAGAACCATAATGGGCTACGGCTATTGTTGTTGCAGCCCCTGTTTTCCCATTTATCCTTTACTACAAAGAATGCACCGATGTCAAGCGTCCAATAAGGCATTCCGCTCAGAGAGAATTTTATACCTTCTGTGATCTGATTTTTAAGTGTAGACCATTTGGCACTAATGTCTCCAGACCATGGAATAGTACCATAACGCTGACCGGAAATATAGGTTGACCTTGTCAGATTGGTCACACGTTTTTCAGGTTTTGTTTTTCGCCAGTTTTCATAAATGCCCTTAGAATGGAAAAGTCCGTATGAATTAAGTCGTGTCCAATCCATAGACTTTTTTGAATCGTCTATGATCAGCTGGTATCGCACTTCCTCAGGTCTTTTTATTTCCCCGTTCCAGTCCGCATCAGAGAATGGTTCTGCATTATCGCACCACCATGCATCTATACCTCCGGAGAACCACTCTTCTTCGCACTGCTTCCAGTAAGCAGCTCGTGCTTCCTCACTAAATGCATTATAGGTCAATGAATTCGGAAGCAGTAAGCCCTTTTCTCTGAACTCGTTTAGATTTGTTCCGCCTTCTGCCATATTAGGCCAAATAGAAACCATCAGCTTAACATGATCATTATGAAGTGATTGTGTAAGCTCGCTTATATTAGGATACCTCTTTTTATCTACTTTTTTCTCTCCCCATAAACCATCTTCCCAGGTAAACCAATCCTGAACAATACAATCAATAGGGATTCCAAGCTTTCTGAATTTCTCTGCCGTATTGATCAGTTCCTCTGAGGAATTGTAGCGCTCTCTTGACTGGACGTAACCGTATGCCCATCTTGGCAGCATCGGAGTCCTGCCTGTCAAGCTTCTCAAAGCTCTTATGATCTCGTCAAAGCTTTCGCCCGTAATTACATAATACGAAAGCTCATCCGTAGTATCGATAGTAAATTCCATTATCCCCTGCTTACTCTCATAGATCATAGCACTTTCAGTATCTATAAGTATTCCATAATTTTTTGACGAAATTATAAATGGAATGGATATCTTCATATTCGTCTGATAAAGGTATTCCTTACTGCCATTGTAGTTGTATATCCCGTTCTCGTGCTGACCCAGCCCATAAATGTATTCGTCTTCTGTTATGGCAAACGTAAGCTTTCCCTCATAAGACGTACCTGCCGGCTCCTTCCTGGCATTTTCTATATAAGACACCTCTCCGTTTGCAGTTTTCTTATGTTTTATAATTGGTTCACCATCTATGAAGTATTTAAAAACTTCTTTTTCTATTAATTGATGCCCAATCTCCCTAAGAATCATTTCTCCCTTTTTATTTTTAAACTCAATAGCATCCTCCTCAGCCGTATACATATCTGTTGTTATTTCTTTAACCGGAGTGAAATCCTCCGCAATAAGAACGCTATTTTCAGGCTTTTGTTTACTATGTGAATAAACTACTCGTAAAATATTATTTGCAAGGGGCACAATGTGAACAAATAAGGAAGTATCTGATATTTTAGTATACATTTTTATCACTCCTATAAAAATATTTGTTAATGCTATGCATACACACTGCTTAGTCAAATCCAGCCAACATTAGTATTATATTTGCTTTTTTAAGAAAATACTTGCATAAAATGAACATGATATAATACTATTTTAATATATAAATACTTAAGAAAGGGCTCACTGCCATGAATATTATAAGTAATGAAAAGATGAAGGAACATAAACAACATGGAGAAGGTATGCTTCCAATCGCACTATACTGTGTTACTCATAATACTCCATGTGCGATTTTGCCTCACCATTGGCATAATGAACTGGAATTCATCTATATGCAAATTGGTAAGGCAATCTTTACCATTGACGATGAAACCATCCCTGTTCAAGCCGGTGAATGTGTTTTTGTAAACAGCGGACGCATTCATGCTGCATACTCCATGACGGGGGATTCTACATATTATTCTGTAGTTTTTTCAACAGAACTTCTCAGCAACTCATTTGATGCCTGTCGAAGGTTTTTTGACGGGATCATCAGTAATCAATATAGGATACTCTCACATTTCAAGCCTGAGACACCCTCTCATGAAAAAATTATATCTTCCCTGAAAGTTGTAATTGATGAACTTACCAACAAGAACTTTGTTTATGAATTAGTACTCAAGAGTATGCTGTTCTCCATATTCAGCACTATATTAAGAAATAACCTCTATACCACTATGGAAGAGTTGAGAAAGTATTCCTTTAAATCAAAAAGATATTTTATGTTAAAAAACGTACTTGGGTACATATACCAAAATTTTAATAAAAAAATCAAGCTTATTGATATCAGCATGGCTTTTGACTTAACACCTCAGTACTTAAGCAAATTTTTCAAGGAAATGACAGGTATAAATATTGTAGACTATATTAATCAATATCGTGTAGAAAAAGCTATTACACTTATCAAAGCAAGCAATCTGAGTATTACTGATATCGCACTTGAGTGTGGTTTTGATAATATAAGCTACTTTAACCGTGTTTTTAAGAAACAAGTCGGTTGCACCCCAACAAAATTAAGATTAAGTTCTCCCGCCTGAACTTGTTAGTGGTACAGCTTATTTCTTCTTTAGGTCATGTGTAATTGCCATTATAAGCGGTTAATATATACATTATCAGGCTATATGGTTAATAAAAATCATGGTTAATTGGCATAATTTTCTCACAAAAGTTTTCTTATTTTTTCCTCCAAGACGTCAAAATCAATGGGCTTTGATATGTGCTCATTCATACCTGCTCGCTTTGCCTTTTCAATGTCTGAGGCGTATGCGTCGGCAGTAACCGCGATAATCATTACGTTTTGTGCATCAGTTCTGTCAAGAGCACGTATAGCCTTTGCTGTCTCAAAGCCATCCATAACAGGCATGCGGATGTCCATCAAGACTAATCTGTAACAACCTAGAGCACTGTTTTTAAACCGTTCTAACGCTTGCTTTCCATCTACAGCCCAGTCAACTGATGCTCCCCGTTCTTCCATCTCAATAGTAACTATTTCTGCATTAATTTCAATATCTTCAACAAGAAGAACCCTCAAGCCATTGAATGCATTTTCTTTTTCCTGCAGCTCTATAATCTTTTCCTGCATTTCATTTTTAATGGTATCAGATTCACTGTCTTTATTATCAGCCTCATTGCCGGGCACGTTCTGCATACGAATCGGTATCTCTACAGTGAACACTGTTCCCTTACCAACTTCACTTTGAATATCGATTGTTCCGTTCATAGCATCAAGGATCGACTTGGCAATTGCCATACCCAGGCCTGTCCCTTTGAACGTGGACCTTACTCTTTGATTTTCCTGCACAAAGGATTCAAATATATGGGGCAAAAATTCCTTACTTATACCTTGACCTGTATCGCTGCATGTAAATCTGAAGCGCGCATATTCACCCTCCTGGCCTAGCTCGTTTACATCCATATGGATAACACCGCCTTCGGGTGTAAACTTGACACAATTTCCCAATATATTCATAAAAACCTCATTAAGTCGCGACTTGTCGCCTATCAGCTGATTATGCCTTACATTGTTAACTGAAATTGAAAATTTCTGAGCCTTTTCATTTGCCTGCTGCCCTATAACTACTGAAATAGAATCTAATATTTTATCTAATGTAAAACTATCCTCTTCAAGATTTAGCTTACCGTTTTCTATTCGTGACATATCTAAAATATTATTAATAAGGCCAAGCATCAGGTTAGACGAAACGGATATATTCTCCAAACAGCCGTTCACAGCAGCTGCGCATTCTTTTCTCTCAGGATTATACTGTATAGTTCTCTTCGCAATCCTTGTCATACCTACAATTGTATTCATAAGAGTGCGTATATCATGAGACATATTCGATAAAAACTGTGATTTTGCGCATGATGCCTGTTCAGCAACAGAGAGAGCAGCCTTTAGCGTCTCCTGCATACGGGCTCTTTCGTTAGCATTTTCGAACACCCATAAGGTCATCAGCTTTTCAGTTGTATAATCAAGTGCGCGGTATACACGTACTGTAATCCACTGGCCTTCACTAGTTCTGTAAGTCAATTCAGGTATATTACCATTGTCTAATTCAGCTTTTAGCAACCTCGAAGACATAAAAGCCATCAATGACTTAGTATACTCATCAGGCACCTTTTCTCCTAAATAATTACCAAACGCCGCAAAAAAATGCTGTTGAGTGGAACTGAGCATTTCATCGAAATATTTTGAGGCTTTGATGACTGTAGTAATACCGTTATTTAAATTAACTATGTATATTCCAATAAAATATCTTCCAACACCCTCAAGTGCCTGATTACGCAAAGAAGCCTCATGTTGAAGCTTATTTTGAACAATTTGCGCTTTTCGCACAGCGCTTTCAGATTCTTCAGCTTTTCGTTCACTATTCATTCCAATAATAGAAAGAATAATAACTAGAATACTAACTACAGAGAGTACAATAAAGCAAATAGACATGTATAATTTAAATGTATTGTTCAGATCGCTGTATGAAGATTTCAGAACTGTATAAGGCATTATCTCCATGACACACCAATCACTTATTTCAAGAGGTCTGCAGCATCCGGCATATAAATCTCCATCGTACTCAAACTCAAAGGTTCGATCCTTATTTGCAAGCAGCTTCGCCGTGCCTTCCTGAATATTCAGATTTTCTCCAATATTAGCCGGAAATTCTCCATGATCTGTGTACAAAACAATTCCATCACCGTTTAGAAGGATTATTTTATTGTCATTATATACACTGTTATTGCTGACATGTATGAGTCGATCTAAATCATATGTTCCATATACTTCCCCCATGAATTCGCCATTTTCAGAGTAAATTGGCTCTTTTACCAATATCACTGGCGAGCTCTCACCTGTCAGTGATTTATTCAGGTAACCGATTCTGCTATCACCGTTAACTTCATTAGCATTAAATGAGTAATCATGTATATTAATTTCCTTACCTGTTGAAACGACTGTACCCAAGCCCTTCACATCGACTATAGCGATGTTCATTCCATTATAGCCACTTCGTATATTTAAAAGGTCTGAAATCAATTTATTGTTATGTAGATCGTCATACTTCCCGCATATAAAAGCTACAGATTTGACATCACATTCACATCCCCTGATATTTGTAGAAATTGAATTAACAGATTGCAGTGTCGACTCACTCACGTATTTTAAAGAGGATGTCGCAACATAGCTAATTGCTCTTTGGTAAAATGCATCAATGAATTTTACAAATAATGTAGCAGATACAACAAATAATATACTGCACATAATTATTATGGATATATACTTCTTTTCTGTTCTCATATAACCCATCACTTCCTAAAAATTGTTCAAAGCATTCTACTTCATTAGAATACGACTATAAAAATGCATCATATGTCCTTTTCTTACAGTAATCAAATGCTTGACCTATTGTTTCAAAGTGCAGTTCATCAATATTAATACCTGATTGTCTATGGCGACTCTTTGCTTGATCCGTACTGTTGTATTCTCATCTGTAAAAAAGATTGCACTGCAGCTTGCAGCCCCACCCTCCTGTAACTTGATTTCCATTGATTTTGACAATTTAATTTTGTGTACATACCGGAAGCTTTAATAACAATAAAGCAGTCCTTCGTTATGCAAAATTTTATATTTAATTTAATTATATACTATTATTGACATTTGGCAATGATTTGTTAATAATAATTGTAGTTAATACGAGCCACAGGCTGCGTATATTTTTTATCTTATCTTCTTATTATAAGAAAAACAGAAATTTTTAGAGGCACATTCTTGAGTGTAATAGACTGATATCCGCTATTATGCAGAAAAACATTTAGCTTGTATCGAAAATTATTTGGTGTCAACACTTTGTCATTGTAGTCATATTATTGACTAATTTGTCGCAATTATGGTAAATTTATTTGGTACCTATACATTAACAAAAATACAAGGAGTTAAAATCATGGACAAGTTTTTTAAGATCTCTGAAAGAAACTCGAATGTTAAAACTGAGATTATTGCAGGTTTAACGACTTTCTTTGCAATGGCGTACATCGTCATTACAAATCCTAACCAAGTTACCGGCTTTACGGAGGGTCTTGGCTCAATGTGGAATTCTGTTTATATTGCATCCATATTAGTGGCCATAGTAGGAACACTGCTCATGGGTCTATATGCTAAGCTTCCCTTTGCACAGGCCTGCGGCATGGGACTAAACTCTTTCTTCTTTGTAACCTTTGTTTTACCTCAGGTAATAAACGAAGGCGACCCCATTAAGGGATATCAGGCAGGTCTTGTTATCATTTTGATTTCAGGACTTATATTCCTTCTTTTGTCCGTTACAGGCGCAAGAGTTTATGTGGCAAAGGCACTGCCCGATTGCCTTAAAAAAGCTATTCCGGCAGGTATCGGTCTGTTTATCGCATTCATTGGTCTACAAAACGCAGGTATAGTTCAGGCAAATCAATACACACTGCTGCAGTTTGTTGACATACACGGCGCTATTAATAGTGATGGAATAATCACTGTACTGCCCGCAATTCTTGCACTTCTTGGTTTCATAATCATAGGTGCGCTCTATAAGAAGAATGTTAAGGGAAGCGTGCTAATAGGCATCGTTGCCACTACTCTTCTATATTATATTCTGACATGGCAGCTGCCTACATTTGATTTAACAAAGGTGGGTCAGACCTTTAAGGATTTTGCGGCTATAGGTATTACAGGCGTTTTCCAGAGTGCTTCCTGGGAGGATGCTTTCAACGGCCAATTCATAGGCAGCATATTCAGTGTAATAATGCTGATAATAACCTTCTGTCTTGTTGATATGTTTGATACTATAGGAACACTCTACGGTACAGCAGCACAGGCAAATATGCTTGATAAGCACGGTGACCCCATAGACGTGGACAAGGCTATGGTCAGCGACTCAGTTGCTACAGTAGTAGGTGCTGCTCTTGGAACCTCCACATGTACAACCTTTGTTGAATCCTCTGCGGGTGTAGCAGCCGGAGGAAGAACAGGACTTGCCAGTGTAGTTACTGCTATCTGCTTTGCAGCATGTCTCTTCCTCAGCCCTATCGCCAGTATTGTACCTGCTTGTGCTACGGCACCTGCACTTATTTTCGTAGGTGTTCTGATGCTCAAGAACTTCTCAAAGGTTGATATGGATGACATGGCTTCTGCAATTCCGGCATTCCTTGCACTTATAATGATGCCCTTAACTTATTCCATCGCCAACGGTATAGGTATAGGATCCATTGCATACGTTCTTATGACTCTTCTGTCCGGCAAATACAAAAAGAAAGATATAGTAGTTACGATAATTGCAGTATTATTTATTATTAAGTTTGTGTTTGTAACTATGTAATGTAACAAAACTTATAGATTATTGACCTGTCTAAAATGGCAGGTCAATTTTTTTATGCATCTGAAGTCAACAACTGTTGTTGCCCAGAATATAGGCTTTGAAAACATGCATGTCCGAACAATAGGGATTACACAAAATCCATTGTTCGAAATGCAGGGGGTTTGCTAAAACCCAATGTCAAAAGGGTTTTGAATACTTAAGTGTCCAACCTATAGGGCACATTATAAATAGCCCGTAAACGCACTAAAAAATATCCCTAGAAACGCCGAAAAGCCTGATAAATCAGGCTTTTCAGACGAAATGTGGTGGATGGGGGTGGATTCGGACCACCGAAGTCACTGACAACAGATTTACAGTCTGCCCCCTTTGGCCGCTCGGGAACCCATCCATGATCATATTTTATTTTTGCACGTCCGTTTTGAACCGCGCATGTTATATATTACATTACACCATCGGACTTTGTCAAGTATGATGTTCATGTTTTTTTTACAGACTTTTTATATCAACTACTTTTTTACAAAAATCACTTAAAGTTTACCCTAACATAGAACTTGTTCGTATAGCCTAGTACACGAGAAGCAGATAAGCCCTCGAAGAGCTGCTTAATAACATAGCTCATACTTACATTCTTCTCGTATTTCATCAGAACAGCGATTTTTTCTGCCGCTATACTTATCAACCAAATGCATCCCCAGTTTTTCCATAACTCTGATTGAGGCTTTATTCTCGCTGTCACAATGAGCAATGAACTTCCTTACATTAATCCCTTTCAAACACATTTCAATCATTGCCTTGCTTGCTTCATAGGCATAACCATTTCCCCAATATAGCTTATCCACGATCCAACCAACTTCACCGCATTCAAAGGCTTCATCAAAGTATACGCTCACCACGCCGACAAGAGAGCCGTTCAATACAACAGCTAATTCATAATATGAAGGTTTTTCTTTATTCAATTCATATTCAATATCGTTAAGAAATTTCTTTACCTCCTCAAGATTTTTCTTCGGCATATAAACCATGAGTTTTGTGTTTTCAATATCCATTAAAAGCTTCCCTACAGCATCTATATCGTCTATTGTAAGAGGTCTTAATATTAATCTTTCTGTTTGTATTCTCATAGCAATTCCTTTCAAGTTTTTCAACCTACCGTATTTATTGCAATTAGTAATAAGCAACATTCTTCTATCTTAAGGTGACCTTCCCTGCATATAAAACGAGTCCTTGCTCAGAAATATATATCTTGTCCAGTTGAGTGACGCTTCCTTTTCAATCGTATTTAACAGCCTGCTCATGAAAAGTGAAATGAAGCTTCTTCACTGTGTGCTGCGTTCCATTACCTTTGTCACATGCTTTGCAAGTTTGTCTGAACTTCACATTGCTACATAATTACGCATGATCAATTATATACAGATACCGCTTGGCAAGGCCCTTGTTATAAAGCTCAAGGCCCATTGTATCTTCTTTCAGCTTTTGATCATACAGTTCTTTATTACCTTCGCTCTCAAATTCGCTTATGTGTTTTTTAAGCACTCTCAGAGAATTCTCATATAATAAATGCTCATTATCACTATAGTCAACAGTTTTGAAGGAGATACCGTTTTTATTGAGAACATCAGCAATTTTTGTATTGTTGCTATTAAGGATGCTCAAATCACCGGAAGCTTCATCAAAAATATATTGTGAATAGAACAAATACATTTTATTGCTTCCTATACAACTCAATTGCTGTATCAGCTTGTCCATATCCTTGCTGAAATAGAGGCTATCAATAGATAGCACGATCGTAGGCCTTATATTATAATCGGATATTCTATCAATATCGCCGCTGATATATGTAATAGCCTTACTGTTCCTCTCTATTATACCAGCATCCAATTGATCTATGCCCACTCCCCCGCATCCGTATTTAGCTGCAAGCAGGTTTAAAATACTCCCACAACCGCACCCTAGATCTAAAACAGTATCCTCTGACAATATGGGAATTGAGTTTAAAACATAGTCAATTTGCTGCTTGTCCATCATATTGAACAGATATACTCTGTAGCCATATACCTCTTCACAGAAGTCCAGATAAGCCCTGCTTCTAGTAAATCGATCTATTTTTTTGCTGAATTCATCTCTTACCATTGCTTTACTAAATCTATCAGCCTCAATATGTCCAATATCAGTCAACACAAAGCTTCTGCCGACTTCTTGTAAATGCCCCTCTTCGATCAGATTAGCAATCCCGCCTTCAAGCTCAGCAGCTTTATCTGTCGTCCACATCAAATTAGCCTTTAATGTATCTACATTAATTTTCTGCTTTTGATTTTCCAAGCAACTTGCTGCATGCAAAATCATTTCGCCATAACTATTCAATATTACTTTCCTCCTGCTATATTATCATTGCCATCTTACTATGAATTTTGAGAATGCCTTGCCTGTCTTCCTGATATAATTTTTAGTCTATCTCCAAAATTAAAGACAAGCACTCCAAGCATAATAACTCCTCCGCCTATTAGCGTTGCACTGTCAGGAGCCTCTTTCGAAATAAGTAATCCCAATAGGCTAGTCAGAAAAGGAGTAATAAACATATAGTTACTTACCTGAGAGGTCTTCTTCGCTTTTGAAAAAGCTTTTGACCATGAAACGTATGCTATGGCACTTGAAAATACGCCCAGAAGCACAATGTAAATGCACTGAAGCACAGGTGCTTGGGACACATCTCTAATGGAAGCAGGTGCAAAAATGGCAAGCAATATTGTTCCGGCAAAAATACTGAAGGTTGATGACTGAAGCGCTGTATAGGTTTTCGTCAGCCTTCGCTGGATCAAATTATACACACTGAGTGCAAGTGCAGCTGCTATAAGCCATAAAAGCCCTACATTAAGCGAAAGGATACCGTTCAGAAGTGTTAGAATCGATACACCGATAAACTCAATTGCAACCGCTGCCCAATGAAAAGCATGCATCCTTTCACCATAAAAAAAGCGTGCGAGCAGTGCAGTCATTACAGGAACGGATGCGATGACAACGCTGGCAGTCGAGGCTGTAACAAGGAACTGTCCCTGATTGAACGCAATCATATAGAAGAAAAAGCCAACTGCGCCTGACACAATAAATAATGGAATATCCTTCAGCTTTGGAAGCTTCATTTTTGTTGCAAAAGCAGCAATGACCAGTGCTATGGATGCGATGAAATATCTCAGGAAGCCCAGTGAAAAGGCTGAAAAATATCCACGCGTCAGTCTTGTCAGGACATACGCCAACGACCAGAAAATAATTGTTATTGCTGCATATGGATGAAAACTATCCTTTATTTTTTGCATGATACCATACCTTACACTTTCTTATTTTTCTTAATTGTGTAATAATATCATACAGTTTTTGGTATTTCAACGAACTATAGAAGATTTTTGTCTTTAAGAATTTTCAAGGTAATTTCCTTTGCTTGCTGTCCACCTGCGCTTTTATCAGAGGAGTCATTTGCCTCGATATTTGTTGCAAAAATAAATACATTATTATCCTTTTCCACATATCCGACAAACCAGCCATTTACATATTTGTTATTTGCTGAGCTACCCCCTGAGCCGGTTTTCCCAGATAATTTAATGCCATTTTCATCAGATAAAGTTATAACCTCCTTAACAATATCTACATTTTCTTTGGAGGCAGGCAATTCATAATCATAAAACCTCCTCAGAAAATCAACCTGCTCCATTGGCGATATTTTCAGAGAGGATTGCAGCCAAAATTTCGTTAACCCACCGGATATATCTTTATTTCCATAGTTAAGCTTATCAAGATAATCCTGCATTTTCTCCTCTCCAATCTGTGACGCTAGGTTTGCAAAATACCAGACTACTGAGTTGGAAACGGCCGATTTCAAGGTTTGGTCCTTATTCCAGGACTCAATCGTATATTTTTTTCCGTTCCACCTGAAGGTAGTATTTTCATCCTCTAACACCTTTGCCTCTAATCCAATTAATGAGCTTATGACCTTAAAGGTTGAACATGGAGAAACCTGCTTTTTACTTTTTACCCGGTTATAAATTGTGTACCCACTATCTTCATTGAATAGTACAAAGCACCCATCGTATCCAACGAAATATTCACTGAGATCTTCATCAGTAAGCTTTTCTTCTTTTTCATTGATCTTGTCTTCTCCATCAACGACCTTTTCTTTATTATCTATGGTTTCTTCTATATCAGCGAGCTTTTCTTTATCATCCATATCTTTATCATTGGTTTCTTCTCCACCAACGATCTTTTTATCTTCATGTATAATCGTTTCTTCTTTATCAACTACCTTTTCTGTATTCTCAAAATCCATTGAAGAATTGTTGCTGCAGCCGGTATTCATAATGAATATAAAAAAAATTAGTACTGACAATATAAATCTTTTTATATTAAACACATCCTTCCTTTATAGTTCAGAGTAATCTAAATGAGTTTTTATGATAATCAATTATCCCGTCGCGCTTCATATTGGATAGCTCCCTCGAAAGTGCGCTACGCTCAACATTGAGGTATTCAGCCATAGCATTTCTATTCATTGGAATGGTGAACATTATTTTTTGCTGTGCACGGGACACACGAAATAAGTAAGTAAATACTTTTTCTCGTATTGTGGGTCGCAGCAGGCAATCGATCCTCTCATGCAATACAAGGCCCTTTTCAGCTACAATGTTGATATAATTATGCAGTAACTTATCATGCTGTGGACATGCCTTGTCGCAGCGATTCAAAACACGTTCAAACGGAATCTGCAATACAGAAACATCATCCTGCGCTTGTACTGTAACTGGACTTTTGTGATCGAGGCTCGCGGCCAAAATCGCTCCTATTTCACTCCCTTTTTTCAGCAGAGAAATAATAATCAGCCTGTCTGACGGGTCCCACTTTATTGCACGCCCATGTCCCGATAGTATAATGCCAAAATCATATACCTTGCTCCCTTCTTCAATGATATAGTCGCCTTTTGTGTAATTGATACGCTTTGTACAGAGACAATCAATCAATCCTTCAATTTCATGCGGTTCTATACCCCAAAATAGCTTCGTTTGCTTTAAATCATTTATAAGTTCATTCATAACTTAGTCCCCTCTTTGTTGCGTGGGCAACAAAAACTATGGCTAGATTGTACTATAATTGGGATATTAAAGCAATGCGGGGATAGTATTCCACATCATAACCTATTACACGCCTGATTTGGCGATATTACTGTTATGCTGATACCTTCGCTGCAGAAAAGAGCGATTCAGAGAGGTCGGGACAATAGGTATGGATACAGTTTTTACATATTCATTCTACGGTTTAACTATGGTTTTACTCATTATATCATTTGTGAAGGATAAACATAAAACGCAATTATCCTTAAAGAAAGCATGGAAAATGTTTACTAATGTTCTACCGCAGTTTGTGGCTATTCTGCTTTTTGTAGGTTTGGCACTTACGATACTTTCACCGGTGACAATACAACGTATTATAGGCGAGGAAACTGGTTTTGTCGGTATGTTGATTTCATCTCTTATCGGTGCAATTACATTGGTGCCTGTTATGATTGCATTTCCCATTGTCGCGGAGCTTCTAAAAAGCGGCGCAGGAATTGTGCAAATGGCAGTATTCATTTCCACACTAACTACCGTTGGAATTATCACTCTTCCAATAGAAATAAAATATTTAGGTAAGAAGGTTGCCGTTCTTCGGAACATACTTGCATTTATTTTTTCCTTTATCACCGCTTACTTGATGGGGGTCTTTTTAAAATGAAAACAGCGATACGAAAATATTGGTTTTTGCTTTTAATTTTACTATGCAATTTTGGCACCTTAATATATGATCCGCAGATAGGGAAAGCCGCATTATCTTTTAGCGGAAAGAACTTCATAGGCTTTGTATTCGTGCTTACGCCCGTTTTTATATGCATTGGGTTAATGGACGTATGGATAGAACGAGATAAAATGATACGGATCATGGGAGCCGATTCAGGCATTAAAGGGATCGCGGTTGCTATTTTATCCGGTATGATAACAGCTGTTCCTTTATATGCGCTGCTGCCCGTCGCCGGAGTGCTGCTAAAAAAAGGAAGCCGTATATCAAACGTGTTGCTTTTCCTTTGCACAAGCACAGGTATCCGTATTCCGCTGCTTCTTTTTGAAGTATCTTCTTTGGGAGCAGAATTTACATTGATAAGGTTTGGGCTTAATATACCTGTCGTTTTTGCCATCGCCTTTATTATTGAAGGGTTACTATCCGATAAGGATAAAAAAGCGATTTATGAAAATGCAGACAAGGTATGACTTCGATAGCACAAATGCAATGCTTGCAGTATTGTGTGCCGCAAATACGTTAGGCGATGATTGTTCATCATGATCACGTTCCAGCCATGTACAGGAAGGGTTTAAATCGTTTAGCAGAAAAAAAATGAATAATTTACTGATTTTAATAAATAATGATGAATTAGAAACTATTATGTTTTATAATGAATACATATCAGGAATTGTATCCTGACATACATATCTCAATAATGGGAGGTTATCATGAAATACTATGTAGATGCAAATGCTGCAAAAGACGGCAACGGTTCCATGGAGAGACCATTCAAACAGATCAATGAAGCCGCGAAGCTGGCACTTCCCGGTGATGAGGTTCTGGTAGCACCAGGGGTTTATCGGGAATATGTAGATCCGGTTCATGCCGGTACTGAAGATGCCCGTATCACTTATTCCAGTACTACACCTCTTGGTGCTTTGATTACCGGCGCAGAGCAGATAAAAGCCTGGCAGCATTACAAAGACAATGTCTGGGTATGCCGGATCGCAAACAGTGTTTTCGGTGAATACAATCCTTATACAACTTTAGTATATGGAGACTGGTATTTCGCGACACCGAATAAACATACAGGCTGTGTTTATTTAAATGACAAGGCGCTGTATGAAGCCACAACTTTAGAAGAATGTATCAAAGGTGATATTTATGAGTGTAGCTGGGTACCGGAAGAATCTATTTATAAGTGGTATACCGAACAGGATACAGCTGCTGATGAAACGATCATTTACGCCAATTTCCAAGGTCAGGATCCAAATGAGGAAAATGTAGAGATTAATGTCCGTCGCAGGTGCTTTATGCCTTCTGTAACCGGCGTTGGTTATCATACCGTCAGCGGATTTAAAATTGATAAAGCTGCCACCACCTGGGCACCTCCCGCAGCTTATCAGGATGGCATGATCGGACCTCACTGGAGCAAAGGCTGGATCATTGAGGATTGTGAAATTTCAAACAGCAAGTGCGCGGGTATTTCTCTGGGCAAATATCTTGATCCTGACAACGATCATTACTTTACAAATAAATATGTAAAGAGTCCTACCCAGATGGAACGAGATGCGGTTTGCCGTGGCCAGTATCACGGATGGCTTAAAGAAAAAATCGGTAGTCACATAGTTCGCCGCTGTAATATTCACCACTGTGAACAGGGCGGCATTATTGGCCGTATGGGCGGTGTATTCAGTACCATTGAGGACAATCATATTCACCATATTAATAATATGATGGAACTAGGCGGAGCAGAAATTGCAGGTATCAAAATGCATGCGGCTATTGATGTGGTCATGCGCCGCAACCATATCCACAATTGTACTATGGGAATCTGGTGTGACTGGGAAGCACAGGGCACACGTATTACCCAGAACCTGCTGCATGATAACCAGCGGCCATCGTATGCCAAAAATCTTCCGGGAAGTATGATGTCTCAGGATATATTTGTAGAAGTCAGCCATGGTCCAACACTGATCGATAATAATATTTTGCTCTCAGATGCCAGCCTTCGTTTTGCGACAGAGGGCGTGGCTATGGTCCACAATCTTATCTGTGGTGCGTTAACCGACGTCGGTGGGGGAACAACTTGGCGCTATACACCATATCACATGCCACACCGTACGGAAGTGATGGGTTTTATGACCATTCTTCATGGTGACGACCGTTTCTACAACAATATCTTTGTCCAGAAATGGCCTTCTGAAGACTATGTGACCTATGATGATCAAGACGCACATGCCAGACGTGAAAACAGACTTGTCGGCACGCAGGTTTTCGATGATTACCCAACCTATGATGAATGGATTAAGCAGTTCGATTTCTCCCAGCGTCCAAACATGAGAGCGTTAGAACCTGCTCATACAGGTCATCTGCCAGTATGGAGTGAAGGAAATGTATATCTAAACGGTGCCAAACCATGGAAAAAAGAAGTGAACGGTCTGTTCGTTGAAAACAATGATCAGGATCTTAAGGTAGAACTGGTGGAAAAAGACGGTCATTATTATCTGAGTACAAATTTATATGATTACCTCAAGGATTTCAGCGTTCGGATGGTCAACACCGAAATTCTCGGCAAAGCCTTCGAACCGGAAGCATACTTTGAAAACGCGGATGGAACACCGATACGCTTTGATGCGGACTACTTCGGAAATCATCGCGGTATTCACGTTATCCCGGGTCCGTTCGCATCACCTTCTGATAATATTAAACTATAATCACAAATATTAGCCTTATATGTAACCAATAGTGACGTCTCATTCTGGCCATATTAATACAAATATTAATGAAATGCCAGAGGGAGACGTCATTTTTTTGCCATGTGGGCACAAAAAGACTCCGAGAGGTGCATTTTTTGAAGGGGTACACAATAATTTAGGATGGCATAGTTATGGCGGAAAATACAGGGGCATGAGATACGAAAACAGATTGGCAATATGAGCCAATTAATGCACTCTACGAAATCAAGCATAGTTGTTGCCTCTGTTGAAAAAAAAGTTATGTTTGCTATAATTTATTTTATTCTGTATTAAGTATAACATCTTAAAATCATAGATATTTAGAAGGAAGTAAAGATGATAAAAATTCTGGTAATTAACCCCGGCTCCACCTCCACAAAACTCAGTCTGTTTGAAGATGATACTTCACTTTTTGAGGAAAGCGAGTTTCATGATGCCCCTATCCTGCTTCAGTACCCTACAGTGAATGACCAGGTTCCCTTCCGTAAGCAGGTGGTTTTAGACATACTGCGACGGAATGGTTATGTTCCTGAGGATGTAGATATATTTGTGGGTCGCGGCGGAAGCGCCTACTCTCAGCATGCAGGTGTAATGCCAATTGATGACCGGCTCTACCGTGATACAATAAATGCAGTGGGTGGCAGCGAGCACGCAGCAAAGCTGGGTGTGCTGTTGGCCTATGAGCTATGTACGCAGTACGGTGGGAAAATGTTCACTCTCAACCCCACCAATATTGATGAACTTTGCGACTATGCCCGCATGACCGACATCGCCGGATTGTACCGCAATGCCCAGACACATGCCTTAAATCAAAAGGCAGTAGCCTATTACCATGCAAAATCCATAGGTAGGCGATATGAGGACTGCCGCTTTGTGGTTGTCCATATCGACGGCGGTGTGACGATAAATGCCCATGACCGCGGAAAAATGGTAGATGGAAACGTAGGCTCCGGTGGGGACGGTCCCTACACACCCACCCGCATCGGCAGTGTACCGGTGCTCTGCTTACTGGACTATATTGAGCAGCATTCTCTTGAGGAGGTACGGCTTATGTGTTCCCGTGCCGGGGGCTTTGTCAGCCATTTTGGCACCAGCGATGCGGATAAGGTTCACCACTTGGTGAAAGCTGGAGACCGGAAAGCGGTTTTAGTGTGGAACTCAATGATCTATCAGATCTGCAAAGAAATCGGGGCAATGAGCACCGTGCTCTGCGGCAAAGTGGACGGCATTGTATTGACTGGCGGGCTTGTCCGTTTTGATGACATTGTGGAGGGCATCCGCAGCCGTTGTGGCTGGATTGCCCCAATCACCGTCTACCCCGGAGAAATGGAACAGGAGGAACTGGCAGGAAGCGTGCTGCGAGTTCTGCGTGGAGAGGAAGCTGCGCACCCTTATACCGGTGAACCTGTATGGAAAGGCTTTGATTTTTAGAGCAATACTGCACAGAACAAAGTCATGCGAAAAGTGATACTATAAAGACATAAACAAACAGAGTTTTCGCATAAGTAATGTTCCAAGATATGTATGGACTTATTATAATAAAATTAATTATTAGCAACAGATTTAATTAATTCAGTCAGAAAATCTGCTGTTTGATTAATCATATCATAGCTTATTTGGTCAATAGTATCTCTTTGTGTATGTATGAATTGTATAACTGTTTCAAATAAATCGGAGGATGTAACGGCGATGCATGGAATGCCCTTAAGAGCAAATATTGAGTGGTCACCTGCATACCATTGTTCCCCCATAACAACATTCCTATCTTTTTTCATTTCTGCATTTAACTTTGCACTTAATTTTTCTACCATATTATAAGTCGACACAGCTATGTTTGAGTCCTTATGGCAAGGTGAATCAATATTAATGACCAACTTAATTGCATCAAAATCATCCTTAATATAGTCTAAGTATTCTAGTTGACCTTTCACTTCATAGTATTCTTCGCCATTAAAAGGTACTATGTCAATATCATACGAATTTGTGTAGTCTTTAAGGTTCTCCATTATTTTTAACAATACTAATAAACCGGCAGCATTATCAATCGCACCAGGTGTACCGTATTTTGTATCCATATGTGCACAGATTATTATTTTACCTGCTGCCCTATCTCTTCCTTTTCGTGCAATTATTATTTGCCTGCTTTTTCCGCTGCTATTATTTGAAACAATATTAAGATTAACCTTACCATTTTCATTCAAAATATTATTAGCAGTTAGCTCATTGATATAAGCAGAAGGAATCGAGAAGTTACCATCCTCAAACATCGGAAAAGGATTCAAACCACACATTTCATGCTTACCCGTAACCGCAATAATAGCTTTTGGCTTCTTTTCTTCCAGTAAATCAATAATATGTTTATGCCCATCCGGATAATAAAACGGAAAATTTTTCGGCTGCATGGATTCTTTTGCGATGTTGTCCTTTAGAAAAACAATTTTTTCAGTAATATTGAAGTTCTCCAATTCTTCTAAAGAATGAATTACAATAATATCTCCATTTCCTTTGTACGCCTTGGAAAAGGGACTTGGAAATATTTCATAAGAATGCTTCCCTATCTCTATAGAGGATCTGCCTTTTTCCCATTTTGTACAAACGAAGGACTTTGAAATAACATTCCACCCCATTTGAATAGCTTCAGTTTGCATCATGTCAAGTACTCTTTCGTTTGCCATTGAAGCTATGGGACGTTCTTTAATAATTGTTTCTAGTAATTCATTTTGATTCATGTTAACTCCCATCCGCATGTTTACGTAGCATAATAAATATTCTTATAATGAAACACCACCCCTTAGTGGAATGATTGACGTCATCATATCATTTCGCTAAGGGGTGGTGTACATATGTAAGGTTTTAGACTACTATTTTTTCTAATTGATCTATAAGTGGCAAAATATTAGCAGCATCATATTCTAGATCATTTAAAACATTTAACCAATGGTCACCAGCTGATAAAAGATATTCCTCATCTTCCGGCTTATTCAATAAAGTCAAACCCATATCTTTATATCCGTTATCAAACATAGTTAAACATCGATGAATAGAATACATACTATAGCCAGTCTGTCTTAACATATATATAATCCTCAATCGTTCCATATCTGAATCATCAAACAATCTCTCGTTCAATTCTCCGTATGTATTGGATAAGACAAGCCCATTCCTCTCCCAATTTCGAATAGTTTCTACTGAAGTTCCTAATAAATTTGCTGCCTGCCTTCGGTTATATTGATTCGTAGAAACAGAAATAGTTTCTCGATTCATCCATTGCGAAAAAATATCAGAAGTAATTTGTGCTTTATTAATTTCTTTTCGAATAGTATTAATATATTCTACAGCAAGTAAACGACATTGTCCGATTTCACACTTTCCTGCAGCTTTAATCACATTATAACCCAATTGACGTATTTGTCTATTAGAGTATGGGCGACCAAAAATAAGACGGCAGATTTTAATTTGCAGCAATTGAATATCCGAAAACATACGATAGCCATTAGCTTTTCTATCAGCTTTCTGTATAAAACACAACCGTTCATATAGTCTAATCGTATTGGGATGTATTCCACATTGTTTTGCTAATTCAGATGGTTTATAGATATTTATATCTCATCCCTCCTTATCTACAATAGCATCAGATTTTACATGAGTGATGCGATGGCAAACTCTATATTTCCACCTTTAACTCATAGCCTACGCCACATTTTCAGGATGTGCTGTCCGTACAAACATGTAATATTTTTAACGATTCTACAAACATTTTTATTATTCCTCTATATCATCACTGAGGGTGTGTAAAAAATATTACTATGAAGTGAATTTCAGAATTGAGATGCTGAGTTTGAAAGTTGAGCAATTCTATAAATAACTTATAGATTTATAATGTAGAACTCCCTGCACTGCGTCGTGCTCGTTCGGATATATGCTCCCCGGTATCCTCACGCACTCGCTAAAAAAATGTGCCTATGCACATTTTTTCTTAACGCTCGTACCGGATGGTTCGTTTCCGTCCCTGTTTTCGTGCATAAAAAGACTCCGCTATGTGCGGAGTCATTTTATGGAGCTGG
>JAEYRB010000021.1 GCA_023409735.1 Bacillota bacterium | reverse complement strand
CGCATCCCGGGCGTAAAGCGCGTATCCCTTGTTTACAGGCGCACCAAAAAGTACATGCCTGCCGACGAGGAAGAACTTGAATTTGCGCTTGAAGACGGCGTGGAGTTTATGGAACTTCTTGCCCCTGTGAAGCGTGAGGGTGGCAAGCTCGTTTGCAAAAAAATGAAGCTTGGCGCGCCGGATGCTAGCGGCAGGCGCAGCCCCGTGGAAACGGGCGAGATTGTAGAAGTGCCCGCAGATACGGTGATCTCCGCCGTGGGCGAACATGTGGAAGAAAAGCTGCTCACGAGCTACGGCGTGGCGTTTGAAAAAGGCAAACCCGCCCTTCGCACCGACAACGTGTTTGTTGCGGGCGACGCGCTGCGCGGTCCCGCTACCGTGGTGGAGGCGATTGCCGACGCCGCGAAGTGCACCGAGCAGATCTTGGGCGAAGCGTACCGCTTTGACCTTCCCGAGAACGCATACCCCACCTACAAGGAAACGCTTGAAAAGAAGGCAGTCCTTCGCGCGCCCACCGGCTGCGAGGCCGACCGCTGCCTTGCGTGCAACACGGTTTGCGAAAACTGCGTGAGCGTTTGCCCCAACCGCGCCAACCTTGCCATTCATGTGAACGGCAAAAAGATGCGCCAGATTTTGCATGTTGATTATATGTGCAACGAGTGCGGCAACTGCACGGCATTCTGCCCGCACGATAGCGCGCCCTACAAGGAAAAGCTCACCTACTTCGCAAACGAGCATGACTTCCTCGACAGCGAAAACCCCGGCTTCTACCTCACGGGCAAGCACAGCGTAAGGCTCCGCCTCTCCGGCGGTGTGCAGGATGTGGACCTCGACAAGGATAACTCGCTTGACAAGGACCTTGAAACCTTCATCCTTACGGTAATCGACAATTACTCGTATATACTGAACGCCTAAGACGTTCAAGAAAGTGACTGACGTTACGCGTTCGGGCGGAAAACACCGCCCGAACGCGAAGCCTTTATCCCCTTTCCACACCCAACGAGGAGGATTTTTCTATGGCTACCTTTTTTGTCAACGGCCAGCAGGTAACGGCGGCCGAAAACCAAAAGCTCCTTCCATACCTGCGCGACACGCTCCACCTCACCTCCGTGAAAAACGGTTGCAGCGAGGGTGCGTGCGGCACCTGTATGGTCATTTTGGATGGCAAGGCCGTAAAGGCCTGCATCCAGCGCACCGATAAGCTCGAGGGCAAGCATATCGTAACCGTTGAGGGCTTGAGCGAGCGCGAACGGGAAGTGTATGCCTACGCCTTCGCCAACTGCGGCGCAGTGCAGTGCGGCTTTTGCACGCCCGGCATGGTCATAAGCGCCAAGGCGCTACTTGACGTGAACCAAGACCCGACGCCCGCCGAGGTGAAGGAGGCCATTAAGGCCAACATCTGCCGCTGCACGGGCTACAAAAAAATTGAAGAAGCCATTCTTCTTTGCGCAAAGCTGTTCCGTGAAAACACCCCCGTGCCCAAAACCGCCTGTAAGGGCATTGTGGGAGAGAGCATACACCGCGTGGATGCGTATGGCAAAACCCTCGGCGTGAGCGGCTATGCGGATGACATCCATCTCCCCGGCATGGTCTATGGCTCCGCCGTGAGAAGCGCCTACCCGCGCGCAAAGGTGCTTTCCATCGATGCTTCCGAGGCGAAAGCCGTGCCGGGCGTGCTCGGCGTGTTCACCGCCGACGACGTGACCGGCCAAAAGAAGATCGGCCACCTCAAGCAGGATTGGGACGTGATGGTACCCGTGGGCGGCATTACCCATTACCTTGGCGATGCGATTGCGCTTGTGGCGGGCGAAACGGCAGAGATCGTGGAGCAGGCCAAAGCGCTTGTGAAGGTGGAATACGAGGAGCTTACCCCCGTTTTGAGCGCCGAGCAGGCACTTTTGCCCGATGCGCCGCTCGTACACGAAACAGGCAACCTCCTTTCCGAGGTGCGCCTTAAACGCGGCGATGCGGACGCGAAAATTAAGCAGAGCAAATACGTTGTGACCAACCATTACAGCGTTCCTCCCACCGAGCATGCCTTCTTGGAGCCGGAGTGCGCCGTGGCGCTGATGGAAGGGGACATCCTTCACATTTATTCCGGCGATCAGGGCGTTTACCAAACCCAGAAGGAATGCGCCATGTGCGTAGGGCTTCCCGTGGAGAAGGTGCGCGTTACCGCCATGATGGTGGGCGGCGGCTTTGGCGGCAAGGAGGATATGAGCGTGCAGCACCATGCTGCGCTTCTTGCGTACCTTTTAAAGCGCCCCGTCAAGGTGCGCCTGAGCCGTCAGGACAGCATACTCATTCACCCCAAGCGCCACGCCATGGAGATGGACTTTACGACCGCCTGCGACGAAAACGGCTATATCACCGCGCTCAAAGCGGAGCTTCTTGCGGATTCGGGCGCGTATGCGTCGCTTGGCGGGCCGGTTTTGCAGCGCGCCTGCACGCACGCCGCCGGGCCGTATAACTACCACGACATCGAAATCGTTGGCCGCGCCATGTATACAAACAACCCGCCCGCAGGCGCGTTCCGCGGCTTCGGCGTAACGCAAAGCTGCTTTGCCATGGAAAGTAACCTCAACCAGCTTGCAAAGCTCGTTGGTATTTCCCCGTTTGAAATCCGCATGAGAAACGCTATACGCCCCGGTCAGGTGCTGCCAAACGGCCAGATCGCGGACGATACGACCGCCCTTGTGGAAACGCTTGAGGCCGTGCGCGAGGATTATGAAAAGAACCCCGCCGCAGGCATCGCGTGCGCCATGAAGAACAGCGGCCTTGGCGTTGGCGTACCGGATACCGGCAGGTGCCGCATCAGCGTGATCGATGGCAAAGCGCACGTTCGCTCGAGCGCAGCGTGCATCGGGCAGGGCATGGGCACCGTACAGCTTCAAATGGTATGCGATGAAGCGGGTCTTTCGCCCGAGCAAGTGATATACGACGCGCCGGATACCTCCTACGCGCCAAACTCCGGCAACACCACCGCCAGCCGCCAAACCCTATTTACGGGCGAAGCTGCGGTGCGTGCGGCACGTGCGCTCAAAGAGGCGCTCCAAACCGCGGGTTCTCTTGAAGCCCTTGAGGGGCAGGAGTTTAGTGGCGAATACTTCGGCGCAACCGATCCTTTGGGTTCCGATAAGGAAAACCCCGTGAGCCACATCGCCTACGGCTATGCCACGCACCTTGTGGAGCTTGACGACAATGGCCTCATCAAGCGCGTGATTGCGGCGCACGACGTGGGCGTGGCGGTCAACCCCGTGGCGCTTGAAGGGCAGATCGAGGGCGGCGTTGTGATGAGCCTCGGCTACGCCCTCACGGAGGACTTCCCGCTTGTAAACGGCAAGCCCGCCGTAAAGTTCGGCACGCTCGGGCTTTTCAAATCCACCATGACGCCCCCCGTGGAGGCGCGCGTTCTTGGCCGCGCCACAAAAGACGGCCTTGCAAAGGGTGCGAAGGGCATCGGTGAAATTTGCTCCATCCCCACGGCACCTGCTGTGGCGCTCGCGTACGAAAACCGCGACGGCGTGTTCCGCACCAAGCTGCCGCTTCCGGGTACGCCGTATAAGAAGTAGGACGGTATGCCTACATACCGCTGCGTTTCCTATACATTGCGGCATATGATAAAGTAAGGTTCGGCCCCTGCGATGAAGACGCTCGCAGGGGCCGATGCTTTATCGGCTCGTTGTGCCTCGATTGGAGGGAGGGATAAGGAACCGTGCGGGGACAAGTTCCGGTTGCCTTCCTATTGAAAGCAAGACTTGCAGGGAAACACGCTTGAGCCTTCCTGTCGAGGGAAGACTTGCGGGGGAAACTTGAGCCTTCCCCTTAGCGAGGAAATTTCAACTACTTTCCCCTTGAAAGGTGGCGCGTTTGCCGCCGGATGAGGTGTTGCTATTGGTCGCACCCGCCTCCGCTTGGGGCACTGGAAAGCGAATGCCCTTTTAGCATCCACCGGATGATTGCTGCACCGGCCGAAACCTCAAGGGGGAGC
>JAEYRB010000007.1 GCA_023409735.1 Bacillota bacterium | reverse complement strand
ACACATTTTTCTTGGATGTTTGTAAATCTGTAAAGGTGTAAACTATGGGAACCGCCGTATACCGAACGGTATGTACGGTGGTGTGGAAGGTCGGCTACTAAAATAATTAGTAGCCTCCTATCCGATTACTTTACAAGGCACGTTAGAAGTGTCGAAATGTTAACAAGGAATGAAGGCTATAATTATCAGATGGTCAAAGAAAACAATCTGGAAGGAGGCTTTGTTGTGAAAAAGGATAACATTTGCTCAACCAGGTATCCCTTTTTATTAATTCATGGGACTGGCTCGATTGATCCGATACATTGGGGAAGGATTCCAAGTGCCCTGGAACAACATGGTGCAGTGGTTTTCTTCGGTCAGCAGGATTCATGGGCAGATATTGAGACAAATGCCGCAGGAATTGCGGTTAGAATAGATGAAATCCTTACTCAAACACATGCCGAGAAAGTGAATATTATCGGGCATTCCAAGGGCGGACTTGAAGCACGTATGGTAGCTTCTTCCCTGGGTATGCAGGATAAGATTGCAAGCATTACAACAGTGGCAACGCCTCATTATGGCTCCAAAACCATTGATGGATTGGCTAGACTGCCGCATTTCTTTTGGAGACGGATCGCTGCTTCGGTGAACAGACAAGCGGCTGCTGCAGGAGATAAGCACCCGGATTGCTTCAAAGTCTGCAATGGGTTCACAACGGAATACATGCAGGAATTCAATGAGAATAACCCTAACCAGGCCGGAATATTGTATCAGAGCTATGCGTGTATACTGCGGTTTCCATTTTCGTCGATTATTCTTTTTTTAACAAAGTTAGTTGTTTATTATATTGAAGGACAGAATGATGGCTTTGTTACAACATCTTCAGCATCTTGGGGAAACAGACACAGCATTATATACTCAAATTCGCTGAGAGGGATATCACATCAAGATGCAGTAGATATTAAGAAGAAGCCATTGACAACAAAAGGCGGTTCAGGCGTTTCTGATATCTGTGATGTGTATGTGCAGATTGCCAAGGAATTGAAAATAGAAGGACTATAAAAGCAATAGAGCGGAAATCCAAGCTTTCAGAATTTCTAAAAGTATAATAACCGGGATGTAGGAACTATACCTGTCCTATAAACAAGACTGTGCAAAAGTTGTACACTTAATGTAAAGCAAAATGCTTATAAATCCTATAATATTTTAGTTACAGGAGGTGATTATATGAATAGCAGTAAGGCTTTTGATGATGTAGTATGTTACCTTGAACAGATTGCACATGACGACTGCGAAATTGATTATAATGAAATATCAAAAATTACTATGAGTCCGGCAGCTTTGTTTCAACGTATTTTTATCTTTATATCGGGAATAAGCATTTCTGATTATGTGAGAAAACGCAGATTGACTTTAGCCGGATATGATTTAAAAAACAACGATATTTCAGTTTTAAATGTAGCTCTAAAATATGGTTTTCAATCGCATTCCGCATTTTCGCGTGCATTTAAAGAGCATCATGGTATTGCACCTTCAGAAGCGAAGCTGGAAAGTGTTAAACTAAATAATTATCTCCCGATTAATTTCTCAGAAATGAGATTTATAGGAGGAAAACGAATCATGGCAGAAATGAAAAAGATTATTTACAAAGAAGCTGATGAACGCTTTATGGTGGGGATGCATCGCGAAACCTCTTTTTCTGATGCAGGTAATGTATGGCAAGAATTTTTTAAATGTGGAACACCTGAGAAACTAAATATGCTTGCGGATGTCAAGTGCTGTGATGACATTGATACAAATGTCGGCATAGGATTAATGTATGATTTTAAGGATATGTATAACTTCCAAATCATAATTGGTGATTTTGTACTTACTGGTGCGCAAATACCGGATGGATTATTTGCAAAGCATATCCCAAAAGGCTTAACCGCCCAGGTTCAGATTGAAGGAGAGAATATTGCAGATATACTTGGTTCAGCGTATTTATTAATAACTGAAGCCATTGAAAAAACCGGCAAGGAAATTGACTATGACAATTTTTATTGGTGTGAAGTATATACATGCGAGCGTTATAGTGAGCCCTTAAGCCGAGGCGAAAAGGTAACCGTGGATTATATAATGCCTATTAAAGGAATTAGTAAGTAATTTGCGATACATAGTTTAAGCATAATATGCGATTTAATATGAAGTATTTCACGGATGTAAGGCGTATAAATATTTCAATTTGTTTTTAAAAGTAGTGAACCCAGAATATCATTCAAGAACGTCAGAATATATATCGAACAGATCGAGGGAAAGTTATTCAACTTTCCCTCGATCTGTATTCTCATATTGATTAAATTCCATTGGTATAATTACATCAATTAATGATTCGGATGTTTGCTATGGTAAGTATTGTTATGTAAACTTCTAAAGAACGTGATAAAAACTTTAAAATTATGATATTTTTCATAACTCGTGAATTATATAATAATGACACATATAGAACATGTTCAACGAACAAGTTCTAATAATTACCAAAAAACGGAGGAAAATTTTATGAAGAGAGTACTAGCAATCCTTCTTTCTTGCCTTATGATCATCGCTTCATTCGGCGCATGTTCAAACAAACCGGCAGAAAGCAAAAATGATTCTGAGACTGAACAGAGCACAACCCAAGATGGTACTTCTGAAAACAGTGATTGGACCACCAAGAAGGTTACACTCACATTCCTTCATGGTCACACCGATGAAGGTGTTGCAAAGGTCATTACCAGTAAAGGCTTCCGCACAATGGTTGATAAGTTCATTGCTGAGCATCCGAATGTGACTATTGAAGAGCAAAAGAACTCTGATCTTGGCCCCCTGCTTCTTCAGCAGGCAGCTGCAAATAACCTTCCTGATGTTATACAAACAACCTATGGCCAGATGCCCGCAACGGCTGGCACGGGCCAACTTGCCGATATAACAGACCTTGTTGATCCTAATATGTACATCGGAAAGCTTTTCTCTGAGACATGGGATGGCAAAATCTACGGTCTTGCAATGAAGGGTACAGAGTACAACCTTCTTTGGTACAACAGCAATATGCTTAAAGAAGCCGGACTTGATGAGTTCCCAACAAAGATGGACGATCTGCTTGCTCTTGATAAGTATTTCGACGCTAAGGGTATTGATCTCATCGCACTTGGCAACAATGTGGCTTGGTACACTCCTGCATGTTTATTCGGGCCAATATTTTATGAGAAGCTTGGACTTGAAAAGGGCCAATCACTCGTACTTTCTGATGGAACAGTTAAATGGACTGATCCTGCAGTTATCGAGGCTATGAGTTGGCTGCCGAAGATCGCTGCAACATGTAATGAGGACTTCAATCAGCAGGACGACATCTGGGCTGCAGGCTGGTACGCACAGGGCAAAGCATTCTGCTATCCAGGTGGATCATGGGTTGCCAGCACGATTAAAACATTTGAGAATGATTATCCTGATGTAGTCGCCGCAACAAGATGCGCTCTTGTTCCTTCAATCAGCGGTGAAAAGGCCAACACATATATTATGGCTGCCGAGGCAGAGGGCTATTCCATTAACTCCAGACTCAAGCGCGGCACGCCTGAATTCGATGCTGCATTTGCACTTATTTCCCAGATATGCAGCAAGGACTATGCAGAAATGATGGCTGAGAACGGAACAATCTCTGCTCCGATCAGCGACAAGAAAGTCGATACGTCTTCCTTCCCGCAGATGACTCAGGACTTCATTGCTATACACAATGCCGGGTACACCAGTGCACTTACACTTCAGTCCTATATTGATGTCTCTGTCTTCAACGCTCTTACTCCTGAGCTTCAGACAATAATGGGCGGAACAAATACACCCGAGCAGGCAGCTGCAAACGTACAGGCTGCACTTGACGCTAAATTGAGTCAAAAATAGTTAAATATGCTTTCATGAACGACTGCCGGAGGGCAACTCCGGCAGCCGTTTAAAAATTTTCAAGGAGGCCGTTTAATGAACTCCAGAATACGCCCGAAAAAATATGTCTTTGTCGGGTATTTACTGCCGACGTTTATCATATATATGACAGTATTTATTGTACCTGTTATACTTGCTATCATATTCAGCTTCTGCAATTTCAAGACCATAAACATGATGAACTTCATCGGTTTTAACAACTATAAGACGCTGTTTAAGGATGTCAACATGTGGATGGCACTGAAGAATAACTTCTTCCTCGTTTTTGTGTGCATTATCGGTCAGATCGGTATTGCGTTTGTCCTTGCTAATATGCTCAATTCCCGTCTTATTGGAAAGCGCCTGGGCAACTTCTACCGCACTGTGATCTATTTTCCCGTTACACTTTCTGCCGTTGTCATCGGCTATGTCTGGACGATGATCTACGACAATAACTACGGTCTTTTAAACTATGTCCTTAACCTATTAGGACGCGGAGATCTTACTCGGCCGTGGCTAGCTGATAACAACGCTGTCATGATGTGTGTATCTGTACCCATGATATGGCAATATGTCGGTTTCCATCTTGTTATACTTCTCTCTGCAATGACCTCTATCAATCCGGAAATATATGAGATGGCTGACATTGATGGCGCTTCCGGTTTCCGTAAGGCAATTTCCATCACATTCCCTATGATAAAGAATACACTCATGATATGTGTTTACCTTTGCATATCCGCCAACATGAAGGCTTTTGACCACATCATGGCCATGACGAAGGGCGGCCCGGGGTATAGCTCGATGGTTGTTTCCTACTATGCATACAAAGTTTCCTTTGAACAGTTCAATATCGGCTATGGCAACACGGTATCGGTTGCTATAATGGCCGTAATGATCGTAATTTTTGGATTATCCAGAACGATTATGAACTATGTCGGCAGGAAGAATTCTCTTAATTAATCCGACTGTCAAATTCAAATGGAAGGAAAATGATGATGAAAAACAATATGGCCGCTTCTAAAGGCAAAAAAGTTAAAAATAAAGTTGTCGCGATGTTCCTGAATTTGATTTCCGTTTTTTGCGCAGTAACATGCGTATTTCCGGTAATTTGGCTGGGATATACTTCGCTGAAATCTAATGCCGAGTTTGCTGCAAACGTTCTTGCTTTGCCAAAAAACCCGAGCATGAAGAATTTTATTTATGTTATCAACAAGACAAACATGCCGCTGTATCTGTTCAATACGCTTAGAATAACAGTCTGCGTACTGGCACTTACACTTCTGGCAGCATTCACGACCGGTTATTTCCTTGCACGTTTCCGTTTCCGCTTCCATGGCTTTTTAAGCGGACTTTACATTTCCAATCTTTTCATTCCTATGCACGCCATCCTTGTTCCTGTATACGTAATGATGGTCCGCTTCAAATTTGTCGATCATTGGTACGCAACTATACTTCCGATGGTATGTATGGAAATGACGACTTCACTGTTTCTTGTGCGCAGTTATGTGGAAACGCTTCCGGTGGAAGTTGAAGAGGCAGCCTCAATAGATGGCAGCTCCTTCTCGCGTACTTTGTTCCAAATCATCCTGCCGGTTGTACGTCCTATCCTCGTAACTATAGGTATCATGTCCTTCTTCCATTGTTGGAACGAGTTCTCACTTTCCCTTATCGCGTTCTCGAAGGATAAGCTCTTTACAATGAGCCTTGCTGTCATGCGCTTCAAGGGTCAGTACCTCTCAGACTATCCTCAGATAATGGCAACAATATTCATTGCAATAGTTCCAGCGCTTGTCATTTATATCTGCTTCTCTAAACAAATAATAAAGGGAATGATGGCCGGAGCGATCAAAGGGTAAGGTTATTTTATAAAATTTTAAGGAAGGAATTTGATGATGAAAGTCAGACACTATAGCGAACTTGAAAAGTTGTATGCGGGTACACATCCTATAAAGCTTGACTCACCCGAGCTTTTGTTTATACAGGAGGTGTGCGCAGAAAATGCTGACGGTGTACGATCGCTTTTTGCGGAAAAGAAGCTGTTCGGAGATGTCCCGCCGGTTATCGACACTCCCTATGAGCGTTTTGAGGGCCTCGACAGAATATGTGAATTCGTTGCAGGCTGGAATGCACGCTTCGGTGCCGAACGCTCATTTGCGGTTCCGTGCATCCAGACAATAGCTAACGGCCGCGTTGCACTTGAGGTATCGGTAAACTTTGTGGCAGAGGGAGAAATCAATCAGGTACCGATGTATATTATTGCTGATTTCCGCACACCGAAAATGCTTGATGAGGTGCGTATATATTGCCACTTCTCGATGGTACCGGGCCTTACGCCCTACAGAATGCCGATGTTTAAGTCTGCACATCTTGAGATGGGCGACCCGGGACTGCTGACAGGCGCTGTACGGGAGTATTATGAGGCACTGCATCATCAGCCTGCTGTTGACGTTGAAAAGATTCTCGGTTCAATGGGCGATGAGATCTGTATGGGCGGGTATCAATATTACGACCCAGGTAAGACACCCTCAGGAAGCTACAGGATGACAAAGGAGGATATCCGTGCAGCATTCACAAGAATGCAGCCGTATATTCCATCAGGAATCATTATGCGCTACGAGACCATAATTGACGATGGAAAGACCTGCGTCATTGAATGGGTGCATGTCGTATCGAAGCATGGACAGGAAAACTTCAACCGTATTTCGCTTTCATGTATAGCCGCCTATGAGCGAGGAGACGATGGAAAACTTTTCTCGGTAAGAATCATGGATTATGCCGGACACGAAAAAGAGATAGACTGGACAAAAACGCCTATCCCTTTTGAAGAGGCTAAAAAACTTCATTTCATCGAAAAAATGTTACCCGGCTGTGGAGCGAAACAGCAGTATGATATGCTGTAAAAATAATATTTATTGACTTTCATTTGTTCACTGATCTGTCGGATTATACGCTGACCGGCAGATGGTATATTTTAAAAGGTGGGTTAGCTATGTTTGAATCGGTAGAATATGATCTGACACGAATCTCTTATGGTAGGCGCGATTGTTTCTTATATGCCGGGGCGTGGGACGAAAAAGGCTTTCACCGCATATATGTCTGTGCGCTGCTTGCAGGCCTTGATTCCTCAAACTTCGGGCAAACTTCTCGCTTCGGAAAGTTGTTCCCGGTAGCACTTAAAAAGGATGGACACGAGATTCCATATACTGCAAAGGGGACTCCCGAATGCATTATGCTTGAATGTGAATTCGGGAAAGCGCGTATTTGCCTGCAGAAGGGAGATATACTGCGCATAGAGGCTGTGGGAGTTGAGGTCATCATTACTCCTCTGCTTGCTGCCCATGAAATAGCCAAAACGCGCAACGATGGCAGTTGGGAAGTCATAATGAATCCTGTCCCGAAGCTTCTGCTTTATCCGGTACGCGGTGCAATGGAGGTCGAAGCCACCTTCGACGTTATACGCAGCATGCCCGGAGACACGATCTTCACGTTTCGCCCGAATGATGCGGGAATTGTCGATATTGCCGTTCACCTTTATACTTCGAATGGTAAGAAAATGGAGCACTATCCGGAGTTTGATGATTGTATAACCGATATAGAGTGCGAATTTTCGAAGTATTTGAAAACGGCGCCGGAGCTTCCACAAAAATATAAAAATGAGCGCATTATTGCCGCATATCTTGTATGGTCTCATATAATGGCGATTGACGGAACCGAGGTCATATATATGAATAAGGGCATACACCGTGGTGCGTTTAGCTGGCAGCAGTGTCATCAGGCCATAGGCCAGTACAAAAATCCTGAGCTTGCATGGAAGCTTCTCAACTCTATGTTCTGCTATCAGGACGACTACGGCATGCTTCCGGACTGCGTGAACGATGTTTCTCGTAATTTTGGCGGTACAAAGCCGCCAATACACGGTTTAGCGCTTAGCTTCCTATTTCAGTATACGGATTTTGACTTTGTGCCTTATCATGACTACCGTATTCTTTATGAGGGAATATCACGCCTTGTATATTGGTGGCTATCATACCGCGACACAGATAACGATGGTATAGCCCAATATGATTCAGCCGATGAATCAGGATGGGATGACTGCTCGATGTTCTCAAAAGGCGTTCCGGCCGAATCCCCAGACCTCTCCACATATCTTATTCTTGCCATGGACAGTCTTTCGAAGATGGCGAACCATCTGGGCAAAAGCTACGAGGAACGTGAATGGAAGGATAAAGCCGACAGAATGCTGGACGCAATGCTGAAGCAGTTCTGGAATGGAGAAAAATTCATTACGTGCATAAACGAAACACATGAGGTCGTTGAATGTGATAGCATAGCCTCATATCTGCCACTTCTATTAGGGAAACGACTGCCGAAAGAAATTGCCGATAAGATGGCCTCTGATATTGCTGAGGAAGGCAAGTGGCTTACCCCTTATGGACTTGCCGGTGAAGTACTTGACAGCCCGAATTATCGTGATGTTGGATGGCTCGCAGGCCCGATACTTGCGCCTTCTCAGATGCTTATCTGCCTTGGACTGCGTGAATGTGGTCACACCGAGCTTGCTAAAACGATAACCGAGCGTTATTGTGCTGCGCTTAAAAACAGTGGATTTGCAATGATAATGAACGCCAGGACAGGCGAAGATGTTTGCGAAGGAAGATGGTCGACACGCTACCCGAACCGTATGTCGTGGACCGGCATGACATTCCTTGTTCTCGGTTCGCTGTTTCTTGAGGAATAGATTTATCTCAATAATAACCTTAATTATGTTGGTACGGTACGCGAATCGGTATTAACATTTAATATTTGCTAAGCATGTTAAGCTCAACAAGTATATAAAAATATAACTTGAATTAACGATTATATAATATATTGTAAAAAGAGGAGAACAATAATTCTTGTAAAAATATCGATGTAGTGCTATAATTTTTTACACACTATTGAAAATAAACAATATTGAAGGCTGATATTATGATAGAAGAAGGATATATCGATAAAAAGGTTCTTGAGGGATTGCTCTTGAGACAGGAAAACTTCATGTTCCCTACGTCGTATCTGGATTCCATGAAACGATATCTTTGTATCCGTCTCGGTGATGAATCACTTATACCGGGAGAGGTAAAAAAATTTCGTGACTCTCTTGAGTACTTTTGTATAGGAAGATATTCTCCAGATACTCTCGAAAACTCGAAAATATTGTTTATTATATATTCGACGCTTGCTAGTCGAATTGCAGTTGAATACGGGCTTGATATGGATACCTCCATGATCATGTCCGAGGTTTTTGTTCAAGAGGTATTAAAGCAGCAGAATTTAGACGATGTGGCAATGCTGTTCGGACAAATGCTGCACGAGTATACGCGCCGAACCAATCTCAGCAAATTTACCTCTGTCGGCCGCAACACACGAACGGCAATGGAATATATTACCTGCCGATTACATTCAAAGATTACATTAGCCGATATAGCGTCCTATGTCGGCATCTCTCAGGCTCAGCTTTCCGAGTCGTTTAAAAAAGATCTTGGATGTACTGTTTCAGAATATATTATGAATCAAAAGCTTGAAAAGGCCGCTATATATCTTAAATTTTCAGAGTATTCGATAACAGAGATAAGCTCGCTTCTTAGCTTCGCAACACAAAGTCATTTTACCGAGGTTTTCAGAAAACATTACGGTAAAACGCCGAAAAAATATCGCAATGAAGAATGCAGGCTTCTTACAGAAATGTTTTGATTGATATCATTGTTCACGAAATTAGAAGCTTGGATTTTGACCATCCTATACAATGCGGCGGTAATTGGCTTTATCGGTATCTCCTTCAGTAGAGAAGCATAGTATCGTACTATCTTTATCTAGTTTTAATTGCTCACGCAGCCAGTCCGGATTAGGATTTTGCATAACCTCAGCTACGAATCCCAATGTAGTTGCTCCACTCTCACCTGAAATAACTTTATCATCACCTGAGAGAGGGTTACCTAAAATACGCATACCCTTAGCGGCCACATAGTCAGGCATAGACACAAAATTGTCTGCATGGTCATGCAGTATATTCCAACCAATAGTACACGGCTCTCCGCATGCAAGAACGGCCATGATAGTATTCATATCGCCTATAACAAAATGAAGCTTTCCATTATTTGCTTTTGCAGTACGATAGATGCAATCTGCTTTATTTGGTTCAATAATAGTAACTATAGGATGATCTTCATTATCACCGTAGAGATCAGCAAAGAATCCTGTAAGTCCACCACTTAAGGCACCAACTCCAGCTTCAGTTTGCTCTTCTACACCACCGGATGCAAAATTGCCTGTTGCAGGGTCGATTGGCAGCTGACCGGATACAAACAGAAAACCGTTTGCTTTAACTGCTTGAGAATATGGGCCGATAGCTTGTGGAGCATCTGATGTAATAATAATTTCTTTCATGAAAGATCACCTCGTAATAAAATTTATTATGAAAAATAGCTAACCATAGTCTACCACTAATGCAGCAGGTACATAACCAGGAGCCAGCACTGCTATTTAACTCCATCTGTGTCCAAAAGCTGGTTTGCAATGGCTAGAGAGTGTTGACTTTGAAGATTAAAGATTTGATTATAGGCGCTTTCAGCTCAGACAGACTAATAGCAAATAAGCGTTGGTATATTATTGAGGCATTACCGGTAAAGAAATAAATTCAAGTTTGCCGTGATATGAAATAGAGAAGGATGACATCCAATCTGTCTAGTTTGGTTATTGTCGAGAGGTGCGAGATTAAGGACATAGACCATACACTGTCATACCGTGGATGTAAGCACTATGCAAGTATACCTTTGCCTCAAATAGGCTTTGCATCTTAGTGTAATCTGAAATGCGTTAAAATAATTCGCTCTTTCGAGGCAAGGTAAACTGCTTAACTTATAACTAACGCTTACTTGTTTTTCTGTTGAAAAAACTGGACACTTAAGCCATTTGGATCTTTAATGGTAAACCACTTAAATTTCGGAGTTTCAAATGGTCCATTATGTGTTGGAATGTTTTTTCCTTTTACGATATCAAATATTGTATCAATAGAATCAACTGCAAAACCAACGGATATGAATTCGCTGAAATTTACTGCTGTGTTATTACTATTTGCATAGAGTTCGACCAAGGTTTCATTATCCAAACCGTTGCCCATAAAAGCAATCTCTATTCCAGGTCCTGCAGGAAATCGCTGCAATACTTGAAGCCCCAAAAGGTCAGAATAAAAAAGAATTGATTCTTCCATGTTCTTTACATGGATTGTAGTCCATAAATACTTCATATATACATTCTCCATTCATTAAATTTTCTAGTCAAATTATAGAATATAATATATAATTGTAATAGGAGTTAAAATATCCTAGTATAATTTATGACAGGCAATTTTGATTATGGTATTAAATAGTGAGAATTATCGACTCAAAGAGCTGGCTGATTTCTTAAAGAACCGTAGATCTAAAATTTTACCTTCGCAAGTCGGACTTTCAGTCACATCACGTCGAAGGACTTCTGGATTGAGAAGAGAGGAAGTAGCTCAGTTGGCAGGAATTGGGCTGACATGGTATACATGGCTTGAACAGGGGAGAAATATTCATGTTTCCTCGTCGGTAATAGAAAGTTTATGTAGAGTTTTGTTGCTTGATAAAAATGAGCGCAGACATCTTTATCTTTTAGCTGATCAGACGATTCCGATTGATGCTCGAGAATATAAGAGTAAAGTAGATCCTGCGCTTCAACATGTGCTTGATAGCCTGGTCTTTTGTCCGTCACTAATTATGGATCAGCGGTGGAATGTAATAGCTTGGAATAAAGAAGCCTGTTTGCTTTTCGGAGATTTTGCTGATATGAATGTTCGTGAACGAAATGTAGTTTGGTCGATGTTCACAAATAAGGATTTTAAGCAATTATTTTCTGATTGGAGCCTATATGCAAAGCGCTTGTTGGGTGCTTTTCGAGCAAGCTGCGGGCAATATGTAGAAGACCCTTGGCTGGTTCAGTTTATAGATGATTTAAAAATACAGAGCACTGAGTTTACGGCATTGTGGTCTTTACATGAAATTGAAAGTACCTGTGAAAAATACAAAAAACTAAATCACCCTACTGTGGGGATATTAGATTTTGAAGTAAATAACTTTGAAGTATCGGATAATAAGGGTTTGAAAATGATTGTGCATGTTCCATTACATGGAACGGATACTGCTGAAAAAATAAAATCACTACTAGATAATTGATATTTTTCTCGCCCCAATAAACTTCTACCAAGTAGGTGGGACCTCTTACCATAATCGTCCCCATTTTGTATACTTTTTGGGGGTCAGACCAGTTCTTGGTCGATGTTTATGGACAGTTATATTATAATAGTAGCGGGGTGGGAAAATATGTCAAGAGGGACAAGACAAAAGAGATCCTAATGCATATGGAACTAAGAACCGAAAGATTGTTATTACGTCCGCTTAATGTTTTAGATTTATGGACGGTATATGAATATGCGTCAGACATAGAGAATACTAAATACATGATTTATTTCCCTCATAAAAGTATAGAAGAAACACGCCACTTTTTAGAATGTATAAGTGCGGAATGGCAAAAGGAAGAAACATCTTTTATGAATTTGCTATTCTTTATGATTCTGTACACATCGGAGCGGTGTTCGTATATTTAAATGAAGACAAATCTGATGGCGAGTTAGGCTGGATTCTCAATAAAAAATATTGGGGAAAGGGATTTGCAACTGAAGCTGCACTTGCAATTAAGTCATTTGCAGTTAAACAGTTAAAAGTAAAAAAGCTGGTTGCTCATTGTGATTGTCGGAATCTTAACTCGGCACATGTCATGGAGAAAATAGGACTTTCACTTGAAAGTAAAGGCGAGCGGCAGTATCCTGATGAACCGGGATTGGCCGGCGAGTTTAAATATTCCTGTAATGTAATTGATGCGTGAATTTTGTAGCTAGTAATATTTTATGGGAGAAGTACCTATTGACATAGTGGGCAATTGCCATGGCTAATAGAAGTAAACCAGCTCAGGATATATTTTTTAGAGCTTGTGAGGACTAGTCATAGAGTCAAGAAAAGCATATGGTATTGAGGACTCATACAATGATATTAGGGGTGCCTATGCTGGAAAATTACATGCAATTATGGTTTCGGACCTATTGCCTGCAAACAGGGAAATGGATGAACTTTCTGATACAATTTTGGATAATCTTTTTGAAGTTACTGGAGTATGGTACGTATGAAATGATAATATAAAAAAGAACACTTGTTCTGCAAGATGAAATGTTATATAATATTGGTATAAAATAGTAGCTTAGGTATTTTTCAAACTTATGAGGTGATCACTAAAAATATACTCGCACAAATGGCTGGAGGGAATAAAGGAGGCTAAACGCTCAATGAACAAGGAATGGTCAGAGAAGAATGCACAGATTCAGATTCTTCTTGGGAAAGAAACTACATATAAGGACGGAATAGAATTACTAATTGAATTCCGGAAGGAAATGTTTGAGCAGATTTCACAGATCGTGAACGGGTATCCTGCTGAGGCATTTTATCAGATGCCTTTTGTAAATGCGAAGGGTTATCACAGTAAGACGCTTTCATATTCTATCTGGCACATCTTTCGAATTGAGGATATCGTAGCACATACTTTGATTGCAAGGGACGAGCAGATATTTATGGCTGGCAACTATCAGAAGAAAATCGGCTCGCCGATCATTACGACCGGCAATGAGCTGCAGGGACATGATATCGCAGAATTTTCAAGGAAACTTAATATCAGGGCTTTATATGAATACGCCAAAGAAGTTATGCTTTCTACTAACTCAATTCTTTCAAAACTCGAGTATTCAAAGATGAAGACAAGTTATTCGGAGGCGGATAAGGAAAGGCTTACAGAAACCGGTTGTGTCAGTTTGGATGGGAATGCCATTTGGCTCATCGATTACTGGTGCGGTAAAGATATTCGTGGCTTGATCAAAATGCCATTCAGCAGGCATTGGATCATGCATATCCAGGCGATGCAGCGGATCAAAAATAAGCTGTGCAAAAATGCCCGTAAGGGTGTTGATCCTATAGCATATTGCGGTTTTTCATGCAATCACTGCTTCTTAGGTGAATGGTGTGGATCCTGCAGGACGGAGTATAATACATGCTCCTTTGCAACAATATGCGAGGACAAGAGATGTCCTAATATGGTTTGCTGTATGGAGAAGAACATAGATGGATGCTATGAATGTTCAGAACTGGAAGACTGTACAAAAGGCTTCTATACACCGGATAATGATGGAGCAGCTTCAGCTAAGGCGCAGGCTATGTTTATAAGAAAATATGGTAAGAAGGCTTTTCTTGAGGTGCATGATAAGCTTCATGAGAGGTTTGATTTTGCTAAGACTCAGGAAATTCTAGGGCATGATATGCGTGAAGGATTGAAGTTACTGGAGAATGAATATAGTAATTGATTTATGAATATTTCAAAAATCAAAGGATATGATTTGTTATGATTTGCGCTTAAACAATTGTCAGCAAATAATACCCTGGTGAAGATATTAACTTTTATATCCTTAAGCGCTGTCTGGCCTTGTACGTGTTGGTTTGTCAAACATGTGTTACACAGTGCTGAAATAATTTCGAAGTGTATCCTTGGGTGAAATCCATCACTTTAACATTACACTATTAGATAACTTTCCGAACTTTTTATTCGTCTTTGTAACACATGTAATTTTCAATATGTTGATTTAGATCATTGCATTCGTTATTATAAGCTTCAATTTCATATTTAGTTTGACGGAATTTTTTGCTTTTAAAAAATTGACTCACAATAGAGCGGATATCCAAGCGTTATATTATGTATATCCGCAATACAAATGTCTGCATCAATACCCTGAATGTCAATATTAATATATATAAATGTCAAAAATGTATATTTACTCAATTACAAAATAAGAGTAATATGTTATAAATATGTGTAAATCTCACATTAAATTAAAACATCATTTTCTCTTGATTTAGAAAAAGTTAAGAAAGAGAAACTAATAAGTAATGAAATGTTTAAGAGACGCAGGTAAGTTTTTGAATTTGTAAGCGGTAACATAAAGGATTATAGCATTGCTTAAATTTGACACAACACAAAATATAATGAATGCTGAAATCCTCGAATATTTAATGCCTGCGTGCTGGAAGTATAGTGTACTTCATTTTCATGGCATTTAATAAATAAGCACTTTTTGAAATAATTTCAATCGCTATGGGGGATGTTTCTGATGGAAATAATTAAGGTAAATGATTTGTGTAAATCATTTAAATATTATCAAAAGGAGGTTGGTTTTAAAAATTCAGTTAAAAATCTTTTTTCTAGAGAGACACTGATTAAGGATGCCGTAAATAACATATCCTTCCAAATAAATGAAGGTGAAATTGTTGGTTTTCTAGGACCAAACGGTGCGGGGAAAACAACTACCTTGAAAATGCTCTCAGGCATTTTGTATCCTACCGGTGGTAATGCCCAGGTTATGGGTTATGTTCCTTGGGAAAGAAAGAAAGATTTTAAGATGCAATTCTCAATCGTAATGGGTCAAAAAAGTCAGCTTTGGTTGGATTTGCCGGCAAATGAATCTCTATATTTGAATAAATGTATTTATGAATTGGATAACAATGAATACAATAAAACTCTCGAAGAGCTGACTGAACTTCTTGATGTAAAGGATCTTCTCAAGGTTCAGGTCAGGAGGCTTTCTCTTGGTGAAAGGATGAAGATGGAGCTGATTGCTTCGCTTATTCATAGGCCAAAGGTAATATTTCTAGATGAACCCACTATTGGCCTTGATATCATATCCCAGAAAAAAATCAGAGATTTCTTAAAATACTATAACCAGCAGGAGAAGGTCACCATCATATTAACCAGTCACTACATGGATGATATTGAAGACTTGTGTAAACGTACTATTATAATAAACAGCGGAAAGGTCGTATATGATGGCGCTCTGAAAAGAGTAAATGAAATGTTTGATGCAAAAAAGTTGCTTAAAATTCAGTTTTACCAGCAGGTTGCAAAAGCGGAGATAGAAGCCTATGGGGCAATGAGAGAATACGATGGTTACAACGTAATACTTGAAGTGAATAAAGAAAATTTGCAGGAAGCCTCTAGGAAAATTCTTGGTAAAATGCCGATTCTTGATTTTAATATTGAAGATATACCCATAGAGGAGGGAATATCAGAATTATTTAAAAAGAGTGGTGAAAACAATGAAGTCATTGCATAAGTATGTAAGAACATATCTCCTTGGTTTCCAAAATGCTATGGAGTACAGAGTTGACTTTTTACTAAGTATATTCAGCGGCTCTTTTATAATAATCGTTCAATGCTTTTTGTGGAATGCTATTTTTATGAGTTCTCAGGCTGATGTAATATATGGGTATAACTACCCTCAAATGATTACATATTCAGTTTTCTCAGGAATTGTTTCCAAACTTGTATCTACAGGATTTGAATGGGAGATGGCTTCGGATATCAAGAACGGTGGTCTGAATAAATTTTTGGCTCAGCCCATACATTACTTTTCCTACAGAATATGTAGCTTCTTAGGAAGAAAGACCCTACAGACTATAGTACTATTCATAATTATGGCAGTCACTATCGGTGTAATAACCATTAGGTGGGATATGGGTATTGAGGTATTACGACTTGTATTTTTTATAATTGCTATTTTCTTTGCTTTGTTGATGAATTTCCTCATGTTCTATTGCATTAGCATGCTTGCATTTGTTATGACTGAGGTATGGGGTGTTTTTATAGCCTTTAGTCAAGGAATATTTTTACTTAGTGGAGGGGTTTTTCCTCTGGATATATTCGGGGAAAAGGTTGTGGCAATTTCTCATTTCTTACCGTTTGAGTATATTGTTTTTTATCCTGTAAATATCTTAACAGGCCATACTAGCTACGATGAAATTGGATTAAAAATGATTATTCAAGTTGTATGGATACTCATATTTGTGATAATAGCAAATAGATCATGGAAGATAGGAATGAAAAAATATGTTGCTGTCGGGGGGTAGTATAATGCGGGAAATATTCCGGAGCATTATAAAGCATATTTACATATACTTTATTTTTGCAAAAAACAGCCTTATAGGCTATTTGGAATATAAGGCGAATTTTTTTGCAAGTCTCACAATGGAAGTTGTGTTTTTGTTTTCAAAAGTAGTTTATGTTTTTGTTGTATATCGAGTAGGTTATGATATTAATGGGGTTTCACCTGATGAGGTTATGATATTTGTTGGTACATACACAATAATGATAGCAATATATACAGGTTTGTTTATGGATAACTTCTATAATTTTCCGGAACATATCAGGACTGGTACACTGGATATTTACATTACCAAGCCCCTTTCGCTGCAGTTTATCGTATCGATGCGGCATGTGAACTTTGCACTTCCAATTCCTAACCTAGCTGCAGGTATAACCATGGTTGCCGTTGCATGGAATAAGCTGAATATTGAAGTTAGTTTTGTAAATGTCGCCGGTTATATTGGAGCAATTATTTCAGGTGCCATTGTATCTTATTCGCTATTCCTGATTCCGCAGGTATTATCCTTCTGGACTATAAAGTCAGGCTCCATTACTGAAATAACAGACAAATTGTGGGACTTTAACAATATGCCTATGACAATTTATAATAAATATATTCAGCGTATTGGATTGTTTCTTATACCGGTATTCTTTATCACCAATATGCCATCTATGTTCATACTCGGGAGATTCAATTCAACGTATTACATATGGATTATTGCAGCACCAATTTTGTTTATGTCCATATTGAGGTTGATATGGAGAGTTGGCATAAAGAACTATTCAAGTGCTTCAGGCTAATGTTATAGCAGCTAATATCTGGTGCTCTCGTATTTTTTATGACTCCAGGCCTAGCTCTATTTTACGATATAGCTGATAAAATAACCACAAATATGAGATCGTATCAATTTAATAATACGGGGAGAGCGTTTTATGATACACCTCTGGACACGATTTTAAGACAGATGGGAAAAGACACAGTAATAATATGTGGTACACTAACTAATTGTTGCTGCGGGACAACTGCCCGGCAAGCATACGAGAGAAGTTATTATGTGATTTTTGGTTCGGATATAACTTCAACCTATGATTGTGAGATGCAGAAAGCAGAACTGGATATACTAAGATTTGCATTTGCACGAGTTATGACAGCGGAGGAGATAATGAGTATGTAAAAGGTCGAGTTACCAAGATAGATGTCGATGTTTAAGAAGTGTGATAGATGTAGTTGAGGTAAATATATGAATTTGGAGGGTATAATATCTTGGATATACGCATCACAGCAAATGTATCAGAAGAAGATACTAAGGAAATACTAAGTGAACTGAGAAAATTTAACTTGTCCAAACGCGAGCCATCAGAAGATGTGCCAATTGGTATTTTTCTGGAGGATGATAAGGGAGTAAAGCAAGCTGGTCTGATAGGCGAAACATTCGGCAATTGGTTATGTATAAAGTATCTGTGGGTTAGTGAAGAACTCCGCGGAAAAGGGATTGGAAGTAGTATTATAGAAGCGGCAGAAAAAGAAGCTGCCAGAAGGAAATGCAAATACGTTTTTGTTGATACGTTCAGTTTTCAGGCGCCTGACTTCTACCGGAAGCACGGATATAAGGAGGTTTTTACCCTTAATGAATACCCATATACTGGTTCGCGCCATTATTATACAAAGGAGTTATGACAGGTAGCCTTTACTACCAATGTACCATTGGTAATGTACACACAAGTAGATCTTATATCGGATAGTACCACTATTTCCAGTTTACCCACTATATCGATGTCTCATATAAGATTACCCATATTCGTGCAATATAAAAAGGTGGAGCCGTAATCTACGGCTTCCACCCTGTATCAGATATTACTTACTACTATGTCAATTAGCTTGCAGCTTATTGCTTCATGGAGAGCATATTGACAAACAGTCTGTATGCTCCGGGGGCCATAGCCTGCTGGATCTGACGATACCAAACGACGGAGGTGTAAGTGTAGATACCCTTACCGTAGTTAGTTGTCAGCCACTGGCCATCCTGTGGTTTGTCCTCAAGGCCCTTGTCATGGGAGGAAATAAGCTTTGTATAGCGAGGATCCGCCTCTGAGATATTGTAGATACTGCGTTCCTGTACCCAACCGTCCCAGTCGGAATCAACGATCTTGTTAGGAGTATTGAATACCGGGTTGTTCGGAGCCAGTATCTTCACTTTTGCATCTTCTTCAACAACACGCCATTCAAGTGTTACAGGACCAATCTTCAGAGGATATGGTGCTAGGCTCGGATCCCATCTGTCTGCTGCGCTGTTCTGGCTGTAGTTTACGACCAGATTACCGCCGTTCTTTGCGAATTCCAGAAGTCTGTTGTTGGCGGTCAGTAGTTTATCGCTATCTCTGTAGGCGCGTATGCCCAGTACAATTGTATCAAACTGTGAGAGATCGCTGTACATGACATCGTCTTCTGAAATAACTGTAACGTCCATGCCGATCTGCTCAAGGTATTTGTAAACTTCGTCCTTACCGGAATCAAAGTAGCCTACCTTTAGGTCTTTAGGAAGGATGATTTTTGCTGCTTGTACAGTCAGGGCTGCATCATACAGATAATAGGTACGTCCTATATGATCATATTCAATGAGCTGAACTGTCTGGTCACTGACCATATTCTTGCTGGTTGCTTTTGCATTAAGTACAAACCGTTCTTCCTTCAGGTTAGCCGGTGGAGTAATTGTAAAGTTGGCAGTCTTGTTCTGGTTGCTGCCGGTGAAGGACAGCGTGACCTGCTTCGGTTCAATAGTCCATCCTGATGGAACATCAAGAGTTACGACGGTGGAGGTTTCACCAGTTACATATGATTTGACTCCTACTGTAACGGGGATCTTATTTCCTGCAACAGTCGTGTTCAGAACGTAATTTTCAGGAGTCAGCTGCAATGAATACTCAGGCATTACGGCAAAGAGCTTATCTGATTCCTGGGTCATTTCTGATTTGACTCCGTCTACACTGTAGCTTACAGTAGCGGATAAGGGGTTTTCCTCATATGGATGGAAGTAATCCGCATCATTTGGAACGGAAACTGTGTATTCGAAATTGACGCTCTTGCTGTATGCAATGCTAGAAGCAGAAGTAACCTTAGGGGATGATACTGTCCAGCCGTCAGGAGTATTGAGCTTGACTTTTACATTCTTAATAGAGCTCTTTCCTCCATTATAAAGCTTGACATTAACCTTTGTGCTCTGTCCTTTTGCAACTTCATAGGAATCAGGTGTTACATTAACGATCAGAAGGGAGCTCTGTGCGCTTGTTTCATAGAGCTGCTCCAGCTTTCTATTCAATCTGAAAGTAAGGTCAAATTTGTCATCCTTTGAAAGCTTTGAGTTCTTAATAATGGATAAACCTTGGTTAACATCATCGATCATCTTGTGGACTTCTGTGGTTACCTTCTCATTGTTTGGGTAAGCTGCCACGATGCTGTCAACGTCAGCCTGAAGCTTGTTGAGCATCCTGTAAACGGGCTTTTCTTTATAGTAATTAACAGCCAGATCGGTAAATGTCATGGCGATACCATCAAACATATCCTCTTCCTTGCCATCAACCTTAGGCAGTTTAGAGGAAATCAATTTATGATAGGAAACAGCTGCTGCATCGGGTGCTCTTTCTCTTCCCATGCTCTGGGATATATGCATGTAGCGGGAATTCTGGCCCAATTGTTCATATGTAAGACCAAGTATTGGGTTAAATCCAGAGTAATCCATCTTTGCTGTATAATCTGTAGCAGTCCCTGTATCATACAGCTTTTTTGCCTGGTAGGGCTGAAGTCCTTCTTTTGTAATTTGCTCCGGATATGCATTGGGATCGGCTGCTTTTTTGAAAGCATCAGCTGTGATTATGTTGGTTGCCTGGTGCTGTCCATGCTCTGACATGACGTTGTTGGCAGAATTAAATACTACGTCAGGTCTATAGGTACGGATGGCACGTACAAGACGTTCGGTGATTTTATCAACGTCCCAGATCTTCATTGATTCTTCACCAAGCTTTGAGAAACCAAAATCAATTGCTGTATTATCGTACTCTTCACATAATACAACAAGCTCAGAGCCGATCATTTCTGCAGCTTCCTGCAGCTCTCTGGTACGGAGCGCGCTGTAAGCCAGGCCGGTTTCCTTGCCAATTGCGTTTTGACCGCCTGCGCCGCGGGTAGTTGATACAATAACAGTTTCTGCTCCTTTTTCAAGCAGACAATAAGCCAGCAATGAATTACGTTCATCGTCTGGATGAGCACCGGTGTCCATAATGGTCGAAACACCTGTCAACTGCTTGATTGCCATCCAAAGCTTATCAGCGCCTCTGTTATTTGAATTTAGGGCGGCAGCGGAAGGCAGAGGTACAGCCATTGTTGCAAGTACTGCAAGTGTTACTGCAAAGGTTAGTGCTCGAGTAAGTCTTTTGCTTAGTTTCATTACAAAGTCTCTCCTCTTTTTTTATATTTCTGCAGCTTTCAGTTGTAACTGAAAGTGATTACAGACACGATAATTAATTAATCTAATTAATAAATGGTGCGCTCTTTGCACTATCATCTTACATTGCACTGAGGATTTTATTAATAAATTTAATTAATAAAAATATGGTACAATAATTGCTGTCAAACATCCACTGCTTTATTTAATCCTTTATTACAATAAAAACATATCTTGAATATACTTTTCGGTTACAAGGTGTGATGTACCTATAATACCAGGTTCTTCACATTTACGCAGATCGATGTTTATGTTTAAAAGTGAGCACTTCTTGAGGTTTTGCTTGACAGCTTCAACCAAAGCTTCACCAAGCATATCCACTATGACACCTCCAAGAACGATCTGATTTACATCGATAATGTTCATAATATTTTGTATTGTCCTCCCAAGATAGGGGGAAATATAGTCTACAATACAGCCAATGTCAGATTTGTTATTCACCCTGTTCTCAAAATTTTCAAATTTGGTGGACAAGGCGTGAAGATTGATTAATGACTCCAAGGAACCCGGCATGTCTTCTGATGTATTAAAATCATTTCCGTACATCAGATAACCGATTTCACCTGCAGTATAATGCCTGCCATAACGCAGCTGGCCGTTCAGTATAATTCCGCTTCCAAGACCCGTTCCAAGTGAGATATACACGAGATCCTCGTTTTGGAGGTTCCTCTTTTTGTATTCTCCTATGGCCGCGGCATTCGAGTCATTAAACATATATACCGGGATGTTTAATGCTTTTTGTATTTTATCGATGATATTGCGCAAGGGATAAGTCGCATAAACACCTACCAAAGGTCCAAGCCGTATCTCATCGTTTTCAAAGTCGACGGCGCCTGGAAGTCCTATACCGATTCCATTGATTTTTTCTCTGGATATACCGATTCCATTCATCAGTTCATCTATATGTTCTATGAGGTCGTGAGTCAGAACATTTTCAAAATCACTTTTTACATGGATCGTTTTCTTAGCAACGATCTTACCAATGACATTAACAATCCCCAGCTTGAGATAATCACCTTCGTACTCGACACCAATGGAATAGGAGAAATCAGGGTTGAACCGCATTATCTGAGGCTTTCTGCCGAGGGCGGACTGCCCTTCTCCTGCGGCAATAATGAAGCCTTTATCACACAGGTAGTTAGTAATTTTGAGCACAGTCGGAGCACTGATGCCTGTTCGGGAAGAAATTTCAGAACGTGAAATTTCTCCGACTTTTGCAATCAAATCAAAGACAGTTTTTCGATTCATATCTCTTAAATTGGAAGCAATATATGGTTTCATTCGAACATCCAATCCATATGTATTTTTACAGCTGCCATAATTTATTAAGGATATTTATAAAGTAAGTTAATTATATGACTGAGTACTGGCATTGTCAAGATGTAATATAGAATATTTTTACGCTTATTCTGTATTCTAGTTATTACTGCAGCTATTAACATATTTATGCGTCAGTATGTTGTTAATATATGTATGCTCCTGCTGGCTCAGCCTACAAAACGGAACTGCCGTATTTAATATAAATTAGCGAGGTATAGTATTGATATTTGGAGGGTTGTATTTTGAAAGGCCTTATTAGTTTAAGAGTATTTGATAATAAGCTAATGCCTGTCAGCAAATTAACCTTGCAAGAGGTTTAGTTACGTTACCTTTAGACAAATTGCTTGTTTTAGTATGAAATCTTATAGCAACGTTTTTCGTCCAATTCTTGCACGACATGGAATGCTTGTTTAATAATGCGTAGTTGTCGGAGATATGCTAACCTAGTGCAAACTCATTCTCATAAACCTTAATGCAATTTCTGCCCGAACGTTTTGCCATATAAAGTGCTAGATCGGAAGTGTATATAAGTGAATTTCTGCTGTCGCAGTGTATAGGATAGGTAGACACACCAACACTGCAGTGGATTGATGATATTACAACTCCTTCAACAGGCGGAATATGCATTTCAGATACATCATGCCTGATTCTTTCAGCGATGCATTTTGCTGTATCAGTATTTGTGTTTGGAAGTACTACCACGAATTCATCTCCGCCGTATCTGGCGATAATATCAGTTTTTCTTATGCATTTAAGAATGACCTGAGCAAATATTGTCAGGACTTGATCTCCCACAACATGTCCGTATGTATCGTTTATATGTTTAAAGTGGTCCATGTCAACCATAATGACGCTTAACATCTGATTTTTATTTTTGGCACAGGCAAGCTCTCTTTCCAGAAACGGTTCAAGATAGCTTCTATTATACAGCTCAGTGAGATTATCCGTTAATGATAACTGTTTCATTTTATCAATAGATTTGCTTAAACGCAGGTACCTTTTATAAAATTCAACACATGTTACAGACGCAAAGAACAGCGCACCGGATAGCACTGCAATGAATATGCATAATGTTGTGCTATATACTTTTTCACAAATAGTGGTTATGACAAATATTACTACGCATATGCATATACTTAGTAAAGCAGCTACTAACAGCTTACCTTTTAGGGAAATGCCAATAATCTTTTTCATATTGCTATCCTCCAAACATTTAAAGGTACGCATGTATAATAATACCACATTTTACGTATTGTTGGAATTGATATTTATATAATAACAAAAATTATTAATCAGTCAGTTGACATTGTTAACCAAACAGTGGTGCAGGAAATTATAGCAGAAATTATTGTTAGAAAAGCAATCATAATTCAACTGCGATAATGCATATTATTTCATAATCTCATTACATAATCGCAGTGCGAATATATGTGCTGTTTTCATGGAAGTACCAATATGGTAAAATGGATGCAGGAGACAATTATATATGGATGATAATATATTAATTGAGGTTAGAGGCTTAACAAAAAAATATGGCAGAAGCGAAGTCCTCAAATCAATCAGCTTAAATATACGCAAGGGCGAGGTCTTTGGACTTTTCGGGCCTAACGGAGCTGGAAAGTCCACATTTATATCTTTACTTGCAACACTACATAAACCAACCTCCGGTGACATTCTTATAAATGGGGTAAGTGTCAGGGAAAAACCTGACAAAATAAAAGGCATGATCGGCTTTGTGCCGCAGGATATTGCCCTATATCCCATGCTTTCGGGGTTGGATAACCTGGATTTTTGGGCTGGGATATATGGACTTAGAGGAAGCATCAAAAAGGATAGGATTGCCGAGGCTATTGAAGTTGCAAGGCTTGCAGACAGGATAAAGGACAGGGCCTCGCACTATTCAGGAGGAATGAAGCGAAGACTGAACATTGCTGTATCACTCATGCACCATCCGGAGCTGCTTATAATGGATGAGCCAACAATAGGAGTTGATATTCAGTCTGAAAGATGTATCCTTGATGTCCTTGAGAAACTGAAAAAAGAGGGCAGGACGATTGTTTTTGCCAGCCACAATATTGATGAGCTTGAAACCATCTGCGATAGAATAGCTGTTATGAATCAAGGCAGGATAATTGCAACGGGAACGGCAGATAATATGAAAAGTATTCTAAATACGGTTTTTTTATGAAAGCATGGTAGGCCGATAAAGAGTATCTCAATTCGGGAGTGGTATTATGAATGGCTTTTGGACGAGGAAGAAAATTATTGTGTCAGTAGTTATTTTGGTCGCGCTGGGAGCTGCGGCTGCAATTATGCTCTTTAACAGTGTTGATGCGAGAAAGCTGTATTTTCAAGCAGAAAGCAGAAATTTAAAAAGATACTTGGATTTCATAGACAGCAACTATAACAGCTTCAAAAACAGCCAGCAGGCTTATATTAATTCTGCATACAGACGTCGTACTGAGTATACGGTCGATATTAGCTCTGGTGGTAAGCCGTTTGGAATGAATAATGCGGACAGACTTTTTGATGTTATTAAGGAAAGTAAGCTTATTGTTGATACGAAGAGGCAGCCTGTTGAAGATTATGCGGTATCGGACATATCGCTGCTTGTAGAAAAGGCTCCCTTTATTGACACGCAGGTATCGACCGGTAATGGTAAGTTATTTTTTACAGTGCCGGTGTTGCTGCCCGATAGATACTTCAGCGCAGAGCTTGATAAGCTAGACGAGGTGTATGAGAAATTTTCAGTGCCTGTCAGGCCGAAACGCCTTGTAAATCTGGCTGATATTTATCGCTCCCTGGAGTATGATAAGGATTCTTTGAATGGTGCAGCAAATAAGATCGGAAGCATTTTTTCCCAGACTATTACCGATGATGTGGTGAGCTTTGGTAAGAGCAGGGAAATCACTATTGGTGATAAGACGGTTAAAGGAAAGGAAATAACTGTTAAGTTGGACTCCTCTTCAGCGACTACCCTTTTGAAAGACCTGACTTCATTTATAGCAAGTGATAAAACAATAATCTCATATACTTATGGAAATTTTGCCAATATATCTGAAATGCTTGATGATGCAGGATTATTCCGGTTATTCGAGTATCTCGATAATGCAGGTGTGGTAGTTTTAAATGAAAAAGAAAAAGCAGCGGTCAAAAAGCTGAATATTACTAAGGATATAGAAGGCTTCGCAAAGAATTTTAAGGCCGTTCTGGATACATATGCTCTATCAGACGGCCTCAATATGACAGTATTTATAGATCGCTCAGGGAATATCGTCAACAGGGAGCTGAGTTTGAATATGGCTTCGGAGGAAGCAGCCAAGTCGTTTGGGCTTGAGCTGAAAAGCGGCAGCACCGGTAATAGCAGCAGTTTAAAAGAGGACAGCCTTATTGGAAGGTATTTTAACATTATAATAACTCAGCCGGAAAAAACAACAGAAATAAGTTATATGCCTGAGCTTGAAAATTCAGATGATAATAAATTAACGGGCTCCATGCGTTTAAGCTATAAAGTAACTGAAATAGGGAAAGAAGAATCAGGTGTTGACATCAAGCTTAACATATCAGGGGATACTGACCCTAAGACATTGAAAAGAAATAAAGTAGTTAAATTTGATACAAACATATACGGAAGTGAGGGCAGTGGGGTGCTAGAAGGCGAACTGGACCGCATAACGTGGAACAATAAAAAGCTCGGCACTCTTAATAGCAACACAAAAATCAGCGTGCAAGCTGATCTACCCACCTTTGGAATACAGGATCTTGATGCGGTTGTGGGTATTACGGGAGAAGATACAATGAACATAGACGGATTTGAAATGCCTGATATCTCAGATAAAACTGTCACTGACCTGAATGCGGCTTCAGACAGTGATCTTAATAGGCTTCAGACAGAGGTCATAGCATCCTTTGGCAGCTTTTATCTAACAAACAAGCCTGTTTTTGATGCAATCTTAAACCAGTAAAGTCATATGAAATGCATATGACTGATGAGGCAAATAAGTTGTACGCTTTTGTCCTAACAGATGAGGGGAACGGATGCACTAATGAGTTCATTTGCTGTTTTACTGAAAAATGACATAAGGCTTTACGTAAGGGATTGGAAGGCATGTATCCTTCTTTTAGCGGCTCCCGTACTTTTCATATACTTTTTTACCTCCGTACTTTCACCATATATAAATGAAAGCAGCTTTATTGAGCCTTTTCCTATTGCCGTTGTGGACATGGAGGACACTACTCAGACGAGGATGCTGATAAGGCAGATTGAGGAGATTGGTATCTTCAGTGAAATAGTCAGACTTAAGGAGACTGATGCCATTGAAGAGCTTTCTGACGAACATATAGGTGGTATTATAATTATCCCTCAGAATTTTACTGAAAGCATTGCGGCAGGAGAGAACAAGCCTGTAACTGTGATCGGAAGCAGCAGTATGCCTCTTAAGGCCTATGTCGTGAAGAATGTAGTGCAAAGCGCAGCAAATCTTGTCTCGGCGGCGCAGAGTGCCATCATTGCAATATACCATTATGACAAGGCAGCGGGGCTTTCGGGCAAAGAGCTTGACACAAGGTTTAATAATGCGGTGGCTGATTTTTTCCTTGCTTCTCTTGCAAGAAACGAGGTATTTGCAGATTCCGAAGAAGCACCGCAGTACAGCTTAACGCCGGTTGAGTATTTTACTGCTGCGCTTATTGTTATATTTATGATGTTTGCAGGTATGCCTGCAATGAAGCTGCTTGTCACCGAGAAAAGCGAAGGCGTTACAGAAAGACTGTATGCAGCCCCGGTCAGCATGCTGAGCGTTGTGCTGTCAAAGCTGCTTGTGTCTGCGCTTCTGCTTCTGATACAATTCGGCATGATAATAATTTTCACGTCAACTGTGTTTAACAATTATTGGGGAGCACCGATCAAAAATGTAATTATGCTGTTCACAGGTCTTATATTTGCAGTAAGTGCATGGTCCATCTTTGTCGCGTCAATATCAACTACGCCGGCTTCTGCCGATATTATTGGAAATCTTGGAATTCTGCTGATGGCAATCGTCGGCGGTAATATATATCCTTTATCATCTATGCCTTTGGCAGTAAGAAATATTAGCAGGTTCACTATAAGCAGGTGGGCAATGGACGGCTTTATGGTGCTGTTCTCGGGAAACGATGCTGCAAGTACCTTTGTATATACACTGGCTTTGACCTTAATCGGCCTTGTGCTTTTTATTGTTTCAGCGGGAATAATGAAATTTTCTAAAAGGGGGTAAGCTATATCAAGCTATTTATTGTTACCTTTTACAAGCTTAAAATGATGCTGGCAGATAAGCTTTTCTTTTCTTCGATGATCGTCATTCCTTTGCTGATAATGGTAACCGTCGGTTACGCACTCAGAAACGAGAAGCTTGATATTATACCTATTGCTGCAGTTGATGAGGATAATACACCATGTTCTGAGCTCCTTATAGAAAGGATATGTTGTAAGGAAGGCATCTCGCTCAGTAAGGCAGGCCGTGAGGAAGCAATGTCAATGCTTGAGGAGGGCCGAGCAGAACAGATATTTATTATTAACAAAGGCTTTCAGGACAGAGTAAAGAAGGGTGACAGTAAAGGCCTGATAGAACTTGTAAGCTCGCCATCGTCATACCTGGCAGGCTTTACAAAGGAGATAATCGCAGATGAAGCCATAAGGATGATAATGGCAAATAGAACTGCAAATAAAATTGTGCTTGATTACGGAGGAGCATCGCGGGAGCAGGCATATGTGCTTAGAAATGAGGTATTGACCTATATAGATGGACTGTGGGAGCCTGAACCTCTTATGACAATTGAATATAAAGAGCTTAAGAAAGGTGTTGTAACTGAAACTAACCAAGCGATACTTCCAATGGCGTCATCATCTTCAGCAGGTCTTATAGTGGCATTTGTTATGTTTTTTATTCTCTTTGGAAGCGGATGGCTTATCGAGGAAAGAACAAACGGAACGATAAAAAGGCTGGGAACGGGGAAGGACGCTCTTGCAGCTTCCTTCGGAGGAAGCATTCTGTCTCTTCTTGCGGCCGGTATCCTGCAGATATTGTTATTTAGCCTGCTGCTAAGGCTGCTTTTTGGGGTTGTACTGTTCAGAGGTGTTATGCCGTACCTGCTTATGATAGCATATCTTCTGTCTGTAATTTCAATAGGCATGTTTCTTTCCACTGTGCTAACCTCTGCAGCCCAGTTGCAGGCTGTGGCTCCGGTAGTGGCTTTGATGACAGGTTTTGCAGGGGGCTGTTTCTGGAACTGGGTGGAGATGCCTGAAGGTATTGCGCGGCTTTCGCTGTTAACCCCCCAAGGCTGGGCTTTAAAGGGTATAAACAGTATGCTCACAGGAGTAACACATGTACGGGGGGTATTGTTGCCTGTATTGATATTGCTAACTGCTGCATTGATTTTGTTGCCAATTAGTTATATCATAATTAATAAGCAATTAAGGGAAGGATAAACGACACAAAATAATTACGGAGAATTAATATGAAGGACAAGCTGCTAAATATACTGCTATTTTCAAAAAGGTACTATGAAAGACTGAGGGATAGAAGATTAACTCTGTATCTGGGAATTCTTATGGTAGGCGCTATTGACATGCTACTACCCGATACAGCTAAGATTTTACAGGAGATTTTTGATCAAAAGGCTTCGAATGCTGTGCTGATAAATGCATTGATACTTGTTGCAGTAGTTGTATTACTTGGTATTATAGATGTTGTATTTGTTTCAATTCCCCTATTTGACTTTTTCAAGTTCCTTAAGGGTAAGGAAGCTAAGGTAAATATTGTGCAAACGCAGGATGATCCGGATATATATTCAGTGGAACCGTCTGCACCTTCCGGAGCTTCACGCATAAAAGTCATGAAAGCCTATATATCTGTACATTTTTTAATAACACCCGTATCAGTGGCTATTTATTATTTGTTTACACGTAATATTACTGCAGCAAGTCCCGTTGGACTTCTGTATCTTTCTCTTACTTTTGAGATGCTGATTTTTATATGGATGGCTGCAATTCTTAGCAGAGGTATCAATTCGTTGTTTAAATTTAATCCGATTTTCGCTAAGTTAACCTTCCTTGTGGTATTCACATGGAACTTCATATTCAGTATGGCCTTCAGCGGGCAAATAATGCAATGGGTATGGAAACTATTTATATAGCATTCACATGTGAGCATAGGGCTCTAAATGTTTCACATCGATCACGTCGAAACTGACTGTCTATGCTTGCCCATTGCCTGCCACGCTATTACATTATATTCGCCTTTTGTTAAATACGGCAATTGCGGTTAATATGCATATTACAATCATGACAGCTGATACTATAACAGAAGGTAAATAATCGCCGGGCACTGTCAGACCCTGCAGCAACGACATAGAATCAGTCAGTTTTAAGGGTATATAACTATTTATCTTCGGCAATAGCCCGATAATATACGCTATCAGCACGGATGCACCGGTTCCAATCAAAACCGAAGTGCTGATGTTGGAAACTGTGGAAAACAGTATTATCAATGCGACGACCCAAATTCCAAAGAACCAGTAGCACACTGCTGTAAAGACAAGATTCAAGGCGATGCTGTTATCCCAGAAATAACTGTTATAGCCATAGGTAATAAAGAAGCAAAGCCAGTAACAAGCCGTCCAGAAAAAGATAAGGACAGTACTTTTTGCTATTACTATCTTCCATCTTGACAATCCCTTTGTCAGCACCGGAATCAGCGTTCCTTTCTGATACTCGGCAGTAAACGAGCTGCTGCACAGCAGAACAAATATGATAAGTGCCAATGGAATATTTTTATAATACTGCGTCCAGGAGGTCATTGCATCGATTACGACCTCTGTGATAGTAATCCCGGAGTCCTTAAGCGAATCGGCCATTGTCTCCATCATCCACGGCGTGATTTTTGCAATAGCGGGATTCATGATTCCAAAGAGAACAAATACAAGCAACAGGATCAACAGTCGTCCTGTACGAAGCAGTTCTAAGTTTTCCTTTTTTAAAAAAGCTAAGAAGGTCTTCATTTACCTATTACCTCCATAAACAGAGATTCCAGCGTCGGCTCCTGCTTTTCCAGCCGCAAAACATGAATATGTTCATCAGTGATGAAACGGAGAATTTCTTCCACCTGCGCCTGTTTTACGCTTTCAAGCAGTAAATGAGTTTTTCCTGTCTGCTTGATATTCTTAAATGCAGCAAGTAGTTTTTGCGCTTCTTGAGAATATTCCAGCTCAATTTCATATCCTGAGCTTTTATGAACTCCTTTGACCTCTTCCATTGTCCCTTGCAATACAATATTGCCCTTGTGGAGGAAAGCAATATTGTCACAAATGCGTTCAACATCCGACAGAATATGAGTTGAGAAGAGTACAGTGGTCTGCTCCTTTGCTGCAGAAAGAATGTCAAGAATTTCTTTTCGGCCTACCGGGTCAAGAGCAGAGGTCGGTTCATCGCATATCAGGAGTCTTGGATGATTAAAGAGGGCCTGTGCAATACCAAGCCTCTGTTTCATTCCGCGTGAGAAGCCCTTGATGCGCCGTGTCTCGCTTGAAAGGCCTACCAGCTGCAGAAGCTCAGCTATTCTTTTTTTTATATCTGCAGGTGCCATTCCTGTAATCTCCCCGCAGAAGGTCAGATATTCTGCCGGAGTCATGTAGGAATAGAACTCAGGTACATCCGGCAGATATCCGATGAAACGGTTTGTATGTGTTTCACCGTAGCGAACGGTTTCACCGCCTACTTTTATTTCACCGCCGTCAGCTTGCAGCAGACCGAGTATGATCTTCATAGTAGTTGTTTTACCGGCGCCATTCTGCCCAACAAAGCCGAAAATGGTATGCTCCGGTACAGAGAGTGTGACATCCTGCAGCACCTGCTTATCTGAGAACCGCTTTGATAAATGAGAGATAGTCAGCATATCCATATCAGGCGTCCTCTTTTCCAAGCAGGAAGTATAGAATTGGTCCGATAAACTCCATACCGACTATAGTTATGATGAGCCATAGTGTACGGTTACCACGTTTATAACTGTTATGAGTCAGAATATGCCGCAGGGTATAAATTAGCAGTACTAATTCCGCAATGACCAGCGGAATGATAAAGGGTAAAAATTCCACGATTTTATCCATATTAATCAACAACTCCTTCTTTAAAGCTTCTTATAATTCTTTGAAACTCATCTGAATCTTTTATTTCTGCAAAGAGCGGGTATTCAAAGGACTGAAGTACACTCTCAATAACCATACGCTTATCGCGGGGCGGGGCTGCACCCAGCTCCAGCTTATTGATCCATTCATCCAGCCGGTTAAAGTAGGAATTCCCGTGAAGGTATAAATTGTCACCTGTCAACAGAAAGCGAGCCGCTCGCTCATATTGATCAAGCTGCTTCAATGTCTTTTCTTTTTCCTTGTGCGTCATATAAAAAATAGCCGCATGATAGAAAAATTGTGCTGCACTGTTTGGGTTCAAAGTATCTAGATCAAACAACCTGATAAGTCCATCGATATTTTGAATTGTCTTTTCACAAACAGCCCGATCATTCATATTGATCGTCAGGTATTGTATAGCAGAGGTGACCAGAGTTATAAGTTGAAGATACATGGTGACCTGTGTATAGCTTTGTGCCTTGTCAATTTTACCTGCAGCCCTGTAAGCCTGTATTAGTAGTGTATCATTTTGTTTCGAGAAATGTGTTGGATCTGCTATGGACTCCAATGTTTCGATTACTTCTGCAGTTTTCCCAAGCTGGAGGTCAAACACCGCCTTTAAGGCGATAGCATCGTTGCACATACCGATCACCTTGCAGTTTTGTCTAATGTGATCGCAGAGCTCTGAGGCCAGTAGAAGGATCTCTTTCTGCTTCTCCTCACCTTTTGCAAGGGTGAAATGATTGAGCCAGAGAATACAGATTTGCATCAGGAAAGGATAACAGGAATAATAACGGCGCACCAGGGTCCGAGATATTTCCAGTACCTCATCAAACGGCAGCCTTGCAAAGTCAGCGGCAAGCTCCGAGTAGAGCTTTTGGATCTGCTCGCGGCTGAGTTGAGCTTCATACCCCAGCAGTTCGTCTACAGATACATTAAAGAAGGCAGCAAGCTGTGGGAGCAGGAGAATGTCAGGAAGGCTCTGCTTGTTTTCCCACTTTGATACCGAAGCCTTTGTAACACCGATAAAATCGGCAAGCTCTTCTTGTGTAATTTTCATCTCATGACGATAACGTATGAGATTATCTGAAATACTTAATCTGTTCAAAGAAATCAACCTCCTGTAATTATATTTTACTCGTTTGTATTATGAAGCACAATGTAGAGACACGATATTTGCTGTTCCGAAAATCAACCAGCGGGAAACTTTGTAAAATGGTGCATTAAAAAACATAATAATTGGTCCTCATATAGTGTTGATGGATTGGGAAAATGACATATCATAGGAGGCCGGCTGATGATTTTGTCATTGACCATCAAGGAATCCTAAGGGTTAAAGCTCTAACTGGAAAATATCTGTCAACTGATGCGGTGTGATAAAAAGCTTTAGTACCAAGTGTTGAGTATTTACTTATTTAGGTTTTAATAATAGTAAGGCATATAATATTTATTTTCTTATAGCAAGGTAAGTCTATGTGAAGGTTTTGCTATGTTAAGTGAAAAGTTATAAAGGAAAATATTTTTAGTTACAAGCTGTCTTGAAATCAGGGTTTATATATTATATAATCGTCATGTAAGCGGTTACATATAGAAAGGAGACAGTAAAAAATGGAACTTCGCAAGGATTTTACTTATTCAATGGTTGTTCCCACGAGTATGGGAATCCGGATTACTCCTGAGAACGGACAGCCGGTACATTGCAGCAGAAATTATACACTTCATGTTACTAGTGCGGAGACAAATGTAGCAAGTGTTTCTTCCTACCTTGGCCTGCCTGTCAAGGTTCTTACAACGTTTGTAAAGGATAGCCCTATAGCAGCACTGATTAAGAATGATCTGGCAAGCCGTCATATGGCCTATGAGGGCAGGGAGGTTGAACAGGATGGACCCTGGGGATATCGTCACCAGATAAACATTGCTGACAGCGGTTATGGTACGCGGGGGCCAAGGGTATACAACGATCGTGCGGGAGAAGTCGGACGTACGCTCAATGTAAAGGATTTTGATCTTGACAGGTTATTTGGCAAGGAAGGTGTACAGATCGTTCATCTTTCAGGATTGATTGCTGCTCTTTCACCTGATACAGGTAAATTCTGTGTGGAGATCGCCAGAGCAGCCAAAAAGTACGGAACCAGAATATCCTTTGATCTCAACTATCGTGCATCCTTCTGGAAAGACCGCGAAAAAGAGTTAAGAGAAATATTTACTGAGATTGCAGGTTTAGCAGATATACTTGTGGGTAATGAAGAGGATTTCCAGCTGTGCTTCGGCATTGAAGGCCCAGAAGCGGGTGGTAAAGATCTGACCAGCAAAATTGAAAGCTTCAAGGGTATGATAAATGCGGTAAAGAAAACCTTTCCGAATGCCTCTGTATTCGCTACAACACTTCGCCAGGTAATTAGCGTAAACAGCCATTTATGGGGAGCGATCATACTTGAGGGAGAAAATTGGCATGTAGCCGAGCCCCGAGAGATAACAGTACTCGACCGTATAGGCGGGGGGGACGGCTTTGTAGGCGGTATGCTCTATGCAATACTTAGGGGTTGGGAGCCTGAAAAATGGGTACAGTTCGGATGGGCAAACGGTGCTTTAACTACCACCTTGTACACAGATTATTCAATTCCTGCTGATGAAGAACAGGTATGGTCTGTCTGGAAGGGTAATGCAAGAGTAAAACGCTGATAGGTCTATGTATTGATTAATGGATCGTAAGAATACTTGCTTTGTATTATATGAAAGGTAATAATTCTTATGTTATGAAAGGTTTAAAAAAGAGGCTTCAAGGAAAAGGTTAATAAGGCTTTAAACAGAGACTGAAGAGAAGGCTTCAAATTAAAGCTTTACATTAGGGCTTTTAATTAAGGCTTTAAATTACGGCTTTTAATTACGGCTTTAATTACGGGGTTTGAGTTAAGTTAAAGCTGGTGGTTTTAATAGTGGTTCCATAACAAAATTTAGTGTTTAAAATAATGGCTTTCAAGGAAAGTTTTTAATAAAGGCCTTAATGCTTAGGCATAACTAAAGGCTGGCATATAAATATTAATTGGTATAAGAACTTTTATTAGCAGATGTGTAAGCGCTTACAGCGCCTTTCAAAAAGCTTGAATAGCATTAAAGCGTGAATTGAAGAACACAAGGAGGTATAAAGTGTGAGTAAAGCAGATATTGGACTGATCGGCCTGGCAGTTATGGGCGAAAACCTTGTTATGAACATGGAAAGCAAGGGCTTTACCGTAGCTGTTTTTAATCGTACAACTGAAAAGGTAACTGATTTTATTAATGGCAGAGCAAAGGGAAAGAACATTATAGGAGCTATGTCAATAGAGGAATTAGTTGATAATTTAAAAAAGCCAAGAAAGGTTATGATGATGGTTAAGGCCGGTAAGCCTGTCGATGACCTTATCGAAACAATTATACCGTATCTTGAAGAAGGCGATATCATTATCGACGGAGGAAACTCTCACTTTCCTGATACTATCCGCCGCACGGCTTATGTTGAGTCCAAAGGCCTCCTTTATATTGGTACGGGGGTATCCGGCGGAGAAGAGGGCGCACTGAAGGGCCCGAGCATGATGCCAGGTGGTTCACCGGCAGCATGGGCTCATGTTAAGCCTATATTCCAAGGCATTTGTGCTAAGGTAGAGGATGGTTCTCCTTGCTGTGATTGGGTAGGAGAAAACGGAGCAGGGCATTTTGTAAAAATGGTCCACAATGGCATAGAATATGGCGATATGCAGCTGATATGCGAGGCATATTATCTGATGAAGGTCTATCTGGGCATGACAGCGGATGAGATGCATGAAGTATTTGCCGATTGGAACAAGGGTGAGCTGGATAGCTATCTTATCGAGATTACCCGCGACATACTGGCCTATAAGGACACGGACGGCGAGCCTATCGTCGAAAAGATTCTTGATACAGCCGGGCAGAAGGGTACCGGCAAATGGACATCAATTGCATCCCTGGATGAGGGAATTCCGCTGACATTGATCAGTGAAGCAGTCTATGCGCGCTGCCTTTCAGCAATAAAGGAAGAACGAGTCGCTGCTTCAAATATTTTGACAGGCCCAAAGCCTGAACTCAAAGGTGACAGAAAAGCATTCATCGAGGATATAAAAAATGCTCTTTATGCATCAAAGATAGTTTCATACGCACAGGGCTATACTCTTATGCGTGCTGCAGCCAAGACCTACGGCTGGAAGCTCAATTACGGAGGAATTGCTTTGATGTGGCGTGGCGGCTGTATTATCAGGTCAGCATTCCTTGGCAAGATTAAGGAAGCCTTTGATAATAATCCTGAGCTTGACAACCTGCTTTTAGATCCGTTCTTTAAGGAAAAGGTTGAAAATGCTCAGATCGGCTGGAGAAGAGTCGCATCCACAGCAATGCTCAATGGCATACCGATTCCTTGCTTTGCAGCTGCACTTAGTTATTACGACGGCTATAGATGCTCAAGACTGCCGGCTAACCTGCTTCAGGCACAGCGTGACTATTTTGGTGCGCATACCTATGAGAGGGTAGATGGCAAGCGTGGCGAGTTCCATCATACAAATTGGACAGGCGAAGGCGGAAGCACATCAGCTTCGACCTATGTAGTCTAAATAAACAGTGCCAAATTTCATGTGGAGGCATTTGCAATGTACCATTTTTAAAGCCCCGTAGCATGATGTATTGTGGATGAGACAGTAGTATATCGTACTCCTAAATTATTATAAGGTTAAATCTTAAATGACTTATGTGGGAGAAAGTTAAATTGTACTGTTAAGCAATAAAACATATGCGCGAAAAAACGCTGGAATAAATGAGGTGTTATCATGAGTGTACCATTTAAAATTGATCTATCCGGTAAAACCGCTGTTGTGACGGGCGGCGGTGGAATCCTGTGCAGCGGCTTCTCCAAAGCTCTTGCTGAATGCGGTGCAAGAGTTGCAGTTCTTGACCTTAAAAAGGATATGGCTGATAATATAGCCGAAGAGATAAATAATGCAGGCGGCAGGGCTATAGGTGTAGAAGCAAACGTTCTCGACCATGAAAGTCTTGAGACTGCAAGAGAGACTGTAAATAAGGCATTCGGACCATGTGATATATTGATTAACGGGGCCGGAGGAAACAATCCAAAGGGAACTACTACAAAGGAGTATTTATTCAAAGAAGACCTTGAAAAAAAAGAGGATGGAGTAGTGACCTTCTTTGATCTTGATCCAAAGGGAATTGAATTTGTTTTTAATCTCAATTTTCTTGGCACACTTATGCCGACACAGGTTTTCTCAAAGGATATGATAGGAAGGGACGGCGCTGTAATTATCAACATTTCCTCGATGAACGCTTTCTCTCCCCTTACCAAGATTCCGGCATATAGCGGAGCAAAGGCGGCCATCTCCAATTTTACACAGTGGCTGGCGGTGCATATGTCCAAGGTTGGCATAAGGGTCAACGCAATAGCACCGGGCTTCTTTGTTACAAATCAGAACAGGGCGTTATTGTTTAATCCGGATGGCACTTATACTTCAAGATCGAACAAGATACTTAATATGACTCCTATGGGACGTTTTGGAGAAGCGGAAGAGCTGACAGGAACGCTTCTGTGGCTGGTGTGTGAAAAGGCGTCAAGCTTCGTAAATGGTGTAGTAGTGCCGATTGACGGAGGCTTCTCAGCTTACTCGGGAGTTTGATCTGACGCTTCTCAGCTTATTCGGGAGTTTGATCTGACGCTTGTGTAAGGATGCGATAGTTAAATAGCATTGTAAATTTTGCGTCCGGGCTTAGTGATTTTGCAAAGCATATTAAACAGAGCAGGAATGATTAAATTAGCTTTAATCAAAGAATTGTAAATAATCTGAATGTACTATTTTTAGGATACCGGCTTGATTTTCTTTGGCTGCAGATGAGTCAAAATAAAATCTGTCTCTGTGTCAATAATATGCGCCCTTTGTGGAATACAATGAAAAAACAAAAATCGATTGTCAACTATGAAGGGAACATATCATAATAGATGGAGTAGGCCTCTGGCAAAATAAAATATTGATGCATTTTTATGGCAGATAATCTAGTTAGTATATAGGTTACTGCCAGTTTTATTTATGGCGTTGTACCTCCGGTCTACAGCAAAAAGACGAGGTGGGCTCGATAACCTCCCCCCTGCGAGACCTTTGTTTCTTAATATTCCCAAATTATATATTGACAGACACAGACTATTGTAATAGTATAGACTATAGTAATAGTCCTTATAAAAAGCGCGGATGAAAAGGGTGAAATTATTTGGCATTGCAAAGGTGCTAATGACAATTGTGAAATTATCTGACAACACAAAGGATGTGACCAACAATGGAAAAATTATTTGATAGTGAAATAAAGGTTATGGAGATCATATGGGAGAATGAACCTGTTTCTGCAAAGCAGGTAAGCCTAATTGCTGCTGAAAAAATCGGATGGAATAAGAATACGACCTATACCATTGTAAAAAAGCTTGAAAACAAAGGCTTTATTAAAAGAGAAGAGCCTGGATTCATATGCTCCTCTCTTATCTCCTGCGAGGATACTCGGAGAGCCGAAACACAATCTCTTATTGACAAGCTGTTCGGCGGCTCAAAAAAGGCGCTGTTTTCAGCCATTATCGAGGACGAAAAGCTTTCTGCCGATGAGCTGAAAGAGTTGCGTGAAATGATTGAAAAGAGGTGACGTCATTGTTTGCCGATATATTCTATTGGCTGCTAAATATGAGCATATCTTCAGCTATAACCGGTCTGGTAGTTCTTTTTTTGGGAAGGCTCCGCAAAATACCTCGCAGATTTGTTTATATTCTTTGGTTCATTCCGTTCATCAGAATGTGGCTGCCGTTTGGTATGACCAGTAAATATAGCTTGATGACGCTGATCTCAAAACTCACAACACGAACTGTAGTTGTATATAAAGGTGTTAAAGGACTTACTACGACAAATTATGTTATGGCGGCAGACAGCTACTTCCCCATCACGTACAAAGTCAATTTATTGGAGAATATCTTTCAAATAGCTTTTATCATCTGGGCTATTGTTGCTGCTGCCCTATTACTTGCACTTATAATAATATACACAATCACTAGATCAGAATTGAAGAGCGCCCGCCATTTGTCTGGCAACATCTATATTTCTGATAAGATAACCTCTCCTGCAACCTATGGTATTTTTAAGCCGATGATCATTTTACCGGAAAAATACGAGCAAAAGGACTTGCAATACATATTACTGCACGAAAACATACATATCAAAGCAGTGGATAATCTGTGGCGTATTATTGCGTTTGTTTCTGTTATTATTCATTGGTTCAATCCATTGGCATGGCTCTTCCTGAAGATATTTCTGGAGGAAGCGGAGCTTGCTTGCGACGAGTGGGTTATGGCAAGCTGCGGTGAAGCTGAAAAGAAGGCATATGCAACAGTACTTGTTAACTGTTGTGAGAGTAAAAATGTTTTTGCCTCTGCATTTGGAGGCGCAAAGGTGCGTGTCCGAGTTAACCGGATACTTTCGTACAGAAAGCTTTCGTTATTCTCAGTAATAAGCTTTGCCGTCCTTGTCTCTGCAATAGGCTATACACTTATTACTAATGCAGTATAAGGAGAGTAGTTTATGAAAAGATTGATTTTTGCGGCTTTGTCTTTTGTTTGCATTTTATCGCAATGCAGCAGTAATAATGTGCCTGAGGCTCCGGTTTTTGAAGATTTGAAAACTGCTGCTGATCAGTACTCTTTGGAAGATGCAAAGAAAGCGGGATATGTCATTATTGAAAATGGTAATGTATCCTCCGGTGAGGACAGCTGGGAGGAATTTGTTTCACAGACCGGGAAGGACACTCCTGCAAAAATAAGGGTGGTTCATTACTATACACTCCATGATCCGTCACATTATGATCCGCAATACTATGTGAGTATCAAGGATGATTATCCGAAGATGTATATATTTGACCTTGAATTTGACGGGGAAAAGTACACTGAAAGACATTATGAGGGCAGTAAGCTGTACGAACATGAATATAAATACTTGATGCGCTATGAAGGCGAGGCAGAAACGCCATATGCCACATATTCTTCTTATGTCCGCTATGTACTTGTGAATGATAATACGGTTACATGGAAGGACATTACATTTGAAATGTTCAGCTCATCATCTGTAGAAATTACTCCCCATAGTCAAATATACACTGATCTGAATGATTAGGACATTTGCGATGTTCCATTTTTGAGGTGTCGCAGCACGATATATTGTGGATGTGTCAGTAGATAGTCACCATATTCCGCTGTACGATATATTGCAGAGGAACATACAGCAAATCATCATATTCTGCTATACGAAATATTGCTAATGAGCATATAGCAAGCACAATATTTCGCTTAGCTAAATTATTTAAGGTTACATCGTAAATGTCTTATATAAGGAGGAGTTGAAATGAAAAAATTCTGGAAATATTGGACTTTATCCATGATTGGCTTGCTTGCAGCGTCATTTTATCCACTGTATATGGGCGTTCGTGTCGTTTCTGATATGGTTAGGGAGGGCACAGTCCTTGGTGAAAATTACCCTAAATACATAATTCCTTATACACCTATAAGTTTAGCAGTTATAACCGCCGTGCTTCTTATGCCGCTGCTTATAAAATACGCAAGGAAGCTGACACTTTTAGCTGCCTCAGCAATTTCGCTTGGCTTATTCTTCCTGTCGGAGCTGCTCCTTGAAAACAAGGTCATTGTTACAACAACTGTCAAAACTACCCTGGAAAGTTGGCAAATGTTCATGTGCTATGTTCCTCCGGAAGGCTATGAGACTAGAACGTGGAGAGCAGTTGATGTTCTGATCGGTGATTACAGCCCCGCCTTTAAAATGCATTTTTACATTATCTCGGTTGTCTTAATCATCACTCTGATCAACTGCTTCTATGGCTTTGCACAGATGCTTCTCTCAGGAAATAAAAGCCGGCTAAAGGCTCTGCGGATCCAAGCTTTTGCTTCTATATTGTTCCTTGGCTTTTGTATCCTTGCCTGCTTCACCGCATTTTTCAGGGATGGTGAAATAACGGTATCTGCTGTTTCAGCACTGCTGATGAACCTGTTCTTTGTCTTGCTGGGTGTAACAGCCGGCAGCTATATCGCTTCCTTTCTGCTTGGGAGAAGAAGGGCTATATCGGTGCTGCTTCCTTCAATAGCTGCGTCTATTGTTACTCTTGTGATGTATATTGGCGAAATGATACTGTTAAGCGGGCATTTATATCGCTTCGGTTCAGGCTTTATATTTAATGGGATTTCAGGCATTGTACTTGCTCCTGTTGATATTGTGATCATTATATTGACAGGATGCATTGTTGCAGCCCTTTGCTTAACGCTAAACAAAGAGTCTGAGCAGCATGAAGCTTGATCATTTTATTAGTTGTGGATCGAACGTGATCTATTCAGGTTTGAGGTAAAGCAACAGTTACGCTAGCTTTGAGCTATGTTCAAACTAATGGCATTTTCCTTTTGCTTCTCCATTTTCCGCTCGTTTCTGAATAGTTGCCAGGTCGCAGGTAAATCTATACATAATGTCATTGGCGGCACTTGCGCCCTCATCGTTGGGATAAATACTAAATAAATGTTCCAGAACCTGCCGACGATTTAGTTAAATTGCCTGTCAGAAATATCTCCTATGCTTAGTGCCATGTGTAGTCCGTAAATATCTGTAGCATCCAAGCCCATAGGTGTTACGCTTTCCCAGGAAAGACGGGCCTTTTCTTGTGCCTGACGCTTTGCCTCTTCTATTTCTTCACGAGTAGGACGGGTTCGGTCACTATGATTTATAAAAACGTCAATGCACTCACCACGATACTTACTTTTGCCGAGGTGTTGAGCCTGCTTGAGGCTTCCGCATGCACTATCATTAAATATGATTTCTATCATTTGCTTCTCCCATTTATTAAATAATTATTGAGGGGATATACGAATAATGATTAATAGATTCTATTCCAGTCCGTCTATGTTGATATATAAGACTAGCATATAACCGATTGCTTAAGCAATAAATAATTTCTTTGAACGGACTATAATTATTGTTATTTTTTCGGCATCCATCTGATATAAATGGTGCATGGTAAATTTATCAACACGGTCAGTTTTTAAATCAGCTTAATATTGTTATACATGATTGCGTAAGGGTATAATTAAGTGTAAGAAACATGCAAAATAATGAGACAAAATATAAGAAATGCAGACCGAGTTTTAGTAAGTAAATATGATGTTACATTAGTATATTTATAGATAAAATGCAACAAGTGCAAGGCTGTATGCCACCTTAAGTAATAGAAAAAAGTAATAATATAAAGTAACTTGTGAGAAATGAAAGTTGCTGTTACAGATAGTAAAAGGTAAATGAGGTGATGAAATGAAAAAAGAAACACTTGATATAACAGGTATGACGTGTGCAGCCTGTGCCAGGGCTGTCGAAAGAAGTACAAGCAAGGTGGAAGGCGTTTCATCTGCAAATGTGAATTTTGCTACAGAAAAGCTTAGTATAGAATTTGATGAGAAAAAGGCCGACCTGGAAAGAATAAAGCAGGCAATAGTTAAGGCAGGCTATGGAGTGCTTGAAAAGCAAGCCGACACAGAAAATGCTTCAAAGGGTAAGGAAGCCGACTTACTATTAAAGAGATTTGTGATATCAGCAATATTTACGATACCTTTGTTGTATATTTCTATGGGGCACATGATAGGAATTCCCATACCGGCTGCTATTTCGCCCGATTCTAATCCAACTGTTTTTGCTTTAGCACAGCTGATCCTGGTGCTTCCTGTTATTATTGCAGGATATAAATTTTATACAATTGGATTTAGCAGACTTGTACGGCTGGAGCCAAATATGGATTCACTGATAGCTATTGGTTCAGGCGCTGCATTCTTGTATGGAATATTTGCAACAATAAAAATACTTCAGGGCGAACATGAGTATATTCATCATTTGTATTTTGAATCTGCCGGCACAATAATTACATTAATAACATTAGGTAAATATCTTGAAGCTGTTTCAAAAGGAAAGACATCAGAAGCTATAAAAAAGCTGATGAATTTGGCGCCAAAGACGGCGAAGATCGTCCGTGACGGTACAGAGGTTGAAATACCTGTGGAACAGGTACAGGTGGGAGATATTATTTCAGTCAGGCCGGGTGAAAGAATACCTGTAGATGGCGTAGTCACTGAAGGTCGAACCTCGGTAGATGAGTCCATGCTTACCGGAGAGAGTATTCCGGTAGAAAAAGGACCTGGGGATACACTCATAGGGGCAAGCATTAACAAGAACGGCTTGGTCAGGTTTGAGGCAACCAAGGTAGGAAGAGATACGGCACTGGCACAGATCATAAAGCTTGTCGAGGATGCACAGGGTTCAAAGGCACCTATAGCAAGGATGGCTGATATTATCGCCGGCTATTTTGTCCCTGTTGTCATGGCAATCGCCGTTTTATCTGCGGTCGCATGGTATATAGCAGGCAAAACTCCTGTATTTTCGTTGACTGTATTTATTTCCGTCCTAGTAATAGCCTGTCCCTGCGCTCTGGGGCTTGCTACCCCTACCGCTATTATGACCGGCACGGGTAAGGGCGCTGAATACGGTATTTTGATAAAAAGTGCAGAAGCACTTGAAACAGCTCATAAGCTTGATACAGTAGTATTTGACAAAACAGGCACAGTTACTGAAGGAAAACCAAGAGTGACTGACATTATTACTGCTCCTGGTATAGAAGATAATGTGCTGCTTAGTACAGCAGCCGCTGCAGAAAAAGGCTCTGAGCATCTGCTGGGAGCGGCCGTCATAGAAGCTGCCGATGAAAGACAGCTTAAGCAGGATACTGTTGATGAGTTTCAGGCATTACCGGGTCGCGGGATCGAAGCGGTTTTAACGGGCAAAAAGCTTCTTTTAGGAAACAAAAGGCTCATGGAGGAAAGAGAAGTTAAGATAACACTCCTTAAGGAAGGTGAAGCACTTGCAGTTGAAGGAAAAACTCCGCTGTATGTCGCTATAGATGGTAGTCTTGCCGGAATAATAGCAGTTGCAGATGTGATCAAGCCTGACAGCAGACGAGCTATTGATAAGCTGCACTCAATGGGTATAAAAACGGTAATGATAACCGGCGATAATAGAGGAACTGCCGAGGCTATTGCAAGGCAGGCAGGAATAGATGATGTTCTTGCGGATGTTCTGCCGGGGGATAAGGCTGACAGGGTAAAACAGCTGCAGCAGGAGGGCAGAAGGGTCGCCATGGTGGGTGACGGAATAAATGACGCACCTGCTTTAGCCCAGGCTGATATTGGGATAGCAATAGGCTCGGGCACTGATATTGCCATGGAATCCTCTGATATTGTGCTAATGAAAAGCAATCTTATGGATGTGCCTGCAGCAATACAGCTAAGCAAAAAGACTATAAAGAATATAAAGGAGAATCTTTTCTGGGCCTTTGCTTATAATACTGCCGGAATTCCCATTGCTACGGGACTTCTTTATTTATTTGGAGGACCCTTGCTCAATCCAATGATTGCCGCTGCAGCAATGGCATTCAGCTCCGTTTCCGTTGTCAGTAACGCACTAAGGCTGAGGAGCTTTAAGCCGTCGAATGGGTGAATTTAAATTTATTACGCAACTACTCATAGGTAATAATTGGAGCTGCTGTGCAATAACTCCTCTAAGCCATGACACCGAGGTATTACTTGCTATATATTTATTTCATGTAATAAGTTGTACTATTTTGATAACAGGGCGGGAAATGCCAACCTATGAGTAAAAGGTACCTATGTGTTATAATGTTGAATAATTATACTTACAAAGCAAAAGGCTATTTATAGGGCCGAAAATATCTAAAGATTTTTCGTTAACAAATTGCTATTATGATAATAGGAGGAATAGATATGACAAAGAAAATTTTAATTGAAGGTATGTCCTGCGGGCATTGCGTAAAGCATGTAGAAGATGCACTAATGGAAATCGCAGGCGTTACAGCTGCAAAGGCCGACCTTAAGGACAAATCGGCTGTAGTTGAATTATCACAGCCCATAGATGATTCACTGCTTAAAGCGGCTGTTGAGGACGCCGGCTATGATGTAACGAGCATTAAATAGAATATTTTGCATAGCTTATGCATCTGTGATGTAGCATAGTTTCTGCTTTGCAGTTAGTTTGTGGAAGCGGGTGGAAGACATTTTCTGTTATACTTTATTGGTAAATGTAAATTAAAAGTGTAACAGAGATACTACCTAAAATAGAATCATTACAGACAAATATTAAGATATCAGCGTATTTTGATGTATTACCAGGTATGCTCAAGAGGAACGGTCAAATCAGTGTTTCAATTAACGTGATGCTTGACCGATTAGTTATCCTGTAAAGTGAAGGGGTATAGATGATGGATTATAATTACAAGGAATATTTTATTAAGACATGGCTTAAATGGATAATTACCGCAGTAGTAGTCTTATTTCTGACGATCTCGGCTATAACAACGTATAATGGGCTTTCGGCGCAGGAGCAAAAGGTACAGTTGCAAAGGAGCCAGGTCGAGAATGTTATGCAGAGAAGAGCGGATGATCTAAAAAATCAGGTAGCTGTAGTTAAGGCATATGCAAAGCATGAGGAAAAGATCTTCGAAGATATCGAGAAAACAATATCCGTGATCTATAGCTCATCTGATATAACCAGTAAGCTTGCAGCAGATGATCAGTTAAGTGATTTTGAGGAAAAACTCCTTGAATTGGCACAGGAATATCCTGAGCTAAAATCCAGTGAGCAGTTTACTAACCTGCAGAAGTCAATTGAAGGCTCTGAAAACAGGGTAGCTCAAGAGAGAAGAAGGTTTATTGAAGCAATTGCGAACTACAATATGAAGGTTAAGCGTTTTCCAGGAAACATATTTGCTAAGCTAATGGGCTTTGAAACAATGGACTATTTTAAGGCTGATAATGAAGCACTGAAATCGCCGGATATAAATTTAGACTAAGAGGGTTAATGGTGCCATTAGAGCATCCAATAAACTATAGAAAGAGTGAATGATGTGAAAAAATTAGTGGCTATGACTATGGCAATATTCATTTTGCTATTCTCTTCAGTGGGTGCATTAGCTGAGAATGACTACCCAAAGCCAACAAAAGAGTTCTTTGTTAATGATTTTTCCAATGTATTGGAACAGGATACGGAGGATTCTATAAATATTATAGGAAAAGAGCTGGAAGATGAGACGACTGCTCAGGTAGTTGCAATTACTGTAGACTCACTAGGCGGTGAAGATATTGACAATTATGCTGCTGATATTTTTAAACAGTGGGAGATAGGGCAGAAGGATAAGGATAATGGTGTACTTATATTAGTGGCTGTTAAGGACAGAAAGCTCAGGATCGAGGTTGGATATGGACTTGAAGGTGCCCTTACGGATATTGAAGCGAGTGAAATAATTAAAAACTCTATGACACCATATTTGTCAAGTAATAATTTTGACAGGGGAATTCTCGAAGGATACATGTCGGTAGTGGACGTGGTTGCCGGAGAATATGGAGTTTCAATAGATACCGGTAAGGTGATAGCTGAAGCAAAAGGTAACCAAAGTAATGATATATATACGCAGCCCAATAACGGATCATCAAATGACTACTATGGTAATAGGAATAATAATTCTTATTCATATGGAGAATACATCGGCGGCAGGATAATGAGTAAGATAGTAACAATAGTTTTCATTTTGGCAATTTTCCTGCTCCTGTTTGGAGGCCGCGGAGGCCGTGGAAGACGTGGATCGATATTCCCGTGGCTATTTTTCTTTGGCGGTCCGAGGGGCCCAAGAGGTCCAAGAGGTCCGGGAGGCTTTGGCGGCCCGGGCGGTTTTGGTGGTCCTGGAGGCTTTGGTGGCCCAAGAGGCCCTGGAGGTTTCGGTGGCCCAAGGGGTCCGGGAGGCTTCGGAGGAAGTAGAGGTGGCCATGGTGGCTTCGGTGGAAGCAGAGGTGGCCGTGGTGGCTTCGGAGGCAGCAGAGGCGGTGGCGGCAGAAGCGGTGGCGGAGGCAGCAGCGGTGGCTTTTAGAGGAAGTATAATATCCAGCGGTGGCAGAATAGCTTTAGCAGCTAATTGGTTTAGTACCAAGCCTCGCGAAAATTGTATAATGTATTTGCCACAATAATGTAACAAAGTAAAAACTAAAAACTATAAAACAATAAGGCATTTTCAGAAACATGAAAATGCCTTATTGTTTGCAGGACTACCGACGTAGCCGTAGTAAAACCTTATAGAACAAAAGACCGACTATGAAGTGCCGACTGTTATGATTATGCGCTAATGATTTACTTCAATATATATTCACAATTCTTATTAAAGTGCACAAACAAACTTTATAAAATCATTGTTGCCGACATGACTGATGGCTGGAGTTTTCTGAGCATATTCAACATTAACTAGAGTGTAGCCCTCTTCGATAAGACCTTCCCAGTAATGCCCAACCTCTTTCTTTGATTTCTTATTTGCTTTTATAAAGCCTCCTAATTCCTTAAGGTTATTTACTTTAAGAGTAACACTATCCATCATCTTTTCATAGATTTCTCTATCGTAAGCAAAAGCTATTTTACCTTCCTTTAACGCCTTTATTGTGTTATCATAATCCTTTACTGCAAAAATGTACCTGTCTTTTAGTGTAACTTTCTTACCAAACATCGCGGACATCTCCTTATCATAATTTTAATGTTGACCTCATGTATTTCTTTCGTTTAATAATGCTCCATAATTGGATATGATTGGCAACATGTGGCCAAACGTAAGAAAGCCCCATATTGCTTAACTAATTTACGCTATATTATATAATGAAACTATTTTTGATAAAATGCAATAAAAAAATTGTCTATTTACAGAATGTTTACAAAATTAATATTGAGTTATTTTAATTATTTTTGGGAGTTGTCCTCATTATTGTTACAATAGGCAGGAAATATTGCAGTCTTGATCCTTGTAATAGGGCACACAATAGATGCCTGATGGAGAGACTATAATAGAAGGGGCAGAATTTTAGCAGATACTTAACTGTGACATATAAAAACCAATAATTTATTTCTATTAGCTTTCATACTGTATCTATTACGTGGGAATTAATACTATACACTTGTTAAATGCACGAATTCGTGATACTATGATTAAGCAAATTCAATATAGAATTTTTCGGTTGAGCGGAGTATATTTATCCGCTTTCAAGAGTTAATAAAGCTTCTGGGGTGGGAAGCTCGTTGTTTGCGAGCATTCCTGCCTTTTATTATTTTCGCGGTACTGCTTTGCAGACAAAATTATAGTAAGGCGCAAAATATTGCCCGGCTTGCTGTCAATCAGTAACAGGGCTATTCGGTGACTTTGTCATCTATTCGCCCATGTATCCTGAAATAGAATTTTCTGCATGAAGTATAGAAAATTCTATGAATTAATGCGATATAAGTAATCACCTGTTTGGCAGTTTGGATGCAGTATGAAGGCCATATAAGTTTATTGCTTTTGGCCAAATACAGGAAAGCTGCGGGACAGCGTGAGCAGCTGATGAAAAAAGCTGTTGACTAATACCAAAGATTATCAATAGGAGGAGTTATTATGAATAATACAAAAAAACAGGTTATTTTTACGTTGAGTTTTCTTGCAGCCGCGATGATTATTGTTTTTGTTGTAGCAAAGTTTCTATAATTGGGCGGATAATCGGCTGATATTATAACAAGGCGGAAACATATCCATCACCTCATGGGTCTTTTGCTTTCGCAAAAAGCTTAGGTGGTGGGAAAGAAGATTTTTCTGCAGAGAAAGAATTCTCTTATAACCGAAGTGCTATAGCACCAGCTGGAAGATGTATTCAGCTAAAGTTAGAAACAGGTATATTTACGCATTATATCTAATTGTGTATAATAAACTCAAGCGAAGGAATAATTACTTCAGCTGCAACCACTTTTGCAGGCATTTAGTAATGTGTGTTTAAAGGGGAGGGTGGTTTATGGGCTTGCACAATTATTTACAGACAGTGCGCAAATTAAACAATATGGGACGCTGGTCAACTGATTTCATGCATCAGCGGACTACAGTCAGCGAGCATTCATTTTTCGTGGCACAGGTAGGGCAGATGATGGCCTTGATAGAGGAGGAAAATGGAAATACTGTTGATTGGAACAGGCTTTTCAAGAAACTGCTCAATCATGATGTTGTAGAGGCGCTTACCGGAGATATAATAAGTACTATAAAACATAAAAATGAGCAGTTCAGGGAAATGCTCAATGTGCTTGAAGTTGAGGTAGCAGAGGAAAACCTTTTAACATGCATGGATGAGCCTTATAAGTCTATATATAGGAAAATTTTGCTTGATGGTAAGGATGACACCCTGGAAGGTAAAATACTGCGAAGTGCTGATTACTTTGATGCTATCATGGAGTGCGTCGGTGAGGTCAGACTGAACAATCTTGTGCCCTTTGTCGCCAAATACTACTCTATCCTGGATAAGCTTAAGGAAGTTGAGCTTGTCAGTACAAAATATTTTGTTGATTCAATACTGCCTGAATTAATTAAAGGCTGCAAAGCGCTTGAATGAATTATGTGAATGAGGTGTGATATGCTAGAAAATGTGGAGATTCAAAAAATTATTCCCCACAGGTATCCTTTTCTGATGGTTGACAGAATTGTTGAGCTCGAGCCGGGGAAACGTGCTGTAGGAATAAAAAATGTTACAGCCAACGAACCATTTTTTCAGGGACATTTCCCGGGATTTCCGATAATGCCTGGAGTACTTATTGTTGAGGCGCTTGCACAGACTGCGGGCATTGCCGCAAATGCAGCCGCAGAGGGAGACAATAAGGAAAATTATGAAGCAAGGATCGGTGTTTTTGCAAGCATCGAGGAAATGAAGTTTAAAAAGCAGGTTTTACCTGGAGATACATTAAGACTTGAAGCAGAAATTATCTCGTCAAAAATGAACATTGTAAAGGCTAAGGTAAAAGCAACAGTTTATGAAAAGACTGCCGCGGAGGGATTAATAAAATTTGCTATGACTACAGTAAAAAAGTAATGAGAAAGCAAGTTGGGCAGATTACTTCATAAAAAATCCTTGCGTATAAATTATGCGTATAATATAAGACACATAAAACAAAAACAGATGGAGAGCCTGATAAGCTCAAGTCATCTGTTTTTTATATTCATTTGGTTAAATTTATTGTGAAATTTTAATAATTCAGTATATATCCGGAGCAATAAGCCCGGCTCTGATAACATTAACAGTACAGCTTGCTGATGGATCTTTCAAAGCATACGATACTGTATGATCTGATTATATTAACAGCGCATGTGCAAACTATTTAGTATACTATTAGTACACAGCCGGCAAGGTGTTTCTTGGATGTACATAAACATCACAGTTATTTATGGTTCAGCTGACAGCCAGCGTTTTCCTTACTTCAAGAAATAGCTCGCCGACCTTGTACACATCTCCGGCACCCATTGTAATAATGATATCACCTGCTTTGGCGTTTTTATCAAGATACGCGGCGATTTCCTCAAAGCTTTTGATATATAATGTTTGTTTCCCATTACATCTGATCTTTTCTGCAAGCATGCCTGAGTTGACTTCGCCTGTATCAGCCTCACGAGCTGCATATATATCTGTTAATATTATTGTGTCTGCATCAGTAAATGCATTTGAAAAATCGTCCATAAACCTTTTTGTGCGTGAAAATGTATGGGGCTGAAATATGCACCATATATGCGAGTGGGCACAGGCTTTTGCAGCACTGAGAGTAGCTGCAACCTCTGATGGATGATGTGCATAATCGTCTATAACAGATATGTTGTCGCTGATTCCTTTAAGCTCAAATCTTCTGTGGGTACCTCCGAATCTTGAGAGAGCTCTTGCAGCAGCTGTGATACTGCAGCCCATAGTACTGCAAGCGGCAATAGCTGCTAGAGAGTTGGTAAGATTATGGATACCTGGAACCTTCAGCTTAATTTCACCCATTCTTTTGCCCTCGTGAAGCAGTGTATATTCACAGCAGCCGCAATTGTTATAACTAATGTCACAGGCGCTCCATGTACATTTATTATCAAGGCCGAAGGTGATCCTGTTGCATGATACCTTATCTAAAATTGACATTGCGGCAAGACTATCGCCGTTAGCAACAAGACAGCCATTTTCAGGAAGCAGTCTCGCAAATTTCAGAAAAGCATCCTTCACATCCTCAAAGCTTTTAAAGTAATCTGCATGGTCATATTCAATATTCAGAATAACAGCAAGGAAAGGATGAAACTTCAGAAAGCTTCCCGTGTATTCACAAGCTTCGGCAATAAAGTAATCGCTGTTACCGATATGAGTAGTTCCTCCGATTGCATCAAGCTCGCCACCTATATGTATCGTTGGGTCAAACCCATCCTCAAGCATAATTAAAGATATCATTGAGGTCGTTGTGGTCTTGCCGTGGGTGCCTGAAACGGCTATACTTTCAGGATATTCCTTCATTATCTCGCCCAGAAGGGTTGCCCTGTCAATGGAGGGTATTTTCTGCTGTTGGGCAGCTATCAGCTCGGGATTGCTGTTTTTAACAGCAGCTGTATAGACTACAAGGTCAGCTCCTTCTACATTTTTTTCATGATGCCCGATATATATTTTAATTCCTGCCCTTTCCAGCTTATGTGTCATATCAGATTCCTTCATATCTGATCCGGTTACACAAAAACCCTTGCTGACAAGAATTTCTGCAAGTCCGCTCATGCTGATCCCACCTATACCGACAAGGTGGATCCTTTTAATTGCTTTAGAGCTCAAAAGCTTGTTAATCTGCAATTTCTAACACTCCCTGATAAATATTTATTAACACATAAATAATACATTATTTCTTGAGAAAAGTAAAACTCATGTACATTTCGCAGTAGTCTGTTCATTAGCTTATTAGCACACGATTTTTACACCATATAGTATATGCACGATCCAAACCAATATTTATTATTGACATTATTTGTACTTACTAAAATAAATGTTTTTTTGTAAGGCAGATTTTGTATCCACTGTAATAATCCGAACAATATTTAAAAAAACTCGCATATCATTCGTATTATATGATAAAATTAAGTGATACTTATTAAGAAGGAAAATGAGTGATGCCTATGGAAAAACTGCAAAGGAATGAAAGAATAATTGCGATCCAGAATATCTTATTTGATTCCCCGGGAAAAGTTTTTACCCTCGGGAACATTGCTGCCATATTAGGATGTGCTAAATCATCTATAAGTGAAGACTTAGACATCATAAGGAATACTCTTGAAAAACTCGGTGCCGGGGTAATTGAGACAATACCCGGAGCATCAGGGGGAGTAAGATACCTCCCGATGTCTACTGATACAGCAATAATGGAGCTGGCAGCAGAGCTTAGCGAGCAGCTTTCGAAAAAAGACAGGATCCTTCCTGGAGGATACCTTTATATGCTTGATGTTATTTATGATCCACAGACAGTACACAAGATTGGAAGGGTATTTGCGGGCTATTTTTATGATAAAAATATTGATTATGTAATAACCGTTGAGACTAAGGGTATTCCTCTGGCGTTTATAACAGCAGGGTATCTGGGTGTCCCTCTTGTTATAGTAAGGCATTATAGTGAAGCTACAGATGGCTCATCTGTTAATATTAACTATGCGTCGGGATCCTCAAGAAATATACAAACAATGGTACTGTCCCTTCGGTCATTAAAGAGAAATTCAAGACTTCTATTTATAGATGACTTTATGAAGGGCGGCGGCACTGCCAAGGGAATATTGGAGCTAGCAAGAGAATTTGAATGTGAGGTAGCCGGAATAGGTGTTCTTATACAAACGGAGCAGCCGTCAAAGAAGCTTGTAGATAACTGGTTCTCACTGCTTACACTTTATGAGGTAAATGAGGAGGATGGCTTAATAAACATAATGCCTAGCAGCTTCCTAAATAAAAATAGTTAAATGTATATATTTATATAGAAAAAATTTCAAATATTGTAAAGTTATTAGAACAAAGAAGGAAATTACACATTTATATAGAATATATATTGTATACTAATAATTGGAAGGTGGTAGCATATTATGGAAATAACGGATGTCCGCATAAGGAAAATTGACGTTGAAGGTAAGATGAAAGCGGTAGTATCTGTAACCTTTGATAATGAGTTTGTTGTACATGATATTAAAGTTATTGAAAGTCAGAGTGGTCTTTTCATAGCGATGCCAAGCAGAAAAACACCCGATGGGGAGTTTAAGGATATAGCACATCCGATAAATGCTGTCACTCGTGATAAAATTCAAAAAGCTATACTGGAAAAGTACATGTCTACCGCAAATGCAGAGGAATAACAGTTTAAAGGCACTTTGAATGAAGTGTCCTTTTTATTTATTGCATATACCGAAGGGCTACGGAAAAAAGCGAGAGGGGCTCGATGCCCTCGAGACTTTTTCCTGTAATATTAAAGCTGTTATAATGCAGCTTTTTATTCGTCGATATTTGATATCTTGTATACAATAAACAAACAATATGTATATTAATGACCATTTATATCAAGATTATTGTGCAATTTAATGTTGAAATATAATATAAAAAGTGAGACAATTGGTTTGGATTAAGTAAGGGAGATAGTATAATGTCAGAGGTAATTGCTCTTATCCTTGCCGCTGGTGAGGGTAAAAGAATGAAATCTAGCAAGGCCAAGGTTATCCACGAAGTATGCGGGAAGCCGATGATAGAGTGGGTATATGAAGCAGCAATTGGCGCGGGAGCTTCTAAGTGTGTTGCAATCGTTGGACACGGAGCCGATCAAGTAATGGATAGCATGGGCAATAAGGTAGATTATGTGATGCAAAGACAGCAGCTTGGCACAGGACATGCTGTTCAGCAGGCATACAAATATTATACTGATTCAGATGGTTGTATTCTTGTTTTATATGGCGATACACCATTAATTACATCAAATACAATATCAAATGCGATTGAATTTTTACATAATGGAAATTACAAGGCGGTTGTTATTTCAGCCGATATGTCCGATCCTTTTGGCTATGGACGTATTATCAGGGATGAAAACAGCAGCTTTTTGCGTATAGTAGAACAACGTGACACAACTGAAGAACAGAAGGCTATAAAAGAAATAAACTCAGGAATGTATATATTCTCAGCCAAAGAACTTGCAGATGCTTTGCAGCTTTTGACTAACAATAATGATCAGAAGGAATACTATCTTACTGATACTTTAGAAATAATGTTATCCAAGGGCAGCAGAGTTGGTGTGTACAAAGCGGAAGACAGCGATGAGGTGCTCGGTGTTAATGATCAGGAGCAGCTAAGAAATGTTTCGTCGATAATGGAGAAAAGATTAAAAAGCAGATAGCATTTTCAATAACATCATAACATAAAGGAGTAGGGAAATGAACTTGCACGGTAAGGATATTAAAATTTTTACAGGGAATTCAAACCGAGCCCTAGCTGAAGAAATTGCGGAGAAAATTGGTTTACCTCTAGGAATAGCAACAGTAGGCAAGTTTAGTGACGGTGAATCTGCAATTAATATTGGAGAGGTTGTAAGAGGCTCAGATGTTTTTGTTATACAATCGACATGTCCGCCTGTTAATGACAATCTCGTTGAACTGCTAATTATTATAGATGCACTTAAAAGGGCGTCAGCGGGAAGAATCACAGCTGTTATGCCATACTTTGGTTATGCCAGGCAGGACAGAAAAGCTAAAGCAAGAGATCCGATTTCTGCAAAGCTGGTTGCCAATCTTATTACTACAGCAGGTGCGGACAGGGTATTGACTATGGATTTACATACTCCACAGCTTCAGGGCTTTTTTGATATCCCTGTGGACCATCTGGTTGGTGTGCCGCTGCTGGCCAGTTATTTCAGTGAAAAATTTGAAGATTACAACGATATTGTTGCAGTATCACCGGATGTTGGAAGTGTTACGCGTACAAGAAAATTTGCTACACACCTTGATATTCCAATAGCTATTATTGATAAAAGAAGGCCAAAGGCAAATGTCAGCGAAATAATGAACATTGTTGGTGATGTAAATAATAAGAGAGTAATTCTTATTGATGACCTTATTGACACTGCAGGTACTATTGTAAATGGAGCAAATGCTTTAATGGAGATGGGTGCAAGAGAGGTATATGCTTGTTGTACTCATGGAGTTCTTTCGGGTCCTGCGTGTGAAAGAATTGAAAAGTCCTGCATAAAGGAATTGGTTACGATCAATACTATACCTCTGCCGAGTGATAAGCCTGTAAATAAGATAACATCGCTTTCAGTAGCTACGATATTTGCTGAAGCTATAGAAAGGATCTACGGTGATATTTCGATCAGCACGATTTTCACGCAGCGAGATTAGTAAGACCGGGGGTGCTGCGGTGGATAAGCTGTATGTTATAGTAGGTCTGGGTAATCCGGGCAATAAATATGAAAATACAAGACACAATATCGGTTTTATAACTATTGATGCCATATCCAAAAAATATGGGATAAAGGTTGACCGGATAAAGTATAAGGCACTTGTGGGCGAAGGTGAGATAGGCGGCGAAAAGGTGCTGCTCGTTAAGCCACAGACCTTTATGAATCTGAGCGGCGAAAGCGTAAGAGAAATTGCTCAGTGGTATAAGTTGCCTATTGAAAATATTATAGTTATATATGATGATGCCGACCTTTCGGTCGGCACTATCAGAGTTCGGCCAAAGGGCAGCTCCGGTACCCATAACGGAATGAAGTCAATCATATATCAGCTTCAGTCAGACCAGTTTCCTCGAATACGCATAGGTATAGGGAAAGCACCTTATGAATGGGATCTTGCGGATTATGTGCTTGGTAGGTTCAATAGCGAAGAAGCAGAGCAGATCGGTGAGGCTGTTGTTAGGGCAGCAGATGCCGTTAAAACATTGATCTCAAGCGGTGTTAATGCTGCAATGAATTTATTTAATGGAGAAAAGCGGTAGTAGCATTTTTATATATCGGAAGGTTATATGGACAACTTAATAAATCCTCTTCTTGAACTTGATGAATATAGGCAAGCTTTGAAGTCGGCCAAAGAATATAAGAGGCCGGTGAACATTGTAGGGCCTTCTGAATCCCAGAAGGCTCATTTTTGTCATGCAATTTGCACTCATGCAGGCTATAAGGGCATATATGTTGCTTATAATGAAATGCAGGCAAGGAGGTTCTATGAAGACTTCACCTATTTCATGGGTGATGATGTTCTTTTCTTCCCTACAAAAGAAGTAATGCTGTATGATGTAGAAGCGAAGAGCAACGATGCCGTCTACCAGCGGTTATCGGTCCTCAATAAGCTCCTTGAAGGCAATTTCAAGCTTGTTGTTACTTCAATTGAAGCCATTTCACATAAACTTATAGAACCCGAATTATTCAGTAAGAGCATAAAAAAAATTGCTACCGGCAGCAGGATCGATCTTGACAGCTTTTCAAAAGAGTTAGTTATGATGGCTTATGAACGAGTAGAGTCAGTGGAGCGTCATGGGCAGTTTGCAATTCGTGGCGGTATTGCAGATGTTTTCTCAATTGATGGGGATAACCCTGTCAGGATTGAGCTTTTTGATGATGAGGTCGATTCGATCAGATTTTTTAATGCGGAAACTCAAAGGTCAATAGAAAGCGTCGATAATATATGTATTCCCCCAGCGCGAGAGATCATTTACACTTCTGAAATGAAAAAGTACATACTTAAAGAGATCAGTAGCGAGCTTTCGCGTGTCCCAAAGAAAAACCAGAGCCTTATTACAAAGGTTAACGCTGATATAGACAGATTTAAAGAGGAGTATTATTTCCCCGGGATAGACAAGTATACTGCATATATTACAAATAAACCTTCATTTATTTTTGATTATATAGAAAATGATGTCCTGGTTTTTATGGATGAGCCCTCAAGACAGAAACAAAGGCTTGATAACCTCTTGCTTGAACATGAAGAGATCTGCAAAGGCTTAATAGAAAAGTCAGTATTAATGCCCCAAAATAGAAGTATGTTTTTTGACTATGATGATGTTTGCCTGAAGCTTAAATCAAGCAAGCTATTCTACATGAATACAATAAACGCCGATCCTCTCGCAGCCGGTGTAGCTGTTACATATAATGTACCTTGCAGACTTGAAGGCTCATATCAGGGTGATATGGACTTCCTTACAAACAGCCTTTCCAAATGGAAAAAGGATAGATATATGGTGGTTGTGCTTTCCGGGACAAGGGGCCGCGGAGAGAGACTTGGGGAGACACTTGGCTCTAAAGGTATTGAAGCTGTATATCTTGATGAAGTATCCGAACCTGTACAGCCGGGTCAGGTTGTAATTACGAGAGGAAGCCTGAACAGGGGGTTCGAATACCCTACAATAGGCTTTGTTATAGTTAGTGATAAGGAAGTGTTCGGACAGGCCAGAAAACCTTCTAAAACTTCCAGCAAACATAAAGGAAAACCTATAAGTGCATTTTCAGAGCTTAATATTGGTGATTATGTTGTTCATCAGGCTCATGGTATAGGACAGTATGTTGGTATTGAACAGCTATCTGTTGAGGGCGCTAAGCGCGACTACCTGAAGATACGTTATCAGGAAGGAGCCTTCCTTTATATACCAACCAATCAAATGGATCTTATTCAGAAATATATAGGCTCGGAGGGGAAACAGCCCAAAGTAAACAAGCTTGGCGGTACCGACTGGATCAAGACGAAGAATAGGGTTAAGTCTTCACTTATGGAGCTTGCCGGAGAACTGATAAAGCTCTATGCCAAGAGGCAGGCGTTGGTTGGTTATGCTTATTCCAGAGATACTGTATGGCAAAAGCAGTTTGAGGAACAGTTTCCATATGAGGAGACAGAAGATCAGTTAAAATGTATACAAGAAATAAAGGACGACATGGAGTCCGGAAGAATCATGGATAGGCTTCTTTGCGGCGATGTTGGCTATGGAAAGACAGAGGTTGCAGTCAGAGCAATATTTAAGGCTGCTATGGATGGCAAACAGGTCGCTTATCTTGTGCCGACAACAGTGTTGGCGCAGCAGCAGTATGCAAGCTTTGTTGAAAGGCTTAAGGATTTCCCTGTCTCTGTTGAGGTCATCAGCCGTTTTAAAACACCATCAGAGCAGAAGCGTATCCTTAAGGATGTAAAAGCAGGCAATGTGGATATTCTTATAGGAACTCACAGACTGCTTCAAAAGGATATTCAATTTAAGGATCTAGGATTGCTGGTGGTTGATGAAGAACAGCGTTTCGGTGTCTCACACAAGGAGAAAATCAAAAACCTTAAGCCGGGAATCGATGTGTTAACTATGACGGCAACTCCTATACCAAGGACACTGCACATGTCGCTTGTTGGAATAAGGGATATTAGCCTTATCGAGGACCCTCCTGAAGAAAGGTATCCAGTTCAGACATATGTTATGGAATATAACAAGGATGTTATTAAGGATGCAATTATTAGAGAAATCGGCAGACAAGGCCAGGTATTCTATCTATATAACAGAGTCAGAACTATTGACATAAGGGCAGCTGAAATACAAGCACTGGTTCCTGAAGCACGAATCGTGGTAGCTCATGGTCAGATGGACGAAAGGCAGCTTGAGGATGTCATGTTCAGCTTTATCAATGGAGAATTTGATGTTCTTGTTTGCACAACCATAATTGAATCCGGCATCGATATGCCCAATGTTAACACAATAATTGTCGAGGATGCTGACAGAATGGGGCTTGCACAGCTTTATCAGCTGAGGGGCAGAGTCGGCCGCTCCAATAGGCTTGCATATGCATATATAACCTACAAAAAGGATAAGGTAGTAGCTGAAGTAGCTGAAAAACGACTTCAAGCCATAAAGGAATTTACAGAGCTTGGATCCGGCTTTAAGATTGCTATGAGAGATATGGAAATCAGGGGTGCGGGAAACCTGCTTGGACCTGAGCAGCACGGCCATATGGAGGCTGTCGGGTATGATATGTATTGCCGTCTGCTTGAAGAAGCAGTATCCGAGCTCAAGGGCGAGAAACCTCATAAGGATGATGTGGAAATAACAATTGATATAAATGTCAGCGCTTATATAGATGACTCGTACATCAGCGTAGAGGGAAAGAAAATTGAAATGTACAAAAAAATTGCATCTATAAGTGATGAGCAGGATGTTATGGATGTACAGGATGAGCTGACGGACAGATACGGAGATATACCGGAGCCGGTGCATAATCTGGTAAAGATCGCTTACATTAAAGCTTTAGCAGGTTCATTGGGATTTACTGCTATTTCGGAAAAGGACGGAGCTGTAACACTTCAACTGTCAGATGCAAAAAGACTTGATTTCAAGGCTCTGGGAAAGGCGGCCGAGAAGTATAAACGTCAGCTTCTCTTTAACGCAGGCGTTAATCCACACTTATTATATAGACCTGTATCTGTTCAAAGAAATAAGCTTCTGGACAATATTAAGATTTTGTTACAGGATTTAAAAAGCTATGAAGAGCAATAATTATCTATTATAATGAAAGTAACTAAATAACGGGGAGAGATTTCTTTGGACAAGAATGCACGCAACATGAAAACGGAAAAGCATCTTGAAACAGATGAGAAAAAAAAGCTGCCAGCGCTGGTAAAATATATATCAATTGCTGTGGCTGTAATAGTCTTGATAACTGCGGGTATCATTATATATTTCAATATTGCTAACAGCTATGTTGCAATTGTTAACGGAGAAAAAATTAAAACAGGCCAGTACAAGTGTTATTTGGAAATGCAGTCGCAGTCCATGTATTATAATGCTTATGCTATAGACAACAGTATTACCTGGAATACGTTCTGGTCTACAGATATAAATGGTGAGAACCCTGAGGAGTATGCAAAGAAAATTGCACTTCGGAATGCTGAGGAAACAAGGCTTCAGTATGTTAAAGCCAAGGAGGCCGGCATAAAGCTTTCGGATTCCGAGTTAAAATATATTGATGATTATATCCAGACAAATATTATTGATAAACTTGGCGATGGCTTAAAGGTAAAAGCAAACAAAGAATTTCAGAAAAATTATGGATTTACAATAGCGGATTTCAGATACGTTCAGATTGAAAAGTATACGGCTAATAAATACTGGAGCTCTGAAATTCCTGAAGAGGACATTGAGGTTGATAAATGGTACAGTCAGAAGCCTGAATGGTATAAAGAGAATATTGGCTACAGAACAGACCTCGAAGAAGCAGTGTGGCTTAAATACATTATGATAGCTGCTGATGATAAGACAGCGACCCAGGATGAGAAAACCAAGGCAGAGGCAAAGGCTGCTGACCTTATAGCTGAGGTTAAGGGTGGCGCAGATTTTTCAGAGGTAGCGCAGGAAAGCTCTAAGTCCGAGGATATGAGTATAGCTAATGGAGAATTAATTTTAGGGAAGGGCGACTTTATTGCTGAACTTGACGAGGCGGCTTTTTCTCTTAAAGTAGGAGAAGTTACAGACAAACCGATTAAAACAGATAATGGATACTATATACTTAAGCTTGAAGAAAAAATACCGCAGAATGAGCCTGTGAGTTTAAAATGCGCAAAAGAGTTCAGTGAGCTGGGAACTGGCTTTGTAAGGTATAAGATTATTGAGGAGAGGGTCCAGGAGTGGATGAACAAGGCTCAAATAAAGGATAATGCTACTGTTTACAACTCCGTAACCATTCCGGCAAAAGCTTGATATAGTTTAAAGAGATAACATTAGCAAAAGTGCTGTTTCTGTACAATAAAGCATAAAAACTAAAAAATCAGCCTTCTATGAGATACAAAATCATAGGGGGCTTTTTTATTGGTTTTATTAGGACTTTTCAATAGAACGCTTCAGCAAAAGCTACATTTAAGCATCCGAAACCAATCCATTTAACTTAGATTTAACTTATTTATCTTTTTCATTTAACTTCAAGGCCTTACCATTATTACTGTAGGATATAGATTACAGGAATTAAATTGATAGGGAGGTCAATTAATGTGCAAGAGCTTATAACAACATTATTAATTGTAATTATAGCCATTACAGTACTTTCCTGGTGCAGACTGACTACTTCAGGCTTAGTATCAACAGATGGCTCCACTTCTATAGAAAAGGTTATTGGAGCACTTGGAGAAGCATTCTCCGCAGATAACCCTGATATTACCTTAACATCAACACCTTTATTGGGGCATGAAGTATTGTATTTGCAAAATTTTGCATGATAAATAAAGGACTCTGAGGAGATTTATGGGTAACATCTAGCTGAAAGCTTAAAAAATTCACCGAAAGAAAGGGTAATTCGATACCAATTGACCTTTAATGTATAAAACTTCATTAATTAATTAATACTAAAAAAGCAATAAGAAACAATACAGTTAAGAGGAGGTAAGGACATTGAAGGCGACCGGAATTGTGCGGAGAATAGATGATCTTGGCAGGGTAGTTATACCCAAGGAGATTAGAAGAACCTTAAGAATACGAGAAGGCGATCCTTTGGAGATATTTACCGATAAAGATGGAGAGGTTATATTGAAGAAGTATTCGCCTATAGGTGAACTGGGAGATTTTGCGACACAATATGCCGACTCTATACACAAGACCAGCGGACATATTACATGTATTGCAGACAGAGATACGATCATAGCAGTATCGGGTGCTGCAAAGAAGGAGTTCCTGGAAAAGTCGTTGAGTTCGGAAGTTGAGCGTATTATTGAGGAAAAGACTACACTTGTAGTTAAATCCTCTGATGACAAGAGCATAACAATACTAGCAGATGAAGGAACTGATAAGAAATATACCTCACAGGTAGTTACACCAATTATTTCGGAAGGTGATCCTATCGGAGCTGTCATATTGCTATCAACTGATCCGAACAGCAAGATGGGAGAGGTTGAAGCTAAGCTTGCGCAATCAGCAGCAGGCTTCCTTGGGAGGCAAATGGAGCAGTAAGAGTACGAAGAAGTTAAACGTAAAAGAATTAGCTGGCAATCGAAAAAGCAGGTGCATTAATATGCTTGTATCAAAAACACAGGCAGACCAGATCACCTGCTTTTGGTGTGTCAACAGGTACGAAATGACCATAGGCTTTATTGCCGCAATATTACAAGTTAGTTACTAAAAGTCCTGAGTATACAGTTTTTAGGACTGCTGTGTTATAATTTTTCTATAACGAAGCGGGAAGATGTCTGCCTCGCTTAATCGAATTGTTATAGTAATCTGCAGAGAGGTCTAATAATTAGAGAATAATGCAGCTTGCAGAAATAAACAAAAGAATAGCCGATATCAAGGGAAGCACATCTGAAATAAATAAGCTTGTTGAGGAATATAAGCCCTTTATCGCTGCCTGTGCCCAAAAGGTTGCCGGAAGATATATGGAATATGGCATAGATGATGAGCTAAGCATAGCTATGCTTGCATTTGTTGAAGCAATTAACTCATTTGATGATTCAAAAGGCAGCTTTTTTACTTTTGCAAGGAATGTTATAAAAAGAAGGCTTATCGATTATTACCGAAGTGAAAGCAAACATAATAATGTAGTTTCTCTAAATATGTGCATTGAGAAAAGTAGTGAAGAGCTTGACCTCAGTAGTAATGAGTCAATACGTGAATACTCTGATAGGATGCAGGCTGATTTCAGACGAATGGAGCTTGAGTCACTCAAATGCGAGCTGGATAAATGGCAGATATCGTTTTCGGATATGGCCAAGTGCTCGCCTAAGCATACCAGAACCCGTGATGACTGCGCCAAAGCAGCCGGAGTAATATTGTCAAATCATGAGATCCTGATGCTGATGATGAGTAAAAAGTATCTTCCCATATCAGAAATAACAAATGCTTCAAAGCTACCCCGAAAATTACTGGAACGTTTCCGAAAATATATTATTGCTTTAATAATTATTGCAACAGGCGATTACCAATACATACGTGACTATATAAAGCTTTAGAGAGGTTTTTATATGAAAGGAATAGTTGCCGAGATTAATAAGAAGTATGCGATCATGCTCTTGGAGGACGGCACCTTCAGAAAAGTAAAGGCTATGGCAGATATGAGGGTAGGAGAAGAGATAGAGCTCAACCAATCTGCGATAAGCTGCAAGACAGTCAATATTATGTCAAGGGCTTCGGCTATTGCGGCAGCGGTGCTTTTCATTTTTGGTATAGGATGTGCTGTTTATGGATACACAGTACCCTATACTTACATTGATCTTGACATTAATCCCAGCGTTGAAATTACGGCAAACATTTTCGATAGGATAATCGGTGTTGAAGCACTGAATGACGATGGCAGGAAGCTCATGGGAAATGACACATTAAGAAGCTATACCCTTGAAAATGGTATTTCGGAGATTATCAGCAGAGCTTGTGAGCAGGGCTACCTAAAGGTTTACAGTGATAGTATTGATATGGATACAAATGTAGATATGCTCAGCAATTCTGATGATCCGATGGGTGGAGAAGCAGAATTACGAAATACTGTTCTCCTTACAGTATCAAGTGCCAAAGCGTCAAAATGTGACAGTGTCCAAAATGACATATGTAAGGCTGCATCAGACAGGCTTAAGTCAAAAAACATTGATTCTGAGGTTATAGTCGGTTCAGCCACTATAGACCAGAGAGATGATGCAAAGAAACAGGGCGTCTCTCCCGGCAAGTTGAAGCTTATACAAAGTGTAATTGAGGCAGAGCCTGATTTGAAAATGGATGAATTAAAAAACTCATCAGTAAAGGAGCTACTAAACATAGCTAAAGCTTGTATGGTAAAAGACATTGATAAGGCTAATAAAGGTGAGAAACGCAATGAGAATGCAGCTGATGCTAAAATTAATGATGCAGCAGTAAAAGGTAAAGAGGTTGATAATTCAAAGACAGGCGACAATGATGTAAAGGAAAAAGGCAACAACAAAGAAGATAACAATAAAGGCAAAAAAAAAGGCGACAAAGAAGATATCAAAGAAGATAAACAAAAAGATAGCCAAGGGAGTAACCAAAAGGATAATCGGAAGAACAATTTAGATGATAAGCAAAAGGACGATAAAAAAGGGGTAAATGTGTCCGATAATGATAAAAAGAATGTCAAAGATAACGAGGTGGTAAAGAATAAGAATAATGATATTAACGGAAATAAAGATAAATCTAAGAAAAATTTTAAGAGCAATAATAAATAAGTAACAGCTCCCCAAACAGTAATTTATGAGTATACAATGCTGTGTTTGAACAGAAAGTAAAAACGGCATTGTACATTATTGTTTGTTACAAATACATTTCAATTAATAAATACCCCTAAAAAAATCTTAATTATACCGAATTATTATTCTGTATTGAAGAAAAGGGGGAACACATATGAAAAGATTTATAAGTGCAATTTTAACCTTAGCTTTGGTAGTGACGATAGGTACGGGTTCGGTATTTGCAGCCAGCAGCAATGTAGACAGGGCTAACCAGACAAAGCCGACTAAAGCTTTAAGTGTTGAGCAAAATCAAAAAAAGCAGATAAATGAACTCATGAAGAAGTTCAAGGAGAAGAATAAGAAGGATAAGAAAAACAAAAAGCTCTTTGTCCTTCCAATAAAGGCTATAACTAAGGGACTCAAGGCCCAGTATACATACGAAGAAAAAACGGGCGTTATAGTTATTACAAAGGGTAATGTAACAGTTACTCTTACTGTAGGTAGCAACATAGCAAAGGTTAATAACAGCGAATTAAAGCTTGATTATACTGTTGAGCTAAATAAGAAAAATGGTGTCATGATTCCTATTGGCAGGCTTGCTCAGCTGCTTAATGGAGATGACAAGGCTTTTAAGGATAAGGAAGATAAGGTCCAGGTAAAGGACCTTGCTCTGGGTAAAACAACTACAGCCTCAAGCATATATTATGATGGCATTACAAGCCTAGTTCCGGCTAATGCTGTAGATGGAAAAGCTGATACCAGATGGTCAAGTGCATTCACAGACTCAGAATGGATCAGTATAGACCTTGGTACAGTACAAAAGGTATCAAGAGTAAAATTGGATTGGGAAGCTGCATACGGAAAATGCTATATTATACAGCTCTCCACTAACGGTACTGATTGGATTAGTGCTGCTGCTGAAACAGATGGCGATGGTGGTAAGGATGAACTCACGTTTGCTGCTGCTGATGCCAGATATGTAAGGCTGTTGGGTGTAAAAAGAGGAACGGAATACGGATATTCACTTTATAGTTTCGAAGTATACTGTAAGTAATTTCTTAAAAAATGATCTCTCAAAACCACTGCAAAAAGGAGACGGTTGAAATATCGTCTCCTTTTTGCAGCTATATGATAAGTTCATAGCGTAAAGTTTTCTATAACTCTGGCAATAAAAAACAAATGAATATTATTTTTTTATTTAGGAATTACTTCTAACGAGGTGATTTTTTTATGCGGCAAAGAAGGCGAAATACGCCAGATATCGGAATAGCGAAAAACGAAAATGAAAGCGTGGCTATAACGGAAGCGTTAAAGCTTATACAGGCTGACAATCTGATTAACAGCAGTGATGTTGTCGTAATTACTCCTAACTGGGTACAGCAGCAAATGCCCCGGACAGGTGTAGTTGTTGGGACTGAGAGCCTCAGGGAAGTTATTCGATTTGTAAAGAAGAGTAATCCACGGAAAATTGTTGTTGCTACCGGATCGGGAGAAAAGGATACGGCAAAAATAATGAAAGCGGTTGGCTTTGAAGAAGTCATCCAATCTGAAGGTGCTCAGTTCGTTGACCTGAATAAGGGTCCGTTTGTAAGGCTAAATTTAAATCACGATTCGCCGTCTGCTACGAACTTAAATAAGCTGTATGATGAAGCGACTTTCCTTATATCTTTTTCACAGCTAAAACTGCACCGGGAGGCTACTATATCGGCTTCCATAAAAAATATAGCAATGGGATGGCCGCCAGCAGAAGAGCATGGCCACCCGAAAATGAACAAGGGTATTCATAATAATCTTCACGGCTTTATTCGAGCCATGGCACAGAAGATCACTATTGACCTGTCCATTGTCAGCGCAAATCCTGTAATGGTCGGGACAGGCCCTGCCGGTGGGATACCGGTGCATACAGGGATTGTGTTTTGCGGAACCGATCCGGTTGCTGTAGATACAATTGGTGCAAGGCTTCTTGGCTTTAAGCCGCAGGCCGTATATTATCTGTATGACTGTATTAATAATAACATCGGCGTAGGAGAAATAGAACAAATGAATATAAAAGGCCTATCTTTGGTCGAAACTGAAAAGATATTCAGCACGGCAATTTATAATAAAGCTATTGCAATAGATCAGAAGGAACCGTCCTAACATGACGCGTCAATTCATTGAGGATTAGACAGGGATAGAAATGAATAAATCAGCGGGTGTTTTTTCTAATGAAAATAATCCGCTTTTTTATACCCTTTTATAGAGACTCAAATAAATAAAGTAGGAAATCAAATGGACAACCGAAACAGTGTGTATCTTTTTCCCTATGAAGATTTTCAGCTCTCAGTATGACTGCTCAGCACCTTCAATTTATATTGGATTAATCAATAGAAATGGTCATTATTACCATAACATAGTAATATATTTATTTTGTAAATGAAATTTTATAGGGAGGGTAACTGTGAAAAGTAAAAAAATTATCACAATGCTGTTAGTTGTTGTACTAACATTATCCATGACTTCAATGGTAAGCGCAGCGAGTAAACCTGCTTTTCTAACAATTATGTCAGAGGAGAGCAATGGTTGGGTAAGAAACTTTAACCCGAATATCAACAATGCAAGACATGCTGCATTGGGATTTATGTTTGAACCATTGGTTATTTTCGATAGTTTCAACAATAATAAGGAGACACCTTGGCTCGCTGAGAAGATTGTTACTGAACCCGACTATAAAACCCTTACGGTGTATGTCAGAAAAGGCGTTAAGTGGAGCGATGGTAAAGATTTTACTGCAAATGATGTTGCTTTTACCTACAATTATCCTAAAACATATCCCGAGATAGATAGAAACGGTTGGTGGGATCATGGCGATGTAAAGGGAAAAATCGCTTCTGTTAAAGTAGTTGACAAATATACAGTTAAAATTACCATGAAAGAAGCGAATCGTTTTTGGCGTGCTACTATACCTTTCCAGGTTTATATGTTGCCTGAACATATTTATTCAAAGGTAAAAGACCCTGCGACTTATGTAGATAAAGATCCCGTGGTTACAGGAGCATTCTCAAAGGTTAAGTACTTTACACCTGAAATGATTGTACTTAGTAGGAATCCAAAATATTGGAATGGTAAAAACCTAAAAGTTGACGAACTTCGATTCCCGCAATTCAATGGTAACCAGGCAGCACTTACATTACTTCAAACAGGTGCTATCGACTGGGCACATATACTTATACCAGATGCGGAAAAGAACTATGTACAAGGCGATCCGGACAGAAAATTCTGGTATGGCAAAAACGATGGTGTAAGACTTGCATTCAACTTTATGGATGAAAATGCAGATACCTTAAAGGCATTTAAAGATGTTAATTTCAGAAGAGCAGTATCATTATGTGTTGATAGAGTAGGTATAAATAATTCAGCTGTGTATGGATACCTTTCAAAGGATGTTCCTCCTGTAACAGGTTTACCGCCGGCATTATTGGGATACGCTGATAAAACTGCACAGGCTGAGTTAGCTAAGTATACCAAATATGACATTAATGCAGCTAAAAAGATATTGGCAGATGCCGGATACAAGGATGTTAACAAAGATGGATTCCTTGAAAACCCGGATGGCTCTAAGCTTGCATTTGAAATTACATCACCTTCAGGCTGGACTGATTGGAATGATGGTGCTGCAATTGTTGCACAAGGCCTTAAAAAAGCAGGCATCAATGCAACAGCAAAAGCTATAGATCTTGCAATGTATATTGAAAGCTGGAAATCGGGCAAGCATGATATTCTTTACGGTGGATACGGTATTTCCGGAGATCCTTATAAATTCTACTATGACACAATTGGTGATCAGACAAGAATCAAAACAGATACCTGGTGGACAATTACCATGAACAACTATGCTAGTGATGAGATGACAGCTTTAGTCGCTAAGATGCCAACTGCAAAAGATGCTGAATTAAAATCAATAACCGCTAAGATAGAGCAACATTTTGCAAAAAATATGATTAATGTTCCAATATTCTACAATGGAAACTGGGTTGTTTATAACACAAGCAGATTTACAGGCTGGGCTACTGCAAATAATGTAATATGTAATCCTGCATGTGTTCAACATGACTCAAAACTTTTACAGCTTTTTGCCTTAAAGCCTGTAAAGAAATAATTAATTAACTTTCAGGTATGGCATAGGTTTTACTTATGCCATACCTGATATTCTAACAGTTAAACGATTAATACGTTATGCATTGTAATTCCGGAATTTTACCCGAATGCCATATACTTGGAGGGTGAGGATACCTGTGAAATACACTATAAAAAGGTTATGGTTCTATATTATAGCGTTCTTTGGGGCTTTGGCATTAAACTTTTTTCTTCCTCGCATGATGCCGGGAAATCCTGTTCAGATGTTTTTATCAAACCTTTATAAATCTGGCGGCGTTGTTGATAATGCTACAATAGCTGCGGTAGAGAAATTGTTTGGATACGATACCCAGACACCTGTTTTGATAAGCTTTTTTAATTATATTGCAAGTATTTTTAAAGGCAATTGGGGTGTTTCCTTTACTTTCTTCCCACAGACGGTACTGGAAGCTACGGGGCGTGGAGTGAGATGGACGGTATTCCTTTTAGGAACGGCTTTAGTTCTCGGATTTATTATAAATACACTACTTGGTATTTTTGTTGCCTGGAAACGCGGAAGCAGATTTGATACGGCATTGACCGTTGGCGGACAAATTATGGCTAACATTCCTTCGGTTATCACTGCAATTATTTTAAGTATGGCACTTGCATTTACAGGCATTTTTCCGAGAGGTTATGCTGTAACCCCGCTTTTTATACCTGATAATATTTTTCAATACATGGGTGATGTTGCTTATCATGCGTTCTTACCTGTGCTTGCGGTTATTATTACAGGCATGGGAGGAATTATGGGCATGAGAGCAAATATGATCAACCAGCTTGGTGAAGATTATATTGTTATGGGAATTGCCAAAGGTGTGCCTGACAAGAAAATCATGTTTGGCTACGGTGCAAGAAATGCGCTTTTACCTGTTGTTACATCACTTGCTATGCAGATAGGCTTTTTATTAGGCGGCTCTTTAATAGTCGAACAGGTTTTTAATTATCCTGGTTTAGGCCAAATTATGGTCATGGCTATTAGCAGAAGAGATTATCCTTTAATGCAAGGTATACTGCTCATGACAACTATAGTGATGCTTACGGCTAACTTTATTGCAGACATAAGTATTATGATCCTAGACCCAAGAACTCGAAGGCAGGGTGTTGACGGAAACTAACGGTAAAAGGAGACAGAGAGTATATGAGAAAAATATGGGATAGTAATATAATGCGCTTTTTTAGAAATAGTCCCAAAACAAGCATTGGAACTATTCTGGTAATTATAATTCTTCTCCTTACCATTGGAGCAGGCTTGTTTACGAGTATTGATCCTACCAATAGATTTGAAGGAGAATATCACAGCCCACCCTCACAAACGCATATATTAGGTACAACCCAATTGGGTAATGATGTATTCGCTCAAACCTTGTATGGTGGCCGCGTTTCAATCCTGGTTGGTATATTTGCCGGTATTCTTACCGTGCTTTTAGGAATCATTTTTGGAATCAGCTCAGGCTATTTTGGAGGGTGGTTTGATAATGTAATTTCAACAATAATAAACATTATCATGGTTATACCCAATATAGTGTTGTTGCTTATCGTTGCAGCACTTCTAGACGGTGTATCACCATTCTTGATTTCTGTCATTATCGGGTTGACTTCATGGCCATGGAATGCTCGTGTACTTCGTGCCCAAACAATGAGTTTAAGAAACCGAGAATTTGTTTATTCTGCTGAAACATTAGGAGAATCAAAGCTTAGAATCATGTTTATGGAGATTATGCCTAACATGCTATCTATCATAAGTTCAGCCTTTGTCAGCACACTGATTTATGCTATTATGGCTAGTGCTACTCTTGAGTTTATTGGATTCGGTGACCCACTTTCGTGCACATGGGGAATAATGCTATTTAATGCTAATAAATCCGGAGCACTGACAAGCGGTGCATGGTGGGAATTAATAGGGCCAATTTCCGGAATTGTTTTGTTTGGTGCAGGACTTACATTAATCAATTTTTCAATCGATGAAATATCAAATCCCAAATTGAAAGCACAAAGAATCATGAGAGCTTATTACAAAGTAAAGAAAATACAGGCAAAGAGTATGAGAAAAATAACTGTATAACATCAAATGGGAAGGAAGAGCATTTGAAGATGAGTGATTTATTAACGGTAAAAGGACTTTGTGTGGATTATGTAACTACAAAAGGGGGACATGTCAGAGCAGTAGATGATGTCAGCTTTTCAATAAAGGAGGGTCAAAGCTTTGGCTTGGCTGGAGAATCCGGTTGCGGCAAGAGTACGATTGCCTACTCTCTTATGAGATTACACAGGCCTCCGGCGTTAATATCAGGTGGTCAGATTATTTTTGAGGGAAATGATATTGTAAGTATGAAAGAAAATAAAGTTCAGCAATTACGCTGGAGAGAGATAGCCATGGTATTTCAATCGGCTATGAACTGTCTGAATCCAGTAATAACAATGGAAAAGCAATTTTTTGAAATATTCAGGTATCATGGGATCACCAATGATAAAAATGTTTCCAGAAAGAAGGCTGAAGAGCTTTTATCAGTTGTAGGTATCCCGGCGGAAAGATTAAAGGATTATCCTCATCAGTATTCGGGTGGTATGCGTCAGAGAGCAGTTATTGCAATGGCATTAGCGCTGGGTCCAAAGCTACTTATATTAGATGAGCCTACAACCGCACTTGATACTGTAGTACAAAGGGATATTTTACAGTGTATTTACGACCTGAAAAAAGAATTGAAATTTTCTATTTTTTTCATTACACATGATATCAGTTTGATGATGGAATTTTGCGACACAATAGGTATTATGTATGCCGGTAAGATCGTGGAACAGTCTTCTACAGAGAATATTCTCCATGATCCCAAACATCCATATACATACGGCTTGAAAAATTCATTTCCTTCTTTAAAAGGGGAAGTGAAGTATATGGAAGGCATACCTGGAATCCCATTGAATTTACAAGCCATTCCTGAAGGGTGCAGATTTCAGGATCGTTGTTTTAGAACATGTAATGAATGCTTTACAAAGGAGCCGGAGATTAGCACCAGTAAGGACGGGTTTTTTTATTGCCATAATCCATTAAAGGCGGGATAGATTAAAGTTAATTTGCATCTATGTTTGGCGGAAAAGATATTATTCTTCCAAATGCAATGTATAAAATTATACGAGGTGTGAAATGAAAGAAGAAAAGCAAGCAATATTAAGTGCAAATAACGTTGTGATGGATTTTAAAATCGCCGGGAAAACGCTCCTGTCTAAGAAGAAAACCTTACGTGCTTTAAATGGCATCACTTTTGAGTTATATAAAGGTGAAGCATTAGCAATTGTTGGTGAATCAGGTTGTGGAAAATCTACTATATGCAGGATTGCTATGAAGTTTTACAATCCAACATCGGGAACGATGACTTTTAACAATAATGACATTCATAAATTGAAAGCTCAGGAATTAAAAAATTATCGTCAAAAGGTGCAGATGATTTTCCAAGACCCTTTTTCCTCACTAAATCCATTGCATAATATATATTATCATCTGAAGAGGCCGCTTAAATTGTACCATCCTTCTGACAAAATAACCATGCAGAAGAAGATGGATGAGTATTTGACTTTGGTAGGACTAGTTCCACCAGAAGAACAAGGAAACAAAAATCCTCATCAGCTATCCGGTGGGCAAAGACAAAGAGCATATTTAGCAAGAATATTGTCTGTCGGTGCAGAGGTTATATTTGCAGATGAGCCAATTTCAATGTTAGATGTATCAATCCGGCTTGGAATTCTAAACCTGATGAACAAATTGAAAAATGAAAATAATAAATCGTTTATTTATATTACTCATGATATAGCCACTGCACGATACTTTGCTGATCGTATTATTGTTTTATATGCCGGGCATATGGTTGAATGGGGTGATGTCAATAAGGTTATTATCAATCCTGCGCATCCCTATACAAAACTTTTGGTTACAGCAGCTCCAGATCCGGAAAGAGAAGGAATCGTAGAATTGCCGGTATTGAAAGATAAAGAATCAGAAGTTACTGTCTGGACACCAGAAAGCAAAGGATGCCCATTTAAAAACCGTTGCCCTGTTGCTGAAGAGAGATGTTCAAAGGAAATGCCACAGGAAAGAGAGGTTAGCGACGGACAGTTTATTAGATGTTTCCATCCGTTAACATGAGGTGCATGAAGGTTAATCCGATTAAATGCTTTGTACAAAAAAGACTGCTCAATACGTCAGCTTCGGCTACAAGGCAGAGTACCAATGGTACCCGAAGATAGCAGGATGGGTTGACACATTCCTTACCAGGAGCGAGATATGGTTCATCTCATTGTTGTTGAATGTGATAAGGAGATACAGGGAGGCAGAAAGCTTAAGCATTGTCATTTTGATTAATTGTTCCTGCATCCCTAATTATTCCGACCTGATATGTGATGCTGCATTGTATGCTTAAAAGTTATATTACCCACGGTTCAATGTCCTTCTGTCACTGATATTGATTCCCAGAGATAGTATGATACCCAATACCGCCAGTATTCCTATCATCAGGTAGGTGCTCATATAGGATCGTGATGCATCATAGAGTGCGCCTGCAATAGCACTGCCGAAGGAAGCAATAATTAAATTGGTGTTGATAACTGAAAAGTTCATAGAATAGTTCTTTATTCCATAGTAAGAGCTGATAAAGGCTGAATTTGTCGGTGTAACACCTCCATAGGCAAACCCTCCTATGATAAAGCCCAAAATCAATACAGCAAAGCTTCCGGTCTTCAACGCTGTTATCAGAACCAAGCCTGCCAGGATAAAGGCAATATTTACGCTCTGCATGATAGCACTTCTGCCAAGCTTGTCAAACAAACCCCCAAAAATTACGCGTCCTATTCCGTTGAAAATTGAAATAAGGCCTACAACTGTTGCAATAGTCCCGGCTGAAACGTTTGTTCCAACCTCTCTTGCAATACCACTTGCCTGTGAAACGAGTGCAAGCCCGGCGGCACTAAGCATAATTGCCCAAATGTAATACAACCAGAAGCTCGGTTTTTTCAGCATGACCAGAGTTTCAGCCTCTATCGACACCGGATTCACATAGCGCTTTTTCTGAGACTTTGCTGCGGGCGGTTGGAAGCTATCACCGGGCTTTTCTAAAAAGAAACCGCAGACTGCCAGAGCAATAGCAGTAATTATGCCCAGTACCGTAAATGACTGCCTCCAAGCACCGATTGCTTCCGGTGTTAAGGCTTGATATAGCTTTCCGATCAAAAAGCTGCTGATTCCAAATCCCATCAGTAATATTCCTGAGATCAGTCCCTGCTTATCCGGGAACCATTTCCCAACTGTACCCATTACTGCGTTATAGGAAAAACCTGAGGCAAAGCCGCAGATCACACCGAAGCCGAGATAGAGTGTCAAAAATGTATAAGCGTTTGCAGAAATTATAAATCCTGCAAGAAACAGCACTGCCGATATCCAGAGATAGTACTTCTGGCTGAGCTTCTTTGACAGGAAGCCGCCTGCCATACACCCAATACAGAATAATATCATAACAATCGTGAATGTCAGCGAAAGGCCGGCCATACTCCAATCCGGGAATTCCCGAGCAATGGGACTGGAAAGTATACTCCATGCATAGACCATACCGGCAAAAAATAGGACGATGACGCCGATCCATACAAAAAACCAACGATTACGAGTCTTCATGTCTCCTCCATCATTAATATAGTTTAAGTGAGCGTACAGCTTGTTTCTTTAATTCCTTCAGATTGATCTTTCCGGTGCATGTCATTGGAAACTCATCCCAAAACATAACATACTTAGGAACCTTGTAGTATGCAGCTTGCTGCCGGACGATCTCTCGTACAGCATTGTCTGTCAATGGTGTACTGGCGGTAACGCAAGCACAGATTTCCTCCGTATAATGATCATCTGGTACACCGATTACCTTTACTTGCCGGATTCTGCTGTCTCCAAGCAGTATCCTTTCGATCTCTACCGGAGAAATATTTTCTCCACCGCGGATAATAAGTTCTTTTATTCTTCCTGCATAAGTGACATAGCCGGATGCATCTACCCATCCCAGGTCGCCCGTGTGGAGCCATCCATCAGGATCGATAACAGCATGGGTTGCCTCAGGCTGGAGATAATAACCCTTCATAACACCGACACCGCGAACACATATTTCGCCGGTTTGCCCTGTGGGCAATTCTTCCTTTGTCTTCGGATCTCTTATGCTTCCCTCAATGCACGAAAAGAATTTTCCAATCGTTGCAGCACGAACGGAGATAGGATCGTATAAGCTTCCGGTGGTGATGCCTGCAGTCGCCTCACTAAGTCCAAGTGAGGGCAGCAGCGTCATGGAAAAATGCTGGCAGAGGCGAATAAAAAATTCCGTAGTGTATGTCGAGCCCCCGATCATACCGGTACGAAGGGAGGAAACATCAAAAGCTTCCTGCTCAAGCCGATATAACAGGGCAGAAAAAAGTGTCGGTACCGCTGTCAGTATAGTGCACCTTTGTGCCTCGATCAGTTTGAGTATTGTACGTGTATGCGTATCTGCCGGAAAGCATACACATGCACCTGCATACATAGCAGCGAGAACGGTTGCTGTTATGGAAAAACAGTGGTACATCGGCAATACCGAACAAAACCTGTCTTGCTTCTTAGTCTCCAGTGCTTTGGCTTGCTCAGCCAGGATATTGACACGGGAAAGGTGTGTAGTGATGACCGGCTTTGCTGTGCCTGTAGAGCCTGACGTAAAGAGAATTGTATCACAGTCCTCAGGAGTAACGCAACAAGCAGCCTCTCTGAGTGCTTCGCATGAGACTCGTTCTGCATCCCTGCAGAGTGTCTGCAGGAATGCAAAGGTGGCAATTGGGATGATGTGGATGTGCTTTGGGAGCTGTGCTTCCATATCTGTAAAGCAGTTCTCCTTATGTCCCGTGCCAACCAATAGTACTGATACATCGGCTGCATCCAGACACAGTAGCAGTTCCTGTGATGTATAGACCGTACAAAGTGGTACAACAACGGCACCGATCCTCCATAAAGCATAGAAGCAGACCAGCGTCTGTACCGTTTCCCGTGCCCAGATCCCCACATGTGTTCCTTTGTATACCCCTCGAGCCAATAGAGCTCTTGCGCACAGATCCACCAACTGGTCAAGCTCCCTGTATGTCAACCTCCGCTCTGCGTCGCACACCGCCTCGGAGTCCGGGTTTGCCTGTGCCGTCTGCTGCAGGACCTGTCCGATCGTTTTCTCTATTAACATTTATTTGGCTGCCTTTGCTGTGCGGATTGATTCGATCAACTCCGGTACGATTTTGAAGAGGTCTCCCTTGATTCCGTAGTCTGCCACTTCAAAGATCGGCGCCGCCTCATTCTTGTTTACAGCTATGATGCACTCAGAATCCTGCATACCGGCCTTATGCTGGATCGCACCGGAAATTCCCAGTGCAACATAGATCTTCGGATGTACTGTTTTACCAGTCTGACCGACCTGATGGTCTGCCGGCATCCAGCCTGCATCAACTACTGCACGGGATGCACCAACCACACCGCCAAGCTCATGCGCCAGTTCTTCTGCCAGTACAATGCCCTTCTTGACATCCCTTGCAATACCGCGGCCGACAGATACGACCACATCTGCACCAATTAGATCGACCATTTCTCTTGCCGCTTTAACAACCTCTATTACTTCTGTTTGGATGTCTGCTTCACTAAGTGAAAAATCAGGGTGTAGAATTTCAACTGCTTCTGCGGTCTTCTCATCATATTTGCGTTTTTTCATGACGCCCGGACGAACAGTTGCCATTGCCGGGCGGAACCTTGGGCAGACAATCGTTGCCATCAGATGTCCGCCAAATGCAGGACGGGTCATCTTTAGAGTACTGTTCACATCAAATTGACTGTTTCCAAAGCTCATGCTGTCCACATCCAAGGATGAGCTGGAGCGTAGGAAATTGATATAACCATTCAGGTCTACATCAAGATGCGTGCAGTCTGCGCAAAGCCCTGTATGTAGTCTTGCTGCGCAGCGCGGCGCCAGGTCACGGCCGATATTTGAAGCGCCGACCAGTAGAATCTCCGGTTTAAATTCTTCAACTGCTTCGCAGAGTACCTTTGTATATGCATCGGTTGTATAGGTTTTCAGAAGCTTGCTGTTATAAACATATACCTTGTCAGCGCCGTAACCGCCAAGTTCTTTTGCAAGGCAGTCTACCTCGTCCCCCAGCAGGATGCCGCAGAGTTCCACACCAAGTTCATCTGCCAGCCTGCGCCCTTCGGAGATAAGCTCGAAGGTTGTGGGCATCATATTACCCTGCCGTTGTTCACAAAAAACCCAAACGTTCTTGAAAGCAGCGAGCTCTGTGCTGTTAAAAGTCATATTCTCAGATCCTTTCTGTTAAATCAGATGTTTGCTTACCAAAATAGCGGCCAGTTCGTCTGTAGTCGTTTTTCCATCACCAGTCAGCATCATGCCGACGCCCTTCTGCGGAGGTGCGAAGGACTTGAAGATGTTTGTGGGCGAGCCATTAAGTCCAATAGTTGTAGGATCGATCAATGGATGATTCTGCAATGTCTGATAATCCATTAAGGTGATCTTCTTTTCAAAGCATTCCTCGATCCCGCGTGTACTCATATATCGAGGTGTATTAAGCTCCTTTATACAGGTGATGACACAAGGAGTCTTAACCTTAACTGTCATATAACCGTCCTCGAGGATACGTTTAACAGTCAAAGTATTGCCGTCCTTCTGTATATCACCGGCATATGTTACCTGCGGTAAATTCAGCTTCTCTGCCATCTGTGGTCCTACCTGTGCTGTATCTCCGTCAATGGCCTGCCTGCCGGCCAGTATAATATCTTCTTCTTCAATGCCATATGTGTCGATGGCTGCAGCAATGATCTGTGAGGTAGCATAAGTATCTGAACCGCCGAATTCACGTCCTGAAATCAGCACGGCTTCATCTACACCCATAGCCATCAGTTCCCTCAGCATGCCTTCTGCCGGGGGAGGACCCATTGTAAAGGCTACGACCTTGCAGCCAAAGGAATCCTTCATTTGTAGTGCTTGTTCAACGGCATTAAGGTCGTCCGGATTTATGATTGTTTGCATAGAGCTTCGGTTTAGTGTGCCGTTAGGATTAACAGCAACCTTTCCGGAGGTGTCCGGAACCTGCTTAACAGTAACTATTATTTTCATTTGCATGCCCCCCTTACTTTTTAAGCAGTTGGCCTGCGATGACCATCTGCTGAATCTGGCTGGTACCTTCGTATATGGAGCAGATGCGGGCATCACGATAGAGACGCTCTACCTTATATTCTTTAATGTACCCGTAGCCTCCATGAATCTGTACAGCTTTGTATGCGCAGCGGTTGGCTGCTTCTGCGGCAAAAAGCTTCGCCATGGAACAAGCCTGTGTGCCATCCTTGTTGGCATCCTTCAGCTGAGCCGCACTGTAAACGAGCTCTCTTGCTGCAGCAACGTCTGTAGCCATATCCGCCAGCATAAAGCTGATGGCCTGGAAGTCTACAATTGGATGGCCGAACTGCTTACGCTCCTTCGCATATTTCACAGACTCGTCCAAACAGCTCTGCGCTATTCCGACTGCCTGCGCAGCCATGCCAAGTCTGCCTCCATCCAGTGTCTGCATTGCGATTGAAAAACCTTTATTTATCGTTCCTATCAGGCAGTTCTTCGATACGCGGACATCCTCAAGCACAACGTCACAGGTCGGATAACCGTTTATACCCATTTTCTTCTCTACTGCGCCCAGCGAGACACCGGGCAGCTTCATATCTACAACAAACATAGAAATACCGCGGGAGCCCTTTGCTGTGGGATCCGTTTTTGCAAATACAAGGCACCAGTCAGCCATTGGAGCTCCAGAAATGAAGCATTTGCGGCCATTGAGAATAAAATCATTGCCATCGGCAGCTGCTGTTGTGGTCGTACCGCCTGCATCCGATCCTGCTCCAGGTTCTGTCAGGGCAAATACCATAATTTTTTCGCCGCTTGCAATAGGCGGCAGATATGCTTTCTTCTGTTCTTCCGTACCGGCAAGCATTAACGGTCCTCCGCCAAGGGAGTTTGAAGTGTTGGCGTAAATAGAAAGAACTGCATTCACCCTTGCCAGTTCTTCAACCATTAGGGCATAGCTCAGATAATCTCCGCCTGCACCGCCGTATTCCTTTGGAATTCGTACTCCCATAAAGCCGTACTTAGCCATCTTTTTATGAATATCCCAATCAAACTCTCCGGTCTGATCAAGCTTATCCTGAAGTTCTTTTGTAAACTCCGTCTCCGCAAACTGGCGGAATAGCTTACGCTGCATTTCATGCTTTGCGTCAAGTATCATGTTACTTCCTCCTGTTTAAGTCTATTTCTTCATACAAGCGGCAAGTCCGCCCCATGTTTCGCAGAAAATTCCGGCATCCATTTGCTTTAGATTCTCATCAATTGCAGGTATAAAGCCCATGTGATCAAGAATATCCTTCTGAAGGTCAATACCCGGAGCAATTTCTACAAGTGTCATTTTCCCATCGATCAGCCTGAATACACAGCGCTCGGTTATATAAAGGATCTCCTGACCCGGTTTTACATATTTGCCTGCAAATGTAATCTGCTGCACATGCTGCAAGAACTTTTCCACCGTTCCTTCTTTTAATATTGCAAGCTTTCCATTACCAACCTGGAGTTCCGCTTTCCCCATAAAGGTGCCACAGAATACAACCTTAGAAGTGGCATTTGTAATGTCAATGAATCCACCCGGACCGATGAGCCGTGAGCCAAACTTGCTGACATTGACATTTCCTTCTGCGTCGCACTCACCAAGGCCGAGACATGTCATATCAAGACCGCCGCCATCGATGATATCAAAAGAGGCATTGTGTTCTATAGCGGCTTCCGGGTTATAGCTGCTGCCAAAATTGGGCAGCGGACATGGGACACCGCCAATCATGCCGGACTCACTGACCATTGTTACCATGTCGATGCAGCCCTCCTCTGCAAGGATATTTCCAACGCAAGCGCTGATTCCAACGCCAAGATTGAGAACTGAGTCTGCAAGGACCTCCATGGCACACCGGCGAGCGATGACCTTTCTTTCATCAAAGGGCAGAGCTGCAATTGCCTTCATTGGCTTACGGATCTGACCGGAAAACGCCGGTTCCCAATAGACACCCTCCGCCTGCCAGCAGGCCATAGGGTCAGTTGCAGTTACAACATAATCCACGAGGATCCCAGGAATTTTAACATCCTTCGGAGCTATAGTATCAGCCTTCGTCAAATATTCAACCTGAACAATGACAATTCCGCCGGAGTTATGAGCTGCACTTGCAACTGACAGCCCTTCATTAACAATTCCTTCATTCATGAAGGAGATATTACCGTTCTCGTCCGCAACTGTTCCACGCAGAAGAGCAACATCAAGCGGGAAGCTTTTATAGAACAGATATTCCTCTCCGCCGAACTGTATGTACTCAGCAATGTTCTCCTTAGTCTGTTCATTCATCCGGCCGCCTTCCAGCCTTGGGTCAACAAATGTTCCGAGACCGACCTTCGTCAAAAGTCCAGGACGACCTGCTGCGATCTCACGCCAAAGATTGACCGCTACACCCTGCGGCAGGCAGTTGCCCGTGATTTTACCTTGGGCAGCCAATTTGTTAAGTGCATGTGCGCTTTGCACATGTGCTCCTGTCCATCTTGTAACAAGGCCTTCACCGGCCTCGCCCAGCCTGGATGTACCGCGGACGCCTGTCGGTTGCGGACTGCCTTCCGGCCTGACTTGCTTTTCCCATCCAAGGAACTGGTTTCCATAACCATGGTCCCCCATTGCGCTGCCCTGATGAAGAAACAAATTGCACGGATGCCCGGTCTCTTTGTAATTGTCGCGTATAGCGCAGCCGATCTCATCTGGCCATCCTGAAAGCCCCATTCCTGCCACACCGACAGATGCGCCATCCGGGATAAGCTTAGCTGCTTGCTGTGCAGTAATAAATTTAGCCATGTGTTTCCTCCTGTCTATTTAAGTTTTTTATAAGTATTTTATTAAAAAGTGTTTGCAAAATGTGTTCGGTGAACATGTTCAATTATGAAGTAATTATTTAAAATAATCAATATATTCTTTGAATTTTTTTGTACTTTTAATTATTGGAACTTGCATTTTATACTGCAGGTCTGGTTAACTGTATCTTATCATGTAGCGTGCTGAAAATTATTTTAAAGTTATATCTCAAACGCCTAATATTAAAATTTGCTTGCAACGTCCATTTTGTCTGGCTTATAATATGACTATTACATAGAAAGGTCTGGTTTAATTGGCTCTAAATAAATCTAAAAAAACGACACGTCAGCTTCAGGCTGAACAGACAAAGCTGCTGATCTTTGATGCGGCAATGCGCCTTCTGGAACGGCAGGATTTCGAATCTATTACTGTACGGGATATTGTACGTGAGGCTAATGTTTCTATAGGCTCCTTTTATAATTCTTATCCATCCAAGATGGATGTGTTCTACGAAACGTATCAAGTTGCAGATGACTTTTTTGAAAATGTTGTGAGGCCAAAGCTGATACAAGCAACTGTATGTGAGCGCATAACCTGCTTTTTTGAGGAATATGCTACATACAATAGTGATGTCAGTATATTTGCGCTGACTCGAGTCCTCTATAATCCAAATAACAAACATTTTCATAGAAAAAGCACACACGGGATGCTTCCCATCCTGACAGAGCTGATGAAACAGGCAAAGGATAGCGGGGAGTTCCATACACAACAGTCTGCAGAGGAACTGTCCCGTTTTTTCATGATATGTATGCGCGGTTTAGTGTATGACTGGTGTACACAGGAAGGCAGCTATGACCTGAAGGCTCAGATCCTGGCATATTTAGAGCATTTACTGCGTGCGTTTATTTAAGTACCGTTGTGAGAATGTGAAGAATGATAGACAATATAAGGCTACAAACAGCATGCTAATGCCTGCATACAAATGACCGCAATCAAAAGGCAGGAAAATTTGGCGAAGCAGATGAGTAAGGATACGACTTCCATATAGTTATCGGCATTTGACAGCAGCTGTATGGTAAGCTGCTAAGAAAAGATGTTGACTCCTATCTACAAATAACAGCATCAATTTTGTTTACTCTAACAATATGTTAGATTTCAGTAAAGCTAATTCAATAATAACAACGTTAATTTTTGTTGTTATCTGTCACAAAGTTCTGTTGGGGTGGTACACCAAAACGACAGATTATACTAACCTCCGTAGATATAATCAATGATGGCACGGTGCCTCGGTAAATGCACCGCTTCATTTACATAACATATGATGTGAGTAAAGACCATTAGGGGGTACAAAGGATGAAAAATGTGGCAGCTGTAAACAGCAATAGTAATAATGTATTGCTTGATCTCATTAGAAAAATCTTGTTTGACAAAAATAATTACCTCATTCTTATATCAGCCTTTTTCCTTGGGAATAATAATATATGCGGCGGAATCCTGCCGCTTGGGGCTATATTTTTCAATGTTTGTTCACGAACCTTGGGAACAAACTATTTAATAGCTGGCGCAGTCCTATTAGGAACCTTTGTTAAGGGCTCATTAGAATTAGTATACATAAATATCGCGTGCATGTTGCTGTTTATAGGTTTTGGATTCCTGACCAGGAATGACAACTCAAAATTGCATAAAAAGGCGGCAATTCTTACTTTTGCGACGCTTATTGTGCCACAGCTGCTGCTTGCAGGCTTACATGGATTTTTGCTGTATGATATACTAAAAGCTTTTTTCATCTCTTTTGTTGGTTTTACAGTTTTCTTTATATTCAGCTATTCAGTACCTGTCATATCCGGGAATGTAAAAAGAGCTTTATTAACCGGGGAAGAGTGTATAAGCATAGCCATAACAGGTGCTTTAGTATTGTTCGGAATTGGAGCAGCGCAAGTATTTGGCTTTTCTCTTCGCAATATTTTATGTATATTTATTCTTTTGTTGTTCAGCTATAAATGCGGTGCGGGTGCAGGAGCTGCAACGGGTGCGGTGATCGGACTAATCACCGGTATTTCCCGGGAGCTTACTCCGGCTGTAACCGGGGCATATGCCTTGTGCGGCACGCTTGCAGGCATCATCGGAAATATAGGCAAGGTAGGCTCGGCCCTTGGATTCATAATGGGAAACATGATAATATCTGCGTATCTTAATGGTTCTACTGAAACGATGATATACTTAAAAGAGGTTATTGTAGCTGCAATTTTATTTATTGCATTACCAGGCAAGATAATTGATCGTATTGCAGGTCAATTCAGAAGAGACTCATCAATACTTAATGACGCAAGAGGCTATTCAAATAGAATAAGGGATATAACAGTAGAGAAGTTGGAGAAATTCTCGTTTGCCTTTGGGCAGATATCTAAAACCTTTGGGGAAATAGCAGAAACTAAAGTTTCTGACAATAAGCAGGATATCAATGTTCTGTTTGACAGGGTGGCGGATAGGGTCTGCAGCAGTTGCAGCTTATGTATGCATTGCTGGGAACGTAATTTCTATGATACCTATCAGGTTATGTTCAAAATTATTGAGAATCTGGAGATGAAAGGCAGAGTAGAGGAAAAGGACATACCCGCCCATTTCGTTGAAAAGTGTGCGAGAGTAAGCGATTTTGTAAATGCAGTAAATAACATGTATGAGCTTTTCAGGGTGGGGGTTTTGTGGAAAAGCAAGCTTAGTGAAAGCAGGAGCATAATAAGCCGTCAGTTCGAAGGAATGGCCAGAGTTGTCAGCAGCCTTGCTGATGAAATAAATACTAAGGTCAGCTTTTTGACTCCTGTGGAGGATCAGGTAATGGCTGCTCTAAGTAAAGCTGGCATAAAGGCCAGGGAGGTGACTGCTTATGAGAACATAAGCGGAAAATATGAGATCAACCTCATTCATGACGCCTGTGGAGGGAGCCGAAGCTGTATCAGTACAATTGAAAGGGTTGTTTCAGATACAGTAGGCAGGAAAATGATGCGTGAGGATGAGGAGTGTCACAGTTGTAAGGATGGAACCTGCAGCCTTAAGCTTGTAGAGATGGAAAACCTCAGAATAACTACAGGCATAGCACGTTTACCCAAGTATGGAAGCAAGGTATCGGGTGATAGTTTTACATTTCTGAATTCCGGTAAGGGAAAATACACCATAGCACTAAGTGATGGAATGGGTACGGGTTACGGCGCATCTGTTCAAAGCAAGGCGACAGTTAGTATGCTGGAAAACCTTATGGAATCTGGCTTTGACAAGGATATGGCAGTTAGTATGATAAATTCGGTGTTGGTATTAAAATCCGATGAGGATAATCCGTGTACTATAGATATTTCTACAGTAGACTTATTCTCAGGTGATGTGGAATTTGTAAAGATAGGTGCCGCTCCGACATTTATTAAAAGTGATGGTAAGGTAGAGATCGTCAGATCGGCATCTTTGCCTGCAGGAGTATTGCCCGGCGTTGATGCCGAGCTTGCAAAAAAGACTATAGACAGCGGAGATATGATCATAATGGTGACTGATGGGATAATAGACAGCCTTGCAGGTGACGAGCCAGGCGACAGAAGGTTGATAAAGCTGCTTCAGGAGTTGAACAGCCTAAATCCTCAGCAGGTTGCTAATGAGATAGTTAATGAGGCCAACAAGTGTTGTGATGAAAAACCATGTGATGACTTAACTGCGCTTGTGGCAAAGGCTTGGAAGAAGCCGAATTAAGCCTATATTTTATTGCCCGGCAGTGAGAATCTTTGTATAAAATAACCATATTATCGCAAAATATAATATCCATACTTTGTATTAGGTGTTTACAGTATCCTGTTGCAAAGTAAAGCCTAGGAGCATAGTGGAAATATATATTTTGGAGAGCAATATGGTATTGGGAGATACAAGGAGAGTTGTTGTTTTAAAGAACATTTCCTCAAATTTGATAGAGGAAGCAATACTGATATTAAAAAACGAGCCGGGTGAAAAGGAAAATACTCATATTGACAGTTCTAAAGCTGCGCGTTCAAATGTTAAAAATGACTTAATATTAAAGGAGGCCGAAAGCATTATAAATCAATACATAAAAGAGAACGGCCTGAAATGTGACAGGAGAAAGAAATGGCCAAATAGGGCAATGCGTTTTAAAAGGATCTTCTCAATAAATACAGTAATTAATTGTTTGCTGATATCTGCAGTTGCTTTCCTGATCTGGATCGTAAGCAAGATATTTTAAAGGTGCTGGCCATTGTTACGTACAAATTCATGACCGCCAGCACCATTTATTCCGATAATGTTTCCAAGCACTTTTCTGAAGTGCTCAAACATGGTGAATTTAATGTCCAGCTAAGAAGTCCTTCCTCATAAGAATTGCAGTTGCTTCTATATGAGTGCGTACTTGGCAGTAAAGCTATAGGGCAGGAAAAATTATCTCCATAAACAGCACTGCCGGTCTTTACGGTGAGTGGGCAAGCAGTGCCAAGGGGACTGGGTTGCTGAAACCTTCGGTTTTTGCAGGGTCTGGTCACGGATCAAAGAATGATTATCAGGGTATGACCGCACCACTTCGGTGTTAAAAAAACACATGCTTGCACAAATAATTATAGTGTGTTAAAATAATTGCTTGGAATCCCCTTGCTCTGTGCTCATGTTGCAGAGCCGTTTAGTCCAGAAGGAGGTGAAGTCGAATGATGAACAAGTATGAATCTATATTCATCATCAGTCCTGACATTGACGAAGAAGGTACAAAAGCTCTTGTTGAAAAATTCAAGAATTTGTTGGAAACCTCAGCTCAGTTGGAAAGTATTGATGAATGGGGAAAAAGGAAGCTTGCTTACACAATTGCCGACAAAAACGAAGGCTATTATGTGCTTGTCAATTTTAGTTCAGAGCCTGATTTCCCGCGTGAGCTTGAAAGAATATACAAGATCACAGATGGAATAATCAAGTATATGGTTATCAAGAAAGATAAATAGGTGATTACATGAATAAGGTTATTTTAATGGGCAGACTGACAAAAGATCCTGAATTAAGATATACCAGTAATAACAATACTGCGGTATGCAGCTTTTCTTTGGCTGTTGACAGAAGGTTTCAAAAACAGGGCGAGGAGAGGAAAAGCGACTTTTTCAATATCGTTGCATGGAGAGCTCAAGCTGAATTTTGCGGTAAGTACTTTACAAAAGGCATGAGAGTCCTTGTTGTTGGTAGTCTGCAAAATAGATCCTGGGATGATACTGAAGGTAAGAAGCATTATGTTACAGAGGTTATTGCAGAAGAGTGTGAATTTGCCGATGGCCGTAGGGGCGAAGGCGGAGCACCATCCTTCAAGCCTTCGGGAGCAGTCGGAGCAGCACCGTCTACAATGAGTGGAGGACCTGATGGAGGCTTCTACCCGATGGATGATGAAGACGAACTTCCATTTTAATAACCGATTGTTAAGTGAGAATTAGGAAAGGAGGCGTATTTCAAATGCCAGGTGGAAGAAGAGATAATAAAGGCGGTAACAGAGATTCGTACGATAAGGGCGAAGGCAAGGGCGGTATGAGAATGAGAAGACCGAGGAAGAAGGTTTGCTCTTTCTGCGTCGACAAGGTTACTGATATAGATTACAAGGAAGTTGCTAAATTAAGGAAGTATGTTTCAGAAAGAGGCAAAATACTTCCAAGAAGGATTTCTGGTAACTGTGCAAAGCATCAGCGCCAGCTGACTGTTGCTATTAAGAGGGCAAGAGTTGTAGCGCTGCTTCCTTATACTGCAGAGTAAATAAGAACTAATAAATGTTTATCAGGCATTTTCCCGCAGGGATAATATTCTAACTGCGGGTACAAGATAGGGCAGACAGTTAATTAAACTGTCTGCCTTAATTGCATTTTGGATAGTTTTTTCGTCTTGCACCAGTGAAGACACAGGTTGCAAGGCAAATACCGTTTGAAATGTTTCAGTTGGAAAATCGTTGTTTTAATGATATTATATATTTGCATTTGGTAATGAAACAAAGCAGTAAGGATGAGAACAGGTGTTATGCAAAAAATCGGATATCTTGGGCCTGAAGGAACATTTTCGCATGAAGCAGTAAAGAAATATGCAGGTGATAAGCTTCAAACAATTATGAGCTTTTCTTCTATTAGTGAGCTATTGCTGGCAGTACAAAATAATGAGCTGGATGAAGCTATTGTCCCAATGGAGAATTCCATAGAAGGCGCTGTTAATGCTACTATAGATATGATGGCATTTGAAGTGGAGCTGATGATAAAAGCGGAGATTATAATACCCATAAGGGAGCATCTGCTTGTTAAAAAAGGCACCTCCTTAAAGGATATCAGATATGTGCTCTCCCATCCCCAGCCTATTGGGCAGTGCAGAAGGTTTTTGGCGGGAAGCCTGCCTGATGCGGAGATAATTCCTGTGTTAAGCACTGCAGCAGCTGCAAAACAGGTCTCAGAATGCGGAGGGGAATATGCTGCAATTGGCTCAACGGCGGCAGCGGAGGCATACAAGCTTGAAATTTTAAAAGATAATATTCAGGATCTGCATGATAATTGTACGCGATTCATAATAGCTTCGCATTCGGACTCACAGAGAACCGGGAATGATAGAACGTCAATAGTTTTTTCAACAGATGATAAGCCCGGCAGCCTATATAGAATATTGGATATTTTCAATTTGTGGGACATAAATCTGAGCCGGATAGAATCAAGGCCGGCAAAAAGTATGCTGGGACGATATATATTTCTTGTGGACCTAATAGGACACAGGGATGATGAGAACTTAAATGAAGCACTTATAATGGTCAGAAGAAAGGCTTCCTTTTATAAGTTTTTGGGTTCTTACCCAATATCCTTCAAATAAATATAACAGTATCTCATACGGGATTTGGTCGGGAAATGGAAATCCACTCATAAATATTATGGTATAATATCCTCATGGCCCTCATGAACGAGGTTATTATACGCCCCTGGCGGAATTTAAGGCCGTGCGAAATTTCCGGCTAAAGCCGAAACGTACATGGCCAATTAAGCAGTGAATTCTCTCAAACTCATTGTTTAATAAAGGAAAATTGTAGGCAATATTATCTGAGGAGTGGATAGCATGGCAGTACCTGAAATGGAAATAGATATAACCAGAAATATTAAATTGATTGAATGGCTTAAAAGCGAGCTTTTGACCGACCTGGCAAATTTATTCAGAGTTCTTGCACAGGGCGTTCGTGAGGAAATGCATGAGGCGGTATCTGATATATTGTCAAACATCATACTTATAAGCTATCTTTTAGGAAAAAGACTTGGCATAAGCTACAATTTGATCGAGCTAAAGATACGTAGTAAAATTAAGCTGGGACTTATTGAAAATCATGATGTGGAGAAATATTACGGCGACTTGTCTGAGCTGTCAAGGCATTTGGATAACTTTAGAAGGAAGGAGAAATAAAGGTTAGTTCCTTTAATCAGACATGGATAGCAAAAAAAAATTTGGACTATTTATGCCACGGACAAGCATTTACTTGTGGATAATTTTTGTACTTATAGGTGTTATTGCGGTACTGAACTGGCGTATAGCCATTCCGGCCTTTATTATGCTAGGCTTTTTGGTGTACTGCAACATCAAGTCGGATGCAAAACATAAGAAAGAGATTACAAGCTATATAGAGAACCTTAATTTTAATATTGATATCGCAACAAAGGGTATGCTTCTAAACTTCCCAATGCCTTTGGCTATTGCTGATCAAGATGGCTCGATTATTTGGTATAATGCCTCATTCAAGAAAATAGCCGACACTGATGACTTAAATGAAAAGGTAATGAAGCGTTTTATTGATGCATCGGAATCTAAAAACAAGAATTCTGGGAGCGGTTCAGAGAGCCCTTTAGCAACAAGCACACAGATAACTATTAACAACAGGCATTATCATGTTCAATGTTACTTTGCTTGTCATGAAGGGTTAACAGAGCAAAGCAGACATATCATGATCATATATTTTAATGATATAACCGAGCTTGTTGAGCTTAGAAAACTATATTCTGATGAGAAGCTCGCAGTAGGAATATTTGTTATTGACAATTATGATGATCTTATGCAATCAATGGAGAATGTTAACACGCCTCAAATGCTTGCTGAAATTGATAAAAGAATATTGCAGTGGCTGTCTTTTACAAATGGAGTTGTCAAAAAGTATGAAAGGGATAAATATCTACTTCTTTTTGAATCTAAGTATATGAAGGATTTTGAGGATAAGAAGTTTGACATACTAGACTCGATAAAAGAGATCAATGTAGGTAATAAAATACCTGTCACGCTCAGTCTGGGCTTTGGGCTTAAAGGCAAAACGCCTGAGGAGAATTTTAAGTCTGCAGCAGCTTCTATAGATATAGCACTTGGACGCGGAGGTGATCAGGTCGTCATAAGAAACGGAGATAGCTTCAGCTTTTTCGGTGGAAAGACCAGGGAGCTTGAGAAGAGAACCAAGGTTAAAGCAAGAGTTATGGCATTTGCACTGCGCGAGCTTATTGACCAGGCACCGCAGATCATAATAATGGGACATGAAAATGCTGATATAGATTCGCTTGGAGCGTCATTGGGCTTATACAGAATGGCTAGGAATAGAGGAAAAAATGCCTATATAGTCCTCAATAAAATAAATCCAACGATAGAATCCATTGTTTCAAAGATACAGAAAAATCCTGATTATAATGGCTTGTTTATTAATAAGGAAGAGGCTATGTATCTTATAAATAAGAAAACCCTTCTTATTATAGTTGATACACACCGTCCAAGCTTTACAGAGATACCGGAGCTTATTTCCCTTACAGGACAGGTGGTGACTATCGACCACCACAGAAGAGGAGCTGACTACATACAGGATACGGTACTGACCTATCAGGAAACTTATGCCTCGTCGACCTGCGAGTTAGTCACTGAGATATTGCAGTATATAGATGAAAAGATCAAGCTAAGTCAAATAGAGGCAGAAGCTCTATATGCCGGAATTGTTGTGGACACAAAGAACTTTATGTATAAAACCGGTGTAAGGACCTTTGAGGCTGCATCGTATCTACGAAGGCAGGGGGTTGATACGCTGTCTGTAAAGCATATATTCCAGAATGATTTGAACACATATCTTAGTATATTAAATGTTATTAAGAATGCTGAAATCGTTAATGGAGAGATAGCTATATCTATGTGTCCTCAGGGATTGAAAAATGCGCAGCTTATAGCAGCAAAAACAGCAGATGAGCTGCTGAACCTTTCCGGAATAGCCGCGGCTTTTGTTCTAAGCATTATGAACAATGAAATTTGGATAAGCGGTAGGTCTCTGGGAGATATAAATGTGCAGGTCATTATGGAAAAGCTCGGTGGAGGCGGACATCTTACTGTTGCAGGAGCACAGCTTACGGATTTGACTATTACTGATGCAAAAGACAAGTTAAAATGTGCTATAATTGAATATATGAAGGAAATGAATAAGCCTATTTCGTGAACTTGGACTATTCGCACTTCTGAATGATATAGAAATAAGAAGGTATAAGAAAAGACATTATTTTCAATGCTTCAAATAGGTTTGAGGAGGTTAGTATGAAGGTTATATTAAAGCAGGATGTTAAGAGCTTGGGTAAAAAAGAAGATATGGTGAACGTTAGCGACGGATATGCGAGGAATTTCCTTTTTCCAAGAGGACTTGCTGCCGAAGCGACTGCCAGCAATGTTAATGAAATGAACACAAAAAAGGCGGCGGAGAAGAGCAAGAAGGACCGCGAACTGGCACAGGCAAAAGAACTTGGAAAGAAAATTGCAGGAATAACCGTCGTAATAAAATCAAAAACGGGTGAGAACGGAAAGCTCTTTGGCTCAATTACAAGCAAAGACATTTCAGACAAACTGAAAAGTGATTTTGGTTTCGATATAGATAAGAAGAAGATAGTTTTGCCGGAGCCGATAAAAGCTCTCGGAATAACTGAGGTAGAGGTTAAGCTTTACCCCGAGGTCAGTGCTAAGCTGACAGTAAAGACTGTACAGGAGTGACATTACCGGAGGTTGTTTATCAGTGGATATTACTGCTATTGGTAAGATCCCGCCTCATAATCTTGAAGCTGAGCAGGCAGTATTGGGGTGTATGTTGCTTGATGCAGATGTAATACCGACTGTTACCGAGATTATAAGAAGTGAGGATTTTTACAGAGAAGATCATAGGGAAATCTGTGAAGCTATTCTGGATCTGTCGGAAAAAGCAGGCCCTATAGACATTATAACTGTCTCAGAGCAGCTTCAGCACAGGGGCACGCTTGATAGTATCGGCGGACTTGATTACCTTGCAAGTATTTCTAATGCTGTCCCTACAACCGGTAACGCCAGACACTATGCAAAAATAGTTGAAGAGAAATCACTTCTCAGAAAGCTTATCAAAGCATCGGCAGATATATCCAGCATGAGCTATGGCGCCTCAGAGGAGGCAGTTTATGTATTGGATAAGGCGGAAAAAAGCATTTTTGATATTTTGCAGAAACGGAATACTCAGGGCTTTACTCATATAAAGGATGTTTTGTTGGAAACCTTCAACCGCCTAGAGGAATTATATAATAATAAAGGATATGTAACAGGTATACCAACAGGCTTTACAGACCTTGACTACAAAACCTCGGGACTTCAGAATTCTGACCTTGTTTTGATAGCTGCAAGACCAGGTATGGGTAAGACAGCGATGGCACTTAATATTGCGCAGTATGCTGCAGTTCAAAAGCATGTACCTGTTGCAATTTTTAATCTGGAAATGTCTAAAGATCAGCTGGTAAACAGGATGCTCTGCAGTGAAGTCATGGTTGATAGCCAAAAGATGCGAACCGGTAAGCTGGAGGATGAAGACTGGAACAAAATTGCTCAGGCTTTAGCTCCGCTTTCTGAGGCGCCCATATACATAGATGATACGCCGGGTATATCTGTAATGGATATTAGGGCAAAATGCAGAAGACTAAAGCTTGAAAAAAATCTTGGCCTTATAGTGATAGACTATCTGCAGCTCATGCAGGGAAGGGGAAAAACAGAAAGCAGGCAGCAGGAGGTCTCTGAGATTTCCAGATCTCTTAAGATACTGGCAAAAGAACTCAATATTCCTGTAGTTACAATGTCACAGCTTAGCCGTGGACCCGAAGCAAGGCAGGATCACAGGCCTATGCTCAGTGACCTGAGAGAATCCGGTGCAATAGAGCAGGATGCCGATATAGTAATGTTTTTATACAGGGATGACTATTACAACCCTGATACTGAAAAGAAAAATATAGCAGAGGTAATTGTAGCAAAGCATAGAAATGGCTCTACAGGTACGATTGAACTAAGATGGTTCGGAGAGTACACTAAGTTTGCTAATTTGAAGAAGGATGAGTATAGCAGGTAACATAAACAGTACATTACAGAATAAAGTACTTAAAGTTATAAGGACGAACCACCTCATAGATTATGGCGATGGGGTGGTTGTAGGTGTGTCCGGGGGCCCGGATTCCGTATGTCTTCTTCACATTCTCCATTCAATCTCAAAGGTACTTAATATAAGGCTTTATGCAGTTCACATAAACCATATGCTTCGGGGAGATGAAGCAGACGGTGACGAAGATTATACATCAGACCTATGTAAAAAACTAGATATCCCCTTAACTGTTATTCGCATCGAAATTTACAAAGTGGCAAGCCAAATGGGAGTGTCAGTAGAGGAAGCAGGCAGAACAGTTCGCTACCGCGAGTTTGACAGGGTAGCTGCTGAGGTTGGGGCAAAGAAAATAGCTGTTGCTCATAACAAAAACGATCAGGCCGAAACTGTTATGATGCATATTGTAAGGGGATCAGGTATTAAGGGACTTATAGGCATGGAGTTGTCGAGAGGTAAGATAATAAGGCCTCTGCTAAATGTTTACAGAAGTGAGATAGAGCAGTACTGCAAGGATAAGTCATTAGTACCGAGAATTGACAGCAGCAATTTAAAAAGCGATTTCAGCCGCAATAAAATCAGACTTGAGCTGTTCCCATTCATAGACGAGAACTTTAACAGCAATATCACCGAAAGTTTATGCAGACTATCGGAGCATGCGCTTGAGGACAATGATTATCTTGAGCAATGCGCTGCAAAGGCATATGAAGAGTGTATAAGTGAATGCGGCAGCAGAGACTGTGTCGAGCTAAACATAGATAAGCTTATTAATCTACACAAGGCAATAAAGATAAGAGTAATACAACGGGCAGTACTTCAGTGTGCAGGAAGCATCAACGGTATCGGAAGCTCACACCTATATGCAATATCAACACTTGCAAACAGAAGAATTACAGGTACCATTGCCGAATTACCCGGAGGGATCAGAGCTGCGGTATCATATGAAGTATTAAGAATATATAAAGAAAAAAAGAGTATGGATCAGGACAAAAGTCGATGCGGTAACAAAAGTCAGTACAGACAGGTACATAACGAACTACCGGTACAGGGAATATCACTGCCCATACCCGGAGATCTATATGTGCAGGAGCTTGGGGCAACCGTCAGGACCTCTGTAGTGAATGCTTTAAAGGTTGATAATTACAACTCTATAAGTTATAATTCTTTAGTGCAATTTTTTGATTACGAATTGCTCAAAAGGGGAATAAATATTAGAAACCGAAATGATGGTGATATTTTTAAACCGATTAAATCAAACGGCACAAAAAAGTTGAAGGAATACTTTATAGATAACAAAATACCCAGAGAAGTTCGAAGCAATATTCCGCTGATTTGTATAGGAAATGAAGTCATTTGGATTATTGGGTATAAAATAAGTGATAAATTCAAAGTAACTGAAAATACTAAAAGTATAGTCAGAATAGAATTCTGCCGGAGGTAACAACTATGATGGGGGACATCGAGGAAATACTGGTAAGTCGTGACGAAATAAAGGAGATGGTTGTGAAGGTCGGGAAACAGATCTCTGAAGCCTACAAGGGCGAAGAGCTTGTGCTGGTTGGAGTATTGAAGGGCGGTTTTGTTTTCCTTGCTGATCTGATGCGTGAAATTGTTATTCCTGTTGATATGGACCTTATTGCTGTATCAAGCTATGGTGCATCTACTAAGTCTTCGGGTGTAGTGCGTATAATAAAGGATATCGATATGAATATTACCAACAAACATGTTTTAATTGTTGAAGATCTGGTTGATACGGGACTGACCTTAAGCTATCTTAAGGAACTCTTCAAAACAAGAGGCCCTAAGAGCGTAAAAATTTGCACTGCTTTTGACAAGCCTTCAAGGCGTAAGGTTGACATAGATATTGATTATAGTGGGATTGAGGTTCCTGATAAATTTATTGTAGGCTACGGATTGGATTATGCAGGGAAATATAGAAATCTGCCGGATGTGTGTACTTTAAAGCGAGAAGTTTATACTAAGTGACCGGGGCGGACAGATAAAAAACCACTAATTTTTAAATACTGTTTTGTGAATGGCATTTATTGTGTTTTAAATTGGTTTATGTTAGTATAATATAAATAACCGTGGAAACTGTCCGTAATTACGGTTATTATATGATTTAAGCTGCCGTGCGATGCTTCGGCGCTGCCAAACGTACATGGCAAACCATATCATGATAATTTCGTTTTCATGATATAACAAAATTACAGCTAGGTCTTGTAGCAATGACCGGGAGGGAGTTATTTGAAATATTTTAAGGGTTTGAGTTTTTATATAATAATATTTGTTATAGTGTTGTTTATACTGACGATCATTACGACCTCGGGAAATTCACAGGAAATGACATATACGGAAATGCTGACTCAGATAGAGAATAATAACGTTCAGAACATATCTCTGAAAGGAAATGTAGCCACTATTAAGCTGATTGAACCTAATAAGGGCTCAAGAGGCGATGAGTACGTTGTTAATATTCCTTCAGTTGACTCCTTTACAGAGTTAGCCACAAACGCATTCGAAAATAAAAAGATCCAGGATTTTAAGTCTGAGCCTGAATCTACTGCTCCATGGTGGATATCTATTTTGCCAACTGTGGGGATCATTGTTGTATTTGTTATATTCTGGGTATTTTTCCTCCAGCAATCCCAGGGCGGTGGCGGCAACAGAGTTATGTCTTTTGGAAAGAGCCGTGCAAAGGTAAATACCGATGATAAGAAGAAAGTAACATTTGAAGATGTAGCAGGAGCAGATGAGGAAAAAGAGGAGCTTAAGGAAATCGTAGAATTCCTCAAGTCACCTAAGAAATTTATAGAGCTTGGCGCCAGAATACCAAAGGGCGTTCTTCTGGTCGGACCTCCCGGTACCGGTAAAACACTTCTTGCAAAAGCCGTTTCCGGAGAAGCAGGAGTACCGTTCTTCAGTATCAGCGGATCTGATTTTGTTGAGATGTTTGTTGGTGTTGGTGCATCAAGAGTGCGTGATTTGTTCGAGCAAGCAAAAAAGAATGCTCCATGTATTGTTTTTATAGATGAAATAGATGCAGTAGGACGCCATAGGGGAGCAGGTATGGGCGGCGGCCATGATGAGCGTGAGCAAACTCTTAACCAGCTGCTTGTTGAGATGGATGGATTCGGAGTCAACGAGGGTGTTATTATACTGGCGGCAACGAACAGGCCTGACATACTTGACCCGGCTTTATTGAGACCCGGACGTTTTGATAGGCGAGTATTTGTTGGATTACCTGATATCAAAGGCCGCGAGGCAATATTAAAGGTTCATGCAAAGGGTAAACCACTGGCGTCAGATGTTAAGCTTGAAGAGCTTGCAAAGAGTACACCGGGCTTTACAGGTGCAGACCTTGAAAATCTTCTTAATGAAGCTGCGCTTTTAGCTGCAAGAAAGAATAAAAAGCGCATAGACATGGAGGATATCAAAGAGGCTACATTCAAAGTTGTAGTTGGACCTGAAAAGAAGAGCAGGGTAATGAGTGAAAAGGAAAAGAAGCTTACGGCATATCATGAAGCAGGTCATGCAATTGCAGTAAGGGTCGCTTCCACTACTGATAAGGTAGACAGAGTATCGATCATACCATCCGGCAGGGCCGGAGGCTATACTGCTCATAAGCCGGATGAAGATAAGACCTATCAGACAAAAGCTCAGCTTATAGAAGAGATAATTATTGCAATGGGTGGAAGAGCGGCTGAGGATATTGTTCTGAAGGAAATAAGCACCGGTGCCTCAAGTGACCTTAAGCATGCCAATAGTGTAGCAAGAAGCATGATCACTAAGTTTGGTATGAGTGAAAGCCTTAAGAATATGGTATTTGATGAAAATGATGAGATATTTATAGGGCGTGATTTTGGTCACACTAAGCCATACAGTGAAGAGGTTGCTGCTCAGATCGACAAAGAGGTCAAGACTGTTATTGATGCAGCTTACGAAAGAACTATCAATATTCTGAAAGAGAACATTGATACTCTTCATCGGATAGCAGATGCGCTTTTGGAAAAGGAAAAGCTCGAAGGCGCCGAATTTGAAACATTGTTTGCTGGAGTGTAAATTCTGCGCAGCTTACAACGTGATTTAATGTGGGTATTATAATCTGTTAAATTGCCGGCACTGTTGCGGGCATAATAAATAGAATAAATAAAGCCTTATCAAGAGAGGTGGAGGGACTGAGCCCTATGAAACCCGGCAACCGGCCATCGGCAGCGGTGCCAATTCCTGCAGGGTAAATCCTGGAAGATGAGGAAAGCTATATTAAAGCCTCTTCTACCAAAGAGGCTTTATTTATAGTCTTGAAAGGAGACTTGATATGAATAAACGTTTTTTTACTTCAGAATCTGTCACTGAAGGTCATCCGGATAAAATATGCGACCAGATTTCGGATGCGGTATTGGACGCAATATATACCGAAGATCCTCAGGCGAGGGTAGCATGTGAAACAGCTGTTACTACAGGTTTGGTTCTTGTTATGGGAGAAATATCAACTAAGTGTTATGTTGATATACCCAAGGTAGTAAGGCAGACGATCAAAGAGATAGGTTATGACAGGGCAAAGTATGGCTTTGATAATGAAACCTGCGCTGTCATCACATCAATTGATGAGCAGTCTTGTGATATTGCTTTGGGAGTAGATAACGCTCTTGAGGCAAAAAATGGCGAAATGTCAGATATGCAGATTGAGGCAACAGGCGCCGGTGATCAGGGTATGATGTTCGGTTATGCATGCGATGAAACATCTGAGCTTATGCCGATGCCGATCTCTCTTGCACATAAGCTCGTCAAGAGGCTTTCAGATGTTCGTAAGGACGGAACACTGGATTATTTAAGACCTGACGGGAAATCACAGGTGACGGTGGAATATGACGATGATAGGCCGGTAAGGGTCGATACAGTTGTTATATCAACACAGCACGGCCCCGAGGTGTCGCATGATACAATTGAGCAAGATATTATTGAACATGTAATAAGGCCTGTAATACCTGCAGAGCTTCTTGATGAAAATACCAGGTTCCTTATTAATCCAACCGGAAGGTTTGTAGTAGGCGGGCCTCAAGGCGATTCAGGTCTTACCGGAAGAAAAATCATTGTCGATACCTATGGTGGATATGCAAGGCATGGCGGTGGAGCTTTTTCAGGCAAGGATCCTACTAAGGTCGACCGCTCAGCTGCTTATGCAGCACGCTATGTTGCAAAGAACCTGGTCGCAGCGGGACTTGCAAAAAGAGTTGAGGTCCAGCTTGCCTATGCAATAGGTGTTGCAAAGCCAGTTTCCATTCTGGTTGATACCTTTGGTACCGGCAAGCTGTCTGAAGAAAAGCTGGTGCAGCTGATACAGAAGCATTTTGACCTTAGACCTGCCGGCATTATCAAGGCACTGGAGCTCAGAAGGCCAATTTATAAACAAACTGCAGCATATGGGCATTTTGGAAGGACTGATATAGATCTGTCATGGGAGAAGACTGATAAGGCAGAAGCATTGAGGCTGGCAGCTTTAAAAATGTAATAATGACATAGGATATAAAAAAACAAAGAGCATAGGGCTCTTTGTTTTTTTATGATGTAAGCTCCTTTTACACTATGGTGAAGAGCTGCCGATTTGAACTGATAATCGGATCAATGCATTATATCGGTTTAGTTAAGATAGAAAGTTGTTATATTTACTATTGAATTGCGCTAATGTATATCATAAGAGTTTTATATAAATATTTTAGATATTTTTACATCCTTCTTTTGATTCAAATCTACTGTATATGGCTGCAGGACAGGTGGGCCAAAATTGTTCGAAAAGACATTTACCATCTGTCGGGTATTTTCTGAAGATTTTGTTTCCATGACATATCCCAGTTCTCCTGTGCTGAGTTGTACAAGTGTACCTTCAAAATAGGTGGCTATATTCTCTATAAAAAGCTTTACCAAATATGGATCAAAAAGTATGCCCGAATTTACCTTTAAATAATCAGTTGCAATGTGCGGCAATTCACCTTTCCTGTAGACTCTGTCAGATGTGAGTGCATCGTATACATCAACTAAAGCAACTATTCTGGGAAAGGGGTCTATATCATATGCTGCGACACCTGTAGGGTAACCGGAGCCATTCCATTTCTCGTGGTGTTGGAATGCAATATTGGCAATTCTGCTATTCATACCACAACAGCTTTTTAATATCTCCGCCCCATAGACGGTATGAAGCATCATGAGGCTAAATTCATCAGTTGTAAGCTTATCTGGTTTCAACAAAATTTCCGGAGGTATTTTGCACTTGCCTATATCATGAAGTATAGCTCCCGTTCCAAGCTCCAGCAGCATATCATTGCTATACCCAAGCTTTTTCCCTATTATAAGAGAATAGATACAAACATCAACTGAATGGATATATGTATATCTGTCTATATCAAGCATACCAGTAAGCTGTATCATAATAGTATCATTCTTAATAACTCCTGTGATGATATCATTGACAGTGTTTTTGACTTCTGAAATATCTGATTTTTCATTATTGCTTACCAATGAAAAAAAGTTTTCTACAAAACTTACTGCATGGTTGTATATTTTTTTCTCTTCACAATCCTCGACAGGTGTGAAATAATCGTCTTCTACATAAACAAATGGAACATTGAACATCATCAGCTTCCGTATGTATAAAGGCTTCATTATAAAACCGGATAACAGTAAAAGTCTTCCATCAGATAGAATTACATCTACTGCCAGCTTCATACCCGGTTTTAGCTGTGACAGCTGCAATAGCTTCAATTTATGTTTCCTCCTTTGTAAAACGTACCTCTAATATCAAGGTAATTGTCGAATAGGCAATATACATTGTCTGCAATGATTTCATTGTCCATATAAAAATTAAATTTTAATTTTGTTATATTATACCAATACTGGATTATAAAATCATTATAACAAAAATAAAAAAAATTAAAAAGACATATAATTTTATTTATAAAAAATTATAAATACACAAATTAATTGCTGTACCGTTTACAAATAACGACTTTTTGCTAAAAATGCATGAACAATTAATACGTATACTCTTTTATATAATGCTTCAATTTTTCAAAAATAAAAATTCATTAATACACCTAAAGCAAATGACAGGAGGCAGGAATATAATAATCAGAGACGGGTAAGCTTTTTACACTGAAGCATATTGTTTTAAACAGATGCACTATGACAACGTGAATGAGGATTCTGTGGTCAAAGCATTTTTGATTAAATGATGCTCTAGGGGGGAGGAGTAGCTTTGTATAATATAATACAATGTGTCATATATGTGTTTGCCATATATGGTATAGTTTCATTAGTTTTCAGCGTAGCTGAGCTTATACGATGTAAAGCTGCAGGCAGATGGCCTGATGTGAAGGCAGTACTGCTGGTAAAAAATGCTCAGGAGCATATCGAGTATATATTAAGATATGCAGTAAGAAAGGATATAGCGTCAAAGCTTTATTCTGACAGGAAGCTTGTGATTGTTGATATGGACTCAGACGATGAAACACCATTGATTCTTGAAAAGCTGGAAAAGGATTACTCCAATATTGAGATACTCTCATGTGATGAGAGGGAGCTGGTGTTTAAAGATTTCCTATCTTTTCACTCCTGAAAAAGTAATATATACTATTTGTATGAACGGAGAGATAAGAATTGATTGCTATAGAAGGTACAGTTGAAGACATTATATATACAAATGAGGCTAATGGCTACACAGTGTGTGAACTGTCATGCGGAAAGGACATAGTGACCGCTGTTGGCTGTATGCCGTTTATAAATCCGGGAGAGGCTATAAGAGCCAGTGGGAAATGGGTGAGCCATCCTGATTATGGGGAGCAGTTTAAGGTAGAAATTTATGAGAAAATTATGCCTCAGACTGCTGATGCTATTGAGAAATATCTTTCCTCAGGAATAGTAAAGGGAGTGGGCCCGGCTACAGCAGCAAGGATCGTCGATAAATTTGGTTCCGAGACGCTGGAGGTAATAAATAAGGATCCCAAGCGATTATCAGAAATTAAAGGAATTAGCCTGGACAAGGCAATGACAATAGGACAAGCTCTCAATGAGCAGCGGGGTCTCAGAGATATAGTTATGTTTCTGCAGGAATATGGTATAAGTCCTTCCATGTGCTTAAAGATATATAAAGCCTATGCAGATTCTGCAGTGCCGAAAATTAAGGAGAATCCTTACAGACTATGCGAGGACATATTCGGAATAGGCTTCAAGACTGCAGATGTAATAGCAATGAAGCTTGGAATAAATCCTTTATCTGAATTTCGTATAAAGAGCGGTATTAAATTTGTTTTGTCGCATGCGGCGTCAAACGGTCATACCTTTCTTCCGGAGCAAGTTTTGAAGGAAAGTGCGGGAAAGCTTTTAGGTGCCGATGTACCTGATATAAATAATATTTTGATTTCATTGATATTCGATAAGTCAATCGTGTCAGAGAAACTTGATAATGAATGTCATGTTTACCTCTCATCCTTCTATAATGCGGAGCAATACGTGTGTAAGAAGCTTTTGGAGCTTTCACAGACACGTTTTGCCGGTAATATTGAGGGCTTTGATGATGAGCTATCACAGCTTGAAAAGTTTGAGGGTATAGAACTGGCACAGCTGCAGAAGGAAGCAATAAGGGAGGCAATGACATGTGGTGTGCTGGTAATCACCGGTGGGCCTGGGACAGGTAAAACAACAATAATAAAAAGTATAATAAGGCTTCTGGCAAAAGAAGGACATAGGGTGGCGCTTGCAGCACCTACCGGCCGTGCAGCAAAGAGAATGTCAGAGGCAACGGGCTATGAGGCGAAAACTATTCACCGGCTGCTTGAGATCGGCTATACAGGTGATGATAGTGAGCTATTGTTCCAGCGCAATGACAACAATCCTCTTGAGGCGGATGTAATTATTATTGATGAAATGTCTATGGTCGATATTTTGCTTATGAGTCATTTGCTTAAAGCAGTACCTCCCGGTGCCAGACTGATACTTGCCGGGGATTCCGACCAGCTTCCATCTGTTGGTGCAGGCAGTGTACTAAGGGATATTATAGATTGCAATGTAGTTAAAACAGTAAGGTTGACAGAAATCTTCAGACAGGCTGAGGAAAGTATGATAACAGTAAATGCCCATAGGATAAACAAAGGAGAAGCACCGCTTATTAATGCTCGTGATAAGGATTTTTTTCTGGTATCACGCAATAATACTGATTCAATTGTCCGAACAATTGTTGACTTATGCTGCAGAAGACTGCCGGATACATATGGATTTGACCCTATGAAGGATATACAGGTGCTTTCTCCTACGAAAAAGAACCCTGCCGGTGTTGTGAATCTTAATATTGAGCTCCAGAAGGTACTTAATCCGGAAGACTCTAAAAAAGCTGAGAAAGCATCAAGAGGCTATATTTTTCGTGAGGGAGACAGGGTAATGCAGATTAGGAATAATTATGATATCAGGTGGGAAATGCTTGAAAATAGGCTTATTGACGGTACAGGCGTCTTCAATGGAGACATGGGAGTAATATATAAAATTGATGATGAGTCACAAATCGTAAAGGTATTGTTCGATGATGACAGGCTCGTAGAATACGATTACAGCATTTTAGATGAGCTGGAGCCCGCCTTTGCCGTAACAATACATAAAAGCCAGGGCTCTGAATTCCCGGTAGTAGTGATGCCTGTATTCTTTGGACCACAGGTTCTCATGACTCGCAATTTGCTTTATACGGCTGTTACAAGAGCAAAGAAAATGGTCGTCCTTGTGGGCGATGAAAATGCCCTAATGGAAATGGTATACAATAGAAGAGAAAATCTCCGATACAGCGGGCTTCTAGATAAGTTAAAGAAGTATTCCGAATATTCCGATATATAACATGGCGGAAGGATGTCACCTGCCTTGTTTAGACACTAAGTGGAAATAGCTTTTCTATAGAGGCATTTACGATATTAATCTTAAACGCTCCGGTAACACGAGCCGCAGTGATTTGATCTATATGCATAAATATATTGTGCTTCGGGGTTTAAACATGGAAATCGCAAATGACCCGATAGAGTGAAAGGGGATCGTGGTCCTAGTGCAATTTCTCGACTGGCTGCTGGGTATAATTTACCCGCCAAATTGTATTTTTTGCCGTAGTGTGCTGGAATATGACACAAGCATCTGCATATGTAAGGACTGCTTTGAAAAATTGCCGTTTTTCCCTGACATGCTCATTAAGATGGAGCAAAGTAAAGAGGAAAGCTATTGCGACTTTGCTGTGAGCGTTTTTGAATATGCTGGTATGGTTAGAGACTCTTTAAGAAGATACAAATTCTATAACAAGCCGAGCTATTATAAGACATACTCTAGGTTATTGGCTGATAGGCTTAGGAAGATGACAGATATAAGTCTATATGATGTTGTACTGAGCGTGCCACTACACTCAGAACGTGAAAGCTCCAGGGGCTATAACCAGTCTTTGTTAATATCCAAAGCTGTGGCAAAGGAGCTTAAGTTGCCGGAATGTTCACATGCGCTCAGAAGAATAAAGGAAACAGGTGCACAGAGTCTTCTTGGCAGATCCGGCAGACATGAGAATGTAAGGAATGCGTTTTTTGTTAAACAACCGGAGAAGGTAAACGGAAAGGCAGTGTTATTGATAGATGACATATTTACGACCGGTGCAACAGTTCAGGAGTGCAGTAAGTCACTGAAAAGAGCAGGAGCAAGGAAAGTAACGGCAGCAGTGATCGCTGCGGGTAAAACATATAATAGGAGGGGATAATGATGCCTGATGTAAGAAATTGCAGAAAGTGCGGCAGAATTTTCAATTACATAGGGGGAGAGCTAATATGTCCTATGTGTAGAAAAGCTGATGAGGAAGACTTTCAAAGGATCAAAAAATACCTTTATGAATTCCCGGGAGCAAGCTTGTCTCAAGTATCAGCTGAGCTTGAGATCAGTGTAGAAAAAATAAAGAAATTTTTAAAGGATGGAAGACTTGAAATTGCCGGGAACGAAGGAAATATGTTTCTTGAGTGTGAGAAGTGCGGGAAGTCCATAAAGAGCGGAAAGTATTGCACTGAGTGTGAGAATGAAATGGCAGCAGGTTTAAGGTCGGTTGCCAGTAAGATTAAGGAGGAGATAAGCAAGACATCTGACCGTAACAATCCCAATTTTGCCATGAGATATAAGAATAAGGACACAAATATCTTCTAATAAATTTATAAGTATAGAAAAAACTCGTTAATATAAGAATATCATCTTCCGATAATATATTTGAGTAAGCTTGAAAGTGAGTGGATGAGATGCGAATTCCGGGGGAAATACCAAAAATCAACAGAGTATATGGCTCGCAGAAGAATGTTGGCAGAGTTGGAAGTGTAAGCTCTGTTTCATCTAAGAAGGACGTACTGTCCATATCAAATGAAGCAAAGGATTTCCAAACTGTATTTAAGGCACTTAAAGATGTACCTGATATACGTCAGAGTAAGGTAAGCGAACTGACAGAGAAATATGAGTCAGGAAGCTACAATGTATCCGGGCGCGATGTTGCAGATAAAGTTATCAGCAGTGCTTTTGACAAAAAAGCGTAATATCAGGGGGGTGAATAACTCCCCCTTTTTGCCTAGGAAGTTGACCGAAGATCTGCAGCAAAAAGGCTAGAAGGGCTCAAAACCCCGAGACTTTTACTGATAGAACTGTTTACAGGCGGTGGTTTTATGGATATAACAGCAGTTAACAGAATTATCGAAGTGCTTACTAAGGAAGCATTACTATATGAGGAAATGTTGGCACTTTCAAAAAACAAAACAAATATTATTGTAAATGGAAAGGTATCTGAGCTTGAAAATATAACAAAGCTTGAGCAAACTATGATACTCAAACTAAGCAAGCTGGAGGATGACCGTGAGGAGCTTGCGGGCAAACTGGCCGTCGACCTTGGATTAAAGCCTGCTGAAATTACTCTGGGAGGGTTGATAAGCAGGTTGCCTGAAAAACTGGCTAACGAGCTGGAAGGTTGCCGTAAAAAGCTGCCAGCTATTTTAAATAAATTAAAAGAGTCTAATTCACTGAACTCTAGGCTAATAAAGAATTCACTAGACTATATCAATTTTTCAATAAATATTCTAAGCAGCGTGGGACCATCTGATAACAACTATGTTAATTCAGGAGAGGCTATCTCATCGAAGAGCAGGAACTTTTTTGATATGAAGCTCTAATTCGGCATTATATTAACATATTTACAGTAATCATAGGAGGAAAGCATGGGAGTAACCTTCGGCAGCTACCAAATCGCCCGTTCAGGCCTTACCGCAAGCGAGCGGGGACTTCAGGTAACCGGCCATAATATTGCAAATGTTAATACTTTAGGCTATGTCAGGCAACAAGCCATATATGAGAATGCATTCGTGCAAAACATCAATAAAGGTTATGGCATTATGCAGCTGGGATATGGCACCGATATACAGGAGATAAGGCAGATAAGGAATACCTTTTTGGATAATATTTACCGGCAGGAGAGCACTACTCTTGGGTATTGGGATTCCAGAAATGCAACACTGCAGGATATAGAGAGTATTATGTCTGAACCCCTGAGTGATTCCGGACTTCAAAGCACGCTTAATAAGTTTTGGAATTCATGGCAGGAGCTTTCAAAGGAGCCGGACAGCTTAACAAAAAGGGCGCTTGTAAGGCAAAGGGCAGAGACGCTTGTGCAAAGTATAAATTACCTTGGTAAGCAGCTTGATGCTCTTCAGAAGGATCTGAACACCGAAATAGCCGAACGAGTAAACGAGATCAACAGCATTACCAGTAGTATAGCCGAGTTAAACGTATCAATACTCAGATCTGAGGTGGACGGAAATTCTGCAAATGATTACAGGGATCAGAGAAATACGCTGCTTGACAGACTCTCGCAGTTGGCTAAGGTTGATATTACCGAGATGCAGGATGGACAGATAGATGTTACTATAGGCGGCCACTTTGTAGTTCAAAAAGGCAAGAATACCGAGCTTGTAGCAGAAGAGAAAAACGATGGTGAAAATTTCTATGTAGTCAAGCTAAAGAACACTAATACTGAAATAAATGTAAAGAGCGGAATTATTAAAGGCCTGATGGAATCCAGAGGAGAGGTTCCCGGAACGATAGGAAGCTTTAAAAACGGGACTCCAAATACAACCGCCGACGTTGTGTTTTTTGTTGACAATACAACTATGTCTGCGTCAGATGCAGCACTTAGAATAGATGCATATACCCAGGAGCTTGAAAAAAGAGGCATCAGTGTCAATGTAACTGTAAAAAATATTGTATCAGGCGATCTGGAAGGTATAACTAATGCAGTTAACAGCCTTGACGCTACAAGTTTTAGAGAAGACAGCAGCAGGTATGCTATCATACTTACTGATGAAAATACGGGTGATTTTAGTGCATTAAATAATGCATTATCTGAAAAGGGACTTGAAGCATCTGTAATAACGGATGAACCAGCCGCATGGTCTGGTATTACCGGCCTTTCGGACGATAAAATATTCAGTCTTGCAGATTTTGAGCAAGCAGATATAGCACGCTATACAGATGCTGTTAAGAATATTGCAGTACAAACAAATAATGATGTAAATGAGAGTATTTCTGTAATTGGTAATACAACAAATATTGTGTCAGATATGAAACAAAGGCTAAATGCATTGATTAACATAATGCTAAGGGAAGTCAATTACATTCATAGTAGCGGTATGAATATGAAGGATCCTCCACAGCAAGGACAGGATTTCTTTGTTACAATTAATTCTTCAAGGCCGCTTGAAATGGGAAATATCACTCTTAATCAGAATTTGTCTGATTTATCAAATATTGTTTCGTCAAGAACTGGTGAAAATGGCGACAATACTATTGCACTTCAGCTGGCAAACCTCAGAAACAAGGAGTTCATAAGGGATACGACAGGGATCCTCAGCTTAGATAGTTACTATCAGGCCATAATACTCACAATGGGAAACAAATCAGCAGAAGCGGCAAGTGTAGCCGGGAGTCAGTCATCGCTTGTACAATCTGCGGATAACTCAAGGACATCAATTTCCGGAGTTTCAATGGATGAGGAAATGACTCATATGATGAAGTACAAATTTGCTTATGATGCAGCAGCACGGGCATTGAATGTAATTGACAGCATGATTGATAAAGTGATAAATGGAACAGGTATTGTAGGCAGATAAATTATAAAAATAACCCGGAGGTGAAACATGGGGCAGTCTTTTTTGGGATTGAACATTGCTGTAAAAGGACTTTTTACAGCACAACGGAGACTTGATACTGTAAATCATAATATAAACAATGTAAACACTGAAGGCTACTCCAGACAAAATGCCATACAGAGAGCTTCAACGCCGATGTCGTTGTATGACGGTACAGGTATGGTTGGAACAGGTGCGACTATAGATGGTGTACAAAGAATACGCAATGAATACCTTGATTTTAAGTATTGGAGCCAAAATGTAGATTATGGAGAATGGGGAGTAAAGCAGGAACAGCTTGCTAATTTGGAGGTTACCTTCAATGAGCCATCTGACAGTGGGTTTACGACAATAATGAATGATTTCTACAACTCTCTTCAGAAACTGACAGCTGATCCTAGCAACTCAGCAGTCAGGGCACTTGTCAAGCAGAATGGAATAACCCTATCAAAGTACTTTAATAACCTTGCATCCAAATTCGAAGAAATGCAGAAGGATATAAATTACACTGTGCAGACGAAGGTCGAGGAGGTCAACTCGTACGCGACTCAGATACAGCAGTTGAACAGGCAGATATATATATATGAACTGGACGGCGGTTCTGCAAACGACTTGAGGGATAAAAGGACGCTGCTTGTCGATAAGCTTTCAAAGCTCGTAAATGTACAGGCAAATGAGGTTGTAACAGGGAAACTGCCTGATGGACGGGATGATAAGCATTTTGTTGTCACTTTGAGCGGGAAGGCTTTGGTAGATCATGTTAATGTAAGCCTTCTGAAGGTTGAACAAAGGAAGCCTTCAGAAAAAGTAAATGATGAGGATATAGAAAATCTGTATAAAGTAAAATGGGCTGATGGTAATTCGCTTAATATAAAAGGAGGAGAGCTCAAGGGCTATCTGGATGTCAGAGACGGTAACGAGGGTGAAGCAGGAAGCAATGGTATTGCCTCGCCAAACTACAAGGGTATACCTTATTACCAGAAGAAGCTCAATGAGTTTGTTAAAACCTTTGCAAGGGCATTTAACGAAGGTTACATCGACGCTAATAATGATAGACAATATAATGCAGGAGAATTCAGCGAAACAGGGCATGCGGCCGGATATGGATACAATACCACAAAGAATGGAATCAGGTTCTTTACAATGACAGGCGCAAATAACCAGGCTATGACAAATGATGAATTCCTGGGGGGTGCCGCAATTCCGGTGGACCCGTCGGATCCGGCGTATGGCTCATATCTTAAAGATATTTACGATACGTATGAGAAAGTGACTGCTAAAAATTTTACAATCAATGCTGACATAATAGATGATTTTAATCTGATAGCTACATCAGATATAATGGGTGAAGCCGGAAACACTAATGTTTTAAATAGCATTATCGAGCTGAGGCAGAATGATGATATGTTTTCGGAAGGTGCCCCTGAGGATTTCATAAAATCCGTCATTACAACACTGGGTGTTGATTCGCAGCAGGCTGACAATTACCAGGCTAACCAAAAGGTAATTATAAATCAAATAGAAGGAAACCGAATCTCTGTATCGGGTGTATCCCTTAATGAAGAAATGACCAATATGGTTAAATTCCAGCAGGCATATAATGCCTCTGCAAAAATGATACAGACCATGGGTGAAGTATACGATACTCTTATAAATAGACTTTTTACATAGACCTGGCATTTGTGATAATGCCTTGATCTATTCGTAAAGGTATCATATACCGGTTAGAACTGATAATGACTTTAATACGGAGGGATCAGTAAATGAGAATTACAAATAACATGCTAATTAATAACATGGTAAATTATATAGGAAATAATCTGACAAGACTTAGTAAATACCAGAGTCAACTGGCAACAGGTAAAAAAATACAGGTTCCGTCAGATGACCCTGTTGTTGCGGCAAGAGCACTAAAGCTTAGAACTGATGTGTCTGAGCTGAAACAGTATAAGAGTAATGTGGAGGATGCACAATCCTGGCTTGATATAACGGAGACAACACTGTCAAATATGGGAGACGTGCTTCATAGAGTAAGAGAGCTGACTGTCAAGGGAGGCACAGGTACAAACACTCAAGAGGAAACTGAAAAAATCGCCGCAGAGTTAAAGCAGCTTAAGGAGCAGATGATAAAGCTGGGCAATACAACGTATGCAGGAAGGTATATATTCTCAGGTTTCAAGACAGATAAGCCACTTCTGAATGATGATGGCAGTTTTGCAATGGATGTTTCTACAAGCAGAGAAAACATAAAATATGAGATAGGTATTGGAGACAATATCAACATCAATGTTACAGGAGGGGACCTTTTTAATAATGGCGGAGATGCCGTGTATGACGAAGTGTCCGGAACCGGCCAAACAGGCATGGTTATCAGTCACATGAACGAGCTGATAAGTGCACTTGAGACAGGCGATACCACAGCTGTAGGAAATATGTTAAATGAAATAGATGAGGATATTAATACAGTGCTGCGAATAAGGGCAGATGTGGGTGCAAGGTCAAACAGACTTGAGCTTACAGCTAATAGGCTGGAAAATGATATTGTTAATTTCACGAAGCTTATGAGCAATAATGAGGATGTGGATATTGCAGAAACTATAATAAATCTGCAAAATGAACAGAATGTATATAATGCATCTCTCGCAGGAGGTGCAAGGATCATTCAGACGTCATTGATCGATTTTCTCAGATAAGACGTTTGTGATGTAACCTTAAAACAATTTTGTTATGCAGTATATTAGTAAATATAATGTAATATATTGTACTTCGGAGCTGAAAAATGGTACAAAGGTACCCGCATAAAAGGTGATCTATTATGGGACTAAGTATTAAAACTACAGATATTCAACTGGGAATAGAAACGACCCCAAGCAAGCTTCGGATGAGCAGTGAAATGGCCGTTTTAAGGTTTCACCAAAATCAAAACAAGATGAGGATAGAAACCCAGAAACCGGAGGTAAAAATAGACCAGTCCAAATGCTTCTCTGAGGCCGGTATAAAAAACAATTCTGAATTTGCACGGGAAGCGGCATCACGCGGTTATAAAAAGGTAATGCAGTATATAGGCAAAACAGCCAATGACGGCGAGATGCTGGCTGCAATTCAAAATGGCGGTAATACAATAGCTCATATAGCTGTCAGAGATGCGCTAAAAACAAATGAATTTGTTCTGGGCTTTATACCGAAATCACTGCCTGAGATAAAGGTTACAGGGAAGGTTGAGGTACAGTGGGAGATCCCTCAAAATGTCGCTATGGGCGGAGTAGATGGTGAGTACACGCCTGCGCGCCTGAAAACTGACTTTGAACCTGCAAGGGTCGATGTATATGTAAGTAGGTATCCGTCGGTTGATATAAAATATGAGAGAAAATTAGATGTACTGATTTAGTATAGTGGAGGAAATGATAATGTTTCTTAAGACAAAACATTTTGGGGAAATTGATGTCCCGGAAGAAAAATGTATAGAATTTGCTGCCGGTTTACCTGGCTTTGAACAAATGCATAGGTTTGCGATATTTGACAGCTCGGAGGAGAACTCTCCTTTTAAGTGGCTTCAATCATTAGATAACCCGGAAATTGCCTTCGCTGTGGCAAATCCATTTCTTATCGTAAAGGATTATGACTTCGAGTTAAGTGAGGACGATGTACAAAGACTGTCTATAGAAAATGCTGAAGATGTTGCAGTATATTCTGTAATAGTTGTTCCGCAGCAGCTTGAAAGGATGAGTATGAACCTCAAGGCTCCTATAATCATCAACATACGCAATAAAAGAGGAGTGCAAGTTATCCTTGACACCGATAAGTACACTGTGAGACACTATATATTAGAAGAACTCCGAAGACAGGAGGCTGGTGCAGGTGCTTGTACTGACGAGAAAAAAGGATCAGGCCATCGTAATAAATGATAATATTGAGATAACTGTGCTGGACATTCAGGGAGACCAGGTACGGATAGGAATAAATGCTCCCCGCAGCGTATCAATACATAGAAAAGAGGTATACCTGGAAATACAGCAGGAGAATAAAAAGGCTTCAGAAATAGGAAATGTATCTATTGAAGGGCTTCTTAGGAAGAGTCTTGAGTGAATTAGACGTAGGGTAATTTGCTAGGTGCTATTATTGCTGAACATTCAGCCAATAGTTGCACCTTTTTATATCATCTCTGTGTCAATAGTTGGGGCAGGCCTCTAGCAAAATAAAAAATTTATATATTTTTCTGGCAGATAATCTCGTAAGTAAATAGGTTACTGCCAGTTTTATTTCATATGTGTATCAAGCAGAGTCTGAACTGTTACTGCTGCTAGTTCTGCCTTTATATAAAAGTATATGTTTTTAAATAGAAGCATATTTAATAGAGTCTATCCATATGTTAAAAAAAATAAAAATTATATAAATTGTTGTTAAGTAAGATCAAAAAAAATTCGATATATTTATTGAGAACGAAATTAAATAGTTTTTCCTCATCGGCCGAGTGGAGAAGTATTTAATAGGATTCAAAAAATGTTGGAGAGCAAGGATGCTCTACCAAAAATAAAAAAATACATGGAGGTATTTATTATGAGAATTAATCACAATATCGCATCACTTAACACTTATCGTCAATTATCAGCTAATACAGGCGCTACATCCAAATCACTGGAAAAGTTGTCTTCAGGTCTTGCTATAAACCGTGCAGGCGACAACGCAGCAGGTCTTGCAATCAGTGAAAAGATGAGAGGCCAGATCAGAGGCCTTGATCAGGCTTCAACGAATGCTCAGGACAGTATTTCACTCATCCAGACAGCTGAAGGCGCACTCAGTGAGACTCACAGCATACTGCAAAGAATGAGAGAGCTTGCTGTTCAGGCTGCAAATGATACCAATACAGTAGATGACAGAGCAGAGATCCAGAAGGAGATTGATCAGCTTACATCCGAAATCGACAGAATAGGAAATACAACTGAATTCAACACTAAGAAGCTCCTCAACGGCGATGCAGGAAGCAAGGTTGTGTATGGTACAAACACAAATGTAGAATCAGCTACTACTATTAATGATGGTATCCAGGCTGGGACATATGAAATCGAAACTACAACGGCAGCTGAGCGCGCAACAATAGCAGGTGCTGCAGTAACCGATGCTTCTGTTATAGATTCTACACCAAAAACTGTATCAATAAACGGTTTTGCAATTAATTTCAATTCTGTTGCTGGAGATGCTGCAGCTACAGTAGCTAATTTTGTAAATGCAGTAAATACTGCAGGTATTGGTATTATTGCATCAGCCGACGCGACCACAAATGCAATTACACTGAATTCCGACGGATATGGTGCATCCGAATCCATTACAGTAGCAGATGGCGGTGCTAACTCTGCTTCACGTTTATTGGGACTAACAACAGCTGCTGATGTAAGTGACATAGGTGTTGATGTTGCAGGTACTATAAACGGTCAGGCTGCGACAGGAAATGGAAAGACTCTTACCTCTACAGCAGGAGACTCAATTGGTCTTATGGTAACTCTTACTGATGCTGCTGCTGAGGCTGCTGCGGGAACAAAGGACAGCGTTCAGGTAACAAAGAATAATATTACAATGCATATTGGCGCGAATGAAGGTCAGACAATGAGCGTCAGTATTTCAAGCATGCTTTCGTCAGATCTTGGAGTAAATAATCTTGATCTCACAAGCCAGGCAGGCGCTGAAGATGCTATAACTACTGTAGATAACGCTATTAAGAGAGTTTCTGCAGAGCGTTCAAAGCTCGGTGCTTACCAGAACAGACTCGAACACACTATTAATAACCTGGGTACTTCATCTGAAAACCTTACTGCTGCTGAGTCTCGTATTCGTGACGTTGATATGGCTAAGGAAATGATGAACTACACAAAGAACAACATCCTCACTCAGGCAGCTACTGCAATGCTTGCACAGGCAAATCAGCAGCCTCAGGGAGTTCTTCAGCTGTTACAATAATAGTAGTTCAAAAATATGCAGTTTTAAAGGCCGGAGGGACAACCTCCGGCCTTTTCTTCAATATCGTTAGAATGTAACCAATGATATATTAAGCAAAGAATCTTGTAGTCGCTGCAGGATGAATTCTAATTTTTACTTTTGTAAATTATTTGATTAAATAAAATAAAAAATATTCCGATAAATATAATGAAGGGTGAGCTTTGATTTGTACGGCTCTCGGCTCCCTTTAAAATACAACAACAGTATAGGCAGATATTTTATTATATAGGAAAATTCATGGATGGAGGTGCTTTTATGAGAATAGAGGGCACGGATGCTCTTAAAACAGGACAGCAGGCAATAAGATCAGTGAACCAGGATATTACCTCAACCCAGGCTAAGAACTTCACTGAAAAACCGGGTTATAAGCCAGATAATACTACTGCATGTGATAACATAAGGAAATCGGAATTTGACAAGAAAAATCTGTCAATTTCGGACAAAGCCGTCATTGATGCAATTGAGCGTGCCAATGATGCTTTATCCATTTCTAACAGAAAATTCGAGTACTCAATACATGAGGAAACAAAAGAGATAATGATAAAGGTTATTGATTCGCAAACAGATGAAGTTATACGCGAGATACCGCCGGAGAAAATATTGGACATGGTAGCCAAAATGTGGGAAATGGCCGGTATCCTAGTTGATGAAAGAAGGTGAATGATATATGATGACAGGAATTAGAAGCACTTCAATGTCAAGGTTATCAGGCCTTGCAAGCGGCCTGGATACTGACTCTATAGTAGAACAGCTAATGAGGGCTGAAAAGGTCCCACTTAATAAGCTTTATCAGAAAAAGCAGCTGGCTGAATGGAAACAGGAGGAATATAGAGACATAATCAGTAAGCTTAATAAATTTAAGACGTCCTATTTTAATACTACTAATATGGCTAGTAATGTTACCTCAAAATCAAGCTTTAAGAAGTTCTTGGGTTCCTCTACTAATGACAGCTATGTTACTATATCCGGCAATGCAGATTCAGCTGTAGGTTCACATACTGTATCAGTTATTAGCCTTGCAACTGAAGCTAAGATCAAAGGTACTGCCGGTGTGACCGATGCATTGCAGGGGAAAGTATTAAATTTCAGCTTATCTGGACAAAAAATTGCACTAACATTAGATGGAGTGACAAAGGAAATAGTTCTTGATAATTACACTGCCGGTACGGATGAAATTGTTAACAAGCAGGGCACCGGCCTGCAGGATTTAGTAGATAAAGCCTTCGGCGCAGGAAAGATCTCCGTGAGTTTTGATGTGAGTACAGATAATCTGTCATTTGAAGCTACAGGAGGTGCAGGAAGGATAACCCTGTCGAATGCCGATCAAAGCGGTGCCTTGACATCTCTTGGCTTTGGTATTGGGGCATCAAACAGGCTTAACACGGCAAGGCCGCTCGGATATCTTGCAAGTAGTTTTGCCTCTGATCTTAAGTTTGATGAAGATGGTAATGTTTCATTTACTATCAATTCAAAAAAATTTACTTTCAGTGTTGATACATCCTTATCAAGTATGATGAATACGATCAATTCAGATAAGACAGCTAACGTAAACATGAGATATGATGAAACATCGGACAGATTCCTGCTAACTTCTAAGCAAACCGGTGCGGGAAGCAATATCGTCTTTGGTACAACACAGGGTGATATTGATTTTATCAATACCTTTGGACTTAATATGAATAATTATGAAGAAGGCAAAGACGCTTCAGCTATGATTGACGGAGTCCTTGTTACAAGAAGTACCAATTCATTTACGGTGAACAATACTATATATACATTGAACAAGGCGCATACTGATCCTGTAAACCAGAGTGAAACAGTTTCACTTACAACGGATACAGATTCGGTATTTAATAACATAAAAGCTTTTGTTGACGACTATAACAAGCTTATAGATGAGATAAACACTACTATCAGTGAAAAATATGATCGTGATTTTGCGCCTCTTACTGATGAACAGAAGGAGGAGCTTTCTGAGGATGAGGTCAAAAAATGGGAGGAAAAAGCCAAAACAGGACTTCTTCGTCATGATTCAATGCTCCAGGAAATGCTGTATAGTATGAGAACGGCCCTTTCGGACTCTATAACCGGTATATCCAAGGATCTAACATCAATAGGGATTACCACAAGTGTATATACCGACAAAGGAAAGCTGATTATTGACGAAAACAAGCTGAAGGCAGCTATACAATCAGACCCTGACAATGTAGCTGAATTATTTACAAAGAAATCAAATCTATCATATACTGAGTGTACTACAACTGCACAGAGAAGAGAGCGATACAGTACAGAGGGACTTGGTAACAGGATATCAGACATACTTGAGGATTACATCAGGACAACCAACGGAAAAGGTATACTTCTTCAAAAAGCAGGCATGGAGGGAGATACAACTCAGTATGAAAACACATTGTTTGATCAAATAGACGATTATGAGGATGATATTAAGGAGCTGATCACTAAGCTCAATAATAAAGAACAATATTACTATTCCAAGTTTACGAACCTAGAAACGTATATTAACCAAATGAATTCCCAAAGTTCATACATAACCTCGATGTTCAGCGGGCAATCCTGATGTGAAAAGCTCTCTTTAGATTAACTTTTTGGAGGAATGACTAATGGCAGTAAATAAGGCATATGACCAGTATAAGCAAAATTCTATCTATACATCAACTCCTGAAGAACTTACATTAATGTTGTATAATGGATTGGTGAAGTTTATTATGCAAGCACAATATAGTATTAATGACAAAAGTATTGAAAAGGCATCAAACTCAATTATTAAAGCACAGAATATTATACTAAACTTTCGCAAAACACTAGATATGAAGTATGAGGTATCAGAAGGGCTTGACCAGTTATATGAATATATTTTCAGAAGGCTTGTGGATGCCAACGTTAAGAAAGATCTGCAAATACTTGAAGAAGTTCTTGGAATATCAAAGGAGTTAAGAGATACCTGGGCTCAGGCAATGAAACTTGCAAAACATCCACAGCAGCCACGTCTTATCAAAGAGGAGTAGGAAATGACCGAAAAATATTTTTCCAGGTTGAATGAGCTTCAGTTAACCAAGAAGAATATACTTATGGAGATATTAGCCATAACTAAAGCTCAGACCGATACAATTGCAGAGGATTCATTGGATAGACTTAAAAATCTTATTGATGAAAAACAGCTTAAAATCGATCAGCTTATTGAGCTTGATGGTGAATTTGAAATATATTTTGCCAGACTCAAGTCTGCCTTGGGTGTATCAAAGCTGAGTGAACTGGACATGACAAAGCTTGATATCAGTTCTGCGGAAGGTGCCGGAAAACTCAAAAGTATAACTGCAGAAGTTATGGATATCGTCAACAGCATAGTTGTATTAGAGAAGGCTAATGGCGAAAAAAGCAATAATCTATTAAATCATTTTGGAGCAGAGATTAGGAAGATTAATCAGAACAAAAGAGCTAATCTGGCATATAAACCAATTCAAACGAGCGTTCCGTCCTATTTTATAGATAAGAAAAAGTAGAACGGCGCTGTGGGGAGGTTATGATTTAAAGCTTAACGACTTAATTGAACTGCTATGTATCAGACAATAATCGATGCTCATCGCTCAAGGATGCTGAGACCAAGTGGCTGCTGTTCTGTATTATAATGAGTTACTCTTGTGAATAAACCTTGTCAATAAAGGCAAATACTCTTTCCATGTATTTGTCTTTGTTTTTTTCGTAGCTGCGGGCATGTCCTTCTGTTTCTGTCATCCAGAATTCTGCGCCTGATGGATTGAGTGCAGAATATTTCTGATATAGCTCTATGCTGTCCTCCACAGGTATAATATTGTCACTTTTGTTGTGTATCAAAAGCAAATGCGGTGGATTTTCTGCAGTTAAGGTGTTTATTGGACTTGCTTTGTCCATATCTATATCGCCTGCCAGTTCTGTTGCCAGTGTAATTATTCTGTTAAATGGAAACGAAGGAAGATTTGACCATTTATTTATATTCGCTTGAAAGTATCCTTTCATATCGGAATATGGACTGTCTGCAATAACTGCATCTACAGTGTTGTTTTCAGCGGCAGCCAATATGCTTGCTGAAGCACCTGTAGAAAATCCCACAAGCGTTATGTGTTTTGATCCTTGTGAATTCATGTACTTAATAGCTGCAAGTACATCATCCTTTTCATAATAACCAAAGGTTGTATCTTTACCGTCAGAATTCCCGGAGTTGCGCAAATCAAAGGTAAATACATTATAACCTTTGCTCAGAAAGCCCTTGATCAGATCAACTGTTTCAACGCCGAACTCAAGTCTGTTGCTGCCATATGAATGCACCATTATTACCGCCCGATCGCTGTTTTTTGCCTGAAAAAGCCAGCCTCTGAGAATAATAGAGGTATCGCTGCCCTTAAAGCTTATATCTCTGTACTCAGGTACAATATTAGACGTAAAAGTCTCTATGGGCTTCTTTACGGGGTGAAGAAGAAGCCAGCCTTTATAAGATGAAAGAACAGTAATTGTGAGAATGGCAAGCAGGAGTAGTATGATTACCACTAATACAACATTCCTTGAGGTATGTGATTTCCTAACAGTGCAGCTAACTCCGCTTATTCTCATAAATTGTGCCTCCAGGATATTGATAATGCATTGTTTTTTCCTAAGCTGCCTTGCGTTATCATAAATAATAACTTGACCACTGAATAACATTATTATATTTTTATTTATATCTATTGTAAAGGATATGTCAATTATTAAATATGTTACTGTAAATTTGTCGAAGGAGGCAAAAAATGAGATGCAATAATTGCCCTAGAATGTGCGGTGCAGTTAGAAAACTTAGTAAAGGCTTCTGCGGCATGGGTGAAGCGGTTGTTGTTGCCAAAGCATATCTTCATATGTGGGAGGAGCCGTGCATAAGCGGAAGTAGAGGCTCAGGCACTGTATTCTTTTCCGGCTGCAATCTCAAATGCATATTTTGTCAAAATCATGAGATCAGCCATGAAGGGCTCGGCAGAGAATATACACAGGAGGAGCTTGCAGGGATATTTCTTTCTTTGAGAGACAAGGGTGCACATAATATAAACCTTGTTACACCATCACATTTTACAGCTCAGATCCGAAGTGCATTAGAGATGGCAAAAAGCAGCAGCTTCAGCTCTCATCCGCTGGATATTCCGATAGTATATAATTCCGGCGGATATGACAGCATAGATGAGCTTAGAAAGCTGGAGGGAATGATAGATATATACCTTCCTGACTTTAAATATATTAAGTCTGATATTGCTAAGAGCTATTCCTGCGCTGAGGATTATTTTGATGTAGCTTCAGCTGCTGTAACTGAAATGTACAGGCAAGTCGGTGGCCCTGAGTTTGACGCTGACGGTATAATGAAAAGTGGTGTTATAATACGTCATCTTGTACTTCCCGGGCATATTGATAACACTATGGGTGTACTAAACTGGTTATCTAAGAATATGCCCGGTGATATATATGTAAGCCTTATGAGCCAGTTTACTCCTTGCTACAAGGCTTGTGGACATACTGTTCTCGATAGGCATTTGACAAGATATGAGTATGAAAAGGTAGAAAAAAAATTTGTGAAGCTTGGATTAAATGGATATGTACAAGGGCGTACCTCTGCCTCGGAAAAATACATCCCTGATTTTAATCAGGAATAGAAAAATGTCTGAGGTTAATTGAAAAAGTGACTATATAAGAGATTTTCCACTAATATTTGTATAAGTAAAGTCAAATAAAAAAGAAGGGGAAAATTTTTTAAAAAAGTATGGTAAATTATGGAATAAAATGATATAATAGGAAACACAAAACGCAGAGGGGGACATAAAAGGTAAAAATAATACAAATATTTAGTATTTTGTTTTGAATGAGGTGCGAGAATGCAGATTGGTGATTTTTTCGATGGCAGGTACATCATCGAGCGCGAACTTGGCCGTGGAGGAATGGGTACCGTATACCTTGCGAGAAATATTAATACAGATACCTATTGGGCTATTAAGGAGATAAATAAAGACGGAGCAAGTGGAGTTGATCTTCTTGCAGAACCCACCCTGCTGAAAAGACTGGAGCATCCTGCGCTTCCAAGATTGTTCGATATCCTGGAAACTGAAGACAAGATGTTTATAATATCAGATTATATTAATGGGATAGCTTTGGATAAAAAACTTGAAGCCGAGGGTAAAATTGAGGAAGAGCTTGCTATCGACTGGGCAGTTCAGTTGTGTAGAGCCCTGGATTACCTTCATACGCTTAAACCAAATCCTATAATCTACAGAGATATTAAGCCCTCAAATATAATACTTACAGAAAGAGGCACTCTTAAGCTTATCGACTTTGGAATAGCGAGAGAATATAAACCTTTATCAGATACGGACACCGTGTACATAGGTACACGTGGCTATGCGGCGCCGGAGCAATATGGCACCGGACAGACAAGTGCTGCTTCGGACATATATAGCCTTGGTGCTACGCTGCATCATCTTGTTACAGGGAAGAAGCCTGCCGAATTGTTGGATGGTTTTAAGCCGGTTGGATATTATGATAGAATGCTTTCAGCGGAATTTGAGCAAATAATAATCAAATGCACAAAAGAAAATCCATCGGAGCGTTACCAGAGTGCTTCAGAGCTGCTTGCTGCATTAACTCCTCTTTATGAGGCAGCTAATGTGCATGGAGATAGTTCAGAAAGCAATATAAATAAAGAATATCCGCCTGTACTTACAGGGGCAATGAGCGTTAAAAAAGCAGTGATAACTATCTGGGATAACGCTGAATTTGGGTGCGAGCTTGCATATTTAATCGCAAAATTTACAAATAGCGAGGTGCTACTGGCGGACTTGGATCTTTTGGCACCTAAGGCAGACATTATCCTTAATGTTAAAAAATATCCATCGAAAAACATGCATACTGAAATTCTTGGTCATTCAGGACTGGATATTGTTATGAGCGCCATTGGTAAAGCCTCTCTTACTAAAGAGCTGCTGCTTCAATCTTCAGTTTCACGTAAGGAGCTAAAGAATCTGCATATATTGACAGGTAGCTATCGCTTGGACAATTACGAATATTATACCGAAGATAGTGTCCCAAAGCTTATAGATAAATGCTACCGCCTATTTGATATAACAATCCTTCTTGTAAATAGATCTATATACGATGCCTTTACACTTGCTGCACTGCTTAGATCAGATATTAATATTGCAGCAATCAAGGGTGATATAGTGTTGCTTCGTGAATTTAACTCTTATATAGCATTTTTGAAGGAGAAGCAAAACCTGCCTCTTTCAGCGACCAAATTCGTTTTCTTTGAATACGACAGGGAAAATGACATTTCTGCCAGTGAAGCTGTAGAGGCGACACAGGGAAATTTTATAGGAAGAATATCATTTAGTCGTAAACGTTCTGAATGCAGAAACAAAAAGGATACTTATGTATTACATATCGAAAAAGAAATGCTGGCCGAATATTATCGGGTACTCAAGGGCATCGGAATATTGTCTGATCTCGGCTTGATGCACAAACTTAGGGGCACAGGTGGACACCTTAAGATGATCAGGCAGCTTGCTGCAAGGTAGAGGAGGAATGATGATGCCGGTTGTAAAATCCCATCATACGCTTTTTTATGAGGAAGGTAACCCAGCTGAAAAGGTTGAAGCGGAGACTAATATAGTGGTTTCAGACATAACCAAGGACATACTTAAGGAATGGCCGGAGCTAGTGGCAGATGTAGCAGGAGGCCGAAGTGATAAATCTGCATTAGAAATAGCAGTGATAAAGGATATAGATATTCACAAGTATCACTGTGGCGTTTATAGAGATGAACTGATACGCAAGGTATTTGACTTCATGTTTGGTTATGGTGAGCTTCAAAGGTATATTGAGGAGGATGATATTACAGACATAGATGGAACTAGATTTAATCAGTTTGTTATAAAGAGGCATGGAGTACGGAGTAAGATACCTGTAAATTTCGGCAGTGAAAAAATTTTCGATACCTACTGTAAGCTGGTAGCCGTAAGAAATGGCGGAATACTAAATGAAAACGACAGTCACTGCAGGGTAACTGATGAAAAGTACAGGCTTAGAATAAACGTTTCAATAAAACCGAGGAATATTACCGGCTCTGCAATCAGTATACGAAAACATAGAAGAAATAGTTATACTCTTGAAGATCTGCAAAGGCTAGGTATGCTGCAGGACGAACATGTGCTTCTTCTAAAAAGGCTCGCTGAGAGCGATTCATCTATCCTTTTCTGTGGAAAGGGAGCGGCCGGAAAGACAACCTTACTCAGAGCATTTGTGAATGTATTACCTGAGATGGAGAGAGTTCTCATAGCAGAGTCAGATGCAGAGATATTCCCGGACAAGCCCTACTGTATAGAGCAGAAGCTTAAGAAGCAAAATGAAGGCGGCAGGCCGGTCACATTAAAGGACCTGGTCAGAGATGGACTAACAATGTCACTAGATACTTATTGTGTAGGAGAGATAACAGGAGATGAGGCATGGGAATTTGTTAAGGCAGCTTATTCGGGTCACAGAAGTATCGCCACGACTCATTCTGAAAGTGCTGAGGATGCACTCTTGAGACTTCTTACCCTAAGCAAGGGAGCAAATATATCTGAAAGTGAAAATACTATAAAAACTATATTGGGAAGAAGCATTAACTATATTTTGTATTTAAAGGATTTTAAAGTTGTGGATGTTCTGAAGGTAAGCGGTTTTAACAGTGCTGAAGACAGGTTTGAGTATACAAGACTGTTTTCTGAAGCAGATCAGATGAGTTTAGTATAAGGTTGTGAGTTAGACTAAATAATCGCAAGAGACATGAGAAAAGATCAATGTAAGGTTGATCGGAAGGGAAGGGTGAAAACGGTGCTGCTGATACTTAACTCCATATTGCTGGTGATCTGTAATGTGGCACTTGCATTAGCCATCACCGGAAAACTTGATATAAAAAAGGATATCCTGCAGCTGTCTTCGTGGCTCAGGAAATACTGGACCTCCAATGATAAAAAGCTGAAAATGATGGATATTTCCCGCTTGTCCAAGCTTAAGAAGCTGAAGCTTTTGGAGAAGATAGAGATAATGTATATAGAGAAGTCAAATATCAGGCACTATGTACCATTTATGAATGCTCATGTTCTTATTATAATAATGTTTATTATCTTTATAATATCCTTTAAGCCGATTAACAGCATTCTTGGTTTTATTCCGTCATCCATGCTAATAAGCGCTGTGGTTTCTTTGATACCGATATTCGTCCTTGACCTGCTTTCAAGATATAATGCAGATGTTGTCAGAAAAATGCTTTCTGAATACATTTCTGTACTGAACAGGTGGTGCTCAGTTAAGGAAGACATAATATATGCATTTGAAAAATCGCTGGATTCCGGTATTGGTGAACCGCTGCACACATTTATCAGAGATATGGTTGTACAAGTTAACAGAGGTATGGATACCTCAGATGCTCTGGACATGCTGCAGCTTAAGGTAGATAACCCTCAGTTTGGAGATTTCATAATAAATGTAAAGCAGAGTATCAAAAACAGAGGCGATATAATTAAACTCCTGACAAATCTTGAGGAACAGTTTTATAAGATTGATGAAGAGTATAACAGGCGTAGAATTTCAACCTATAAGGATAGGATGACCATATACCTTGTAATGTTTGGCGTTATTATTGTAGCTTATTTGTTTATCAGGTCTGCGCCTAAAATTGAGGCGTTTTATATGGGTACCCTGGTGGGAAAGCTGCTGCTTATGATATTTTGCGGTATGTATGCTTTAGGCTTCTATCTCACAATTGGTATTACCAGATTTAAATACTGAAAGCAGGAAGTAGAGCTATGGAATTTATGCTAATAATTTTTAATAAAAGCACAGTGCTTTTTGTGGTGATATGTGCGGCTGATATAATATTAGGGATATGTATCATAAGGCTTCTGTATATTCCGTCATCAGGAAGAGTTACAGAGGCGCTTGGCTCAAGGAGCACCGGCTTATCGCTTTATTTTAGGTGCAGAAGACTTGCGGCTGCCGGTATGTCAGCCTGGGGAAGACGCTTTGAAAAGGGCAGCATCTATATAAGAGCAAGAAGTAGGGTGAAGAAGGCAGGCTATAAAGGTGAATATGCAGCACTAGTATACCTTGGGGTAAGGTTTGCTGCTACACCGATCGTTTTTATTCTTACATTCATAATTAATTATCCTGATGTTATCAGGCCTGTGGCGTCAGCGATGCTTATAAATTCATCAATGGAATTGTTATTGGCCTCAAAAAGGCGCAGCTTCAATATGAGATTTCAGAAACACATATACAAAATATATAAATATTTATATAACCAGATCTCCTCCGGCGTTAAGCCTACAGATGCGGTCTGCTCGGTATATGAGGTGGTTGAAGATTACGAGCTGAAGGCTATACTTATAAGGCTTGCTGCCAGATACGAGCTTACACTTGATATAGACTCGGCCTTAGAGGAATTCAGGTCCAACTTTGACGCCCATGAGGCGGATACGCTTTGCCTTGCTCTTAAGCAGGGCATCGAAACAGGTGACAATAAGGAGCTATTAGCACGGCAGGAGGATATGATGTTTAAAAAGTATTTTAACTATGTACAGGCTGAAACAGATAGCTGCAGGAACAGAAGTGTGGCGGCGGTTGCGGTATTTGTGGCTGTTATCTCGGTGATGATAATAGTACCGATGATAAACGATGTGAGCGAGGCTATTGGTAAGATTTTTATAAATTAATAAATGGGAGGGATTAGAGTGAAAAACAGGCTGATCAATTTTGTAAATCTAAAGGCAGGACATTATTATTCGCTTAAAGGTGAGGCATCAATCCATATTAAGCAGTGCTGTTCAAGGTTAAAAGTGAGGTTATCCCGGCAGGATGGGTTTGGTATGAATGAAATTTTAGGTATTGCAGCTACACTTATTATTGCAGCCTTTATTGTTATACCGCAGTTGAGTAGTTTCTCAAAGACCATTATGGAAGGGCTGTCTTCTTGGTGGACAACTACCGTGAAAAATAGTCTCTTCAAAACAGGCGTGAGCTAGAGGAATAAGCTATGGCGGCTAAGATTGCTGTTTTCGCAATAGCACTGATTTTTATGGTGTCAATTCTTGTCTTTTGCATCGAGTTCTTTTTGCCTCTTTCAATAAAAGCTGATCTTGACATGGCCTGCAGAGAAGTAATGCTTGAGATGGAAAACGCGGGAGGACTAAGTGAAGACAGGGCTGAGGAGCTTTGTGACAAGCTTAAGGAATTGGGATTGACGGATATAAATGTTACTGCTACTGAAAATGCTATTCAGGGTGGAAAACTGACACTTAGGGTTGAGGCAGTCTATACATACAGCAAGCTTGTTTCCCCAATGAAGAGAGAAGATACCTCATTTCGCATGGTATATGATAAGACAGCTATATCAAGAAGGGTGGTTAATTGATGCATGTCCGCAGCGAAAAGGGCAGTGCTGTCACGGCAGTAGTGATAGCTGCAGCAATGGTTCTGCTTGTTATTCTACCTGTGTTTTCCGTAGTGATTGAGAAGTTTATATTGACAGGAAAAGCTAAAATCATCAGGGATGCGGCGGATATGGCTAATATTTCTGTGTACAATGCTTTAAATGCAGAAAACTTAGGAAGAGTTGCAGTAAGCTTCAATCGGGAGGAGATGCTTGGTTTATTCAGGGAGCTGCTTTCAGATAATCTCAGACTGGATGAGGAGTTGAAGCCGAAAGACGGTTCTATCGCCGAAGGACAGGTAATAATCAATTCACTTGAGATCTACTGCAAGGATCTGCCTGCAAGGTGTCCGGATGAAACCTTGATAGAAAGACCGTCTGTGCATAGCTGTATTTGTATACCTATTAAACCTTCTCTATACTCGGGTGTGGTTTTGAAGCTGCTGGGCCGGGATACTATTATTGTTAAAGTGCACGTTGACTCGGAAATACCTCTAAACAACTAAAATTATATTACGAGATGCTGGTGAAATGATATGAAAAGGCTTGGTTGGATTATCGGAACTGCTACTATTACTGTGATTGTTTTAGTAATTGAGCTCATGATTATTAGTAAAGCTGCCAACTATGAAACCAGGGAGGAAGTTGTATTTGCCAAAGTAAGTATCGATGAGGGCAATATGATAACAAGGGATATGCTGGAGATTAGAGAAATTGCCTCAGACCTGGTGACGCAGGGAACTGTCAGAAGCATTGAAGAGGCAGAGGCAAAAGTGTCCGCCATGAAAATTGAAGCTGGTGAGATGATGCTGAAGGCTAAGCTTCAAAACGGGGAAAGTGACGTTATTGAAGTAGCGGATAAAAGTAACAGACTGTTTTCGATAAGATTTGAAACTGATCAGACTAATGGCTGGCAGCTGGAAGAAGGACAGCTTGTTGACCTGATCTGCATTCCAAATAGTAGCGAGCAACAGGGGTGTATATATACATTGGATGCAAATAACAGAGCAGCGGAAGAAATTCCGGCATCTGATGTAGGAAAAGCAGCTAGCCCAATATATGCAGGAGATGCAGCAGCCAATCCGGCAGATCTGTCACAATATAAAGGAGAGGAAGGAGTAAATCCCATATCTTCTGAAATAGCTGAAGTCGGATTGGTATCTACGGGAAAAACTACAGCTAACTCTGAATCATCGGGAGGATTGGAGTCTAGGCGGGCACCCTCGGGAGATACACCAAACGGTAATTCATCTGTGAAAGAGTCTGCAATGGAAGAATATATGAGCTTCACAGAAACAAAGGTCCTTAAAGCCATTAGAGTGGCAGGAATTATAGGAGAAGACGGCAAGCGCGAAGAAAAGAAGGAATTAGTTAAACCGCAATACATATCATTTGAGGTCACGGAAAAGGAAGCTGTTTTTTTAGCATATGTAAAATATAATGGGAAAATAGAGCTTGCAGGTATTCCCGAGCAAGAATAATAAACAGCATAACCTATGTAAGTGAAGCATTATTGCATAAATTGAGAACTTAATATAAAATCATAAAACATTCCTAAAGAACCTGTTGAAGGAGAACATGCGAAATAAACTACGACTACTGTTGATCCAATATCTAATGTAGCAATATTTAAAACTTAAACGGTTATGACTTAGACAGTTCATTAACCATTTATTGAGAAGTAACTAAAATCAAATAAGCAGTTCAATCGGGTAAGGTTGATTAAAAAGGTAAAATTTTTAGCTAAATTAAAATAAAACCTGAATTGGAGGATTGTGTATGGCAGAGCTTAAGTATGAAATAACAAAATCTATTGGAATCATCGGTGAAGGAACAAAGGGGTGGAAGAAAGAGGTAAACCTTGTAAGCTGGAATGACAGGAAACCTAAACTGGATATCAGGGATTGGGACGAAACTCATGAAAAAATGGGGAAGGGTGTGACACTTAACAAGGGAGAAGTAGAGGAACTAAAAAAGCTGCTTGATACGATCGATCTAGATGATATGGAATAGTGAAATCGCATTTAGCTGACAGCTAATAAGCAGTCTCAGGGGATCGGTTCCGGTATAATAATACCAGCTCCGGTCCTTTGTTCATTCTTGATAATTTATGTGACAAATGCCTCTCTTTAGGGTATAATCAAGGCGGGAAGCATATTGAGATTTGAAGTGCAATTTGCGATGATTTCGGTAAAGCCGAAACACACATGGAGAAAGAAAGCCGAGGTGGTTTTGTGGGAGATTTGCTGCCCAAGGCTTGGGCAGGCCTTTTGAATTCATCAGATTTTCTGCCTGTCATAGTAAAGACAATCGAAAGGGTCCAGGATATTACATGGTCTATGGAACCCAACATACATGAAAATTATGAACTGGTTTATATGAAAAGGGGTCTTGCGGTGTTTGAAATATCCGGGCAGCCGGTATCGCTTGGTCCTAACGACATAATAATCATCAAGCCTCTTCAGTACCATAAGTTTATCGTTAAATCCGAGGGAGGCTGTGAATTTATTGTTCTCAATTTTAAATTTGAAAATAGGATAAACGGGAAATACTCTGAGATTCCTTTGGAGGATTTCTTAAACTTTGTCAGTAGTAAGGAAACAGGTCCTTATATTACCCTAAAGGTCAGTCCCAAGAATGAGATAGTTGTTCTCATGAACAGGATTCTCAAGGAACGGGAAAGTGATGAGCCGGGAAGCGAATTTCTCAATTATCTGCTTGTAATGGAGTTATTTGTACTGTTGTCGCGCGCCCTTAAAATGGAATGGGAAAACAGCATAAAGACTAAAAGCCCCAAATTAAAAGAACTTATAAATATTTCAATAAACTTTATTCACACAAACTTTGAAAGGGATATTTCATTAGGTGATATCTCAAGATTCGTTTTTCTTAGCCCAAGCTATTTTACAAGGGCATTTAAGGAAGAAACAGGCATGAGCCCAATAAGCTACTTACTAAAAGTACGTATTGAGAGGGCTAAGGAGCTTTTGACCGATACGGGACTCAAAATAAGCGATATAGCTCTAAGTGTGGGCTTTTCAAATCAGCAGCGTTTCAATGAAATGTTTAAAAAATATGTAAAGCTTACACCGCTTCAATATAGAAAAAAGACAGCCGCAAAGTATTAAAAGAGTAACGGGGCAGGGGATATTCCCTGCCCCGTTAAACTCCGCTGATGTAATCAGCTTTTCAGCAAACTAAAAATTCATTCTATGATTGTTGAAACTCTTCCGATTTAATTAATCTTTTCTACAAATGATAAAAATTAGTTATGAATAAAGCCGTTTTAACTGTAACAATAAACGTTAATATTAATTGATCATAACAATAATTAACGGGAAGAATCCGTTTTTGCCTAACAGTATAATCTCTATAATAGGGAGGCGGCATATATGGCTTATAAAAAACCGGGTATGACTATGACACAAAAGATCCTTGCAGCTCATGCAGGAATTGAAAAAGTTGAGGCTGGCCAGCTTATTAAGGCAAAGCTTGACATGGTATTGGGCAATGACATTACTGCTCCTGTGGCTGTGAAGGAGTTCTACAAAATTGGAGCCGATAAAGTCTTTGATAGAAATAAGATTGCAATCGTTCCGGATCATTTCACACCTAATAAAGACATAAAGTCAGCTGAACAAGCTAAGATGATCAGAGAATTTGCTCATAAAATGGGGATAGTTAATTACTTCGAGATCGGGCGTATGGGCGTTGAGCACGCGCTGCTTCCGGAAAAGGGACTTGTAGTACCGGGAGATGCAGTTATCGGTGCAGATTCTCATACCTGCACCTATGGTGCTCTGGGAGCATTCTCAACAGGTGTAGGCAGCACCGATATGGCCGCAGGTATGGCTACCGGTGAAGCGTGGTTTAAGGTACCGGAGGCTATACGATTCGTGCTTAAAGGCAAGCCCGGAAGGTGGGTAAGTGGCAAGGATGTAATACTGCACATAATCGGAAAGATTGGCGTAGACGGTGCTTTATATAAGTCTATGGAGTTTACCGGGGAAGGGCTTTCACAGCTTTCCATGGATGACCGTTTTTCCATGGCAAACATGGCTATTGAGGCCGGTGCAAAAAACGGTATATTTGAAGTGGATGAAAAGACAATACAATATGTTAAGGAGCACTCCTTACGAGAGTACAAGATATATACCCCTGATGAGGATGCGGAATATTGCTGTGAGTATGAGGTGGATCTAGCTGGAGTAAAGCCGACTGTTGCATTCCCTCCTCTGCCGGATAAGGCAAGGACAATAGATAATGTAGGTGATATAAAGATAGATCAGGTTGTAATAGGCTCATGTACCAATGGAAGAATGGAGGACATGAGGATGGCAGCTCAGATTTTAAAAGGCAGGAGCGTACATCCTAATGTAAGATGCATCATAATACCTGCTACTCAAAAGATCTGGAAGCAGTCAATGGAGGAAGGTCTCTTCGACATATTTATAGAAGCAGGCGCAGCAGTAAGTACACCAACCTGTGGGCCATGTCTTGGTGGACACATGGGTATCCTTGCCAAGGGCGAAAGGGCCGTTGCTACTACAAACAGGAACTTTATTGGAAGAATGGGACACCCCGAAAGCGAAGTATACCTGGCTAGTCCGGCCATTGCGGCAGCTTCCGCTGTTGCAGGCAGAATAGCATCTCCTGATGAGCTGTAAGTGAAAGCCTGAAGACAAAAAGAAATCAAAGTAAAAAGTATGGAAGTAAAAAGTATAAGCAAGATGAATAAATATTTGTATAACAGAAAAACAGAGTAAAGAGCACAGTTGCAGCAAATATTGCTACAACAAATGCAGGTAAGTACTGCGATCCCCAATTATACCTTTGTTAATAAGGGAGGCTGTCAAATGAAAGTAAATGGTAAGGTTATAAAATATGGAGACAATGTTGACACGGATGTAATCATTCCTGCAAGATATCTTAACACATCTGAGCCATCTGAACTGGCATTACATTGCATGGAGGACCTGGACGGCAGCTTTGCCCACAGAGTCCAAAAGGGTGACATAATTGTTGCGGGCAGCAACTTCGGCTGCGGATCATCAAGAGAACATGCTCCTATAGCTATAAAGGCATCGGGAATATCCTGTATAATTGCAGAGACCTATGCCAGGATCTTTTATCGCAATGCAATAAATATTGGGCTTCCAATAATTGAATGTCCGGCTGCAGTAAGAGCCATTTCTGAGGGCGATAACCTGGAGGTTGATTTTGATAACGGAATGGTAACCAATCTGACGACCGGATGTGAATATCAGGGAGCTGCTTTTCCTGAATTCATGCAGCAGATTATAAGTGCTGATGGACTTATAGGATATATCAAGCAGAACATAGCAAAGCAGGAATAAGTTTTTACGCTTTACTTAGGCATATAATACAGCTTTGAGTATATTAATGATTGCGATTAGTGCTGAAGTACCTAATCAGTATCAGGTATTAATAATGCAGAGTAAGTTGCTGACCTTAACAATATATACAAAGGCATATCTCCAATCTTTTTAACTCGCAGCGGTAAGAATCCTGCAACCGAAATTTATGTATGAACTGAAGTGTTATGATGATTTGAAGTCATTCAAACGGTAATATTTCATTGCGGTGATAAAGTGGAGGATGCATAGCAAATGTATCATGTCAGAATTCATCAGAAGCTGTCAAAAGCCATCTTATGAGTTATCTATCGTTTTAGGAGGATTTGTATGAAATATAAAATAACAGTACTGAAAGGTGATGGAATCGGCCCTGAGGTGGTCGATCAAGCTATATTGGCGCTGAAGACGGCAGGAGAAAAATTCGCTTTTCAGCTTGAGCTTCAAGAGGAGCTTATGGGAGGCTGCGCTATAGATAAGTATGGAGTACCGCTGCCGGAGTCAACGCTGAAAACATGCAGAGAGAGTGATGCTGTACTTCTTGGTGCAGTAGGTGGCCCTAAATGGGAGGGCTTGCCGGGAAACAAAACTCCGGAAGCAGGGCTTTTGGGTATAAGATCCGGATTAGGGCTTTTTGCTAACCTAAGACCTGCAGTAATATATGATGCGCTTAAACAGGCATCTCCTCTTAAACCGGAAATAATCAATGGCATTGATATATTGGTCGTGCGTGAGTTGACGGGAGGAATATATTTTGGTGAAAGAGGCAGAAGCGGACAGGGCACGCCTGATGAAACCGCATATGACACAGAAAAGTACAGCATAGCTGAAGTGGAGAGAATAGCAAGGCTTGCTTTCGAAACTGCTTTGAAGCGTCGTAAACTTGTTACGTCGGTTGATAAGGCTAATATTCTTGAAAGCTCGCGCTTATGGAGAGAGGTAGTTATCGGAGTATCAAGGCAATACCCTCAGGTCACCCTGAACCATTTGTATGTTGACAATGCAGCAATGCAGCTTGTAAGGAACCCAGGTCAGTTTGATGTAATTGTTACTTCGAATATGTTTGGGGACATTCTTTCGGATGAAGCGTCAATGATCACAGGATCTATTGGCATGCTGCCATCTGCAAGTCTCGGAAGTGGACAGCGCGGACTTTATGAACCAGTACATGGCTCAGCACCGGATATTGCCGGTCAGAATAAAGCAAATCCAATTGCTGCGATCCTATCTGTGGCTATGCTGTTGAAATATTCGCTGGTGCAGGAAAAAGCCGGAAAGTGTATTGAGGAAGCTGTGAGTAAAGTGCTTGGAAGGGGATATCGTACGGCTGATCTTGCACTGCCAGGAGAAAAAACCGTTGGAACTGACGAAATGGGAAGGCTGATTTGTGAGGAAATAAGAGGCATGTAAGATGCAAAACCTGTATTGGCTTAAATAACCCTAGAATGAGCTCCATATTGGATTGAATAACCTGTTGAAGCAAACCTGCATTAAAATAAATTGCCGGATGGTATGAAAAATCACATTAAACTAAAGAAATGTGGACTGAAATCCATATTGGGCCTCATAATTGATGTAATTGAGACCCTTAACGAACTAAATAGTACACAAAGTGGAAGACAACAATGGATATAGCAGCCGATTAAATGAAAACCTACATTTATTTTTATGAGTAATTTGAAGTTTCGGAGTATTTTTTAAGATATATTTACAAATTAGTTATATACATATATACTGAATAAATATAAATTCAATACACGTCGGTCAGCCATTCTAATTGCATTCTCATTTATGTCAAAAATGCACAAATCGTACATTTAAATTAGATTTATTATACTAAATTGGTAATAAATTTTATGTATGAAAACATATAATGTATACATAACGGAACAAAATATTGCATAATGTTTAGGAGAAGCTCCTCTTATAATTATGCAACAGTATGTAATAATATGCTTGAATAAAGGTAGTATCGGCGCTTCAAGAATCTATGTAAGTAAATATTGCTACTTGAAGAATAGATGTTAAAGTTGTATTATGTTATATAATATTACGCGGAAATTATTACTTTATATCGAAAGAGGAGAATTCTTCATGGGGAAGTACATTATAAAGAGGGTACTGATTTCTATAGTTACTCTTTGGATTGTTGCAACATTAACCTTCGGCTTGATGTTTCTGGTTCCGGGTGGACCATTTCTTGCTGAGAAGGCTCCTTCTGAAGCAACTTTAAAAGCCCTAAATCAAAAATACGGACTAGATCAACCTAAAATAGTTCAATATAAGAATTATATGGTTAAATTTGTTCAAGGTGATATGGGAGTTTCAATTAAACAGAGAGGCCGTACGGTAAATCAGATAGTAAAAACCGGATTCAAGGTTTCAGCCCGTATCGGAGGGATATCAATTCTGCTTGCAGTTATTATCGGTGTACCATTAGGCAGTATTGCAGCTTTAAACAGGGGGAAATTTGTCGACAATCTGATTATTGTAATTTCAACCTGTGGAATTGCTGTGCCGGGCTTTGTTGTATCTACTGTTCTAATGCTGATTTTTAGTGTAAAGCTGGGCTTGCTTCCGACATATGGATTGACATCTCCTCTTCATTACATCATGCCTGTTATGGCACTGTCATTTTATCCTACGGCTTACATATCCAGACTTATGCGCTCAAGCATGCTGGAGGTTCTCGGACAGGATTACATGCGCACTGCAAAGGCAAAAGGTCTTTCAAGCTTTAAAATGTTGTTCAAACATGCACTGCGTAATGCTATTTTGCCTGTTGTCACATATCTTGGTCCTTTACTTGCATATACACTAACAGGAAGCTTTGTTGTTGAGAAGATATTTACAATACCGGGACTTGGCAGCGAGTTTATAAGTTCGATTGTAAATCGTGATTACACAATGATTATGGGTACCACTATTTTCCTTGCTGCACTTATTATAGCAATGAATTTACTGGTTGATATTGTATACAAGCTTGTTGACCCACGAATTAAACTTAGATAGGGAGAGATAGTGAGCAATGAATGATAAAAAGCATTTAAGCTTTCAACTTAATGTATCTGATTTTTTGCCTGCAGAGAAGGAAGAGAAACAAAGTCTGGTTGTTATGCGCGAGAGCGTAAACTTCTGGAGGGACGGAATTCGCAGGCTGAAAAAAAATAAAATAGCTATGGTGAGTCTTGTTGTAATTATACTCACATTAATATTTGCGTTCATACTGCCATCCTTTTATCCCTATTCATATGAGCAACAGATACGTGGGAGTGAAAACCTGGCACCGATGAAGTATTCCGAAACTGAATTGGCCTTAAAGGCTGAAGGAACAAGCGTTTTTCCTCATTTTTTAGGCACTGATTCACTTGGGCGAGACACGATGGTACGACTTATGATAGGCAGCAGAGTTTCACTGCTGGTAGGTATTATAGCAAGTGTTCTGATACTTCTCATAGGTTCAATTTACGGCGCTATAGCAGGGTATTTTGGTGGAAAGACTGATATGATCATGATGCGTCTTGTTGATGTTATCTATACAGTACCGGACATTCTGATCATCATTCTACTGATGGTTACTCTTAAGTATCCGCTTCAGGATCTAGCCAATAATGTTAAGGGATTCGGTTGGATAAATACTGTTGGTGTCGGCCTTATATGTATCTTTATAGTATTTGCTCTACTTTACTGGGTAGGTATGGCACGTATAGTCAGAAGCCAGATACTTAGCCTTAAAGAGCAGGAGTACGTTACAGCTGCAAGGGCTCTTGGAGCAAGTAGCGGCCGTATTATAAGAAAGCACTTGCTTACAAACTGTATGGGAACGCTGATAGTTACAACAACACTGCAGATACCTGCCTCGATATTTACGGAGAGCTTTCTGAGCTTTATTGGAATAGGAGTAGCTGCACCAATGCCAAGTCTTGGCTCCATGGCATCCCAGGCGATAGGCGGCATAACCTCCTATCCGTACCGACTGCTGGCACCTGCTATTATGATAAGCTTGATTATTCTGTCATTTAATCTTATTGGCGATGGCTTAAGGGATGCTTTTGATCCCAAATTAAAGAACTAGAGGTGAGATGTTATGAGTGAATTATTACTAGATATTAAAAATGAACGCCTCTCCTTCTTTACACCTGCCGGCGAGGTAAAAGCGCTTAACGATGTTTCTATAAGCATGAAGCCGGGAGATGTCCTCGGAATAGTAGGAGAAAGCGGAAGCGGTAAAAGTGTTACTGCTTATTCGGTAATGGGATTGACTGCATATCCAGGGCGTATTATAGGCGGTACGATCGATTTTAACGGTCACAGGATAAACGAGATGACCGAGGATGAGATGCGTAAGATTCGTGGAAATGAAGTCAGTATAATATTTCAGGACCCAATGACAAGCCTTAATCCTGTTTATACAATAGGTAACCAGATAAGAGAGGTTATACTGCTTCATACTAATAAGAATAAGAAGCAGGCTCAGGAAAGAGCTATTGAGCTTTTATCACTTGTAGGAATAAATGAACCTGAAAGAAGGCTTAAGCAATATCCTCATGAATTATCCGGTGGTATGCGGCAAAGAGTAATGATAGCAATTGCACTGGCCTGTGAACCTAAGCTTCTGATTGCCGATGAGCCTACAACAGCACTTGACGTTACAATACAGGCTCAGATACTAGAGCTGATGATAGAGCTTAAGGACAAGATAGGCATGTCCATAATTATGATCACTCACGATTTGGGGATCGTGGCTAACATGTGCCAGAAGATAGCGGTTATGTATGGCGGTAAGATAGTTGAGTATGGTACTGTTGATGAGATTTTCTATAACCCCAAGCATGAATACACAAAAGGTCTGCTTCGCAGTATTCCGAAGCTGAATCAGAAGGAACATACTAAGCTTGTTCCAATAGAAGGAACTCCGGTTGATATGCTGAATCCTCCTGCAGGCTGTCCGTTTGCACCTCGTTGTGATAGCTGTATGAAGATATGCCTTAAAAAAATGCCTGAATACACTGACATTTGTGAGGATCATTTCAGTGCATGCTGGCTTTTACAAAAGGAAGCATTTGAGCACGAAAGGGGAGGGCAGCTATGAGTACATTAGTTGAAGCAAAAAATTTAAAGCAGTATTTCAATGTAGGTGGCAGCATGCTGCATCCTCAATATGTTAAGGCTGTTGATGATGTAAGCTTTACTATAGATAAAGGTGAAACACTTGGACTTGTTGGTGAAAGCGGTTGTGGCAAGACAACTACCGGACGTACGCTTATAAGGCTATATGAGCCTACAAGCGGACAGATCATATATGACGGTAAGGACATTACTAAGGTTAATATGTTACCTTATCGCAGAAAAATGCAGATAGTATTTCAGGATCCTTATGCCAGCCTTGATCCTCGTATGACAGTCGGAGATATTGTAGGCGAAGCTATTGATATTCACAAGCTTGCCGCTAATAAAAAGGAGCGTAAGGAAAAGATAATCAGCATGCTTGAACGTGTTGGGCTAAACAGCGAGCATGCAAACCGTTACCCTCATGAATTCTCAGGAGGCCAGCGTCAGCGCATAGGCATAGCCAGAGCACTTTCCGTTGATCCTGAATTCATTGTTTGCGATGAGCCAATATCTGCTCTTGATGTTTCAATTCAAGCTCAGGTAATAAATATGTTTGAGGAATTACAGCAGCAAATGGGCTTAACATACTTATTCATTGCCCATGACCTCAGTGTTGTTAAGCATATAAGTAACCGAATAGGCGTAATGTATCTTGGAAAGCTTGTAGAACTGGCAGATAGCTACGAATTGACATTCCATAATGTCCATCCGTATACAAAATCACTTATTTCAGCAATTCCGATAGCAGACCCGGTAGCAAGCAGAAATTCCAAACGTATCGTGTTGGAGGGTGATGTGCCAAGTCCGCTTAATCCACCCACAGGGTGCCGTTTCCGGACAAGGTGCAAGTATGCAACAGAGCTTTGTGCCCAGCAGGAGCCTGAGATGAAGGAAGTATCCCCTGGACATTTTGCGGCATGTCATAATATAGACAAGGTAAATTAAGCCCTAGCACCTTTTGTGCATTAAGTACCGCTAGGGCAATATGGAATCATTTGCTCTGTTTGGCATAACAGAATAAACCAGTGTTGAACAAGAGCATGATAAATATATCCTAATATTTTTATGAGGAGGAGTAAAATGAAAAAGGTAGTATCAATTTTGCTAACAGTAGTATTGTTAAGTACAATGCTTCTGACAGGTTGCGGCGGCATTGACAAAAACGTGTTGAACGTGTGCGTGGGTCCGGATCCTGACACAATAGACCCTGCACTTAACTCAGCTGTAGACGGAGGTACATTAATCCTGCACGCTTTTGAAGGACTTATGACCTTGGACAAGAGTGGAGCTCCAGTACCTGGTCAAGCTGAATCCTATGATCTGAGTGAAGATGAAAGGGTATACACATTCCATCTTCGCGACGGCTTAAAATGGAGCGATGGTACAGACCTGAAGGCAAGTGACTTTGTTTATGCGTGGAATCGTGCCATTAATCCTGAAACAGCAGCAGATTACGAGTACATGTTTGATGTAATCGAGGGCTATGCTGATCAAAATTTGAACGTTGTAGCACAAGACGACAAGACACTTGTTGTTACTTTGAACACTCCTACACCATACTTCCTTGAACTTACTGCATTCCCTGCATATATGCCTGTACGTCAGGATATAATCGAAGCAAATGGTGATGCTTGGGCAGTTTCAGCTGAAACCTACATTGGAAACGGACCATACAAGGTAACAGAGTGGGTACCGGGATCACACATACTTTATGAAAAGAATGAAAATTACTGGGATTTTAAAAATCTCGGAACCAAGAAAATCAAATTTGTGCTCATGGAAGATGACAATGCTATTCTGAGTGCATACAAAAACAATGAAATTCTGTTTGCTGACCAGATGCCAAATGATGAAATTGATGCATGGAGAGACAAGGAAGACTTCCATCTGCAAGGTCAGCTGGGAACATACTATGTTTCATTCAATGTAAAGAAGGCTCCACTGGATAACCCGAAGGTTCGTCAAGCCCTTATTCTTGCTGTAGACCGTGATTACATCTGCAAGAACATAGGTAAATCCGGACAAGAACCTGCAGGCGCATTTGTATCAACAGGACTCAGTGATGCTGATGCTTCAAAGGAATTCCGTGAGGTTGGCGGAGATTACTATGATCCGATGGATTACACAGGAAATCTTGAAAAAGCAAAGGCACTGCTTGCTGAAGCAGGATATCCTAATGGAGAAGGCTTCCCGAATATAGAATATCTCTATAATGAAGGAACAGGCAACCAAGCAATCGGTGAAGCTCTTCAGGATATGTGGAAGAAGATAGGTGTTAATGTATCTCTTGTTTCTCAGGAATGGAGTACATTCCTTAACACACGTAAGAATGGAGATTACTATATAGCACGTAATGGTTGGCTCAGTGACTATAACGATCCAATATCCATGCTTGATATGTGGGTTACAGGCGGCGGAAATAACGATGCTCAGTGGAGCAACGCTCAGTATGACGAGCTCATAAAGAAAATTAAGTCCTCCTCTGATAAGGAAGAACGTTTCAAACTCATGCATGAAGCTGAGGACATTATCTTTGATGAGAACATGCTCTGCCCAATCTACTATTATGTTGATCTCTACCTGCAAAATACAAAGATCGACGGGTTCTGGTCTTCACCGCTTGGATTTAAGTACTTCAAGTATGCAACTATTAAGTAAACCAGACAATAGGGTATGATAAAGCCCAGAGCACTGCTAATCACAGTGTTCTGGGCTTTTTACAATTCTGCATCAATAGTGGCTCTGTGTCAATAATTGAGGTAGGCCTCTAGCAAAATAAAATATTCATTTATCTTACTAGCAGATGATCTAGTGTTTTACAGCACTTCATTGTTACAGATTATTCAAAGTACTATAAAGACACATCCTTGATTCCTGTGGTCCGTATTAATATTATTGCAGACCACATAGTTAGTATCCAGGTTGCTGCCAGTCCTATTTATGATGTTGATTGAAGGTCTGCAGTAAAAAGTCGAGGAGGGCTCGAAAACCTCGAGACTTTTGTTGGTAGATGCTTTTTGCATTTTCTCTATAAAAAGAGGACTATCTCTAGGCATGCTTTGAGACAGTCCCATTTAATAAGCCATTACACAATGATATAAGCCCAATAGTTTGTTTGGTAATAAGGGCTTTTATTATTTACTTGCTTAATATGACATAGTCATAATTACAACTTTGTATATCGGCCTTCTACCTTACCGATTACTATTACTTCGTCCGGAGTGAAATCTTCCTTGCTAATGATGCTTGAGTCTGCCTTAAGTGTCAGAGTTCCATCATCCTGTCGGTAATAGTATCTAAGGAGTATGCGGGTCTCATAAAATATTAATACGATGTCGCCGTCCTTTAGCTCCGACTGCATATTTACAATAATCATATCAGCTGAACCGAAGCCGCTTTCAGTAAGCCCATCATCTGGACTTTCGATGATAAAGTATTTACCGTCGCTAGTAACGATATCCGGAGATAATGGGTGATATTTTTCAATGTTATAAATATTAATAAAATCATTAATATTTCTCTTGCTGATCTTCTTTATTTCCGGTACGAAGACTGGCGTTGCGTACATTTTATTGTCCTGTGAGACAAGCTGAATCGACCTTGCTGCCCCTAACTGACGAGTTATTACACCCTTTTGCTCAAGCCTGTTTAAAATACCCTGAACTGCACCTGGAGTCTTTTCGCCGACCAACTCGCCAATTTCTCGGACCGTTGGTGGGATACCTTTCGTATTAATGTATGATTCGATAACTGAGTATACTTTCTTTTGCTTCGCTGTTAGACTGCTGAAATTTGCTGACATATTATCAATCACCCTTTGTACTTAAATTGCTTTACATAATGTATAGTTTATCAGACTATATAAGATTAATCAAATCAGAAATTAGCATAAATGTAAAAATGAAGTAATATTCTTGGATAATGTGACGAATTTTGTATATTTGTTAGTACTATTATGTGTATATGATTTTATATTATGGTGAAAATACATAATTAGCCCTTATAGATAAAAATTCAAAGCCATAAATTGTGCTAGTAAATTTAGACATAAATAATTTGAAGTAAATTGATTAATAATTAATAGGTAACAAAATTAAGGCGTGTAAAATTATTTGTTACAGCTGTGTAGTAGTGAGCTTTAATGTACCTTTGTTTAGAGCAGAAAATTATATGATAGAGATGGTAAATAATATGAGCAAGGGAAATCTGATAATTATTGGCGGAGCAGAGGACAAGACGGGAGAATGTAGAATTTTGAATGAATTTGTGGAGCTTTCAGGTCTATCACAAGCCCGTCTTGTAATAATAACCAGTGCGACTGAGGATCCTGAAGGGGTTGGAGACCAATATAAGTCCGTGTTTGCAAGATTTGGAATCAACAGCATTAATATTCTTAATATTAATTCAAGGGATGATGCGAATAACGAAAACAATACAAAATATACCTCTGAAGCAACAGGTATTTTTTTCACAGGAGGCGACCAGTTAAGAATAACAAGTATACTTGGTGGAACTAGGGTTTTTGATGCGCTATACAGAGCATTTGAGAATGGCACAGTTATTGCGGGAACCAGCGCAGGAGCATCTGTAATGAGCGGTACAATGGTCGTAGACGGCAATAATAATGAGCCTGCGAGGAAATGTACCTTGAAAATGGCTCCCGGGCTTGGCTTGCTGGACTCAGTGTTGATAGATCAGCATTTTGATCAACGCGGCAGAATAGGAAGGTTGTTATGCGGGGTAGCAGAAAACCCGTCAATACTCGGTGTAGGAATTGATGAGGATACTGCGATAAGAATCCATCCGGATAATCATTTTGCAGTATTAGGCAGCAACTCTGTAACCATTGTTGACGGAAGAAACATTAAAAGTTCAAATGTCTCTGAGCTTAAACCTGATGAGCTTTTAGCCATTGCCAATATTACTCTTCATGTATTACCTTCCGGTTATGGTTTTGATATGGCTTCAAGAAGCGTTCTAAGACTTCACTAAAAGGCTTGAAATAAATGAAAGCCTGAATTTTATGGAGGAAAATGAGTGGACATAATAGATATTCAAATATACAAAGGAAAGAATATATATAGTCACAAACCTATTATTAAGGCCATTATAGACATGGGAAGCATGTATGATACGCCAACATGTGAAATTGAAAACTTTAATGACCGGCTACTAAAAATATTGCCGGGGCTGAAAAAACATTGCTGCTCGCTCGGATATGAGGGAGGTTTTGCTGAAAGGCTTACTGAAGGAACTTATTTGACACATGTTACAGAGCATATGACGCTTGAGCTTCAGAAGCTTGTTGGGTATGATGTGCATTATGGCAAAAGCAGAGAGCTTGTAAAACCAAATATTTATTATATGGCTTTTGAGTATAAAAATGAGCATTTAGCTATTGAGTGCCTTCTGGCGGCTGTAGGAATAGTAAATGAATTAATTACCGGACATGCGCCTAGTATTGATGAAATACTTGAATACCTGGAAAATACTACAGCGGAAACAGATATGGGCCCAAGTACAAAGGCAATATTCGAGGAAGCACAAAAAAGAGGCATTCCTGTAAAATGCTATGATGACTCATGTATCCTACAGCTTGGATATGGAAAGAACATGCACCTTATAGAGGCATCACTAACTGACAGACCTGTATGTATAAACGTTGATATGGCAAGCAATAAGCAGCTTACCAAAAGAATTTTACAAAGCGAAGGAATTCCTGTACCAACGGGGAGCATTGCATTCACTGTCCGGTCTGCTTTGGCTGCAGCACAGGCTATAGGTAACCCTGTAGTAGTAAAGCCCTCTGATGCAAACCAGGGGAAGGGAGTATCCGTAAACATCACTGAGAACAGTGAACTTGTAACTGCCTTCCACAAAGCTATTGGTTTTAGCAATGCGGCTATTGTTGAAAAGTATATACCGGGAAATGACTATCGGCTCTTGATAATTGGAGGCAAGCTTGCTGCTGCTGCAGAGAGGAGACCACCGTTCATATTAGGTGATGGTATTCATACTGTAAAGCAGCTTGTAGAAATGGAAAATACAAATCCTCTGAGGGGGTCTAATCATGAAAAGCCTCTTACAAAAATCAAGCTTGATGATACGGCTCATTATGTACTTGCGAAATATGGATATTCAGAGGAAAACATCCCGGCTCCGGGAGCTAAGGTACTTCTTCGTTCAAATGGAAATTTAAGCACAGGAGGGACAGCAAGGGATTGTACTGATGAGGTGCATCCATATAATGTTGAGGTGGCCACGAGGGCTGTTGAACTGCTTGGGCTTGATATTGCAGGTGTTGATATTACATGCCGGGATATATCAAAGCCATTAACTTCTGAAAACGGTGCAATTATTGAGATAAATGCAGCACCGGGGCTTCGTATGCATCTATATCCATCAGAAGGGACGCCGAGAAATGTTGCCGGAGATATACTGGAGCACATGTATCCTGATAGCAAGGAATACAGCATTCCAATTGTTTCTGTCACGGGAACCAACGGTAAAACCACAGTAACGAGAATGATCGCATATACCCTGGGACTTAGCGGAAAAAATGTGGGAATGACATGCACATCGGGCATATATATTGGGGGCAGTTGTGTAATGAAGGGAGACAATACCGGTGCCTTAAGCGCTGAAAGAGTACTTAGTGATAAGAGCGTTGATGCTGCTGTGCTTGAAACTGCAAGAGGCGGTATAATAAAAAGAGGCTTGGGCTATGATTTAGCTGATGTAGGAGTTATTGTCAATATAAGCGATGACCATCTTGGATTGGATGGAATCAGTACTATAGAACAGCTGGCAAATGTAAAAGCTCTCGTTGTTGAAGCGATTAAGTCTGATGGGTTTGCTGTTTTGAATGCTGATGATGAAATGACGCCGTTTTTCATAAGCAGAGCAAGCTGCAGGGTAATGCTCTTCTCGAGGAATTGCAGCAATAGTCTTATTACAGCACATGCAGCAAATGGTGGAGCCGCAATGTATATGAAGGAAGACTCGATCTGCTATTTAAGTAATGGAAAGGAGCAGATAATTGCTGAAATCTCTGACATTCCTATTACCCTTGAGGGCAGATCCATGTGCAATGTTGAAAATTCATTAGCTGCATCTTGCGCACTTGCTGCGCTTGGAGTAAGCTCAAAAGTTATCAGAGACGGATTGACAGGCTTTAAACCTGATACTGCTATTAATCCCGGAAGGTTTAATATGTTCCAGATCGGCAGCTTTACTGTAATGCTCGATTATGGGCATAACAAGGCGGGGTATCGTGCAGTTATAGATACTATAAGCAAGATGGAGGCAGGAGCATATACAGCTGTGATTGGAATGCCTGGTGACAGGAGTGACGAGGATATCAGAGAGGTAGGCCGCATTTGCGGAAGCTTCTTTACAAAGCTTTACATCAAGGAGGACAGTGACCTCAGAGGAAGAAATGCAGGCGAGGTAGCAGATCTGCTATATAATGCAGCTGTTGAGGCAGGTATAGATACAAGAAATATCTCAATTATATACTCGGAAGAAATGGCTCTGGAAACAGCTATAATGGACGCTCAGCAAGGTGAACTTGTAATTATGTTCTTCGAAGAACTGGAGTCATCACTGGAGATTATTGAGAAATGCCGCCTCAAATTGATAGGTACTCAAGAATGTATACAGGCTTCTGATGCAGGCTAATAGCATAGCAATATGGCTGAGCCAGCATGCTGCTGTACAGCTTCAGCTTTAAATAAAAAAGAGACCAGACAGTATTGCTGTGGTCTCTTTTTGTACATTGAATACATGCTACCAGGGCGCCTAGTTACCTTATAAATGTAGTGTATATGGTAAAAGCACATATATTTATCCACATCGGTAAGATAGGGCCATTTTTGAAATACCAACCTATATTATAGTGACTCATCAGCGGACTTTTGTGCCGCAGTTTGTACAGAAAAGTGCATTTTGATCTAGTGAACAACCGCATCCGGGACAAAATACAGCAGCGGGCTGTGGTGGCTCTTCGACAGAAGGTGCGGCCTCATTCTTTGAGCCGCATTTTGAACAGAAGACCTGTGCTCTATCCAATTCGGCACCACAGCTTACACATTGTCTGGTTCCCTTTACTTCTGCAATTTTTTCCTTCAAGCCCTTAATACTCTGTTCATGCTCACTGATTTGATTACAAAGTGATTTGATATCCTCTTTCATATCTCCCGGTGATATGAATTCTCCATATACAGCCTTGCCTATCTGGATGTATAGCTTTTGTATCTTCTCCTCTTCCGAACTTATGTTGGCATTGAGCTTTGTTACTTCGACAATCTCACTTGACTTTTTGGCGGCTGCCTGTGCGGCTTCGCCCACTCTTTTACCCAAATTCTCCAAAAATGCCATATTAAAGCCTCCTTAATCCGGTTATAATAGAAATTATAATAATCTATATGAGATAATTATATTTAATAATGACTGTATATTCAAGAAGTAGGGGGAAATAAAGAGACCTATTTTATATAGTAAAAGGAAGCTTTTTTTGTTATAATGAGGCTTGTCACAAGCCTCATTGAAACACGGCTGCAGTGAGAATATTTTTCTACAGCCGAAAAATATTCCGTGAATTGATGTGTTATAATTGCTAGGTAACAAGAAACTGCCATTATGGCTCAAGGAGGAGGTAGCGCTATGGTAGAGGCCTATTTCTATGTGCCGGCCAACTTGGCGGAGGATGCCATAGAATGTGGTATTAAGCTTTCAAAGTGGTATAGTAGAGAAGTGGAATTGGGCGGGGAAATAAAAAAATGTATTTCGGCATTACTTAATCCAAGGGATGATTATAATAAATACATTTCAACGGAATATAGATGCCTTAAGCTTGAGGTGCAGCCTAAATATTGTTTCGTTGCCGACAGCCTTTTGTATGAGGCGGGAAGATCCAACAGCTGCGTCATGGAGTTATACCAAAGGTCGATAATACCTATTGAACAGTATACATTTGGTAAATATAGGCTTCCAGAGTGCCTTATTACCAGCACTGTTATTGGTGAGCAGATCAACTTACTGAGTAAAAGGCTTGATACACCAGTTTTATATGATAATTCGCAGGAGCTCTATTTCAGCAATATAATCGAATGCTTCAGAGATGAACATGAGAATTTCAATGACACGATTCTGTATCATCTGTTAAAGAGGTTGTGTCAGGACGGAAAGGTTGACAATGTGGAGGATGAGGCAAGCGGGCTTGCCGTATTTAACGATAATAGAACAGGACAGGTATACACACTGAGAATTCCTGATATGGATAGTTATTAGGACAGGGACATAGGTAAAATATTAATGTTATATGGTCATTAGGTCAAAAATTACTTAAATGAGTTTCATTACACAAGGCTCTTGCGATGCAACCTTTAAATAATATAGCAGTATGATATATGGTGACTTGCTGCTGTCACATTCACATTTTATCGTGCTGCGGTACTTCAAAAATGGAACATCACAAATGCCCATACACGGAGGAAGACAGTGATAATAGATTTTCACGTACATTGCTTTATCGATGAGCTGGCGCCGCGGGCTTTAGCGACACTTTCCGGATTATCAGGCTTACAGCCAAAAACAGATGGTACAGTATCGGGTATAAAGGAATCAATGAAGAAAGCAAATATAAATAAATCTGTTGTCCTGAGTATAGCGACAAAACCGCAGCAAGCGTCAAAAATCACGCAATGGGCATCAATGATACAAAGTGACAGTATTATAGCGTTTGGAAGCATTCATCCGGATTCTGACAACTGGAAAAATGAGCTTTCGGAAATATGTGCTTCAGGAGTTAAGGGCATTAAATTTCATCCTGAATATCAGGAGTTTTTTATAGATGATCCTAGAATGTATCCTATTTATGAAAGAGCGGCCGAGCTTGGCTTGATAATGATATTCCATGCAGGCGCGGACGTAGGCTTTCAGCCGCCGTACCACTGTATGCCGGACAGAATGAGACATATGGTAAGGGATTTTAAGGGTGCTAAGATTGTCGCTGCACACATGGGTGGATATGATCGCTGGAATGAGGTTGAAGAGTATCTTGTAGGAGAGGACCTGTATTTTGATACATCCTTTAGTATGCCAAGGCTTAAGGAAGATCAATTTATAAGGATGGTAAAAAATCATGGTTTCAAGAAGGTGCTTTTTGGTACGGACTCACCATGGGGAGATCAGACGGAGGATTTGGAATTGTTGAATAAAGTTAAGCTGCCGCCAGAAGAAATGAGTGCAATATTGGGCGGAAATGCCGCGAACTTGCTAGGGTTGACTTGATGTCTGTTTTAAAATAAAATAGGAAAGAGTTATTTTTTTAAGTAAATGGGCTTTAATGGAGGTATAAGATGGTTAATAACCAGGAAGAAAATCAAAACAGTGAGAATAAAAACACTGACAGGCCGCAAAACAGACCTCAGAAATCTGATCAGCAGGCTCGTAACCGTTCACGTAACCAGCATACGTCTAATCAGTCACGTGTTCAGGGTAATTATTCGGGTACAGCTCAAAGCCCAAGGGAAGGACAGGCTCATAATCCGGCTCAGCCAAGGCAGAGCCAGCCACATCAGTCTCAGCCGAGAAATGTTTCTCAAGCATCGAGAACCATGCCGGAAAAGCACGAAGGACATGGAAGGTATTATCGAGACAAAAATAATGATAGGTTCAGTTCGGTAAGGAACAGAGCAGACGAAACAATAGATGATATTAAAGAAGATATTGTAAGGCTGGAAAAAGAAATTGATCTTGAAATAAAAGAGATCAGAAGCATGAAATTATAGATTTGACTTTGATTGGACAATTGCGGATTATAACGTGCAGGTCATAGAAATGTTTCGAATAGGGGACAGCTTTCGCCTCATTAATTTTGTAAGTCCCGCTTGGAGGTTGGATTAGTGCTTTTAGCAATTAATATTGGTAATACTAACATCAGAATTGGCGTATACCAGCAAAAAAAGCTTATAGCTCATTGGAAGCTCGCAACAAACAGAGAATGGACATCAGATGAGTTTGGATTGTATTTTGTGCAGTTTTTTAATTATGAAAAATTAAATATATCCGATATAGAAGCGGTAATTGTAGCTTCAGTTGTTCCCCCCATCATGTATTCGTTCGAGCATGCCATTGAAAAGTACTTAAAGAGGAAGCCGATATTGATCGGACCCGGCTTAAAAACAGGTATTAACGTTAAGTATGATAACCCGCGTGAGCTTGGAGCTGATAGAATAGCCAGCGCTGTGGCTGCATATGAAATATATGGAGGGCCTGTCATAGTAGTGGACTTTGGTACAGCTACGACCTTTAATGCCATATCTTCTAAAGGTGAGTTCCTGGGAGGAGCCATATGTCCGGGAATAAAAATTTCAGCCGAGGCGCTATATCAAAGGACAGCAAAGCTACCTAGAATAGATCTGACTAAGCATGACGAGGTTATTGGCAGAAGCACTTCTGTGAGTATGCAGTCAGGAGTATTTTTTGGCTATGTGGGAACGGTCAACTATCTTGTAAACAGGATAAAGGCTGAAATGAAAGAAGAAAATACTCGTGTGATAGCAACAGGAGGACTGGCAAAGTTTATTGCGCCTGAGACGGAGTCCATAGACGAAGTCAATGGACGCTTGACGCTAGAAGGCCTGAGAATAATATATGAAAAGAACAAAAGCGCACAGGAAGTTAATGAACGCTGATTCCCGCTGCCTGACAGTGATTCTACTATAATTAGGCACTGCTATGGACTTTTATAATCCCATATACAATACGATTACGGCAATGTATAATATAAGAGCATAAGTGAAACGATCCCTACAGGGCTTATTGTTAAAACGAATATTATGAGGCGCTTGGAATGACTTTATTGAAACGTGGCTTTTTTATTACAGCTGAAGGAATGGACGGCAGTGGGAAGACTACACAGATCAAAAATATGCAGGAATACCTTTCCTCAATGGGCTGTGAAATACTCCTGACACGCGAGCCCGGGGGGACCAGGATAAGTGAAAGTATAAGGTCTGTTATTTTAAATCCGGAATATACTGAAATGACAGATACTGCCGAGCTTATGCTTTACTCAGCAGCAAGGGCACAATTGGTAGAGCAGCAAATTAAACCCTCCATAGAAAAAGGTACTGTTGTTATTTGTGACCGCTATGTTGATTCGTTTTATGCTTATCAGGGCTTCGGAAGGGGATTGGATATTGATCGTCTTAAAAGAATTACTGAGATGGCCATAAACGGTATAATGCCGGATATCACTTTTTTCTTCGACCTAGCTCCTGAGGCAGCCTTAATGAGACGTTTTGCGGCGTCCCAGAGCGATAGGATAGAAAATGAGGTTCTGGATTTTCACAAAAAAGTTTATGAGGGTTATAAGGAGATTGCAAGATCAAACCCTCAAAGAATTAAAATTATTGATGCATCAAAATCACCTGAGGAAATTTGGCTTAATGTGCGAAGACAGCTTGATATGGCACTTGGCTTCATAAAATTAGTATAGAAGGTATATTATTAATATGGGGAGGTTGAACCGTATGAAACTGGTATTTGCTATTGTACATGATGAAGATGGCCCAAAGGTCATGGAGGAGCTTAATAAAGGCGGATTCAGTGTAACAAAGCTATGTTCTACAGGCGGTTTTCTTAAAGCCGGCAATACCACATTATTAGTGGGTGTTGATGAGGAAAAGCTTGAAGATGTCCTTGGTATTATAAGAAAAAGGTCAAAAAGCAGAAAGCAGGTCATCAATTCCAGTATGACGCCCAATGGAATGGGAGGAATGTTTATCCCGTATCCGGTTGAGGTGGTTGTAGGGGGAGCGACAATATTCGTAATTGATGTAGAACGTTTCGAAAAAACGTAAAACGCATATTTGGCGTTGTCCAAAGGGCTACAGTAAAAAGGCGAGAGGGCTCTACGTCCTCGAGACTTTTATTAAAGGTTATAATGATACCGGTATTGCGGGAGGTAAAGCTTGAAAGTAAGTGATTCGCTTAATAATCCTGCAGGCTTGAAGGACCTGCCAATAAAAGATGGTGTTAAGGCCAGACTGGATACCGGTGTGGATTTTGGCAGTCAGCTGTCAATAGCGCGCGATATGTCAGATACGCAGCAATTGGAAAAGCTTGCAAGTAATATTACCAAACAAGGTGAGAACCTTGCCAGCCACATTGATGTCAGAGAACTCAGAATATACAAAAAGCTTATATCTGAATTTATTGAAGCTGCAGTCTGGTCTTCTAAAAAATATTCAAAAAAGAGTCTGCTTGATAGGCGAGGAAGACATAAGGTATATGCTATTATAAAGAGCATTGATGAAGAGTTGGAGTTGCTTACGCAGGATGTCTTGAATGGAGAAAAGGATAATATCAGCCTTCTCCAAAGATTAGATGATATCAGGGGATTAATTCTGGATTTGTTTACATAGTTACACTTCTACATTTTGCGGAGGACATAATGAATTTCAACGATATCATTGGTCAAGGCAAGGTCATAGGAAGCCTTAAAAGAGCCCTGACTGAGAATAGAGTAGGGCATGCTTATATTTTTACAGGGCCAGACGGAATTGGAAAGAAGACTATAGCAAGAATTTTTGCAGGACTTTTGCTGTGTGAAGCTCCAAAGGATGGTGCTGTATGCGGAAGCTGTATGCCATGCCGAATGTATGAGAACGGCTCTAACCCCGATTATAATGCTGTAATTTCTGATGAAGCAAGTATCGGCGTTGACCTAATAAGGCAAATTCAGAGTGATGTTGCTATTAAGCCAATGTACTCAAAACATAAGGTTTATGTTATTGAGGATGCTACAAAAATGACTGATCAGGCACAGAATTGCCTCCTCAAGACTTTTGAAGAGCCGCCGCCATATGTCGTTGTAATTTTACTTTCAAATAATTATGATGCTTTACTTGAGACAATACGTTCGAGAGCACAGCGCATTAACTTCAATAAATATACGTACGAGCAGGTTTATCAGGCAGTAATGCAAAAATATGGAGGAGAAGTGAAGCAGGTAGAGCTTGCGGTCTCTTATGCTGACGGTAATATTGGAGTTGCACTTGAATTGGCAGGCTCAGGTGAGTTATCGCAGCTTAGAGACAAGACACTGGAGCTGGTTACAGGTGCAGCCAGAGGAGATATAGACAAGATTTTAAAATTTGAAGCATTTATGGATGAGAATAAGGACAGCATAGGGCTTATTCTTGATATTTTGCTTCTATACTACAGGGATCTTTTGGTTGTATGTGAAACTGGAAATGAAAAGATATTGATTAATTCCGACAAAAAGGATATGATATTAACTAATGTCAGGATGTACTCAAACCGCAGAATCATAAGCAATATAGCGGTTGTGGAGGAAATCCGCAGAGCAGTAAAACAGAATGCGAACTATCAACTTCTAATTGATAAGCTGCTAATTAAGCTTCGGGAGGATACTTAATGGTAAAGGTGGTTGGAGTAAGATTTAAGAAAGCTGGCAAGGTGTATTACTTTGACCCTGATCAGTTTAATATAGAGGCAGGCACGAATGTTATAGTAGAGACAATTAGAGGTATAGAGTTCGGAGAAGCTGTCATTCCTGTGCGTGAGGTGCCGGATGATGAAATAGTTGCACCCCTGAAGAAGGTTATGCGCGTAGCCACAGAAGAGGATAAAAACCATGCTCAGGAAAACTCAGTTAAGGAAAAAGAGGCTTTCAATACATGCCTTAAGAAAATAAGCGATCATAAACTTGATATGAAGCTTATAGATGTTGAATATACATTTGACAATAACAAGATACTTTTTTATTTTACTGCTGACGGAAGGGTTGACTTCCGTGAATTAGTTAAGGATCTTGCTGCAATATTTAAAACGCGAATAGAGCTAAGACAAATAGGCGTCAGGGACGAATCCAAAATGATGGGCGGTATTGGGGTGTGCGGAAGGGTACTATGCTGCAGTTCATATCTTGGAGAATTCCAGCCTGTATCCATAAAGATGGCAAAGGAACAAGGCCTTTCACTTAACCCTACAAAAATATCAGGTACGTGCGGCAGGCTTATGTGCTGTCTTAAATATGAGCAGGACGCATATGAACAGATTATCAAAAAGGCTCCAAAGGTCGGCGCTATTGTGGAAACACCCGACGGGCAAGGCGTCGTAGTTGAGACCTTCCTTATAAAAGAAACGGTAAAGGTAAGGCTTGATAAGGGAAATGAAGCTGATCTTTTATCATATAAAATGAATGATGTTAAGGTCATAAAGGATGTTTCCGTTAAAGATGATAACGATGTGGATATTGAGGCGCTTAAGGCACTTGAGGACTGATTATCACAGCTTTAGACCAAACAGATAGTCATACTAGAAATAGACGTACAAAAGGCTGATAAACAAGCCCGGACGAATAGCATCAGACAAATAGTGGTGGCATATTCATAAATAGGTGTTTTCAATACGTCACTTTAGTGATAGAATAGTAGTGCAATTTGTAGAATTATAATATAGGAGGTGTATCCTGATGGCATATAAGATAAGTGATGATTGCATAAGCTGCGGAGCATGTGCGGCTGAGTGTCCCGTATCATGTATTTCCGAAGGCGATGGCAAATATGAGATTGATGCAGGCGCATGTATAGATTGTGGTTCATGTGCAAATGTGTGTCCTGTTGATGCTCCAAAGCCGGAGTAAAAATATTGGACAAGCGTTAGGGGGGTCAGGCATCGGCATTTTGTCGTGGCATGACTCCTTGTTTTATTACCGGGCGAAAATTGTCCCAGCCTCATTGAAACACTTATAATAACTGGAATTAAATGTTTTTAAATATCTTTACTTTGTGAAGGACGGAACTGCGTGGAAAACTGTATTTTTGAAAATGAAAGACTTGATGATCTGCAATATAAAGGACTTAGACTGATTCAAAAAAAGGATGGCTTTTGTTTCGGTGTTGATGCAGTACTACTTTCACACTTTGCACAGGTATCAAAAAAGAGCAGGGTTATTGATCTGGGAACAGGAACAGGAATTATTGCACTACTGCTTGCTGCCAAAAAAGAACCAAGCAGTGTGATAGGGCTTGAGATACAAGAGGAAATGGCGGAAATGGCTTCAAGGAGTGTCACTCTTAATAAGCTTGAAAGTGTAGTTGAGATAGTACATGGTGATATTAAAGCCGCAGTCAGTCTTTTTGGAGCATCAAGCTTTGACGCTGTAGTATCAAACCCACCTTATATGGGAAAGGGGAATGGACTTGTTAATCCGCAGGATACCAAGGCGATTTCAAGACATGAAATATTATGTACCATAGAGGATGTTATTTCAGCAGCAGCAGGTCTTTTACGTCCTGGGGGAAAGTTCTCCATGGTTCATAGACCACAAAGGCTGGCGGATATTATCTTTTTTATGAGAAAATACTCTATAGAACCTAAATGGCTGCGATTCGTTCAGCCATCTCCGGGGAGAAAGCCCAATCTCCTGTTGATCAGTGGAACGAAGAATGGAAATCCTGAGTTGACGGTTCAGGAGCCGCTTTATATATATGACGAGAACGGTCAATACTCTGAAGAGATAAATTTTATCTACAATAGGACAAATTAAACGTTCTCATTAAATGGATAAGTTATTAGGAATGAAAGGGAGAAGCAGCTTTGAGTGAAAAAGGAACGCTTTATTTAGTAGCTACCCCCATTGGAAACCTTGAGGATATAACTCTGCGAGCTCTGAGGGCTTTAAAAGAGGTCGACATTATCGCCGCTGAAGATACTAGACAGACTATTAAGCTGCTAAATCGTTTTGAAATAAAAAATACATTGGTCAGCTATCATGAACACAATAAAAGTGAAAAGGGATCTCAGCTGATTCAGGAGCTCCTTGGGGGTAAGAATATCGCTCTTGTTTCAGATGCAGGCTGCCCGGGAATTTCCGATCCCGGAGAAGACCTTGTCAAGTTAGCTGCAAAGGAAGGCATTACTGTTACCATGCTCCCGGGGCCTGCCGCAGTCATTACGGGTGTGGTGTTGTCAGGGCTGCCGTCAGGAAGATTCAGCTTTGAAGGTTTTCTTCCTGTGAATAAAAGGGTTAGGATGGAAAGACTCAGATCAATTAAGAATGACACAAGGACTCTAGTCTTTTATGAAGCTCCTCACAAACTCATACATACGCTGAGAGATTTAAGAGAGGTAATGGGAAACAGACGAATTTCTATGGCCAGGGAACTCACGAAGATCCATGAAGAGGTCATAAGGTGTACCCTTGACGAGGCCATAGAAAAATACGAGGCTCAAGCGCCAAAGGGAGAATATGTTCTTGTTCTCGAAGGTGAAGATCAGGAGGCTGTAGAGGAAGCTAAAATTACAAGCTGGAATGAAATAAGCCTTGAAGAACATTTAAAATATTATACTGACAAGGGTATGGATAGAAAGGAAGCTCTCAAGAGGGTAGCCGGTGATAGGGGTATAAGCAAAAGAGAGGTTTATAATAGCCTGTTGGAGAAATAGCTTTCTAAGCGGAAAAAGCACTGGCTTAGACATGATTTCTTCGAAAAATTGCATAAAAAATAAGAGCCTGTCGACGCTCTTATTTTTTACAGATAAAATAATTATTTTTTTAATTCTTTCATGCAATTGGGGCATATATTCTTGCCTTTGTACACGATAACATCCTTGGCGTCTCCGCAGAAGATGCAGGCGGGTTCATATTTTTTCAATATGATAGTAGACCCATCAACATAGATCTCTAGAGCGTCCTTTTCTGCGATGTCAAGTGTCCTTCTTAACTCTATAGGAAGAACTACTCGGCCTAATTCATCAACTTTTCTTACTATACCAGTAGATTTCATTACGATTTACCTCCCGCTAAACATTATTCGACAAACTTTTGTGCTATAATAGTATCATAAATTCCATTATCCGTCAACAATTAATTTAAAGAAATTGAAATTATTGCTATGACATAATATGGAAGATATTTCTAAGCGTTTCACAAGCAGCCCAAATACGGCTTGATTAAAGGCATACACGAATATTCAAATACATAATCTTATATCTTTAGCTTGCCCAGTTGTAAAAAATATATGTAGAAAAGTTAAAAATTAACTGGAAAATATTTTACACAAAAAGTATAAAATTCGACAAAATATTCACTCGTTCATAAAGCATCCTAAGAAATTATTATTGCTACATTTTCAATTATTTAAACAGGTTTGCTGCAATAATCCCCTGTTTGTTTCATATAAATTATCAGGAGGGGACTTGTATGCTTAATTATGTATGGATGCTTATGCTGGTTGTCGGTTTTTTAATATCGATTTTGAACGGGAGGCTGGACCAAACTGTTCAAGCGGCATTATCATCATCACAGGGCGCCGTAGAGCTGAGTATAGGTCTGGCCGGAATAATATGTCTGTGGTCAGGACTTATGAACATTGCTCAGAAAAGCGGCATGATAAAAACGGTAGCCAGGCTGGCCAGACCTGTTCTTAAAATTTTGTTCCCGCAGATTGCAAAAAATGATCGTGCGATGGGAGCGGTTGTAATGAATCTTGCAGCCAATTTCCTCGGATTGGGCAATGCAGCAACTCCGCTTGGAATAAGGGCTATGGGTGAGCTGCAGAAAGTGAACACAAAAAAGGATACAGCTTCAGATTCGATGTGTATGTTCCTTATACTTAATACATCAGCAATTCAGCTTATACCCACTACAATAATTGCAATCAGGAGCAATGCAGGCTCTACTGCTCCATCAGAGATTACATCATGTGTGTGGGCTGCATCGGTCTGTGCCACCATTGCAGGTGTGATCAGTGCCTTTATTTTATCAAAGACATCTACAATGTCACATTGATTTGAGATACAGCAGACTGACTTTCGATTAACAAAATTTGTAGCACATATACCTCGGAACATATCTGTGATACAACGTACATGCCTCATCATCATTAAATAAAATGCAAAGGCGGCTTAATAAGAAGTCATGATCTCAATATATGTAATACCTGTTTTATTCATATTGATACTTATTGTCGGGGTGCTCAAGAAGGTAAAGGTCTATGATGCCTTTGTTGAAGGTGCTAAGGATGGAGTGACGACTGTGCTGAAGATACTGCCGCCACTGGTTGGGCTAATGACCGCGGTTGCTGTTTTCAGAGCATCAGGTGCACTTGATTTCATAATATTTCTTCTTGAGCCTATAGCAAGGCTTCTGGGCATACCTGTTGAGACAATGCCACTTGCACTTTTGAGACCTGTTTCAGGGAGCGCTTCTTTGGCACTTGTGGCGGACATTATAAAAAAATACGGAGCCGATTCCTATATAGGTAGGGTTGCCTCGACTATGATGGGATCAACAGAGACTATTTTTTACACGTTGACTGTGTATTTCGGCTCGGTAGGGATAAAAAATATCAGATATACACTTGTCGCGGCTCTTATAGCAGATGGAGCAAGCGTACTGGCATCAGCATGGGTATGTGCCCTGATATTTGGAAGGTGACGGGCATTAGCATGGGTGTGTGCCCTGATTTTTGGAAGGTAACGGGCATCAGTATAAGTATATGCTCTGGTATTCGAAAGGTAACGGAGCATCAGCATGGGTATGTGCCCTGATATTTGGAAGGCGACTGTGTATCAGAATCATCTGCTTTTATGAAATGAAACTGACGCATTAGCTTGCAGATGCTATAATAAGGCTTTACTGATGGAAATTCTGATAAGAAGCTGTCGGTCGAGAGATGATGCATTCCAAAGCTTGCTTGCGGATCGGATAAATATAAGCCTGTCATGGCCTTCAAAATAAAGCTGAAATAATTCTTATCTTTCAGCTTAGAAAATGAAGCTTCTGCTTTAGAAGCCACATATACGAGCCTTTCCTCAAATACTTTGAGATTATCATAATAAAGAGTGTAATCAAATGTATCATTCTTATGCGGCATTCTATTTGCTATGTATGATCGCAGTAATGATTCCAAGCCACACAGCCACGGAAAGCACGCCTCGTCGATGAGCGAAATCTCTTCAGTTGATATATGTGCGTCTGCTGCTGCATAACACATTGCAATTATTCCAAGAAGAGAATCTGAGGCGGCACAGAATTCCCACCAGCATATTCCATCATATTTTTTCGTATAATAGCCGCTCCAGGTAGAGAGATATTCTTCGCGCATTTGATTAGGATAATTCTTATAGGTTTGAAAATCTATATATAGCTGCAGGTATTTTTTAATCCTTGGAGCTGCCTCCCAATAGGAAGGAAGCATCGACATTCCCGAACGGCATTGGTTGCATAACTTTGCCAGTGATACAGCAGTTTCTCCTCTTAGACCGGTATTGCAAAGATACTGCCACTGTTCGGAATTCATAGGCGTAGATAGATCAACGGCTGAGGATAATATACTGTATAGTCTTCGACTGTACCCATCACTATGGATATCTGAACTTGAACAGCAGGCTTCCAGCATTTCTGTTAAAGAACAAAAGGAAAGTATAAAGGTGATATAATCCTCTCTGCGGCTATCTGGACATGATGCCCACAATGCTCTGCCAAGTCTGTATGTACCTGGTGTAAAGATCTTTATTTTTTCATATTGCCGGCAGCTTTTATTTAGAGGTGTAGATGTGTCAGGCTTAAGGGCTTGCGCTTTTTTATTATGCCCGCTGTTCCCCTTTGAGGGGGTGAGTGTAGCAGGCTTGGAGCTATGTTCTTTTTCATTTTGCCCGTGGTTTCTTTTTGAGTGTGTAGATGTGTCAGGCTCCGAGGTTTCTGTTTCTTCATTTCGTCCGGTGTCTCCTGTATCAGAGACAGAGATCGGTGCGTTTTCATTTTGTCTTCTCAGGCGGAGCTTTGAGGGCCTGCGTGTGTCAGGAGGGAGAGCTTGTGCTTTTACATCTTTTCTTAGACGGAGCTTTGAATCCGGCATGATCACGTTTTTTTCTTTAAATGTCTCTTCAGACTGTCTTTTCATTTCCGGCAGCACTTTTGTACAGAACTTCAGCAGCCAAATCCAATATTCCAGTTGCTCCATAACCGATACCTCCATAAACTTGCCATACTATATTGGTATGATTATGTTTATTCAGTATCGCGAGCTATTATGAGGACAAGAGTAGTTTTCGTGTCAACAGTACAGACTGTCTGATGCAATTTTTTATATTGAATATGGACTATCCCGTCTTCAAAATCCTTTTGAGAAAAATTTTCGCATAGATAAGAAATATCAAATGGTAGTAAAGAGGATATACAAAAACTATCAAGGGGGATTGAGTGACTTTTTATTGTTGGCGTTTTGTCTTTGTAAAAAAATATTTTTGACAATAAAATTATCTTGAATTATAATGAGTACAAACTCAATGAGCAAGGAGTCAATAAAGTTGAAAAAGCGACAAGAACAAAAAGCCAAGACAAGGAAATTAATAATTGACATAGCGTTAAATCAGTTTGCAAAAGATGGCCTGCTATCAACAAGAACTTCTGAAATTGCCACTTCGGCAAATCTATCACACGGAAGCATATTTGCGCATTTCCCAACAAGAGAGGCTTTATTGGAAGCAACTATTGAAGAATTCGGGTTGCGAGTTACAAGAAAATTACATGAATCAGTAGAAGATAATTGTGAATTGGAAGGGCTCCTTATAGCACATTTAAAAGGCATACAAGAAAATGAATTATTTTATTCAAGATTAATATCCGAAGCTCCTTTACTTCCGGAAAGTGCTCGTAATACGCTGATAGGAATTCAATCTGCAATATCATTTCACCTTATTCGAGTAGCTGAACGTGAAATGAGTGAATCGAGAATAATGAGAATGCCGTTAAGCCTTATGTTTAATACTTGGATTGGACTTATAAATTATTACTTAATGAACAGAGACATATTTGCACCAGGAGAATCTGTTATTTCAAGATATGGGCAGCAATTGATCAATCATTATATGAATTTGATTTCTATCAGAGAGAAGGAGGTGAATTAATTTGAAAACATGTATTGCATGTGGAATGCCTATGAAAACTAAAGAGGATTTTGCTTTGGAAGATGAAAGTAAGGATTACTGTAAATACTGTACGAGATCGGACGGTTCAATGCAAAACTATGAAGAAAAACTTAAGGATATGACAGGATTTATTATCAGAACTCAAGGTTTAGATGAGGGTGCGGCAAGAAGTGCAGCCAAGGGTATAATGGCAAAGTTGCCTGCATGGAAGAAATGCTAGGTATTCCTATAATGGAGGTTTATTATTATGGATAACATTATTGTAAGCAACTCATTTCAGGTTTTCTTAAATGAAGCTCCGGAATATTCAAAAGCATGGATGGAGGCTGTCCAAAAACTTGATGCAGCGAGTAGCCTAGATAAGAAAACAGAAGAAATTGCGTATATTGCAGTTATGGCAGCAGTTGGACTTGAAAGTGGGTTGCATTTTCATGTAAAAAATGCAAAAAAGTTAGGTGCCAGAAGGGATGAAATTAAAAGTGCTATACTACTAGGCCTTCCGGCAGTTGGGAATAAGGTGGTCAAATCCTTACCAATCGCTTTGGCTGCTTTTGATGAGGTGTAATGTGGGAAGTTTAAGTGAATTGCCTAATATAGGCAAGATAATGGAAAAACGGCTTAGTGCGATAGGTATTAATGACACTGAAGCATTAAAGAAAATCGGAAGTAGAGAAGCTTTTATTATGCTGAAATTGCATTATGGAGATGCCTGCTTAAATTCTCTTTATGGGCTTGAGGGAGCGGTTCAAGGAATTAGGTGGCATAATTTAAGTAGTGAATCGAAAGAGGGTTTAAAGGAATTTTTTGACTCATTTAAGTAAAGTTAACGAAAAGCCGTATACGGGAAAACCATTGCGCGGTTTGATGAGGGGGCAGTGGAATTCCCACTGCTCTGCTCAAACGAAAAAAGTGAGACTGTGAAAGCGTTGAGAACACTGAGCTTCAAGGTAGGAACAAAAAGTAAATCTTTCAGCTTGGCTCTAGCCCCGGTATGTGTATAAGGCAAGCGTTAACTATTCCTCAAATGGATTATTCTTTCAAACCAGTGTTCTATTTGAGATTTGTCAGGAGAATTTTTTAAAAAAACAAAACTAAAGGGATGACTAATGTTGAAATTTCGTATTGGAATTTCTTTAAGGTATCCTTGAGATAGCTCTTTTTTTACAGCTTCCTTGTACATAAAAGTAATACCAATATTTTGATGACACAATTCTTTAATAGCGTTCATATTACCAATTTCAATCTTTCTTTTAAAGTCGTTAATACTAAGATTTTGATTGTACAATGCTTGTACTAGAATATCACGGGTTCCACTGCCCGGTTCGCGCAGAATAAGATCTTTGGAGGTATATTGTGTTAAAAAAATTATTCAACATAGCACCCGGGTTGCTGCTTAGTGCCTGTGTTGGAATTATTGCAATTCTTCTAAGTAGTCTTATTCCGGGCGATATTATAGGGGCAACTGTTATGGCTCTTCTTGTTGGAATGGCATTGAATCCTGTTTTAAATAGATATAAGCAATTTAATGCAGGAGTAAGCTACACAGGAAAGATTGTTCTTCGTATTGGTATCATACTTATGGGTATCAATATGAATTTTTTTGAAGTGTTAAATGTAGGGAAATACTCACTTTTTGTGATGATCTTTACTATGGTAACCGCATTTGGCGCGGGAAACTTAATAGGCAAAATGTTCGGAATGAACTGGAAGCTTACTAATCTATTAGCAGTCAGTACAGCAATATGTGGTGGTTCCGCTGTAGCTGCTGTTGGATCTGTTATCAAAGCAAAGGATGAAGATGTAGCATATGCGATTTCCTCAACATACATATTTGATATTCTTACGGTTGTAGCAATTCCATGGATTGGTATTGCCCTAGGTATGTCTAATATGGGTTATGGTTTGTGGGTGGGCACTGCTGTTAATGATACATCATCAGTTGTAGCAGCAGGCTATGCTTTCTCTGAGCTTGCAGGGAATACAGCAGTTATTGTAAAACTCACGAGAACATTGTTTATAATACCATACGTGTTAATATTCTCAGTTATAACAGAAAGGCTGGAAGCAAAATCAGAGACTGTACATGGGCGCACACCTATTAACTTCAAGAAAATTTTCCGTTTCTTCATTATATTATTTCTTGTTGTTGTAGCCCTTCGTAGTACAGGTATTATACCTAACATTTTAATACCTGCTCTTTCAAAAACCTCAAAATATTGCATGGTAATGGCTTTATCAGATATCGGACTTAAAACAAGCTTCGGGGATATCAGAAATATTGGGTTTAAGCCAATGCTTCTCGGATTTATTGTAGATACTCTAGTAGTTTTTGTATCCATAGGTGTTCAGATAGTAACAGGAAGATTTTAGGCAATTTTATTTATTGCCTAAATAGCTCCAATCATAATAACAGCCCATTTTCTTCAAGTATATGATTTAGGATGGCAATGAGGTTGTCAAGCTCAGAGAATGAAAATTCTCCACATGAAATTTGCACAGCACTTCTTAAAGGCATATAAAAGGTTGATTTTTCAATCTCCTTGACATTTATAGCCTCAATGCTGTTTAACCCGGCCTGTTCCAGCAACGCACCAAGCCACGCTTCCACAGGCTCCTTAAGGGGTGGAATGCTTTGAAGCTCGCCAATGGTAGTAGCTGAAGTGATCCTTGGGTATTTCCTGTTGTTCTCCTTTATTTCTATTGTGTGCCTGAATTCTATGCTTCTGGAGGAACGGCCCATTTCAACGGCATTTTTTCCTGTGGCGTAAACGAAGTCTTTTTGAACCTCATCATAATACATGAAATCGTTGCTTCTAAGTGTAAATAGCACCTCGGTACTTTCACCGGGCTTCAGCGCCACTTTCTTAAAAGCGGCGAGCTGTCTTCCGGGCTGTATAGCAATTTTGTTGTTCAGACAGGTGTAAAGCTGAACAATTTCCTTGCCTTCATAAGAGCCTGTGTTTGTTATCCTAACAGATATATTGATGCCGTCATTTGTTTCCTCCACCTTAAAGCTGTCATAGGCGAAGCTGGTATAGGACAGTCCATGCCCGAAGGGGAACAGTACCTCCATATCCTTTTTATCATAGTATCTGTAGCCCACAAATATGGATTCACTGTAAGCCACCTGTGTGCTGCTGCCGCTGAATAAATATGATGGGGTGTGGGATAGCTTCAGAGGATAGGACTCAGTAAGCTTTCCGCATGGATTGCTCCTTCCGCTTAATATTTCAGGCAAAGCTTTACCGCCTCCCTGTCCGGAAAGATGCATCTGCAGCACCGAATCAACATGATCGATCCATGGCATTTCCACTGCTGAGCCTGTTTGAAGCACAACTATCAGCTGCTTTCCCAGCTCAGCCAAATGGAAGATAAGCTCGTTCTGACACTGCGGCAGTCTTAGGCTTTCTCTGTCATAGCTTTCGGCTTCTGAATTGTCGAAGAGTCCTGCAAAGACTATGATTTTATCTATTTTACTTGCCGCAGCGAGGGCTCTTTCCTGAAGTACTGGGTCTACCATTGGGCTATTAAGTGTATAACCCGGCTCAAATACATAATTCAGGCCGCAGCTTGTAAGCTCTGCGGGAATGGAATCGACTATAGCCGCATTCACTCTTGAAGAGCCATGTCCTTGTATTATTGGGCTGTTCATAAGCTCTCCCACAAAGAGCAGCCTTTCACTCTTACTAAGAGGAAGGGCATTTTTCTCATTCTTCAAAAGCACAAAGGATTCGGCAGCAGCCTTATGGGCTATTTGATGATGCTTTGTCAAATCTGATCTGACATGGTTTTTCCGGCTATTGGTACAGCGCTGTGAAAGCCTTTTAAGGTTTTCAACAGCTCTGTCAACAGCGGCTTTCGAAAGGCTGCCGTCAGCATACTCCTTTTCAAGCAGACCAAGGCTCAAACTGCCCATGGAGGGCATTTCCAGATCCAGGCCACTATTGATGCTTTTGACTATGTCATTTACTGCTGACCAGTCGGAAACAACCAGGCCGTCATACCCCCATTTGTTCCTGAGAAGGTCGGAAAGAAGCCACTCGTTCTCGGAACAGTAATCGCCAAGAAGCCTGTTATAGGCGCTCATGATGGTCCATGGCCTTGCCTCGTCTATTATCATTTTAAACGCTTTAAGGTATATTTCAAATAGAGCTCTTTTGTCAGCAAGTACATTTATAGACATTCTGTATGCTTCCTGATTGTTTGCAGCGAAGTGCTTTATGCATGAACCGATGCCGTTATCCTGAAGGCCTTTAACATACGCGGCCCCCAGCTTTCCGGTGAGATATGGATCCTCGGAAAGGTATTCAAAATTTCTTCCGCATAATGGGCTCCTTTTGATGTTTATGCCTGGGGCTAGGACTACATCAACATCCATATCAGCCGCTTCGTGTGCAATACATGAAGCTACGTCGTATATGAGCCCTGTATCCCAGCTGCAGGCTAATGCCGAGGGAGTAGGGAAACAGGTCGCCTTGCAGCTTTCATTAAGTCCGAGATGATTGTTTTCTCCTGGCTGGAATCTAAGACCTGTGGGCCCGTCTGAAAAAACAAGCTCCTTTATACCATACTCTTTGTATCCGTAGGTAGTCCAGAAGTCCTTTCCATTCAAAAGCTTAAGCTTGCCGGTAATATTGTTCATATATACACACCTCTTAAGAAGTATTTACAAAAATAGAATATTTAACCACTCAGCCATTAAATTGCAGTGCAGATATCATTTAGTCTATACTTGCATAATATTCAAAACTATAATAAGCTTATTGTGTAATTCGGTTATTTTTATAACAAATCAGTAATTTTGGTGAGCGTATGGAAGAACTATTGCTGAAGCTTAAGCTGTTTTATATTGCAACAAACATACCTCTTCGCCTTTATGACGCAGGTAATTCTCTTATCATGTCTCATGTGCTGGCAACTCAGCTTATGCCATCTGTCATACCCTTTGAGGCTTATGAACGGCAGCTACTGGATCTGGCTCATGAAACAATGTACTATACTGATGATTTAAGCGGTCACTACTACGCCTTCAGATTTTCATACAACGGTAATGAGTATAAGCTTATTGCAGGACCTTCTACTGATAGGATACCTGACAAAAAGCAAGTGGCTGCCATAGGTGTGGACAAGCGTCTGAGGGTTGCCGATTACAGTGTGCTGGAGGCATATCTTCGCAGCTTGCCCAGGCATACGTCAGCAACTCTCAGAAGTACTGAGCCCCTGCTCAGATATTTGCTTTGCGGCAGTGAACCGGATTTGTCTTTATTAAAGCCGGGCGAACTGTTTGAGGATAAGCTTGAGGAGGAAAAGGCTCAAATAGTTGAGACACAGCGGTACCATCACAGTATTAACAAGGATGCACTGATGATCGAGGCAATAAAGAATGGTGACAGAAAACGGCTCGTTGACCTGCTTTATACTCCCGGAGACGGGCCGGAGGGGATACTTTGCAGGAACAATCCGTTAAGATCATATCAGAATCTTTTTATCGTAACTGTAAGCTATACCACCAAGGCAGCAATAGACGGAGGTGTTGATTCTGAAAGTGCATATACGCTCAGTGATACGTTTATACAGGACGTTGAGGAGATACGCTCCTATGAGGAGGTTACCGAGCTTTTTATAAGCATGTTCAATTCCTTTATGGAACTGGTTGAAAGAGCGCATAGGCTAAAGTACACAAGTCCAGTATATACGGTAATTGATTATATCAACAAGCATTATTACGAAGTCATACCCATAAAGGAGCTTGCTGAAAGTGTACATCTTAGTGAGAGCCAGCTGTTTAAGCTATTTAAAAAGCAGACAGGATTGAGCGTTAAGCAGTTTCAGATAAAGAAAAGGGTCACAGAGGCTGCAAATTTGTTAAAGTATTCCGATTACAGTATCGCCGACATATGCAATATGACGGGCTTTAATGACCAGAGCTATATGACGAGACAGTTTATAAAGCAGATGAGCACTGCACCAAAGAAGTACAGGGATTCACTGGGTAGGGGGACGGAGAAGTCACAGCGGTGAAAGGGAAGTTGAATGTGAGGGTGCAAGATGAAGAATGAAGGGGTAGCTGTAAACTCGGTGGCATCTTTAGACAAGACACAGGAGCACCCATACCGTGAGCCACATATAAGAACAGATGAAAATAGGGTATCGAACCGTTCTTAGTCCTACTCTACTGAAGGATAGTTCAGGATAATATACATGGTAGATCAGACATAATAAAATAAGGAGTGAAAAGACTGATGGAGATAAGGCATGCTAGGCTTGAAGAGATAGATGAGGTTATGAAAATTTACAGTATTGCACGGGAGTATATGCGGGAAAATGGGAATATGCACCAGTGGATTAACGGTTACCCCGGTTATGAGGAGGTTGCAGGTGATATTGCTGACAATAACAGCTATGTATGTATACTTGATGGAAGTATTGCAGGAGTTTTTGCATACATAAGGGGAATAGAACCCACCTATGAGAAAATATATGAAGGCGAATGGCTGAACAGCGAGCCCTATGGCGTAGTACACAGGATAGCATCAGCTGCCAATAAGAGAGGCGTGGCATCCTATTGTCTGAGCTGGTGCCTTGCTGATTGCGGGAATCTGAGAATAGATACACATCGTGATAATATTCCCATGCAGGGTCTGCTGAAAAAAATGGGCTTCTCTTACTGCGGAATAATTTATTTGAAAGATGGCTCTGAAAGGCTGGCCTTTCAGAAAATTGCTGTGCGCTGAGCACTATTTTGCTGCTGCCTTATGTCCTGTTATCAGTTTGATAATAATAAGTATGCCAAAATGATACTACACATCCGATTTCATATATTTCTTGCCCCACTCGCATAGCTCTGACAAAATATGTTCTAAGGATTTTCCCTTCTCTGTGGAGATATATTCCACTTTAGGAGGGATGGATGGGTATGGAATTCTCTGAATCAATCCATCCATTTCAAGATACTTCAATTCTTGTGACAGAATTTTATGACTGATATGAGGAATCTGAATCTTTAGCTGGCCATATCGTATGGGAGTTTGTTTTAAGATATGCCAAAGTATAATTGCCCGCCACTTACTTCCAATTACAGTCATTGCAAATCCAATAGAGCAGTTAAAATCTTTTTGGCGTTTTTCAAGATCATGGAATCCCTTCAATTCAACCTTCTGCATATAGATCCTTCTAACAAAATGGTAAGTATCTGATAAAAAAGTGCATTATTGTCCGATGCTTTCACTTGTATTATAATCCCTGTTATAATACGAAGCAACAGACACTAGTTCACAGGGGGCCAACATGACAAGAAAATATCGCTATTATCAAATCGATTCCTTTACAAAAGAGAAATTTTCCGGCAATCCAGCAGGAGTGATTACAAATGCCGACGGACTTAACGCTGAGGAAATGCAAAAAATAGCCAGAGAGTTGAACAATTCGGAAACAGCCTTTATTTTTTCATCTTCGGAGAATACATACGACGTAGAAGTCCGGTTTTTCACTCCAATAAAAGAAGTCCCAGTATGCGGACATGCAACGATTGCAGCGCATTATGCCCGTGCAATCGAAAAGGACATGGGAACTACAAGAATTTATCAGAAAACCGGTGCCGGAATCTTGCCTGTTGATATTCTTAAAGAAAACGACGATTATCGAATAATTATGACACAGGGCAAAATTGAATTTGGGGAAATTTTAGCTGGTGAGACTTTGGATTCAACTTTATCTGCTTTGAAGTTGCGGCATAAGGATTTGCTTGAAAACTATTCAGTTCAAATTGTTTCAACCGGTCATTCAAAAGTCTTGATCGGCATCAAGAGCCGAGAAAATTTGAATCGTCTTCTGCCGGACAGCAGTCGTCTGGCTGAAATAAGCAAAGACATTCAGTGCAATGGATATTATGTGTTTACAATAGACACTAACAGCGACATTTTGGTGCATGGAAGGATGTTCGCACCTGCCATAGGGATTACTGAAGATCCTGTTACTGGCAATGCTAACGGGCCTTTAGGTGCTTATCTGGTTTATTATAGAAAGGTAAATAGTACTGGTTCTCAGTTCAACTTTCGTGCGATGCAGGGTGAGGCGATTCACCGAACCGGAACGATGGACGTTCAGGTAAAAATAAAAAACGAAGAGCCTTATGAAGTTAAGATTTCAGGCAAAGCAATAGTTGCCTTCCAATCAGAAATATTATTGGCGTAACTCTAATTTCCATGGTTTTATAAAAAGTGTAAAGCATTGAATTCTCGTATATACCGTGTTAACCTGTCCAAGTTCTTCTTGAAAAAGTTTCATGAAAACCAAGGGCAAAGCCAAGGGGACGGTTCCGCTGGTTGACAGTAGCTAAACAAAACTTAAATAATATATATACTGTTTCCATTTTCTATATCTGATTGATATTTTCATATATAAATCATATAATATAATTAAGTAAGGAATGTAAGAACAGACATAAAAGTAAGAAGGGAGTTTAAATATGGAAGTCGCAAGAGTTACAACAAAAGGTCAAATTACAATACCGATTGAAATCAGAAAAAAGCTTAATTTAAAAGAAGGCGATAAGGTAATATTTTTAGAACAAGATGGCAGAATATATTTTGAAAACGCTGAATTATTGGCGTTTAATAGGATACAGGATGCAATGGCAGGAGAAGCACAAAAAGCAGGATATAATTCACCAGAAGAAATGAATGAATTTGTGAAAGAAATAAGAAAAGAAATGTGGGAAGAGCGATAGCGAATAATGATTGATACCAATGTCCTGATTTCAATTATCTTCTTTCCATCAGTACAGATGAACGAGCTCAAAGCAAAGCTTTGTAAGAGGCATACAATAGTATTATGTTCTCATATTATGGAGGAGCTTAATAGGGTTGTAAAACGCAAATTTGCTCATAAATTAAAGGAGTTAGATGAGTTTCTGACAGAATTACCTTATGAGTTTGTTTATACCCCTGCCTTTATTGAAAAGGATAAGTTCCAGCAATACGAGATGCTTATGATTATCCTATTCTTGCAACAGCAATATTGGAAGATGTTGACGTACTCATAACAGGGGATAAAGATTTTGCTGCAGTTGATATTGACCATCCAGAAATATTAACACCGGCAGAATTTTTGTCAAAATATTAATATTACTGCCACTTTACTTTCACTTGAATTAGCTGGATGTGTCAGTAAATCTTTACAGGGAGACGGAGGTTTAACAACTATTCTTCAAATGGATTATTCGGCGAAGTAGGTACAGCGGCCTCCTATGGTTTTATTCTTAAGCTGTGGCAATAAGTCTCAAACCCAATCTTCGCCCAGAAGGCTTTCCCTCCGGGGTTAGATATTAATACGTCCAGCTTTACATAAGCTGCATTTCTAAAGGTGCTTTCTAAAAGCATGCTGAAAGCTCTTTTCCCTAAACCCTTCCGTCTGAATACCGGTTTGATATAGTATTGACGTACATATATGTCGAAGCTTGTTTCGCCTTTTTGATTATCCATTCTGTAGAGACAATACCCTGCTATTTCATTGCCAAGTAAAATCAGAACAGCTTTGTACTCTGTAAGTAAAAAGCCTTTCATCCGTTCCTCCAGCTGCTCTGGACTCATGGGATTTTCACTGCCTTCATCGTGAATCAATTCCCGATTCATAGCAGCTAGAAGCTTTACATCATCTGCTCCGGCATTTTGAATAGAAATGTCACTATCTTGACAATTATTTTCTTTAGAAGATCTATTCTCATTTTCACTATAAAAATATTGCTTTTCAGCTGCATCCATGATGTAGCACTTCGGTCGGTGTTTGGAAACATAATCGGAATAAATGGCGCTGACGTTCCTACCCTGTTGACTGATGCAAAAAGGTGATAATACCTTGTAAAGGTAAAATCCCCCGCCTCTGTCCAAGTTCTTCTTGAAAAAGTTTGATTATAAAGGTATATTAATAAGAGATATCAATAATCATGCCGTTTTTTGGGAAAACTTTACTTAACAAATTGCTGGAGGCATCAAATGGAGAAGAAAACCTTTTATATTACTACACCTATTTATTATCCAAGTGATAAACTGCACATAGGGCATTCATATACAACAGTAGCTGCTGATGCTATTTCAAGATATAAGAGACTTACGGGCTTTGATGTTATGTTCCTTACAGGTACTGATGAGCATGGCCTTAAAATACAAAGAAAGGCTGAAGCTAAGGGCGTTACGCCTCAGCAGTATGTAGATGATATCGTAGCAGGTATCAAAGACCTGTGGAAGCTGATGGAGATTTCAAACGACAGGTTTATCAGGACTACTGATAAACAGCATCAGGAAGCAGTACAGAAGATATTTAAGAAGCTGTATGATAATGGTGATATATATAAAAGTGAGTATGAGGGCTGGTACTGTACTCCTTGCGAATCCTTCTGGACCAAGACACAGCTTGTAGACGGCAAATGTCCGGACTGTGGCGGCGAGGTTGAGATCACAAGGGAGGAAAGCTATTTCTTTAAGCTTTCAAAATATCAGGGCAGGATCATTAAGCATATTGAGGACAATCCTGAGTTCATTCAGCCTGTTTCGAGACAGAACGAGATGATAAATAACTTCCTTAAGCCCGGTCTTGAAGACCTATGTGTTTCAAGGACTACCTTCAACTGGGGCATACCTGTTACGTTTGATGATAAACATGTTGTATATGTTTGGATAGATGCTCTGTCCAACTACATTTCCGCACTAGGCTACCTTTCTGATGATGAATCGGATTACAAGAAATACTGGCCTGCTGATGTGCATCTTGTTGGTAAGGAGATAGTACGTTTCCATACTATTATATGGCCTGCAATGCTGATGGCATTAGGTCTGCCGCTTCCAAAGCAGGTATTCGGACATGGATGGCTTCTGCTTGAGGGTGGCAAAATGTCCAAATCCAAGGGAAATGTTGTTGACCCGGTCGTGCTTATCAATAAGTACGGAGTAGATGCGGTGAGGTACTTCCTGTTAAGAGAGGTCCCGTTCGGATCTGACGGAGTTTTCTCAAATGAAGCTCTTATACAGAGAATAAACTCAGATCTTGCCAATGACTTGGGTAACCTTGTAAGCAGAACTGTTGCTATGATAGATAAGTATTTTAGAGGAGTTATTCCATCAGACAGAACTTCAGGCGACTTTGACAGTGAGCTTGAAAGTGCTGTAGGTCAGTTGCCTGAAAAGGTCGAGGAGCTTTTGGATAAGCTGCAGTTCAGCTCGGCGCTTACTGAAATATGGAAGGTCATTTCCAGAACGAATAAATATATTGATGAAACTATGCCATGGGTGCTCGCCAAGTCAGAAGAAAATAAGGGAAGACTTGCCGGCGTAATGTACCATCTGGCAGAAAGCCTTAGGGTAATATCAATACTGCTGCAGCCATTTATGCCGATGACTCCGGAAAAGATATGGAGTCAGCTTGGTATATCCGAAAGCACCGTACTTGGTTGGGAGAGCTCAAAGAAATGGGGTATCTACCCTGAAGGTGCAGCTGTTGTTAAGGGTGAAGTAATATTCCCAAGAATAGATATGAAAAAAGAAATGGAAGAGCTGGAAAAGCTTAATCCTGTATCAGCGAAGAAGACAGAAGCACCGGCGGCTGCCGCAAAGGCATCGAATTCGTCTAAGAATGATTCCTGTAAGGAAGCTGATGCAGGGCTCATAACCATTGATGACTTTGCAAAGCTTGATCTTCGTGTAGTGAAGGTTTTAGAGGCATCCAAGGTAGAGGGCTCGGATAAGCTGCTTAAGCTATGCGTAGAAATGGGCGGTGAAAAGAGGCAGGTCGTATCTGGCATTGCCAAGTATTATTCACCTGAGAGCCTTGTGGGCAAATCTGTAATATTGGTTGCTAACTTAAAGCCTGTTAAGCTAAAAGGTATAGAGTCTCAGGGTATGATTCTTGCCGCATCCAATGATGCCGGCCTGGTAGTTGCAACGCTTGACGGTACTATTGACAGCGGCTCTAAGGTACGGTAATTACAGGCTGGCAATTCATACGCAATATGCCTTAAATAACTTTGAGCCTGAACCAAAGTGTGATTACGCTATATACTAATGCTTGCTAATGAGTATTATCGATGTATAATATTCTTGTGCGGCTGGATTTTACTGGCAGTACAATGGTAGTAGAGAATAATCTATATTGAGAAGAAGACCAATATTAATAATAGGTGGTAGCTTATGCAGGAATACCGATGGAAGTATAATACTATTATTATTGGAATTGTAGCTATTGCTATACTGATTTTTTACCAAAATGTTAAATTTAAGGAAGAAATCAGTGCTTTAAAAGCTGATATTTCAATAGCCAGGTCTGACATGAACAATTTAAGCAACTCTATTTCAGACAGAGTAGAGTGGCTTTTAAACCAGCAGAATAATTTGGTTACCGATTTTAGCCTAACCTATACGGGCATAGATACTGAAACCAAGTCGATAAAAGCATTGGTTAAATTAACACTTAAACAGGCGGACAGCGGGTCAAGAGTTTACCTTAATGCGACTGATGAAAACAACACAGAAGCAACTGATATCGAGTGCATATCTGAAAATGGCCTAAATTATACTTGCGAGCTTACACTTCCCTATAAATATAATTATATCTTCAATGTATATCAGGAATCAGCTGATAGAAGCCGAAAAAAACTCAATACGGATTTTTATTCCGGCAATATGAAGAATGACTATGAGAATAGAATAAGAATGATGGAGAACGGTACAGAAAGTGGAGCGGAAGGAACTAATTATTCTGTTGTAATTAATAACATGACCTTCGGTCAGGCAGCCTTAAAAATAAAAAGTGTTGTAATTAAGGCCTTCTTGGAAGACAAAGAGGTATTTTCAAAGGATGTAACAGACCTTAATATAGCTAATGCAAAGACCAGAGATAGGATTAATGTAATGATTGCCTCAGGCGAGACTAATATATCGTCAGACGTTCCGGAAGCTGAGTATGGTCCTACTTTTGTTGATGAAAAGGGAATAGAAACGGGGAGCTATATGATCAAGATACCTCATGCGACAACGGGAGCACCTATGGAAAAAAATAGTTATCCGGAATATAGCTTCAAGGTCATCGTAACAAATTATAATGGCGAAGTTTTCGAGCTATAAGGCCTGATTATATTACAAAGCTTGAGTAAATTTTCTTTGAACTAAAGTGTTATAATGATATGTAACATCAATAATATACAGAATGCGAGAGGTAAAAAATGCTGTTTGATACGCATGCGCATTTTAATGATTCACAGTTTGACTCAGATCGTAAAGAGTCTATAGATCGTGCCAAAAAGGCCGGAGTTGAATATATAATATCAGCATCATTTGATGTTGCTTCTTCAGTAGAAAGCGTTTCACTTTCCCAGGAATATGATTTTATATATGCTTCTGTCGGGGTTCATCCTAACGGTACAATTGATATGAATAATAATGTAATATCAGCTTTAACGGATTTCGCCACTTATTCAAAGGTTGTTGCTATTGGAGAGATAGGCCTCGATTATCATTATGAAAATACCCCGCGGGAAGTGCAGAAGCTATGGTTTAAAAAGCAGATAGAGGTAGCCAAGAGTATGAAGCTGCCTGTTATTATCCATGATAGGGACTCACATGAGGATATTATGTCGATTGTTAAGGAAGAAAATGTAAAATCAATCGGCGGTGTACTCCATTGCTTTTCTGGAAGTATTGAAATGGCAAGGGAAGCAATGAATAATAATTTACTAATATCAATCGGCGGAGCTGTCACATTTAAGAATGCCAAAAGGCTCTTGGAGGTCGCAAAATATGTTCCGGACGATATGCTGCTTATAGAAACGGATTGCCCGTATATGACACCTGAGCCCCATAGAGGACATAGAAATGAATCGGCTTATATAGGCCTGGTAGCTAAAAAAATAGCGGAGTTGAGGGCTAGACCCACTGAGTATATTGAACAGATCACAACATCAAATGCTAAGAGACTTTTCAGAATAGAATAAGCTTATAGTATCGGTATTCTACCGTCATTAAGGTGGTGTGTTATGAAAAAACTGACCCTTGTAATGGTTTTTGTTCTTCTTACCGCGTTGCTGATTGGCTTTAATTATCTTCTACTGGATAGAGAAAGCAAGGAGCAGGCCATAAAGAATCTTGAAAATGTGAGTGCCAGCAATAGTTCCAATATCAGCGCTCAAAAAAGGGAAATCAGCTCCCTTGAGGAGGAGAACAGAACTCTGCTTAATGAGCTCGACCAAATAAAGAAGGAAAATGAGAGGCTGAACAAGGCTGTGGACTCGGCAAATGCAGAGAAGGATGGAGTGCGTGAGGAGCTGATTAACAGGACTGATTTTGTTAATAATATAAAGCAGTTCCTGAATACTGAAGCGATATCAAAACCATTTGCGGATTATGTGGCGGCCTTAAATCAGGAAGATTATGCAAAGGCGTATGAACTGGAGTTTGCTGGAGTCCTTATTAAGAACAGGACCACCAACATCGATGAGTATACGCAAGCAATGAAGAACGCTGCCCCCAAAATTGAAGTCCTCGAAGTGAAGCTTGATAATCAGAGAGGATTGGAAAACGGTGAGATATACCTTGCAGCCAGGCTTGCAATCAAGCTTTCGGAAAAGTCAGACAACTCATTTAGCTGGTTTAATGAGGGCGAAAATTTAGTTTATGTAAAAATAGGCTACTCTGATATTAGAGATGAGCTCATAATACAAAATATGAGCAGGTATTGAAGGAGTAACATAAGAAATAATTCACCAATTATGTCATAAATCATATACTGTACTAAAGGAATACCGGAGGAATATGTATATGAGAGATGATATCAAAATGAAGGAAAAAGTAAACAGCGAACAGTTTACAAACACGCAGCAAGCAGGAGCTATGCAGCAAATGCAGGCTAACCCTAATACAATGCCTATTCAAGCCAATCCTAATATGATGCCTGTTCAACCTAATATGGAAACTATGCCAGCAATGACTGCAGCGCCAATGATGGTGCCTATGATGTGTTGTCCATACCTGATGAACATGCAGTGCCCTATGATGTATGGGCAAAATGTAATGGGCGCTGGTACAATGAATAACATGATGTATAGTGGTATAAGCCCTGCTGTCGCTAATAATTCTCTTCCAGCGGCGGGCGCAAATGGTATGCTTGGTACTATGCCAAATATGGGTACTATGCCAAATATGGGTAGTATGCCTAATATGGGATCTATGCCGAGCATGGGTAATATGCCCAATATGGGATCTATGCCTTTTATGAGTCAATTCAACCCTATGAGTGGTATGTAAAGATCACTGGAACCTATTTTATAAGGGGGCTTGCAGATAGCGCGGCTCCCTATATTTGTTTTTACTTATCTTCATTGATCAAGCTGGCAATAAAAATATATGTATAATACTACCTTGAATGAGAATAATTATTAACAAAAGGAGTATTATGGCAATGAATTTGACAAAATTAGCAAATAGGAATAAAATGTTCCCACAGTCCCTTATTAATATTTTAACAGGAGGGTTTATGCTATTACCACTTGCTAAAAATATTAAAAGGTTTTTTTCATGCAGAAAGGAATTGTTAATTGTAGTGCTAGCAATAGCAATTTCATCAGGCGCAGGTATAGCTGCGTTTGCCTATCTTGAAAAGGATGTAGTTATCTATGACAACGGGGTAAAAACAACCTGTAGGACTATGAAAAATACCTTTGCAAAAGTGCTGGACCAGAACAATATTGATGTTGCAACCTGTGATTATGTCAGTATTCCACTGGAAACCAGCTTACAAAGGACAAAATTAAATGAAATATATATTAAAAGAGCTGTACCTGTTTACATTACAGCTGATGGGAGCAAGACCGAGGTTATGACCTACAGGGATACCGTAGGCGAGTTGATCAAGGATGGCTCCATAAAGCTCGGCACCCTCGACAGGCTGGAAGGAGCTGCTTTAGAGGATAAGGTTAATGAGAATATGTCTATCAACGTTGTTCGCGTTAATGAAAGTGTCGTAAGCGAAGAAGAAGAGATACCCTATGATGTGCAAAGACAAGCTAACAAGAGCCTTGATAAAGGTACAGAGAGAGTTGTACAGCATGGTCAGGAGGGTGTATTAGAAAAGAAATACAAGGTAGTGACGGAAAATGGAACAGAGGTATCACGAGAATTACTCAGTGAAGCTATTATAAAGAATCCTGTCGCAATGGTAATGGAATATGGCACCATTTTAAACTATAGGACTGCCAGAGGCGACACTGTCCGATATTCCAAGGTGATGGATATGAAAGCCACTGCTTACACCGCATCCTTTAAGGACACCGGAAAGCATCCCGGACATCCGTTATTTGGAATAACAGCAACAGGCGCAAGGGTAAAGAAAGGTATTATCGCGGTGGATCCGAAGGTAATACCGCTTGGAACGAGAGTTTATGTAGAGTTTGTAGGAAAGACCCCGGATTATGGATATGCAGTAGCCGCAGATGTGGGTGGTGCTATTAAGGGGAATAAGATTGACCTGTATTATGACAGTCAAGATTATGTAGATAAATTTGGAGTCAAAAAGGTCAGGGTATACATACTGAACAAGTAAAGATTTCTTGCAAGCTCATAAAAATTACATGTAATAGGGGACTAATATTGAGCCGGGATTGCCGATCCCGGTTAATTTTTAATCTATGGCGTTGACCGAAGGGCTACAGCAAAAAGACGAGGGGGCTCGATACCCTGGAGACTTTTATTAATGGGGAAGTTTGGAGATTATTATGAATATCGACACCAGAAGCACACTAAAAAAATTCAATCTGCGCCCGACAAAATCATTGGGGCAGAATTTCCTGAACGATGGCGGTGTTCTTAAAGAAATTGCAAATGCTGCACAACTTACAAATGGAGATATTGTTCTGGAAATAGGCCCGGGTCTGGGAAGCCTTACCTCGGAGCTGGCTAAGACTGCAGCAATGGTGGTAGCTGTAGAGATAGATAAACATCTGATCCCGGCAGTGAAAGAAAATTTAAAGACATATACAAACGTAAAAATTATAAATGAAGACATCATGAAGCTGAATATTGAAGAAACAATATCAGATGCACGTAAACTTTTGCATGATGATAGCAGTGGGCCAATGCCTCTGAAAATCGTTGCAAATTTACCATATTACATAACCACACCTGTTATTATGATGCTCCTTGAAAGCAAAATAGAGGCTGAAACCATGGTGTTTATGATTCAAAAGGAAGTTGCTGATAGAATGATGGCAAAGCCCGGAGGAAAGGATTATGGAGCATTATCTGTAGCAGTACAGTATTACTCAAAGCCATCTGTTGTCACAGATGTGCCGCCTCACTGCTTTATACCACAGCCGGGTGTTGTTTCAACGGTTGTAAGACTTGATATCCACAAGACTGCTCCGGTTACTCTTAAGGACCAGGCGCTTTTCTTCAAAGTGGTAAGGGCTGCCTTTGCACAAAGAAGAAAAACGCTTATTAATGCCATGTTTAATGCAGGTGCATTTAACCTAAGCAAAGAACAGCTTAAGGAGCTACTTGTTAAAATTGGCATAGGCGAGAACCAAAGGGGCGAAACGCTCTCTATAGAACAATTTGCTGAGCTGTCAAACATGATAGCAAAGTAGTGCAAGGCCGAAGGTGCATTAAACGGTAACGTGATAAGAAATGCAGCACAAAGCCGATATTGCGTCAGATATAATAAGCAATGCAGCACAAGGCGGATAGTTAGCCAAACGTAATAGGCAGTACAGTAGAAAGCCAGTCAAAATTGGATATAGTAACGAATAACTGAGTAAATATTCTAATAGCGGTTTAATGACTTTTAATATAACTAAATAAGGCACTATCCTTTGCGGGATAGTGCCTTTAGTGTACCCTTGCCTTATACTAGTCCTTGAGCCTCTTCTCGAGTGCAGCTAACTGATCATATAATTCCTTAGGCATCTTTTCGCCATAATTAGCGTAATGCTCCTTGATTGACTCAACTTCCTTAAGCCATTCATCCTTATTGATCTTAAGGAGTTCATCCATATCATCCTTGCTGACATCGAGACCCTCAGTGTCAATAGCATCATCTGTAGGCATATATCCGATTGGGGTCTTAACTGCTTTGCCTTCACCGGAAACTCTCTCGCAGATCCACTTGAGAACGCGGCTGTTTTCACCAAAGCCCGGCCACAGCCATTTTCCGTCTGAATCCTTACGGAACCAATTAACGTAGAATATCTTAGGCAGTTTGTCAGGTGAAGTCATCTTTCCGATATCAAGCCAATGCTTCAGATAGTCACCAACATGGTAGCCCATGAACGGAAGCATAGCGAACGGATCGCGGCGAACCTTACCAATGTTCTTATCTATAGATGCTGCTGTAATTTCTGAACCCATGATTGAGCCCATGAATACACCGTGATCCCAATCGAAGCTTTCATGTACCAGAGGTACAGTGCTTGGACGGCGTCCGCCTACAAGGAATGCAGATATTGGCACACCCTTAGGATCTTCCCATTCGGGAGCTATAACAGGACACTGTTTTGCCGGTGCTGTGAAACGAGCATTTGGATGAGCTGCCGGTTCTTTGGAATCAGGAGTCCAGTCATTGCCCTTCCAATCGATAAGGTGAGCTGGAGCAGGAGTGCCTATGCCTTCCCACCAAACGTCTCCATCATCAGTTAATGCTACGTTTGTGAATATTGTATTCTTCTCACAGCTATGCATAGCGTTAGGATTAGAATCAAGTGAAGTACCCGGAGCAACTCCGAAGAAGCCTGCTTCAGGATTAATAGCATACAGACGGCCGTCCTCGCCGAACTTCATCCATGCTATATCATCACCGATGGTCTCAACCTTCCAACCGGGTATTGTTGGAATAAGCATAGCCAGGTTTGTTTTTCCGCATGCGCTTGGGAATGCGCCTGTAATATATTTTGAATTTCCCTTAGGATCAGTAATACGAAGTATGAGCATATGTTCAGCCATCCAGCCTTCGTCACGAGCCTGAACTGAAGCTATACGAAGTGCAAAGCACTTCTTTCCAAGAAGGGCATTTCCACCGTAGCCTGATCCATAGGACCATATTGTTCTTTCGTCAGGGAAATGGCTGATGTATTTCTGTTCAATTGGAGCACAAGGCCATGAAGAATCCTTTTCTCCCTCTGCAAGCGGCTTACCAACAGAATGCAGGCATTTAACAAAATCATCGTCGCCAAGTGCCTCCAGGACAGCCGTACCAATACGGGTCATTATGCGCATGTTGCATACAACGTAAGCGCTGTCTGTCAGTTCAATACCTATCTTTGAAATAGGTGAACCGATAGGGCCCATTGAGAAAGGAATTACATACATTGTTCTGCCCTTCATGCAGCCAGTATACAAACCCTTCATTGTAGTTTTGAGCTCCTCAGGATCGATCCAGTTATTAGTTGGACCTGCATCTTCCTTATTTTTTGATGCGATAAATGTCCTGTTCTCAACACGTGCTACATCTGATGGATCGCTATGGAACAGATAGCAGCCTGGACGCTTTTCTTGATTCAAACGTATAGCCATACCGCTTTCAACCATCTCATTTAATAAGCGGTCATATTCTTCCTGCGAACCGTCACACCAATAAATCTTATCGGGCTGGCACATATCTGCCATTTCTTTTACCCACTGTTGCAGCTTTTTATTCTCTACCATCGGGTAATCTCCTTTCAAGGTTTTGATTTTATTTGACTAACCAAATTTACTTTATGAATAACTAAAAGTGTTTCTATTAGGTATTCGGAATTGGTTAATTTTTTCACTATCATATCATATCACATAGTTTTGAAGGTTTCAACAATGAATTATTCAAAAACGTTTATTATGTGCAGTTTGTATTTATTAATAACTATACTATTGTAAAAAGTGTGGTTTATTATGCAAAAAGAAGTGATATTTTTATCCCTAAAGTGATGCAGTGCCAAGAATGCAGTAAAATCTTAACGAAAAGAAATACGGTCATTTTGGTATAATGAATAAATTTGTATAAGCACAAATAAATTACGGTAAATGGGCGTTTGAAAGTACTGCTTAATTATTATGTATGAATACAGTATGCAATTTCTAATAAAAAATCCTGCATAATTATAACATAGCGTAGAATATAGCATGCTACGTTGAAATGTGTTGATGGTAGCAAAATGTTTCTACAAACAAAATATTTTACTTCGATCTTATGCATTATAACGAGTCGCTTTTTTATCTATGTGTAGAAGCAGCCTCGTTGAAATGTATTAATGGTAGCAAAATATTTCTACAACTAAAGCGTTTCTATAGCCTGTATGTATTCTTTTGAGCCGATATTAAATATTTCTAAAACAATATGACAATATATTATGACCATCAACATACTAATATATAATGCTTTATTTTATTTTGAAAGCATATACATATATTAGTTTTTTAGTATGGAGGGATTAATTTGAGTTTAAAGGCAGAGTATCAAAGAAGCTTTGTAATATTTTCAAATGAGGATGCCGGTTATGATTCAGGTCAAAAAGCAGTTGGACATGTACGTCTTGAAGTAAAGGACAATTGCGGTAAATTGCATGTTTCTGTACAGAATTTAAAAAATGTAAATAACCTGTATAAATATTTTGTGTATGTACTGTCAAACAGATCAGACGTAATAGTAAGAGCCTGTGCCGGTGAACTTGTTCCTAAACTTAATAAGGCAGAATTGAACTGGGCATTTGATCCCCGTAATGTTGATGAAACAGGTTTTCCCATCAATCAATTTGATATAGTCGCAATTTTAGTTGAGGGCATTGATAGAGACAATGGAAGAGTTGTTTGTCCATTAGCAGCGTACATAACTAAAAAAACAGAATGGCGAATGAGGTTTGCTGCAGGCAAGAATAAGGGACAGCCGGCGAAGGCAAATTCATTACCGGTGAACAAGGAAAAACCCTATAATGCACAATCTCAAGAGGTAAAGCCTCAGGAGTTTGAACTGCAGGAAACAAAGCCTCAAACAAAGATGTCAGGACAGGATGTACAAAAGGGAAAGATGACTTCAGGAGAAAATAATGAAATAGTACAAGATAAGGCCTATAAATTTGGTGAAAGTACAACAGATACTTTCAAGATGATTAATCAAAGTAACACCTATGGTAAGCTGAAAATGGATATAGGTATTGAAGAGTTAATGAGTAGTAATGAAAATATGGAAAAAGAGGAGAAAGTAGAAAAGGAAGAAAGCAAAAAAGTTGAAGAGGCCGAAGAGAAAGAAGAGACCGAGGAGAAAAAAGAGGCCGAGATTAAAGAAGAGGCCGAGATTAAAGAAGAGGCCGAGGTTAAAGAAGAAGCCGAGGTTAAAGAAGAGACCTGGGAGAAAGAAGAGGCCGAGGTTAAAGAAGAGGCCGAGGGTAAAGAAGAGGCCGAGGAGAAAGAAGAGGCTGAGGGTAAAGAAGAGGCCGAGGAGAAAGAAGAGACCTGGGGTAAAGAAGAGGCCTGGGGGAAAGAAGGGGCCTGGGTTAAAGAAGAAGCCGGGGAGAAAGAAGAGGCCGAAGAAAAAGAAGAAAAAATGTGGTCAGGTAACATGTATACAAAATCAAAAGCAGAGACTTACGGCAACTATGAAAATGAAAAGCCGGAAGGATATAAATGGTCAGTCGAGAGTACAAACGCAAATATAAGTACAGATTCAAATAAGAATGAGAATTCAAATGCAAACGCAAATGAATTTGAAGATGTTGATGTTGGTGTTAGTACAGATGTTAATGAGAATAAAAATCAGAAAATAACTTCTGATGATTATTTTCCGATGAATAACAAGCAGGAGATCGATAAGGTTAATACAGGCTGTATGTACCTCAATGGGAATATGTGTGCGGCTTTCATAAATAATGATGGCTATCCTATCAATCCATGTGCTGACTGCAAGCTGCAGCATAGCAGTATGAAGCCTGTGCAAAAGCCGATTGGCAACGTTGTATGGCTTAAGCAGGAATTGGCACGAGCTTTTGAGCCAAGTGATCCTTTTCACAGCAGAAGAAGCGATTACTCATGGTGGAGGGTGACTAATCCGGTTAATCTCAATAATATGCTTTATCAGAGCGGTATAAGGTCGCCGTTGATGTTTAACCCCACTGTTATGATGGCACATTATAAATATAGGCATCTTATTATCGGCATATTTTCTCATAAGCCAAGAGAGAAGCAGTATGTTGTCTGTGGTGTCCCCGGCATGTACATGGTAGACAGAAAGCCCTTTGGAGAGATGAGCAGGTGGGTACAGGTTGAAGGCAGCAAGCCCAAATACGGAGCTTTTGGCTACTGGCTGGCATATATAGATCCAGATGATGGGAAAATGTTAAGCCTGGAATAAAGATGTTGGTTTGGTTACATAGCATCATTGATTTACTACTATTCATATATGTTGAAAACAATTATAATTATTTTTAATATGGATTTTTTAATTTATTTAGGATAAAATTACCATAAATATATCGAAGGAGGTTTTATAAGATGATTATTGCTGCTTGCTAAGACTTGAAAAGCGAGAATTTTAAGGAAGTTGTACTGCCTAACCTTAGATAGGCTTTATCATATTGCTTTTTATAATTTAGTAAGTAGAAGAGGTCATTTATAGAACCAAACTTTATATTTTTACAGCCTTTTAATAAGTATTGCTATAATTATACTTATATTGATAAATGTTTGTAAAAAAGTAAATGAACTTTTGGACTGTAGGAGGCTTTCTTCCTGCAGTTTTTTTATTAATGGCGCTGCATGAAGGACTGCAACAAAAAGGCGAGAGTGATTAGATGCCCCCGAGATTTTTGTTCATTAAAGCGAGGGATTGGTTGGGCATAAGGATTCTGCAATTATTAAATATTTATTGGAGGGAAAAAGTAATGAGAGTGTACAATCGTCCATTTGATGAAAAACAGAATGACTTCGAAAAAATGTGGGAGTTTCTTGTTGAAGACTATACTGATAAAAAAGAAAGGTTTATCTGGACTATTGGCAGGCTGGGAGACTGGAAATATGGATGTTGGAACGAGAGGAAATGCTTTCCGAATTTCATGAGGAAGAACGCACAGCTATGGTTTAATAATGAAGAGCTGATTGGCTTTGTAATTTCAGAATATGGTGATAGAGAATTCAATGTATTGTCGAAAAGGGGATATGAGTTCCTGTATTCAGAAATGTTGAAATGGCTTAAATATTCCTGGAAAGATAGAGAAGGTGAACTGTCAACAAGAGCACATGAATATCAGGAGTACTATATTCAAATTCTTGAGGAGGAGGGGTTTGTTCTAAAAGGACAAGATGAGGTATCTGGATTATATATATTGTCTGACAAAGTAAAAGAAGAAATCTCTCTTGATAGTGAATTTTCAATAGAAGATATGTTAGTTCATCCGGATTTGAAAGGCAAGACGCTGCTATATAATAATGCATGGAGAAATAAAAATGAAGTAAGTGAATTTGATCTGCTAAAATATGAGTATAACCGGGAAAGTCCTTGTTTTAATCCGAGGTTTGATTTATCTGTAGTAAATAGAAATGGGCAGCATGTTGCAAGCTGTGTTGCTTTTATTGATTACAAGAATAATTATGCTGAAATTGAAAAGGTCTGTACACATAGTGAGTATAGACGAAGGGGGTTAGCTGAAGCAGTAATCAGAGAATGCTTTAAACGTTTATACATTGAAGGCATACAATATGCTTATATAGGCGGTGAAAGTACTGAAGCTAAAGGCCTGTATGCTAAGCTTGGGCCAGTAAAAAGCTGGAAATGGTTTAATTACTCATTCCCTAAAGAATAATTATGCCGGTTTACCCCAAAAATTAAGCCGTAGGATTGATGATAAAAATTCTCTGGCTTTAATGTTCCGGCTTGTCGAAGACGGGGGCCGGGTTTTTGTCCGCACCCCCATATTTGGATGACGTGAAAACCGCCATAATTAGTATGTTCTTTCGCGTCGGTTAAGAATTTATGCCATCCATCATTTTTAACAAAATGCAGTGTCCCATACGAAATTACAAGGTCGTATTTATATTCCCACTGAAACATACATAAATCCTGAATAAATGCATTTATATTAGCTCTTTTACTCTCTGCAATTTTATGAACTTTTTTAATTGCATTTTCAGATAAATCAAATGCTGAAACATCATTAAAGCCGTTTTCAATAAGGAAGAACGCATTTTTTGCCTCGCCACAGCCTGCTTCAAGGACCTTCCCGTTTTTATTAAAAAGCTCAACATAATCTTTGACTTCAGGATTAGGATTTACACCAAAGGCAGAGATGCCTTCATTTTTGTAACTCTCTTCCCAAAAAAGTATTTTCTTATCTTCCATGTTCGTCTCTGTTAGTGACCTTTAAATTTTTTATACTTTCACAAAATAGTAACCCAAGTAACCCTCTTGGGGAATAAAAGGACATTGTAGCCTAATAACTTGAATGACTATATTACTAGTGCCGATATTCTTGCATATGATTGATGAGTATAGCTCAGATAATAATCGAAGCATCATATTTTTTTATTATTACTTTTTCCACATAATCCTTTTTGATCTCAGACAACCTTTTAAAATTCTCTGTCGTGCAATGAGCGGCTTGCGCATTCGCATCTACCCATGCTTCAATAAGCAAAACACTATTATTGTCATCAATCGGGAAAAAATATTGATAAAACAGATTCCCGGTCTCTTGCTTTGAAGCTGTAATAATTCCGGCTTCCATTACCTTTTGAATAAATTCATTCCTTTTTCCTTCTTTAATTTTATATATTACATGCATATGGAACTCTGAATGTAACGCTTTATTATCATCCTCAACGATTTTAAACTGACTATTATTCATTTTTTACCTCACAATATTAATTTCTTTAATAAGCTATGGCAATCGATGTAGTAGGTTTATCCAATAATACTACTCAAATATTAACATTTCAACTCCTTAAAAATATGTTAACATTATAAAATTACAAGACATATATAGAGAACGATGCGTATATAGTACAGTTGTGTGCAGGCAATATTTTGTAGCCCTTGGTTTATATGCTTGGTCAGCCATGATAAAATAACCGCAGAATACCGTAACGGTGGTTATTTTACAAGATTTAAGCTGCTGTGTGAGCATTTCGGCAAGGCCGAAAACGCACATGGTATATATCATGAAACAGTAGTTCCATGATATAATAGATTGACGGTATTTCTTAAATGGAGTATGAGCTTACATATTAAAATTAGTTACACCGTCATAATGGGCTAATAGGAGGTGGTAGTTTGCTTTATGTATTTGTAGGCTGCCTTGCATTTGGCGCTTGTTATGCTTTAATCTCGCTTGTGCTTGGCGGACATGGAAGTGATCACAGTATAGATGCTGACCATGGCGGTTTTGACCTGCAACACGGCGATATTGATATACAGCATGGCGGTTTTGATCTGCAGCATGACGGCTTAGACGTACAGCATGATGGCATCGAACTGCAGCACGATGGTGCCGAGCATGGGGATTCATCGGGCAGCCCTTGTCCGTTCAGTCCTGTCGTTATAGCAAGTGCAATTACCACATTTGGGGCTGTTGGACTAATTTTAATGAAGGGCTTTGGAATGAGCGGCTTCCTTAGCACAGTCATTGCACTGGCATTTGCAGGGATCATAGGTGCTGCTATATTTTTTGGAGTTGTTAAGCTTATGTATGGTCAACAGTCTAATTCAGTGTTTTCATTAACGGAACTAGCTGATAAGGAGGCTGAAGTGATAACTCCAATACCCGAAGCAGGCTATGGAGAGGTTGCATTTTTACAGGGCGGTGTAAGATATACCCTTCCTGCCAGATCAATTCAAAAGATAGGTATTGCTCGAAGCTCAACAGTAATAATTCGTGAGATTAACGGTGGAATAGCAGATGTTGAGCAAAAGCTGACATTGGATGACATTGATCTGAGTAATAGCAAAATACCGGATGGTATTAATAAAAATCCACGCAGTAAAGCTGAAAATTAATTATGTAAGGGGGATTATGTTATGGGTTATGGGATAGCAATTACAGCAGGTGTTATACTCGTTGTCGTTATCTTCATACTGATTTCTGTCTTTGTAGGCAGATATGTGAAGGTAGGGCCTGATGAGGCACTCATCGTATCAGGCAGAAAGAAGAAACTGGCTAATGGCCAGGTAGTAGGTTTCAGGATAGTAAAGGGCGGAGCGACCTTTGTTTGGCCTATACTTGAAATTTCAAAAACAATTTCACTCAGGATCATGCCTCTTGATGTTAACTCCAGTGCATACACATCACAGGGTGTTCAGGTTACAGTTGACGGTATCGCACAGGTGAAAATCGACTCGCATCAGGAAGCTATAGCTACAGCAGCTGAGCAGTTCCTGAGCCTTAAAGAGGACGAGATCAGGCGTATAGCTACACAGACTCTTGAAGGTCATCTGCGTTCAATAGTAGGAAACCTGACAGTTGAAGAAATTAACCAGAACAGAGACGCATTTGCTCAGAAGGTACAGGAGCTGGCTGCCGGTGATTTGGCAAATATGGGACTCAAAATCATTTCTTTTACAATAAGAGAAATAGCAGATAAAAACGGGTACCTTGAAAGCCTTGGTAAAGCACAAATTGCTCGCGTACAAAGAGATGCTGTTATTGGTCAAGCAGAAGCAAAGAGAGATGCCGATATTAAGAGCGCCGAAGCTATGCAAGCAGGCCAGACCGCAAAGTATATGGCTGAAACAAAGGTAGCCGAATCCAACAGGGATAAGGAAATGAAAATGGCTGATTATCAGGCATCTATTAATGAAAGAAAAGCAGAAGCTGACCTCTCGTATGATAAGAAGAAATTTGTAATACAGCAGGATGTTGAAAAGGAAGCAATGCAGGTTGAGATTGTCAGGAAGCAGAAGGAGATTGAACTCCAGGAGCAAGAAGCATTGAGAAAGGAAAAAGAACTCGATGCAATGATCAGAAAACCGGCAGAGGCTGAAAAATTTAAGATTGAGGTTACTGCAGAGGCAGATAGGGTCAGAAAGTCTAAGGAAGCTGAAGGACAATCCTACACCATCAAGGCAGAAGGTATTGCAAAGGCAGAAGCTATAAAGGCTGCAGGTCTTGCGGAAGCAGAGGTCATTAAAGCAAAGGGTGAAGCCGAGGCTATATCACTTACTAAGAAGGCTGAGGCCTATAAGCTGTATAATGACGCTGCAATAGCTCAGATGGTCATCGAGAAGCTGCCTGAAATAGCATCCGCTATAGCTCAGCCGCTTTCAAAGACAGAGAAGATAGTCATGATAGGAGATTCAGGAGCTTCAAAGATTACAAAGGATGTTACAAACATACTTGCACAGCTGCCTGAGACTGTAAAGGGGCTTACAGGCGTAGATATAACCGGTATACTGAAAAATTATGCAGCTCCCAAGGAAACACCAAAGGAAGATGTTAAGGCTTAATAATGTTACTATGTGCAACTAAAGGAGTGGCTTATATAGTAATAACGCTGCAAGCATGTGCAGTATAAAACAGTAAAACGAGAGATTAATATAAAGTACATGTGTAAAAAAGAAACCGAGAGTGTCGAAAGTGATACTCCCGGTTTTTTCTTACTGGGACAAAGGAGGACAGGTACATTGTCCCAGGCCTGAACGAGAACCAGATAGCAGCCTCGTTGAAACGCAGTAACAAAAAAATGATTCTACAAACGAAGCTTTTTCAATTGAACTAATGCGTTATAACAACAGTGTCAACAATGGCAGTCGCAGGTGTGTTCTACTTCACAGTCGTTATTTCAATGGATCACTCCATTTGGCTACAATTACCAGCACCTGGTGACTGTCTTCTACTTCACAGCCGCTATTTCAGTGTATAGCTGTCATTGAGAATCAACGTGCTGTATAGAAACAGAACGTCATCGCTCTTAAGCTCACAAACCTTTTCAATATAGTCGCTGGCTACATATCTTATATCAACCAGTGTAATTTCGCTGTAGCATTCTGCAAGCAGCGGCACAAGGCTGCTTGCGAAGGAATCACGAAATACGGTAAGAGTTTTATTGGTTGCTGCTGTAGGATTTGTTATTTTCAGCAGTGCCGCTGAGCCAGAGAGAAACATTTCGTAGGGATCCTTGCCTTTAAGCTTATCCATGTCATATATGCCTTTAACAGCATCGGTTTCATAGTTGTAAACAGTACAGCCGTCAATAGTGTCGTTTCTCAGGTAGTACAGCTCTTCTCCCTTTAATGGCAATGCGGATTGACCGTAGTATACTCCATAAAAGGTTATTGGTGCCTTCTCAATTGTGTATTTTCCTGAGAAGTCAGCTCCAGAGCCCATTTTTTCAGCTATAAGCCTTGCGGCCTCATTTATTTTTTCCTGCCTCCAGTGAGTGTCTGTTTTATAGTAATCCTCGATATCAAGCACCTTGGTAAGGTCTATAACATTAGCAAAGTCCAGCCGTTGAGAAAAAACTGAAAAAAGCTTGTTATAGTCCATTGTAGGATAACCATTTTTGTCTGCAAGGAAATAGCCTTTATCAGGTACGACAGCCGCATATATGTTGGCATCTGTACCTTCAAAATATTTTTCATAGAGATAGCGGAGCTTCCCAAGAGCCTTATTTAAGCTGTCCTCGTTCAATGGATATTCCAGTTTAGCAGCATAACCGTTTTCAATATATATCCCGTTGTTATCCTTCTGTCCGAAGATATTGAAGCGGCAAAAGGCCTTAAGCCTTCGAAAGGAGTCTCTGCCGGGAAATTGATCGAGAGAATAGTCTTCAAAGTTCTTCATAAAGCTGCCTGAAAGCAGTGTATTCCAGTTGAGCGAAGGTAGCTGCTTGAGCTTACGGCGTTCGCTTCCGGAGATTTCCTTATCGGGCAGCAGCAGACCGGCGATACTGAGACTTAATACCAGAGCCGCTGTAATAAATATGGTTGTTATATTTCTGGCTTTTATTTTCATAATTCCATAGCCCTTTGCTAAAATCTAAAATACAGGAACGGATTGAACGAGCCATCCACCAGGTATGCAGTGATTACCAGCAGAAGTGCTGCTATTACTGCCGGTTCAGCAGCAGTAAGTACTCTTTCTCCTAATCGTGAGGTATTAAGCTTCTTTGCGGCTGATGCTACAATAGGGGTCGCACCAATGGCAGCTATAAGCATAATAAACCAGTAGCTGGAAAGGGTATATACCGTTTCAGTGGTGGCAAACGGCAGAGAAGCTGCTCCCAACATTGCTCCAAGGTCAGATAATGCCTGTCCCATACCATCTGCATTAAATATCACAAAGCTTAAAACCACGAAAAACATTACATATATGTGTGACAGGAAGGCCGGAGCCTTTGCAATAAGCTTTCCAAGCCACAGCTTTTCTATTATCAGAAGAATGGCAAACATAAGGCCCCATATGATAAAGTTCCATTCTGCACCATGCCAGAAGCCGGTAAGCATCCATACTACAAGTATATTGAAGAGCCATCTTGTCTTAGTGGTTCTGTTGCCCCCCATGGGAATGTATACATAATCTCTGAACCAGGAGCCGAGGGACATATGCCAACGGCGCCAGAACTCGGTAATGCTCTTAGAGATATAAGGATAATTAAAGTTCTCAAGAAAGCTGAATCCAAATATTCTTCCAAGTCCTATTGCCATATCACTATAACCGGAGAAATCATAATAAATATGTAGCGAGAATGCAATGGCGTATATCCAGTAAAAGAGAATAGATTTGTCTGCGGAGGAACGGAAGCTGTCACACAGTTCACCAAGGGCATTGGCGATAAGCACCTTCTTTGATAAACCTATTATAAATCTAATTGTACCTGAATGAATTTTTTCAAAACTGACAGTATGCTCCTCCAACTCGGGGGCAATATCCACATAACGGACTATGGGACCCGCAATAAGCTGAGGGAACAATGCTACATACGCTGCAAAATCAATAATGTTCTTCTGTGCGGCTGCATCACCGCGATAAACATCCACGGTATAGCTGAGCAACTGAAAGGTGTAGAAGCTGATGCCTATGGGCAAAGCCAGCTTTAACAGAGGCACAGACAGACCGGTAATCGTGTTGAAGTTCTCAATAAAGAAATCAGCATATTTAAAATAAGCCAAAAGCCCCAGGCTGATTATAATCGACAGTACAAGGAAAAGCCTTGCACTATTTTTGCTTTTATTTTTTTCTATAAGTATTCCGAAGACATATCCGCAGATGATGGATATGGCCATTAATAACACATACCTGGGCTCCCCCCATGCATAGAAGGCAAGGCTTGCCACAAGCAGAACACTATTTTTCAGCTTTTTTGGTGCCAAAAAGAACAATATCAGCACCAATGGTAGAAAACAATATAAGAATGATATACTGGAAAATAGCATCCTTATTTACCATATCCTTTCCTGCATAGGGGCATTTGCGATGTGCCATATTTGAAGTTCCGCTGTACGATATATTGCAGATGAACCTGTAGAAAGTCATCATATCCTGCTGTACGATATATTGCACATGAACATGTTGAAAGTCACAATATATCATGTAACTAAATCATTTTATGGATACATCGCAATTGCCTTAGCTGCATACTTAACTATTCTAAAGGCTGCATCCTTAAATGCCCTACTTTGAAACAAGGGTTACATCAGTGCCCACAACTGTTTTAAAGGCGTTAACAATATCCTCAGAGGATATGTTCTCAAAATTAGACTGAAGCATTATAAGCATTACCAGATCGCCGCTATATGCAACGTTCATATCATCAGCTTCAACACATATCCACTTCCTCGGATCTATTCCGCTGTACATTTTATTAGCCACTGTTTCTGCGTCAGCAGCATCCTTTACCCTAACAAGCACAAGGGAGTATGCCTGGGAGCCTATCAGAGCCTCGGAGGCAGCTGCTTCCTTTATAGGACTGGCATCATCAAGGCCTGTGTAGGACTTGACAGCATCTGCGTCAGAAAGATCCACATCCATTGTCTGAATCTTCAGTTCAGGACTCTTCTGAGCATAAATGAGATCTATTATCTCTGAAGGCGAGGAGGCTGAAAGATCATTACCTTCTGCTTTGCCTTCATTTTCCGTTGTTGTTTGTTCTGTTGTACCTGTTGACTCAGCCGGAGTATTTTCACCTGCGTTCTTATTGCCGCAGGCTGCAAATGCCATTACCACAATAATTGCTACCATAATGAGTGCTAATAATTTTTTCATTTTAATTATTCTCCTTTTTACTGTTATTTTTTGTTTTTTTACTTGCTTTTATTACCCAGTTGTTTTGCCCATTATCAAAGTAAAGCTGGTAGCTTTGCTTTTTATAGGCTGTTGAAATGCGGAGGGAATACACAGAGTCCCTATTGTATTCCGGCAAAAGCCATGTGACAGCATTGCCGCTGTCAGCTGTTAGTACTACCGATTTCTTTCCGTTGATGGAAAGGTACCCTTCCTCAATGCTGACTGTAGCCTGTGCCTTTACATTGATGTCCAGCGGGACAGACAGCTCTGTATTAGTGGTAAGTGTCGGTTGTACTGCCTTTGCATTTATATCGGCGGCAATAGCTGCCGGGCTCGTTCCGATTGCCTGCCCATTTACACTAAGGCCCACCGAATAATAGTTTCCTGCGACCATCAGAACAGCTGCTATGATGAGAATCAGGCTTGCAGCCACAGCCGTTGCTGAACGGTACCTGGTAAAAAACAAAACCGTTTTTCCTTCAGGCACCTCAATACTCATAACTCTCTTCCTGAGACTGTCAGGTGCTTTAATGCTTTTATATATTTCACCAACTGCTTTTTTATCGATCATATATCTGCTTTATCTCCTTCCAGGGCAAATCTTAGCATTTCCCGCCCACGAGCCAGCCGCATTTTGACTGCTGAGGATGAAATGCTTAGCGCTGATGAGATTTCGGATATTCCATATCCCTCAAAATAGTGGAGCAGTATCACTATCTTGTACTTCTCCGGAAGCTTCAATACCTCTTTGAAAGCATCTCTGCTCTCGATGCTTTCGGCAGGGATTTCAGCAACCTCTTGGAGGGGGGTGTACGACCTTACCTTTCTTCTGCGCAGATGATCACGGCATTTATTTATTGTAGCCCTAACGAACCAGGCCTTCTCATGTTCAGCGTCCCTGAAATCAGGCAATTTTCCAAGGTATGCTACAAATACCTCATGTACTGCATCCTGAGCGTCATCCATTGAAAGAGTTATAGAGTAGGCTATTCGAAACAGCATGTCCGCATAGTTGCTATACACGGCGCTGATATCCGCTTTTTCGCGTGCAGCTTTAGGCAAATTATTTCCTCCTCATATATAACACGCATATGAATATATAATGGTCACACATTTTTATAAAAATTTTTGATTGCTATATGCTGCCAGGAGCATTTATATCAACTGCTAGGAGCATTATATATCTATCATTATTTGTTATTACAAATCAAATTACACACTTATGTCGTACATCTATACATAGAAAGGCAAAGCAGCAGAAGGCTGCATCACAGCAATCTGCTGATTCGGTTTCAGTGAACAATATAGGCCTGGCTGATCAAAGAATAGTATCAGAGTGAACAGTAAAATCGGGGCAATTAATTATGAAAAGTGGTGTGCATTGCTTTACTTGCCTTCTGCAGCTAACCGGGCGATTTCTACGATAACCTCTGTAGCCTTTTCCATGGAATCTATTGAAATATACTCATATTTGCCGTGGAAATTTGTCCCACCGGTGAAAAGGTTAGGAGTTGGCAGTCCCATATAGGTGAGTCTGGAACCGTCTGTGCCACCTCTTATTGGCTTTTCCACAGGAACAATACCGCATTTTACCATGGCTTGCTTTGCTAGCTCCACTACTTCAAAGACGGGCAAGATTTTTTCCTTCATATTGTAATACTGATCCTTCAGCTTCAGCTCCAACGTATTGCTGCCATACTTTTCATTGAGATATGAGGTAATAGCAGTTATCCTGTTTTTCCTGGCAAGGAAAGCTTCCATATTGTGATCTCTTATAATATAGTACATGGTTGTTTTCTCAACACTGCCTGATATTGATTCCAGATGGTAAAAGCCCTCATAACCTTCGGTGTGGGAAGGCGTTTCAGAGGAAGGCAGCATACTGTTGAATTCCATAGCTATTAGCATTGAGTTCAGCATTTTGTTTTTAGCGCTACCCGGATGGATGCTTTTACCGTTAATAACAATATGAGCAGCAGCTGCATTGAAGTTTTCATATTCAAGTGAGCCCAGCTCGTCTCCGTCCAGTGTATATGCAAAATCAGCGCCAAAGCTGTCTGTATCGAAGTTGTCGGCGCCTTCGCCAATTTCCTCATCTGGTGTGAAGCAGATGCGAAGCTTGCCATGCTTTATTTCAGGATGATTCATTAGAAACTCCATTGCAGTTACTATCTCGGCAATGCCAGCTTTGTCGTCAGCGCCCAGAAGAGTGCAGCCGTCAGTGACGATAAGGCTTTGTCCTTTGCAGCGAAGCAGTGATGGAAAATCAGTAGTTGACATAACAATATGTTTCTCCGGATTAAGTGTAATATCACTGCCGTCATAATTTTCAATAACTTTGGGATTGACATTTTCGCCCGACATTTCCGGACTTGTATCCATATGAGCTATAAAACCAATAACAGGAATAGCTGCATCTGTGTTAGAGGAAAGAGTAGCTGTTACATAGCAGAAGCTGCTGACCTGAACTTCCTCAAGACCGATTTGCTTTAGCTCCTCTGCCAGCTTTTGAGCAAAATGTAGTTGCTTTTGTGTACTGGGATGAGTACCGGTGCTTTCGCCTGATGCAGTATCTATTCTAGCATATCGTAAAAATCTTTCGGTTAAATTCTTCATTCTCAAGCCTCCATATACCTTTCTTTAGGTGATATTACTTATGCTTCCGAAATGTTTGATTACATATACTATATAATACTGAATGTTCATTTTCAATAAGAAAGCCATGTGTACCATGATAGACTCACGAATTCGCATATCTTATAGCTTTTAAAATAAGTGCTTTTTTAAAAATGCTATTTCAAATGAAGTGCTGCCTCAAATAAAGTGATGTCTCAAATGAAGTGCTGTTTCAATAAAGTGACGTATCAAATGAAGTGCTACCTCAATAAAGTGAGTGCTATCTCGAAAAAAATGCTGTCTCGAACAAAATCTTTCTCAAATACAATGTAAATAAGTGAGCAAAAAATCGAGTAGGGGACAAAACCTTCAAAAAATTGGTTAAAATGTGTACTTTTTCAAGTAGGACACAATTAATTAACATTATTTGGCAATTTTATTGATTGGCTTCAATATTTTAAGTGTTATTCGTGTAATATATCCATAAATTAACATATAATAGTGTACCGTAGTTGAAATTTTGCTCAAAATATACGAGCATTTTGGAAAGAGCGTCCCGTAGTTGAAAAACTGAACATGGTATACAAGAAAAGATATTATATGATTTCCCTTTTGATTCACTACAGTATTGCTATACATAGCTTTTTAAAAGGTAATGCTTAAATGTATTCTCAACTATTTTAACTAAGTGTTTGTGGAACTTATTATTCTTGTTCTAAGTCAGTTCGTTTATGTATGAATATCTTAATATTATCTTAATATTTTGTAAATTTATTGCAGGTCTTATTTTAAAGATATATTTTTGATGCTATTATTAAACTAAAAGATATTAAACATATGCTTATGGAAACGAATTTGTTGAAAATACTGAGGTCATAAATAATAATGGGGAAAAAGAGAAAGCTCAAAAATAGATTTTACATTTTTTTATTTGTTATATTATCTGTATGCTTTGTAATATGGGTCTTACAAAAAAATGGTACATATGGAGATAAGCTTCCTGTTAATTTGGAACTTCTTAATCCCGATATTCAGCAGAATAACTCCAGGGAAGACAGCAGTGCTAATAGTGGCAGGCTTAAGGTATGTCTTGATGCCGGACATGGTGGACACGATGCGGGAACAGAAAGTGTTCTTGGCTTTACAGAGAAGGAGCTAAATTTGTCAGTGGCTCTGAAGGCGGGCAAGCTCCTGGAAGAAGAAGGATATGAGGTGATATACACACGAGACTCAGATGAAGCAAAGGGAAGCAATCAGAAGGAGGACCTAAAGGCAAGGTGTGATATTTCAAATGAAGCTGATGCAGATATTTTTATCTCCATCCACTGTAATTTTGATGAAAGAAGCAAGAAAACAAAAGGTACCGAAGTATGGTGCAGGTTTAAGGGATATAATGGTGAGAGGCTTGCAAAATGTGTCAGTAGGCAGATGTCCGGTATTGGGTTTACGAAGGATAGGGGAATTAAGTATGAGGACGATGGATCCCTTTATGTTTTAATAAACACAAATGCTCCTGCGGTACTTGTTGAGCTTGGCTTCTTAAGCAATTTAGAGGATAGCAGGTATCTCGAAACTGACAAAGGACAAGATAATTGTGCGCTAGCAATACTATCAGCTGTTAAGGAGTATGAAAGTAAGTCAACGGAATAAGGTGCATATGTACCCATTCGGATTGCGGAAGGTGCACAAAGGAAAGAGAGGGGGCAGCGGTACAGGCGCAGCAAAGCTACAGGTACAGCAAAGCGGTATAGGCGCAGGTATAGGTGTAAGTATCCTATAGGCATAGTCATTGAAGAGGCGATTGGCAGTGGTAAAAGTGCAGCCAGTAGTAAAACATAAGTAATGTAGTGGAAAGTAAACAATATGAAAAGCTCTACGTAGATTATCACGAGAGCGAGCCTGTGAAGAAAAGTCTGTAAAATAAGCTTTCTATGATAAAATATAAAATCATAGGAGGCTTTTTTATGGCAAAAAGACGCGAAACAATGAGTGAAGGAAAAAAGAATATTATCACAGCGCTAC
>JAEYRB010000054.1 GCA_023409735.1 Bacillota bacterium | reverse complement strand
ACACATTTTTCTTGGATGTTTGTAAATCTGTAAAGGTGTAAACTATGGGAACCGCCGTATACCGAACGGTATGTACGGTGGTGTGGAAGGTCGGCTACTAAAATAATTAGTAGCCTCCTATCCGATTGGCAGATATAATTAATAGGCCTATAAGCATATAAATGTATTGCATATAAATACATATTAATGTATAATTATGCAAAAAGCTCAATATGCGGAGGTATACTATGAGACTACTTGAAGAATTGCAAATGAATGCGTTACCAGCTTTGCAGACAATTCTGTATGATGGTTGGATTTTAAGATTTGCCGATGGTTTTACAAATAGGGCTAATTCAATAAATCCAATTTATCAGCATAAAGATAATGTTATTGAGAAAATAGATAGATGTGAGAGAATATATAGAAGCAAGGAATTGAAGCCGACTTATAAAATAACAGCACTTGCAGACCCTGAAAACCTGGATGAACTGCTTGAAAATAGAGGATATAAGAAAATTCACTGTACGAGCATTCAAACTCTGCATATATCTGATTTTCCAGAGCCCGATAGTAGTTTGGCAATGACATATGAGTATTTTAGCGATAAATGGTTTGAGCACTATTGCAGACTTGGCAGCATTAGTAAAGAGAATAGTATCATTTATAAAAAGATGCTTAATAATTTGATTCCTGATGCATTTTTTACCATATTGCAGATAGATAATGAAGTTATTGCTTGTGGGATGGCTGTATTGGAAAAGGGTTACTTGGGGCTTTTCGATATTATGGTATGTGAAAACTATAGAAATAAAGGCTATGGAACGCAGTTGCTCTTAAATATTCTTAAAGTAGGAAGGTTGCATGGAGCTGAAAATGCATATTTGCAGGTTATGACTGACAACCTGACTGCATTGCAGCTGTATAAAAAATTAGGCTTTAAAGAACAGTATCAATATTTTTATAGAGTTCTGGAATAAGGAGCACAGAGGGACGGTTCGAAACCGCTGAAATAGTCTAATTTCTTGAATAAAAAGTGTCTGAAACCCGCTTAACTTGGTCATGCTTTTTCCGCAAAAAGCATTTTATCAGTAGTTTCGGATGGTTTTTCTGTGCTGCCATAGATTTGCTCAAATGATTGATTCTATTGGTCAACACTACTTATATTACCGGCAGGAATATCAAGAAAAATATTAGCATCTTGTAATAAATATGAGCAGAGGTTAATTTTATTTCTGAATAATTAACATCTGCTCAGTTGTGCAATACAGAGGTGTCTGATATTATTGAGACAGCAAGGGCCTTACAACAAACATATAGGGACGGTTAGTGTGAAAACAATTGTTTATTATAAAGGATTTTCATTCATCCGTTCTTGTGTGCAGCTTGCGGCATGGGTGTTCTTCTGTGTTGTTATTTTCAAACACATAGAAACGGTTTTTCCGGGCCTTGCGAGTAATAAGCGAAAGAAGCTGATCTTATGCAGGTAGGAGAGATAATTCGAAAATATCGTAAAGCTAAGAATATGACGCAGGAGGAAATGGCAAACTATTTGGGCGTGTCGGCTCCGGCGGTCAATAAATGGGAAAATGGAAATTCTCTGCCGGATATAACTCTACTCGCACCAATTGCCAGATTACTTGACGTTACAATCGATACATTGCTGTCTTTCAGGGAAGAGCTAACGGAAGAAGAAATAAAAGGCTTTATCCATGAAGCCGATGCCAGGCTCAAGAATGGAGCTTATGATGATGCATTACAATGGGCGAAAGAAAAAATTGAAATGTATCCTAATTGTGAAAGACTGATCTGGCAGATGGCTGTAATACTTGACATACAGCGTATGACAAAAGATGTCCCAAGTCCTGAGAAATATGATAGTTATATCGTTGATTGCTATGTCCGGGTTTTGAATAGTAAAGACGAGAAGCTTAGAACTAATGCAGCAGATTCTTTATATGGCTTTTATTTGAGAAAAGAGCAGTTTGAAAAAGCAGAGGAATATCTTTCTTACTTCTCGGAACAGAACCCGGAGCGCAAGTGGAAGCAGGCATTGATCTACAGTAAGACTGCTCAGGCGGATAAAGCATATATAGCATACGAAGAACTGCTATTATCAAGCTATCAGCTGTTAAGTATCGTGTTTAACGGTATATATCTATTGACGACGAAAGATAACAATATTGAAAAGGCTCGTAAGCTTGTGGATAAACAGCAACAGCTTGCAAGACTATTTGAAATGGGTGAGTATTATGAGGCATCCAGCAGACTTGAGCTGGCAACAATGGAAAAGAATGTGGATATCACGGTAGATACAATGGAGAAAATGCTTGCCAATATAGAGAATATGACTGCTTTCACTAAGTCACCTCTCTATGAGCATATGACCTTCAGGGAAGCCAATTCTGATTACCATAAAGAACTGAAAGAAAATCTGCTCAAATGCTTCCGGGATGAAGAAACCTATAGCTTCCTAAAAGAAGATGAAAGGTGGCACAGGCTGGTGGAGAAATAGAGGTCGTGTAGTGTGTGTATTTGCGCGAATCTAGAAGCTAATACGGGAATTGATATACCTGAAATATTGAATCTTGTCTTCTTAAAAAAAGTTATGAGTAAGGCGAAATTCTGGCAGATGATAGGGCATAGGGCGCGGCACACATCTTTGCCCCGGACTACTGGACAGAGAAGGGAAAAAATTGATTTAGTTGCATAGTTTAAAGAACATGGTGACTTTGTTATTCTTAATTTGATGAGCAGAATTTCTATGCTGATAGCTCAAATTACATCGTCTTATGGTCAACAACCACTCATACTACCGGCAGGATTAGTGGGGAAATGATAATTACAACAAAATGCTCCGGTGGCTCGGCGACTAAAGCACAATTCCGCTTCAAGATTATTAAATATTTGCAAAAATAAACAAAAGGTCTTGCTTACTTTAAAGTAGGCAAGGCCTTTATGATTGTGAGGCTAAACTTAAGCCACGGGTTTGCTAGTTCCGTTTTGTTGCTGGATTATGCTATCAGCTTTGAAATTTTACAATACCAATCTGTCGCCCTATTTAAAACTTATAATCAGCTTACCGTCTTCAATTCTTATAAACCTGTCTTTGCTCGGGCCGGTAGTATTGTTTGATGCTCCTATTAAGTTATTTCTTCGCCATACTGACAGAATCAGTCCCACAAGAGCCATGTTCGTGATATAACCTACCCCACCATAAGAGACAAATGGTATACTTGTAGACATCGGAGGAAACAGATTGAAGTTTATTAAAACGCTGATCACAAACTGTGCTGATAAAATCGTGCATGCACCAAGTGACAGATAGAAACCATAAGAATTTTTAATTTTCCCGGCTGCCACAAACATCCGCCAGATAAACACAGCTATTGCCAAAACCAATGCAATTCCGACTATCCAGCCTAGTGTGGCAATAACATTTATAAGTACGTAGTTTGTTGTGACACCGGGCATTCCCATATCTATACTATATCCATTAACTGTAGCGGAACCTTTGCCCAACAAGGCGGATGCAGTAAGCCATTTATCAGCCATTATATGTATCCATCCCACTCCTAAAGGATCCGATTGTCCTCGTGTTATAAAGGAGAGTAGTCGCGTGGAACGGCCTAGTACAAATATAACCCCAAGAGCTGTTAGTAAAATGCCAATGCTACCTATAGAAGCGAGTTGAAGTTTTCTGTAACCGCCAAAATGATTTCTTGAAACAGAGGATGTGATTAAAACGGCATAACAGATTACTAAAATAACTGCTATTGATAAGCTGTTTATTGCAATTATTGGAATCATAGAAATCAGCATAAGCGCAAGTATTCCTGCAAAAGCTGAGCTACCTTTACCACGGCCTTTTTCAATAAACCCTGCAATGGCAATCAAAAAAAGCAGTGGTATATACTCTGATGAAATAGAGATATGGCCGATTCTCAAAAAACCTCTTCCGTTAATTGTTCTTCCTGAAAATAAAGTAAAGAACAATAATACAAATGTCAATAAATATATTGGAAGCGCAAGCTTCTTAAGCTTTGTATAGTCAAAAAAGTAGAGCATAACTAATACACCTATTCCAACTGCTACACAAAACAAATACCTTTCGAATTGCACAGTTTGTAATGACTCAAACTTACTGCTTGAATACATAATAATTGCACCAATGACCGCGATTATTGTAGTTAGTACAATAAGTGACCATTCAGTTTTAGGTTTATGTTGCTTATTAAGCCGATTTCCTATCTCATCACAGCTGCCCATAGCTGATATTGCCATATCAAGCGCTTTTTCCTCATCAACTCCGGTGCTGACATATTCTTCCTTTAATTCTGTAATATGATTAGCAAGCTCATCGCGTATGTCATTATGTACAGCCTTACATCTTACATGAATACATACATCATCAAGAAAGGTTGTGATTTTATTATTCATAGCAGGCACCTCCCACTATAGAATTTACTGCCTTAGAATAGGTATTCCATTCACTTCTTTTATGCTTCAGCAGCTTTCTTCCTTCACTGGTTATTTTGTAATACTTTCTGCGCTTGCCGTTTTCTGCCTCAGACCAGTAGGATTCAATAGCAGCTTCATTCTCTAGTCCATGCAGCATGGGGTACAATGTGCCTTCCTTCAAATCAAAAACATCTTCGGATCTCTTTTTCAGCGCCTGAGCGATCTGATAGCCGTACATGTTTTCATTCTCCAGCAAAGAAAGGATAAGTATAGATGTACTGCCCTTCATGAGTTCCTTGTTGATTTTCACTTTCAGTCCTCCTTACTATATTTTAATTATGTGTACAAGGCCATACAGCCTAGCTATCATTGCCAAGTCTATATATATATATAGTTATCATGTGTATAATCCCTATGTACATAGGTGATATGTATAATAATTCCATATACATAGATTACATATGCATAGGTAATCTATGTATATAATAGCATCTAGAAATAAAAATGCAATAGCTTTTTAGAAAAATATACTAAACGAAAAGTCCTATCGCCTTCTTTGACAATGTAGCAAAACAAATAGACAATACAGGTTTATTAGCTTCGTGCAATCAAAAGCAGAGCAAGACCAAAAGAAGCCCGGCAAATTACATCATGAAGCATAAAGCTTTCTAGATAAAATAATCGCATAATAGTGTTATAGCAGTAATTATGTTATTAAGCTGTTGTGCGATAATTAGAGCAAGAATGAAAACGCACCATGGCCGATTATATCATGAATTCTTACAAATTCATGATATAATATCCTCATAAATGAGGATATTATATGCCTACGGCGGAATTTATGGCCGTGCGAAATTTTCGGATAAAGCCGAAACACACATGGCCGATTATATCACGAATTCTTACAAATTCATGATATAATAATTGCATAATTCTACTATTTGAGTTCGAGGTGTAACAATGAATAATACAGAAGAAAATTGGGACAAAATGGCCGAAGCGTATGAGAAATTTACATCAGGTGATGATTCATATAGCTTTAGAATAGAGTGGCCATGTATTCAAAAACTGCTGCCTGATTTGGAAGGGAAAAGGGTTATTGATCTTGGGTGCGGTACAGGACGCTTCACATTTTGGTTTGAAGAGGGAAGGCCAGAACAAATTGTTGGTGTCGATGTGTCTGAAGGTATGCTGAAGCTGGCTAAAAAAAGAGCGGCGAAAATTAAATCAAAGGCTGAATTTTTAAAAGGAGATGTCTCACAGTACCGGCATAACGAACAATTCGACCTTGTATTTTCTTCGACAGTAACACATTATATAAAGGACCTGGATAAGCTTTTTTCTAATATTTCTGCTATGCTTAGGCCAAATGGCGACTGCATTATGTCTGTGATGAATCCGATTTATACTGCGCAGTATCCCATCAAAAATGGGGATACCTTTCCGGATGACAGCCAGTGGGTAGTCAGGTATTTAAATAAACGGGAAAGAGGCTATATACAGCCATGGATCGAATATAATGATTCTATTGATGATTTCCTGAGCTTCAGCTTCCATCATACCTTCAGCGATTACTTGAATGCCATTATCCGATCCGGTCTTACGATGGAGGAAGTGCAAGAGCCGCTTCCGCCGGAGGATTGGAAAGAAAGATTTCCCGAGCGATATAATGGATTCATTGAAACTCCAAGTTATCTTATTATAAAAATGCATAAATAGGTATTGTGGTGCGGTAAAAATATAAGAATCTTAGTTTAGCTCATTTTTTCAAGTTAGGAACATTAATTTTAAAAAATGAGTGAAAAATGTGCAGCTTTTCAAGTAGGGAACGGGTAGTTTACAAAACATAACAAAAACATTGATAAACTTCAGTAAAATTAGGTATATTTATGTGATTTATCCATAAAGTCATGGATTACAGCAGCTGTGCTCATCCCATATTTGATGTAGAGATCAATGGCTTGCTTCCCATGAATACCACATGCGGATGCTCTCCTTTCCTATCTTTGTCCAAGGTTTCATCCGCACCCCATATTTTAGTAGAACACACCAAAGTTGAAATTTTGCTCAGATAACTAGGTATTCAATTAATGTCTGTATAATGGTGTAAATAAAAAGAAAAACATGACAATAACTACATGCCGTATGTTTTTTCTCAAGTTGGAACCCTAAATAATTATTGACAAACGATAATTTTAGAATATAATGGAATTATTGTAAAACAATAATTTGGAGGATGCAATATGAAACATAGGCTCTTATATGCAGCTATTGCCATAGAAGCACTTGTATTGGGCAGTATCTGTATTTTTGCAGATGTCCTTCCCGGGTGGTTCTCAACTGTCTTCGCTTTTCCGTTTGAACAAATTGGTGGAGTGCTTAAGGCACTGGCATCAAGCGGAAACATTGGAAATGGACTGGCGAGTATGGTATGGATCGGTCTGAGCTTTATCCCGGTTGCATTAGTGCTTCTCGACAAAGCAGAGAACTCCCGCAGGCTGGAAAATGTATCGCTGTGCTTACTCTCTCTTGTTACTGCTGTTTGCTTATACTGTATGATAAATCCAACAGCCTTCTACCCATCTTTTGTTGGTGCTGAAGTAAATACTCAAAGTATTATGAAAGCTGCTGCAGGTGCGGATATAGATGCCCAGCGTATTATAAAAGCTGTTGCAGGCGGAACTCTATGGTCAGCAATAATTTGCTGTGTGATTTTACGAACGCTGCGTCTTTTCAAAAGCGGCAATACAAAGGAATTACTGAAGTATGCTAAAGTGTTGTTGTATATTCTATGCATATTGTTTACCGGTATGATATTTCTGCCGTGCCTGAGCAGCTTACTTTCAGGTCTTAGAGGAGCAGCCAGTTTTGCAGATGCTGTTCTGGCGTTATTAAGCTTCTGTGCCTCTGCACTGCCATATGTAATGGATATTGTTGTTACCATTTGTGCAGTTTCACTGTTAGAAGCATTCCTTTCACCGGAGCCGGGGAATACAGTGGAACAGGAATATGCTGCGGAGCAGGCGAATAATTATGAGATTGCACATCTAGAACAGGTAAATGCTGCAGAACAAGTATATGCTGTGGAGCAGGCAAATAATTATAAGATTATACACCTGGAAGATGTAAATGCTGTAGAACATGAAAATACTTTTGAAAATGCAGACCCGAAGCATAATGATACTGATGAGCAGACAAATGCTGTGGACATATCCAAGAAGCTTTCCAGGCTCTGCTGTTTGACTCTGGCTTTAGTTACGCTTTCAAACGTAGCACTAAATACTCTTCAGCTTATTCTGGCCAGTAAGCTATCCAATGTTAATGTAACTATTGACATCCCATTTATGAGTATTGCATTTGTACTTGGAGTACTGCTTTTATCAAGGCTTATTGATGAGAATAAAAAGCTGTCCGATGACAACGACCTATTTATCTAGAGGTGAATTATGGCTATAAAGGTGCACCTTGAAGACATATTGAAAGAACGTGGTATGACATCAAAGGAACTATGTGCAAAAATCGGAATTACTGAAGCTAATCTGTCTATTTTGCGCAGTGGAAAAGCGAAGGGTATACGCTTTGGAACAATTAATAAGATTTGCTATTACCTTAAATGTGATGTAGGAGATATTCTTAAGTTTGATGGAATCATGGAGGAAGATGATGAAACATAAAGCTGTGATCGGAGTTTTTATTTGCGTGCTTGTACTTTCTTTTTCTCTTGGAGCTGCCGGAGCATTTAGCCTGGTAAATGGGAGCAGTGCTTCTGCCGCAGGAAAGGATAAGCTTGCCGGTGTATTTATAACAACTGAATACTTGAATACATTTGATACTGAGGCTTATCTTAATGATAATATTAACAGAATTCTTTCCGGTAAGAAAATCAACAGAGATGATACCTCAAAATATAGTAACAGGCTCTATGCAACAATTGTTAATCTTGATGACAAAGAATCGGTAAATGAAGGTAATAAAAAAATATCTAATACAAATGAATTTGTTTTTGAAGGAATAGAGGGTATTCTGTATTATGTTATTTATTATACCGATGAGAAAGGAAATAACATATCAAGATGCGGTGGTGATGAAGCCATTACCGATAGTCATATAAATGTTAATGCTTCGGACAATGGTGAAAGCGTTTCTATGGCTGGTACGATCTACACCTCTTTAAACAGTGGAAGCAAGATATTTTATATTAACCCTGTATATCAGACACAGAGCGGTGAACTATATGCATTAGCCGGAAATGGTATAAGCGGGAGCGGTGATATTTATGAGGGTATTAAGTACAGTACGAAGCTCGAAGAGGAAACAACTGCGACAATTAACGGTAAATCTTCTTCCTTCAGCTCCTGTATAGAAGTTACAATCAGCTGCATGTTTCCACCGGAGAAAATAATCATAACACAGATGAGTGATGACAATAAGGTTTTAAGCCACGAGGAATATATTCCGGGCTCTTTGCCAAATGAAATAAAAACCAAAGCCGGCACCAGCTATATCATTGTTGAAACCTGCAAGAAAGCAGCAGATGGGAGCATAACAACGGAACGAGAATTGTATCAGTCTGATGATGAATCCATATATGCATTTTATTGCAGGGAAGACGGCATTTGTGTAAAGCAGAGCTCGCAGATTAAGTGGAGATAACATAATATGGACATACCCAAAGCAATAAAAATTATTCAATTACATATAGCTTCGGCAGGAGTTATGGAGAGTATGAGTTCCATGAATTAGTAAATACTCAATTCGAGAACGATTGAATTATGCGGCATTTGATACCACAGTAAAAACTGATCTGCTAAAACACAGATTGGTATTTCTAATATATTATGGGATACTGCTGTAGCTATCTCTAGGTGCAGGATTAGTGGGAATACAATAGTAGAATATGCCAACAGCAAGTGTCATCAGTGAATGCCGACAGTGAATACTATAGCAACTATTTCTTTGATACTTCGGATATACTAACCTGTGATAGTTTATACATCTTGAGAGTGAGCTTTTTATGAAATTCTTTGAATATGGGAAAAAAGAGAATCCAGCTGTCCTCTTAATTCATGGTATGGGGTGTAGCGCTATTAATTCCTTTGGGATGGCTAAGGAACTCCTGGAGGATAGATACAGGATTATTATCGTAGCACTGGATGGCCATGATGGAGAAGATGGCGACTTTTCTTCGATCATTGAACAGGCTGAGAAGATAACATCCTTTATCGAGCGGTCATATAATGGCAGGCTAAATGCTGTTCTTGGTATGTCTCTGGGTGGGTTCATCACACTAGAACTCATATGTAAGCATAATATTTACGTAGAAAAGGTCATTATCGAAAGCGGCTATATGAACAATCTCCCATTCCCGAAAATCATAGCAGGGCTTGCAGCATGGGGCTTTCGCTCTGTCGTGGAGGACAAGAACCGCATTATTACCAGATTAGGCATGCGTCTGATTATGGGGTATTGCTTTAGTGGTGAAAAATTGTATTTTGAGGCATCACCAAAGACCATATACAATTGCGAATTTTCATGTTTGACTTACAAGCTACCCGATAATTTAGAAAAGCTAAAAGCTGTCCGGCTGCAGTATTTGTATGGGGCAAAAGAGAAATTTATGATAAATGGTATGAAAACACTTAAAAAGTATATTCCAAACCTCATTGAGATTTGTATGGGGAGTGTCGGGCATGGAGAAATAATGTTTACAAATCCGAAGGAATATGCTTGCCTCGTGGAAAAGACACTGCTGACTCAATAGGGTACATATTCATAAGTTCCTCTGCCTTCTTTACGCGCAAGTCCAATAATAATCCTTTCTTGCGATGAGGACAATAATCACCTGGTTTCTTTTCATGCAAGGCACATAAGGTTATATCACTATATATTTTTGAATAAAAAATAGAATTATTTGACGGATTAAACGTAACTTCTCCCCTATGAGAGAGAATGCTTTACTGAGTACAATTCATAATTCTTAATGAAACCGCTTGGCTTATCATAAGTAATGCAGCTGTTTTCAGCCAGGAGTGTTTGATTAAAATATCAGCTGATTAAGCAGCTCGGTAAATGAGCTCAGTGGTTTACATCAAAGAGACAGACTTTTCCAATAAAAAACCGTAATTTAATTCAAATATAGATTTTTGAAAGAAGGATTATACTTGAAAACGTTAGTAACATATCAAAGCAAAACAGGATTTACAAAGAAGTACGCGGAATGGATAAGCCGGGAGCTATCTTGTGAGATGAAAACGGTCAGTGAATTAAAGCCTGAGGACATAGCCGCCTGTGACCTGGTGATTCATGGGGGGTGGATCATGGGCGGCATGATCAATGGACTCAACAAGATTAGAGAAATGAAACCACCCAAGTTAGTAGTTTTTGGTGTGGGTTTTTCGCATAAAGGAGAAAAAGATGAGCAGGTCGTTGAAGTAAATAAGCTTGGCGATACACCGTTCTTTTATATGGAAGGCGGGATGGATCCTAAGAAAATGGGATTGTTTTCAAAACTGATAGTAAAGATGGCTACAAAGAAAACACCAATGTATGAGGATAATACAGACAAGAAGTACGCCATGGAGCTTGTCGCTGCTGTTAAGACAATGTAGTCTTAACAACTTTTTCCGAATTAATAGCTAGGAATCTCTTGCCTAGCCTTTTTTTATTTTACTGCACCATTAATTGACAGATACATAAATTTAAGGTATATTAACGAAACAGAATTACACATGCTCTGCATTTTAGATGGAAGAACAATCATGACTTCCCGATATAGCAGAACAGATAAAAAAAGAAGGTTATCACACTAAACCGTCCTTCTGCGTTATGATATGTAAACTACTTAGTGAGGTCATAAGAAATGAAAGTAACTAAATATAAGCTTATTGAAGATTATATGCTTTGCTGTATGTGTGATAGCGCACACGACAGAGAACATATTTATCGCGTACTCTATGTAGCATTAGATATTGCGAAGCATGAAAATAATGTAAACGATGATGTGCTGCTTACTGCATGCCTTTTACATGATATTGGCCGAAAGGAGCAGTTTGAAGATCATCAGCTGGATCATGCGGCCATTGGCGCGGTAAAGGCACGCGATTTTTTGATGGAGAACGGATTTGATGAGGTATTCTCTGACAAAGTGGCTGCTTGTATTCGAGCACATCGTTATAGAGGTGAAAATCCGCCAAGAGAAATCGAAGAGAAAATTCTTTTTGATGCAGATAAAATCGATGCTACAGGTACGCTTGGAATTGCCAGAACAATTTTTTATACAGGACAAGTAGGTGAACCGCTATATTCTCTGAACCGGGATGGCATAGTATCAGATGGCGCAGATGACACGGTACCATCTTTTTTCCAAGAGTATAAGTTCAAGCTTGAAGGTCTATATTCCAAGTTTTATACGAGAAGAGGAAAGGAGATAGCAATCCAACGGCAAAACTCAGCTGTGGCATTTTATGAAAGCATGTTTATGGAGGTACAGGAATCATATAGTATAGGAAAAGCTCTGATTTCAGACAAATTAACGGAGTAGGAGATTGTAATACTGCTGTAAGCAGCTAGAACACAGAGGGACAGTCCCTGCATGTTATGTTTTAGTGGAACTGTGTTGTACTGCAAACCTTGCTCTGGAAGTTAGTAATTCCCATTTTATGGAAGGGTATCGCATAGAATGCAAAGAAGGAAGTTGGTTAATATGATAACTAAAATAACAAGGATAACAGGGTGGTATGGTGTTTAATTTATATTAAGTGCATTATACTGCCAGTTTTATAAAATAAATATTACGAGGTGGATAATATGAGCACGCTTAATTTTCCAACATTAGAAACGGAAAGGCTTTTTCTGAGAGAAATAATTAGCGATGATGCAGAAACCGTATTTCAATATCTTTCAGACAGAGATGTTATCGATTACCTTGAAGGAAATACAGACAGTATAGAGGAAGCGATGGGTTATATTTCTTGGTGCTGTGATGCATTTCAGAATAACACAGATATTCGCTGGGGTATTGAGCTTAAAGGGAATAGAAAACTTATTGGTGATTGCGGATTTGGCCATATTGATGAACCTAAACGTCCGACTGAGCTTGGCTATATGTTGGACAAAGAGTATTGGAATCATGGTTATATGTCTGAAGCGTTAGGGGAAATTCTTCGATATGGTTTTCATAAGTTGAATTTACATAGAATTCAGGCCTGGACACATCCGGATAATAAAGCATCATCTCGAATACTATTAAAACAAGGGTTTATTCACGAAGGGCTCCTAAGGGAATATGTATACATATGGCATAAGGGCATTTATATTGATGCTGATATGTATAGTTTATTAGACAAAGACTATCAAAGAAATAAAGCAGACACATGAAAACGCATATCAAATCTTTCTGTGGGTATGTTTTGATGTTATGGAGAGACCTGCAAAACTATTACTTATTGATTTTTAGTGCATTGGCATAAATTTACAAATAAATAAATTTAAGGTATATTAACAAAACGGATGAACGAGTTCTATAAGGCTAAACAAGCTGGATAATCTCATTTAATGAGTAAACAAGGGGATGCAATACTACCTAAATCAGCAAAGTAAGTTGGATAATTTCTATATTTAATAAGAAGCAAATGTGTAATGTGGCTCAAAAGTAATTAGTCAAGTTTGATATCTTATATTATTTGATAGTGTTACGTTGAAAACTCAATCTGGAAGAGTTGAGAAAAAAGTTGAGAATTTGGACTTAGTATGAGGAAGCTAATATGAAAAATAAAAAAGACAACAAGCTCAGAGTAAACACATTAGAAAACAATATTTACGCTCTAAAGCTAATGTGGAGGATATGCCCCAGCCTGGTCGTTCATAAAGTAATTGTTCGAGCACTTGGCTATTTTGAATGGCTTTTCTATAGTGCCTTTTTCATGAGATATGTAGTAAATGCGATGGATTCAGAGCAAAGCTTTAACAGCATTATGATCTTTTTAGCAGGTACAGTAGCTGTGTTTGGGGGTATTTCCTTTTATAACAGCTATGTAGAGGGAAAGGTTAATCCAATTACACAGATAATAGTTAACGGTGGTCTGAACAAGAGACTTTTTAAAAAGGCGAGAAATGTTGAACTAGCCTGCTTCGAGGACAGTGAATTTTACAACAAATACACTCTGGCAATGGACAAGGCAGATGAAAAGTTGATTGAGACAGTAGATGTCATTTGGGGCGTAATTTTGGGCATTGCTGCAACTGTGGCAGCATTTGCATTTATGTATTCGGTTGATAAATGGTCTATTCTATTTATTATTTTCCCTGTATTGGGAAATTTCGTGTTTACTAGTCAAATAAACAAGATCGAGTTCTTGCGAAATAAGGATATGACACCCCACAACCGTAAAATTGCATATGTAAATCGTGCAATGTATTTGTCGGATTATGCAAAGGAGATGCGACTAACCAATGTATTTTCCATGATGAAAAGAGATTATAGCCAGGCGATCAAGGGATTGATCGATACAACACGGAAATATACAAAGAGGGCAATGGTTTTCCATTGGCTTTCTGTAATATTTACCTTCAGTCTTATTTTTGAGGGCTTATTACTATATGGTTCGTATCGTACACTGGTCAGTCATACAATGTCTCTGGCTCAGCTGGCCGTTACTACCAGCATGATGGTATCGACCACCTGGATATTGATAGGCTTTACTGAATCAATAACGAAGGGAATTAAGAATGGCTTATTTATCAGTAATCTAAAGACCTTCATTGAGTATGAGGAAAAGATCCCGGAGAATGAAAAGGGAGATGATCCGGGCAGGGAGATCAAAAGCATAGAATTTCGGAATGTATCCTTTTCCTACAAGGATAAGGCGGTAATATCAAACCTTTCATTCGAGATCAGAGGAGGGAAGACTTATGCGCTTGTTGGGCATAATGGGGCAGGTAAGTCAACAATCATCAAGCTTCTCATGAGGTTCTATGATCCGACAGAGGGAGAAATCCTCTGTAATGGAAGGAATATAAAGGAATATGAACTGCAAAAATATCGTGCTCTGTTTGCAACCGCGTTTCAGGACTGTCAGGTATTTTCATTATCCGTTATTGAAAACGTGCTAATGCGAAAGGCCGATAAGTCAGACGATTTATCCATAAAAAAGGATGAAAAATGTGTTGCTGATGTACTGAGACTAGCGGGTGTATATGATAAGGTCATGTCATTGCCGCAGGGGATGTATACAAAATTAACAAAGGAGTTTGATCCCGATGGTGCAGTATTATCAGGAGGAGAGTATCAGAAGATAGGCGTCGCAAGAGCATTTGTTCAGCAATGTCCCATTAAGATCTTTGATGAGCCGTCAAGTGCGTTGGATCCAATAGCTGAATATATGTTATTTGACAATATATTAAGGAGCAGCATAGATAAGACAATGCTGTTTATTTCTCATCGCCTTTCCTCTGTGCAGAATGCCGACTGGGTATTCATGCTGGAAAACGGCACAATAAAAGAAGAGGGTACGCATGAAATGCTGATGAAAAAGCAAGGCACTTATGCAGATATGTATGAAAAGCAGGCCGAGAACTATTTGGCCAAGTCCCCGGGCACGGTAAGGGATAGTATTTTTCCCGTGGTAAAGGAGGCGAATTTATGAAAAGAGTGCTTGAAAATCATTTGTTTCTGTGGAAGCTTTGCTTTCAAACTGCTCCTGGATACATGATTTATGTATTATTTGATGCGTTTCGTTTTCAATTTATACTTTTCCTGGAGCATACAATATGTATTGGATATGTTTTGCACTGCGCGGAATACAATGAGCCATTTTATAAAGCTGCTTTAATGATTGGAGGAGTTCTTCTCTTAAGTATGACAATTATGGTGCCGGATGGTTATTTCATCCATGGTGCGACACCAAGAACAAAGCCTAAGCTATATAAGGCGTTGAAGGAGCCATTATATAAGAAAGCGGCAGAGATTGATCTGAGCTGCTATGACGACCCAAATTATTATAATGAATTCGTACTTGCGGTATCTGAGGCAGAGACCTCTATAGATAGATTCATTACCCTGCTGAATACGAGTATACAGGGAATTACAGTGGTTCTGACGACTGGAGTTTTATATTTATTGACCGACTCTGTAGGGGTTTTGTTTGTTTTTGCATCCTTTATACTGAATTTCTTTGTTGCTAAGGTGGTTAACAAGCTGAATTATGAGGTCCGGTTAAAAGTAAATCCTCAAGAGCGGCAGCGAAATTATGTGAGCCGGGTTTTCTATTTAAATGATTATGCAAAGGAATTGCGGCTGCATCCAAAAACAGGTGAGCTCCTTGATGAAATGTTTGATGATGCAAATGATAAAATAATAGAGGAACAGCGCAAGGTCGCCAAAAAGCGCACCGGACTTCTATTTGCACAGGGCTATCTGACAGGTGATTTTATTATGGACGGCCTTTATGTTGCATATCTCATTTTTCAAGCAGTTGTGCTTAAAAGCCTTGATTACAGTACGGCTGTAATTTTGTTTAACAGGACGGGCAGCTTGAGAAGAGGAATGCGCCAAATTGCTGAAATCGGGCCCAAAGCAATTGAAAACAGTATGTACGTTGATAAGATACGAGCATTTTTGGATTATGAACCTGTAATGAAGCATGGAGTTGGTAGCAATGTTCCGGAGGAAATCGGCGAGTTATGTCTTGAACATGTCAGCTTCTCATATAATAAAAGGTCTAAAGAAGTTTTACATGACATCTCCTTGAATGTTAAAAAGGGAGAGAAGATCGCCATTGTAGGGTATAACGGAGCAGGGAAAACAACACTGATCAAATTATTGATGCGGCTCTATGATCCGACAGATGGACGGATACTCTACCACGGAAAAGATATAAAGGGTTATGATCTGGATAATTATCACAGGCGTATCAGCGCTGTTTTCCAGGATTATAAGATGTATGGAGCGCCCTTACTGGAGAATGTCGTGCTTGAAGATGTAGAAGCTACGACCGAGGTTGAGGAAAGGACTGTTGATGCCTTGAGACAGAGCGGTTTTGCAGAAAGACTGGGTACGCTGGAGAAAGGCCTGTTGACCCCTATTACCACAGAATTTGATGACAAAGGTGTCAATCTCTCAGGTGGTGAGAGTCAGAAGGTTGCTGTAGCCAGAGCGTTTTACAGGCAGGCGGATATCTTGATAATGGATGAACCGTCAAGTGCCCTCGACCCGATAGCGGAGTATAACCTGAATGCTGCCATGCATGAGGCCGCAAGGAATAAAACGGTATTTTATATATCGCACCGTCTTTCAACCACAAGAGATGCCGATAGGATAATTATGCTGGAGCATGGTCGAATTGTTGAAGAAGGGACACATTTACAGCTTCTCAGAAAGAATGGACAGTATGCAAAAATGTGGAAGGTTCAAGCAGGTAGGTATAATTAATAGAGGTGTTTCGGATGTGTCAGTAATTTTGTGGTTTGAACATAAGAGAGCCGTCCCTGCGTGCTGTGTGTCGCTTTACACAGCAGTGGATGAAAGCTATAATATAGCTGAGCGGAAACATATTTGGGGAGGAAAGAAATATGGGCTTTTCATTTAGTGGGTTTAGCATTATGGTTTCACTGTTTGGGGTCATTTTTTTTGTTACGTTTTTTGTTATCCTTGCTATTATTATTGCACGTGCAATTCGGGGTGCAAAGCAGTGGAACAATAATAACAATTCTCCTGTCCTTACGGTAGATGCTACTGTGGTTGCAAAGAGGGCAGATGTATCTCATCACCATCATACAGATGCGAATAATATGAGTTATATGAACTCCTCTACAACATATTATGTAACCTTTGAGGTTGCCAGCGGTGACCGGATGGAGCTCCATGTAAGGGATAACGAGTATGGCATGCTGGTGGAACAGGATGTTGGAAGACTCACCTTTCAGGGAACACGTTATCTTGGATTTGAACGGCAGCTGTAAAATAGCATGAATAATTACATTTTCAAATAACAAGCTTATAGTTTAGTTGTTTTCTGTAAAAGCATAAAGGCGGTATCTGACTAAGGTTCGCCTAGTAATTACAAGGGTTATAAGATAGAAATTTAGTATAACAAGGCAGGGGTATGTGAATTTAGGATGTAAGGCACAGTAATAAGAATGCTTAAAGGAAAGCTGTAAGTTAAATAATTTTGCCCGGCATTGTTAATGTCATTACTTTCTGCTTCGAATATTTTCTTTAATTTGATAGTGTTAACTTGCTTATGAGAAACTCAATCTGGAAGGGTTGAGGAAAAGTTAAGAAATTTCAGGGGGGCGTGGGAAAATGATCGTACCAAGACATTATGAGAATTTGCATGTGCTGCATGAAAATACTATGGCGAACCGCTGCTACTATATTCCGGCATCAAGGGTTATACGTACCTTAGTAGAGCACAGAGAGGAGTCGGACCGCTTTCAATTATTAAACGGTCAGTGGAAGTTTAAATACTATAAGAGTATTTACGAGCTGCAGGAGCAGTTTTGCGAAGTTGATTTTGATGTGAGCGATTATGACAACATTTCTGTTCCGGGAGTATGGCAAAATGCGGGGTACGATTCTCATCAGTATACAAATATCAGATATCCATTTCCGTTTGATCCTCCATTTGTGCCGCAAAATAATCCTTGCGGGACATATATTTATGATTTTGATTACAAAAAATGTGGGCAGGCGCCAAAAGCATTCCTGAATTTTGAGGGTGTAGATTCCTGCTTCTATGTATGGGTAAATGGAAAGTATATCGGATATAGTCAGGTGTCCCATTCCACAAGTGAATTTGATGTAACTGATGCTCTTAAGGATGGGCAGAACCGAATTGCAGTACTTGTTCTAAAGTGGTGCGACGGAAGCTACATGGAGGATCAGGACAAATTCAGAATGAGCGGAATTTTTAGAGATGTATACATACTTAAACGGCCGGAAGCCTGCATCTTTGACTACTTCATCAAAACAAGACATACGCAGGAGAGTGCAGCTGTAACAGCTGAAATTAATTATTTTAGTAAGAAGGTTCCTACGCATATTACAATTATTGATGCAGAAGGAAATTTGGCTGCCGAGTACAGAACTGAGGACATTACATATGGAGCAGAAGCAATAAATGTTCAGCTGTCCATTCCTAAGCCTGTGTTGTGGAATCCTGAAAATCCATACCTATATACAATTATTTTTGAAACTGAAAACGAGGTAATAACAGATAGAATTGGTATTAGAGAGATACATGTTGAAAACAGTATCGTGCATTTCAATGGCAAGCCAATTATCTTCCGCGGGGTAAACCGCCATGATTCAGATCCTGTTACAGGATCTGCAATCAGCATAGATCAGGTTAAAAAGGATTTGCGGTTGATGAAACAGCATAACTTTAATGCAATACGTTCAAGTCATTATCCGAATGTTCCTTATTTCTATCAGCTGTGCGATGAATATGGTTTCCTGGTAGTAGATGAAGCGGATAACGAGAGCCATGGGCCATCTGAGATTTATTATGAAAATGATCAATACGAATATAAAACAAAGAGATGGAACGAAGCGATATCGGATAACCTGGAATTTATTGAAGCTACAGTGGACCGTGTTCAAAGATGTGTTCACAGAGACAAAAACCGCCCATGTATCGTCATATGGTCTATGGGAAATGAATGTGCCTATGGATGCACCTTTGAGGAGGCACTAAAATGGACAAAGCAATTTGATCCCACAAGGCTAACACAATATGAAAGTGCCAGATACCATGGAAATAAAAGAAAATATGATTTTTCAAATCTTGATCTATATAGCAGAATGTATCCTTCCTTCAAAGAAATTGATGAGGATATTGAAAAATATCCAGACAAGCCATTTATACTGATAGAGTATTGTCATGCCATGGGAAATGGCCCAGGAGATCTGGAGGATTATTTTCAAGTCTTTCACGAAAAGAAAACGATGTGCGGCGGATTTGTATGGGAATGGTGTGACCATGCAATAGATCACGGTAAGGCAGAAGACGGAAGAACAATTTACTATTATGGCGGAGATCATGGAGAAGATATACATGATGGCAACTTCTGTATGGATGGTCTTGTTTATCCTGACAGACGACCGCACACAGGGCTATTAGAATACAAAAATGTATACAGACCTGTCAGAGTAGCTGCTTTTAACCAGGAAAAAGGCGAAGTTACGCTGCGCAGCTATCTCGATTTTACAAACACAGCAGAATGTATTCGTATTGAATATGAAGTGAACTGTGATGGAAATGTCGTTGAAAAAGGTGAGATCGGAGCACCTACTATTGAACCGCAGCAATCAGCGACTATTAAATTGCCTGTATGTGTACCTGATAAAGGAAGGACATATTTAAAGCTTTACTACTATTCAACCAAGGCGGCTGCCTTAGTCCCGAAGGGCCATTTGCTTGGTTTTGATGAGCTGCCGTTAAAAAACGCTGACGGGAGAAATCAGTTTGTTAGTAGCACATTGGAGCATTCACGCGAGGCTAAAGAAATAGGCATTGAAGAAAGTGATGCTTACATAGTATTGAAAGGCAGCCGATTCAATTACTGCCTCGACAGACGCACCGGTTTATTTACAAAGCTTGAGTACGCAGGCATGGATATTATAACCAGACCTGTGGAAGTAAATATCTGGCGTGCACCGACAGATAATGACAGGAATATTAAGCAGGAATGGTATCGGGCACGATACGATAAGACTTCTGTAAGAGCTTATAATGCAGTGGCAGAGAGAAAAAATGCTGCTGTAAGTATTCATTGCAATATGTCTATGGCTGCAGATACAGTACAGAGGATCCTTAATATGGATACTCTATGGACGATTTATGAAAATGGTGAGATTGATCTTTCTATGAAAGTGAACAGATTACCCGAGTTCCCAATGTTGCCGAGATTTGGGTTACGTCTCTTCCTGGACCGGAGCATGGATCAGATCAAGTACTATGGGATGGGACCAATGGAAAGTTATTGCGATAAGTATAGAGCTTCAAGTCATGGTATATATCTGTCATCTGTGGAAGAGCTTCACGAGGATTATACCAGGCCCCAGGAAAATGGCAGCCATTATGATTGCTCATATGTAATTGCAAAAAGTAAGGAGTTTAGTTTTGGCGCCTTTTCGGAAACACCATTCTCATTTAATGCATCTGTATATACGCAGGAGGAGCTGACAGCCAAGAAATACAACTTTGAATTAAAACCGTCAGGAAATACTGTTTTGTGTTTGGATCATGCGCAGAATGGTGTAGGCTCAAACAGCTGTGGTCCAGCATTAATAGAGAAATACAGACTGGATGTAAATGAGTTTGAGTTTGGAATAAGGCTAGTACCGTATAGAATGGAATAGTTAAGGATAAGTGTAAAGGTTCAATAGCTGATATCGTATTAATTTAAAATACAATAAAATATAGATAACCATATTTTATCTATTACGCAAGGATATACAAACTAATTGAAAGATAGGGCAGAGTTAAGGCACGCTCAAAACATCAAGAAAATATGGCATTTTCTTGACGCATGGCATCATTGATGCTAACATTTCGTGTAGTAATATTTAATTAAATGGAAGGAAAATTCGCCTGTTGGCGGACAAAATTATAATGAAGCAAATAAAGAATTTCTTTAAAGGCATGGCAGCCGGTATAGCCATGCTGGTACCGGGCGTAAGCGGAGGTACTATGGCGATTATTCTTGGAATATATGATCAGCTGATTCATTCTGTAAGCACTTTTTTTAAGGATTGGAAGAAAAATTTCGTATTCCTTTTGATTGTAGGGCTTGGAGGCTTATCAGGCGTACTTCTTTTCAGCAGGCTTATGGAAAGCGCAATGAACAGCTTCCCGTTTGTTATGAAATTTCTGTTTATGGGCGTAATAATTGGCGGCTTACCGGTCCTGTACCGAAAATCCTCTGATAGCGGCAGGTTTGACCTCAAGAGTCTTATATTTCTTGTGATAGGCTTTGCAATTGTGCTTGTTATGTCCTTTGAACCGGAAGCAACTGCAAATATGTCAACTTCAAATGGTGCACTAAGCTATATATTCCTGTTCATAGCCGGAATAATAAGCGCTGTTGCACTTGTACTGCCGGGTATAAGCGGATCATATATGCTTCTTATTCTTGGACTTTACAATCTTACCCTTAATTCTATAAACACTATGAACATACCGTTTTTGATTCCTCTGGGACTTGGAATAGCAGTGGGAACCTTCGGAACAGCCAAGCTTATAGAGAAGTGCCTTAACAATTACCCAAAGCAGACCTATATGCTGATAATAGGCTTTGTGGTCGGCTCACTTGTAGAGGTATTCCCGGGAATGCCGCCAATATCTCAGCTCTTTGCATCAATAATCGTATTTATTGCAGGTGGAGTGGGTATATATTGGCTTGGGAAAAAAGGCCTTACCGATTGAGCTGGTAGGAACACATGCAGTTACTTTACAGCCTGAATTACTATCCTCATTAATATATCATCCTTTGACAGATTCTGCAGTGTTTGATTTCTCCAAGGATTGGAGAGAGTGCTACGGCAGAAAATATATCGTTGAGCTCTTAAAAGATATGCCGCCCATAGAATAGCGCTGATAACAGTTAAATTTCAGAGCAAACAGCGTGATGATTGTAAATGAAAATAGTAAAAACAAAAAAGAATAATAAGTGAAATCTAAAAAATACGAACATTATTTAAATATTTTTAAATAATATTCGTATTTTTTGCGTTGTTTGTTGACAAAGGTATATCTCTTTTGATAGTATAGGTGTTGTGGCAAGCAGTTTTTTACTATTACACTAAATGCAGTAAAATGGCGGCTTTCAAGGATTTGGATATAAATGGGATTTAATTACCTATCCAGTTAATGGATATAAATCAATGGCATTTATTTGCATCAAAATGGAAATAGGCGAACGTTTTATTATTAGGCAATTGGCTTTATTGGAACAATAATAGTTCCGTTAAGTAATATCAATTCAAAAAAATCTAGGAGGGAAAGTTTATGTTTGAGAAGCTTTTCAAGCTTAAGGAACATGGTACCAATGTAAGGACCGAAATGCTTGCCGGACTTACCACATTTGTGACAATGGCGTACATAATGTTCGTCAACCCGTTAATTCTCTCAGCCACAGGAATGGATCAGGGAGCTGTTTTCGTAGCCACAGTACTGGCAGCAGCAATAGCAACGTTTATAATGGCTTTCGTTGCAAACGTACCTTATGCGCAGGCTCCTGGAATGGGGTTAAATGCCTTCTTTACCTATACGGTATGTATGGGAATGGGTATTCCATGGGCACAGGCACTGGCAGTTGTATTTATCTGCGGTATTATTAATATTTTAATCACTGTTACAAAGGTTCGTAAAATGATAATCTTTGCTATACCAAAATCGCTCCAGTATGCTATCAGCGGCGGCATAGGGCTTTTCATTGCATACATAGGCGTTATTGGCGGACATCTGCTTAAGTTCACTCCAGACAGTGAAGCAGATGCGATTGGCAAATTCTCAAAGGTTATTCCTGAATTAGTAGATTTCACATCACCTGACTCAGTTCTTACTGTAATTGGTTTGGTAATCATCGTTGTTCTTATGCTTTTAAAGGTCAAGGGAGCTATCTTAATTGGTGTTTTGGCAACAACAGTCATAGGTATTCCTATGGGAATTACACAGCTTCCTGAATTAACTGCAGCATCTTTCCTTCCTCCAAGCCTTTCACCTACATTCTTTAAGCTTGATATTGCAGGACTTTTTGCAGATCCATCACAGCTATTCAAAATCTTGACGCTTATTTTGGCATTCAGCTTGTCTGATACATTTGATACGATCGGTACCTTCCTTGGAACAGGAAGAAAAACAGGAATATTTGATGAAGAGGATGAAAATGCTCTTAAGAATAGCAAGGGCTTCTCTTCCAGACTTGACAAGGCGCTCTTTGCAGATGCAACTGCAACTTCCATTGGCGCTCTGCTTGGTACAAGCAACACTACTACTTACGTTGAAAGTGCAGCCGGTATAGCTGTCGGCGGAAAGACAGGCTTGACTGCTGCAACTACAGGTATACTGTTTATATTGTCATTGTTTATTTCTCCTATAGCATTGATGGTTCCTGGTGCAGCGACTGCTCCGGCATTAATTATAGTAGGTATACTGATGGCAGAGTCACTAGGCAAGATCAATTGGGAAGACTTCCCTGAAGCACTTGCAGCTTTCTTCACTGTTGCTGTAATGCCATTTGCTTACAGTATTGCAACAGGTGTTGCAGCAGGTTTTATATTCTACTGCATAGCTAAGATAGTCAAGGGTAAGGCTAAGGAAGTTCATCCTATTATGTATATTGTAACTGGAATATTCTTATTGAAATATGTATTAGACGCAGTCAATATTTTGTATAAGTAAGGCATTTACGGCCTGACTACGGGTATTGAGTTAGCTATCAAAAAAGAACAGATGGCCCGATACTATCTGTTCTTTTCTCCTTTTAAAGGACCAAATATCGTATGCAGGATTAATGACTGTCAATAATATGGCCCTTGAAAAGAAGAAAAGAATAATGTTAGAGTAAGTGCAGTTGTAATTTTTCTGTAACCTAAGAATTTCTTTGAACCTAGGTGTTATTACGCTTTAAATAAAACGGAGGTTATGACATGGCAATAATAAAGACTTCTAAGGTAGCTGTAGTAATGGGAAGTGATTCTGATTTTCCTGTTCTGAAAAGCTGCTTAAAGCTTTTAAAGAATTTTGGAGTAGAAACAGAAACAATAGTATGTTCAGCTCACAGGACACCGTACCAGGCAGCAGAATTTGCATCAAATGCTGAGTGCAACGGCTTTGAGGTAATTATTGCAGCTGCAGGAAAGGCTGCTCACCTTCCGGGTGTGCTGGCTGCTTATACACCGCTGCCTGTAATAGGAATACCCATTAAATCATCTACTATGGACGGACTTGATTCACTTCTGTCAATTGTTCAGATGCCCGCTGGCATACCTGTAGCTACTGTAGCAATAGACGGAGCAGATAATGCTGCTCTGCTGGCAATTCAAATATTGTCGAGCTCACATCCGGAGCTCCGCGAGAAAATGAAGCAGTATAAAGCTGAGCTTGCGACTAAAGTCGAAAAGAAAAATGCCGAGCTTCAGAAAAAGCTGGCAGAAGAGGGATTATAGAAAGGCCTCCGTTTTAAAGTCACACGGAGAGAAGGACTAAGGAATGTACGGTAAAAATGATAATATCCGTCTTGGAAGACTGCATGAGGAATGTGGAGTATTTGGAATATTTGATAATGATGGTATAGATGTTGCCAATGCAGCGTATAAGGGTTTGTTCGCCCTTCAGCACAGGGGGCAGGAGAGCGCAGGTATTGCTGTAAATGATGAGGGCGTAATACTGCACCATAAGGATATGGGGCTTGTTTCGGAAATATTTAATGATGTTATATTAAATCACCTTAAGGGGCACATGGCAATAGGGCATGTTCGCTATTCCACCACAGGCGCAAGTTTGAGAGAGAATGCGCAGCCCATGGTAGTAAAATATAAAAAGGGTCAACTGGCTCTTGCTCATAATGGAAATCTTGTCAATGCCTCCGAGCTGCGCTCAGGCATGGAAGAAAACGGGGCCATTTTCCAGACTACCAGCGATACTGAGGTAATTGCAAACCTGATTTCCAGATTCCGTGTCAGCAGTGAAAACATTGAGGATACACTGGAAAAGGTAATGCATACTATAAGCGGCTCATATGCAATTGTTATGATAACTCCCAGAAAGCTGATAGGAATGAGAGATCCGGCAGGTATTAGGCCGCTTTGTATAGGGAAAATCAACAACTCTTATGTACTGGCATCGGAATCATGTGCTCTTGATGCTGTCGGTGCTCAGCTTATTCGTGATGTTACACCTGGTGAAATCGTTATAATTGATAATAAAGGTGTAAGGTCCATACAGGCAAAGGAAAAGGAAAAATCTCAGCTTTGTATATTTGAATATGTATATTTTGCAAGACCTGACAGCATAATTGATGGTATCAGTGTGCTTGAAGCCAGGGTAGAAGCAGGTAAACGACTTGCAGTAGAATACCCTGCGGATGCGGATATTGTAATAGGCGCCCCCGATGGAGGAATTAGTGCTGCGTTGGGCTTCTCAAGGCAATCAGGCATACCATACGGGCAAGGCCTTTTGAGAAACAGATATTTTGGAAGGACATTTATTCAACCCGAACAGGGGCAGAGGGAATCAGGGGTAAGTATTAAATTTAATGTTATAAAATCAGAGGTAGTCGGTAAGCGTGTTGTATTGGTTGATGATTCTATTGTAAGAGGTACAACTACCAGGAAGATCGTGCAGATGCTTAAGGACGCAGGGGCAAAAGAGGTTCATATGAGGATAAGCTCACCGCCGTATAAATATCCATGCTATTTCGGAATTGATATATCCTCATCAAAACAGCTTGTTGCATCAAGTCATTCAATTGATGAGGTATGCAGGATGATCGGAGCTGACAGCCTGGGATACCTTAGCCTGGAAGGCCTTATGGCAACAGCGTCAGGTGCAAGCTGCGGTTTTTGCACTGCGTGCTTTAATTCAGAATATCCTATGGAGGTACCAACAGAGGGAAATAAGTTTTCTTGCGGAGGAGGAGAGTAAATGATTGATTACAAATCAGCCGGAGTTGATGTTGAGGCCGGTTATGAGGCAGTAAAGCTAATGCGGGGAGATGTCAAGAAGACCTTCAGACCGGAGGTTTTGACTGATATAGGCGGCTTCGGCGGACTTTTCGCGCTTGATAAGAGTAAATATGAGGAGCCTGTTCTAGTATCCGGGACAGATGGAGTAGGCACAAAGCTAAAAATAGCGTTTTTAATGGACAAGCACGACACCATTGGAATAGACGCTGTGGCAATGTGTGTTAACGATATAGTCTGCGGAGGCGCAGAACCGCTGTTTTTCCTTGACTATATCGCACTGGGAAAGAATAGGCCTGAGAAGGTTGCTCAGATCGTAAAGGGAGTTGCAGATGGCTGTGTTATGTCAGGCTGTTCATTGGTAGGTGGCGAGACTGCTGAAATGCCTGGCTTTTATCCGGAAAATGAATATGATGTAGCCGGCTTTGCAGTTGGTATAGTAGATAAGAAAAAAATAATTGACGGGAAGAGCATTAAAGAGGGCGATGTGCTCATAGGCTTACCATCCTCAGGTATCCACAGCAATGGCTATTCTCTTGTAAGAAAGCTGCTCAATCCCACCCATGAAAAGCTTAAAGAGCATATACAGAGTCTTGGTATTACTCTTGGTGAAGAGCTTATCAAGCCTACAAGAATATATGTAAAGACAATACTTGATCTGAAAGAGAAGTTCAGGATCAAAGGAATATCTCATATAACAGGCGGAGGATTTATAGAGAATATTCCCAGGATGATACCTGAAGGACTCAGAGTGAAGATTCAACTTGGTTCTTGGCCTGTGCTTCCCATATTCACACTGCTTGAGCAGCTTGGTGATATTAGTGTGAAAAGCATTTACAACACCTTCAATATGGGTATAGGTATGATAATGGCTGTAGATCCCGAGACTTCACAAGATATAGTCAATTATCTGAAAGCAAAGGGCGAAGCTGCCTATATCATAGGTGAAGTGACTAAGGGAGAGGCCGGGGTCGACCTATGCTAAAGCTGGGAATTCTAGTATCCGGAGGAGGTACAAACCTTCAGGCCATTATGGATAAAATAGACAGTGGCTATCTTGAATGCTGCATTGAAACAGTAGTATCCAGCAGAGAAGGTGTATATGCATTGGAGCGAGCCCAAAAACGCGGGATACCTGTTAAATGTATCTCAAAAAAAGCCTTCTCAACTGTAGAGGATTATGACAAAGCACTTATAGAGCATTTTACAGTGTATAGGGTTGACCTAATTGTACTGGCAGGTTTTCTCTCCATGCTTGGCGAGGGATTTGTGGAGGAATATAAAAACAGGATTATCAATATACATCCGTCACTTATTCCTTCCTTCTGTGGAAAGGGCTTTTATGGAATAGTACCTCATAGAAAAGCGCTTGAGTATGGTGTGAAGGTTACGGGAGCGACCGTTCATTTTGTTGATTTTGAATATGATTCAGGGCCTATAATACTGCAAAAGGCAGTTGAGGTTCATGATGACGACACCCCGGAGGAACTGCAGCTAAGGGTTATGCAGCAGGCAGAGTGGGAGATACTGCCGAAGGCAATAAAGCTCTTCTCGGAAAACAGGCTTGTTATTGAAGGCCGAAAAGTCAGAATCATATAATTAAAAAAATGGTTTGTAACATCTGAAGCTTGTGTATACAGACCACAAAAAGTGCCCTATGTCATACCTTTAATATGTACACAAAATGAGGGCTACAAAACATTAGGCGGCACAATTCAGAGGCTTCGAAGGGAGAACGAAAATGAAGGTAATGATTATTGGCAGCGGCGGTAGGGAGCATACTCTCGCATGGAAGATCAAGCAAAGTCCGCTGGTGGACAAACTTTATTGCGCACCGGGAAATGGTGGTATTGCTTCGCTTGCCGAGTGTGTACCAATTAAAGCAATGGATATAGATGGAATAGTGAGCTTTGCGAAGAAGGAAGAAATAGACCTTGTAATTGTAGCGCCTGACGATCCGCTTGCGGCAGGTATGGTGGATGTTTTACACGAAGCGGGTATAAGAGCGTTCGGACCTGTAAAGGCTGCAGCAATTATAGAGGGCAGCAAGGCGTTTTCAAAAGAGCTGATGAAGAAGTATAGTATTCCAACAGCGGATTATGAGATCTTTGATAACAGCTACGCTGCAATAGAATATCTGAAAACAAGCAAATACCCGGTCGTTGTTAAGGCTGACGGTCTTGCACTGGGTAAAGGAGTAATAATTGCACAGAGCTTTGAAGAGGCTTCCGGTGCTGTATTGGATATGATGTCGTCAAAGATATTTGGAAAGGCCGGTGACAGAGTAGTTATTGAGGAGTTTATAACCGGCCCCGAGGTATCTATACTGGCATTCACAGACGGAAGGACAATAGTTCCCATGGTCAGCTCACAAGATCACAAGCGTGCTCTGGACAATGATCAGGGCCTGAATACCGGTGGTATGGGAGCTTTTTCGCCCAGTAGGGTGTATAATAAGGAAACAGCTGAGTTTTGCATGGAAAAGATATTCCTCCCGACTATGAATGCGATGAACAGCGAAAACAGGAAGTTCAAAGGCGTGCTATATTTCGGGCTGATGCTTACATCTGAAGGACCAAAGGTACTGGAGTACAACGCCAGATTCGGGGATCCTGAGACTCAGGTAGTTTTGCCTAGGCTTAAAACCGATATTATTGAGATATTTAATGCTGTAGTTGACGAGAAGCTGGATAAGGTTAAAATAGAATGGGAAGATAATGCTGCAGTTTGTGTAATACTGGCATCAGGAGGTTATCCCGGCAAGTATGCCACCGGCTTTGAGATAACAGGCATCGATGATGCTGAAAAGGATCCCTCTGTAGTGGTTTTTCATGCAGGAACGAAGCTTCAGGACGGAAGGTATATGACAGCAGGAGGCAGAGTTCTGGGAGTTACGGCAACAGCTGCTACTATGGACGGCGCTAGAGAAAAGGCTTATACTGCAGTAAAAAAGATAAGCTTCGACAATATGCATTATAGAAAAGATATTGGAATCAAATACTAAACGTACTTTATTGTACAAGGGTGATTACTTATGCGGCAACAATACAGTAAATTAGCTATATTCGGCGGCACCTTCAATCCTATACACTGCGGGCATCTTATAGCAGCAGAAGCAGTAAGGGAAAAGCTGCAGCTGGACAGGGTCATTTTTATGACCTCAGGCCGCCCTCCGCATAAAAACGACGAGCATTTAGCATCTGCAGAAGATAGGTACGAAATGGTCAGGAGCGCGATCGCATCAAATCCATACTTTGAAGCATCGCGAATAGAATTAGACAGGAAGGGCTACACATATACTGTTGATACATTAAGAACATTGAAAAAGGAATATGGAGACACTACGAGATTATATTTCATAATAGGAACTGATATAGTTGACGAGCTGACTACATGGAAAGAATATGAAAATGTATTCAAGCTTTGTGAGTTTGTAACAGTGCTGAGGCCCGGCTATGACAGGAGTAAACTGGATACAGATATAAAAAGGCTGAAGGAGCAATATAACGTCGGTATTCATGTAGTTACAATACCATTGATCGATATATCGTCAACAGATATAAGAGAAAGATGCACTCTTGGAAGGTCTATCAAGTACCTTGTTACAGACGCCACAGAGCAATTTATAATACAGCATAAGCTATATGGACAGAATGAAGCATAGGGCGGCCGTCGGCAAAACGGGGAGTAATCATTCCAAATGCAGCATAGCAACACTGTTATGAACAAGCTTAAGCTGTGGATAGCCTGTTATACACAAGATGATAAAGCAGAAATGATATGCAAAAAATGGAACGCAGTTAAGGCTATAAGTAAATTTTGGAGGCAGGATCAAGCTGATAATGGATATAGAAGAAATAAAGAGCAAGCTAAAACAAATGTTATCTGAAAAAAGGTATACCCACAGCATAAATGTAATGGAGACATCGCGTGCACTTGCACTCAAATATGGGGAAAAGGCTGAGAATGCTGCACTAGCAGGTCTTATACACGACTGTGCCAGGGGACTTACAGAAGAAAAAACCTTTGAGTTATGTACAAAAAATAATATTGCTGTCGACAGCATTATGAAGCAAAAACCACTGCTGCTTCATGGTGAGGTCGGAGCCATCCTGGCAACCGGAATGTTTGGAATAGACGATTCTGCAATACTCGAAGCAGTAAGGGTACATACCATGGGTAAGGAGAATATGGACAAGCTCAGTAGCATTGTGTTTATAGCTGATTATATAGAGCCGGGAAGAAGCTATCCCGGCGTTGAAAGAGTGAGGGAAGCAGCTGATATAAGCCTTGAGAGGGCTATAGTTGAGGGAATCAACAATACTATAAGTTATACCCTGGGAAAAGCCGGCTTGTTGCATCCTCAGATAATAACCACTAGAAATTGGGCACTGGAAAGGCTAGCTTCCTCTTAAGAACGGTGGGAAAAATGAAGAAAAAGAAGAAATCAGCGGCAGGTACGCTATTTTACGTTATAGGGACAATACTTTTAATAGCTGTACTGATAGTATGTATTTTGAACTTTTTGAGAGACGGAAGAATCATTGGATCTTAGACAAATTAATTATGTTAAAAAATAAACAACTTTTTTTGTGAAGCTTGACAATACTAAACTCATTAATTATAATAAGTTTAACTTTTGAGAAAGAGTTAGTAACTTAATAAATCGGATGATTGATCAGGAAACATTGCAGCCTAAAAAATTGGGTGCAAGGTGACCTTATCAGGACGGATCTCTGGAGAGACCATGACGGCGCCGAAGGGGCAAGGCTGAAAAGCTATAATCTCTCAGGCAAAAGGACAGAGTATATCTGATATGCATAAGCATATAAAAGTCAGGTCTCATATGGATTTGACTTTTTTATTTATTTTAATGGCGTTAGCCGAAGGGCTGCAGCCAAAGGGCAAGAAGGACTTGATGCCCACGAGACTTTTATATAGGGGGTTATTATGCATAAGAAATTATTTATACCGGGACCGGTAGAGGTCAGAGAAGATATTTTAGAAAAAATGGCAATGCCCATGATTGGACATAGAACTAAAGACGCATCAAATCTACAGCGGGGAATAAGCGAAAAAATGCAGAAGCTGATGTATACAAGCAATGAAATACTGCTGTCCACATCCTCAGGAAGCGGACTTATGGAAGGTGCAGTTCGTTCCTGTACAAATAAAAGAGCAGCTGTGTTTTCAGTAGGAGCATTTGGAGACAGGTGGTATAAGATGGCAACATCAAATAATGTGCCGGCTGATCTTTATTCCTCCGAGCCGGGTAAGCCAACTACTCCTGAGATGGTGGATAAGGTGCTTGCAACGGGAAAGTATGATTTGATAACAATTACGCACAATGAGACATCTACTGGTGTTATGAATCCGGCTGATGAAATTGCTGAAGTTATGCGTAAGTATCCTGAAGTCATTTGGTGCATGGACACTGTGAGCTCCATGGGCGGTACTAAAATTGAAGTCGACAAGCTTGGTGTAGATATTTGCATAACCTCCACACAAAAATGTCTTGGCCTTCCACCCGGAATGGCGATTTGCTCTATTTCGGAGAAAGCTGTAAAGGCTGCCGAAAAGGTTAAGTTCAGAGGTACATACCTGGATCTGCTTGAGCTCTATAGCTACATTAAGAAAAAAGATTACCAGTATCCATCAACGCCGTCTCTTTCTCATATGTTCGCTCTGGACTACCAGCTTGATAGGATATTTGAGGAAGGCCTTGAACAAAGATTTGCCCGTCATTTAGAGATGGCAAAGCTGGTAAGGGCATGGGCAAAGGAAAACTACGAGCTGTTCCCGGAAGAAAAATATGCATCAAACACATTAACGACTATAAAGAACACAAAGGGTATCCGCATCAGCGAGCTTAACAAGAAGCTTGGAGAGATGGGCTATATGATATCAAACGGATATGGCAGCCTGAAGGAGGTCACCTTCAGAATTGCTCATATGGCGGATATTACAATAGATGAAGTAAAAGAACTGCTGGCAGTTATTGAAAAGGTTACAGCGTAGGGGATATAGGCGTAGGGAATATATTTGATATAAGGAGTGTTATTTTATTATGAAGGTTATCGTTACTGAAAGAATTGCAGATGAAGGCATACAGCACCTTAAAGACAGGGGCTTTGAGGTAGATGTAAAATATGGTATTCAGCATGATGAGCTCATCAGCATTATTGCTGATTATGACGCCATTATAGTAAGAAGCGTTACAAAGATAAACGCTGAGCTGATCGAAAAGGGCATAAATCTCAAGGCAGTAGGAAGAGCAGGCAACGGTATTGACAACATTGATGTACCTGCATGCACAAACAAGGGAATAATCGTAGTAAATACACCTGAAAGCAATACAATGGCAGCAGCAGAGCTTGCAGTAGGAATGGCTTTCTGTGCATTCAGAAATATACCCCAGGCAAATGCCGCCGGCAGAAGAGGCGATTTCAGAAGAAACCGCTTTATAGGAAATGAGCTTGACTGTAAAACAGTAGGTGTTATAGGCCTGGGCAGGATAGGTTCCATCGTAGCCACTAAGCTTAAGGGCTGCAATATGAAGGTTATCGCTTATGACCCTTATATTACTGATGAAAAATTTAAAAAGTTCGGAGTTGAAAAGTGTGAGACGCTTGAGGAATTGCTTAAACAGGCTGACCTGATCACTATTCATACACCCAAGACTGCTGAAACCTATGGAATAATAGGCGAGAAGGAAATTAAACTCTGTAAGGACGGCGTAAGGCTTGTAAATGCGGCAAGGGGCGGACTGATCAATGAAAAGGCTCTATATCAGGCACTTAAGGATGGTAAGGTTGCTGCTGCATGTTTGGATGTTCTCGATCCCGAGCCGGGCTACGACAAAAAGCCAGAGGATCAAACCTATAAGAATCCGCTGCTTGAATTGGATAATACTATAATAACGCCACATCTTGGCGCATCCACCGAAGAAGCAAATTATAATGTGGGTACAGCAATAACTCGTCTTGTAGCTGACGCGTTAGAGGGAATAATGGTTGCAGCTGTCAATATGCCACCAATGCATGTTGACCTGAAGGAACTGAAGCCGTACCTTACCTTAGCTGAGATGCTTGGTAAGATATATTATCAGACAGAAAAGGAAACTGTTCAGAAAATAGAGATTACTTACAGTGGAGATCTTGCCGACCAAGAGACTAAAGTGATTTCTCTTTCAGTGCTCAAGGGCTTCCTTGATCCGGTTATACAGGAGAAGGTCAATTATGTAAATGCAGAGCTTATGCTGAAGCACATGGGAATTGAACTTATTGAAAGCAAGAAATCGCAACTTGATAAGTACACAAACCTGATAACTGTCAAGTTCTATACAAAGAAGGGCATACAGAGCGTTTCCGGAACAATATTTGCTAAAGAGGAAATGAGAATTGTTGATTTCTTCGGCTACAAGCTTGATTTTGAACCAAGCCCGTATATACTTGCAATACAGAACATCGATAAGCCGGGTATCATAGGGAACATCGGTACAGTTCTTGGAAGTGCAGGCGTCAATATAGCTGCAATGCAGTGGAGCCGCAACAAGAGAGGTGAAAAGGCTGTATCCTTTGTAAGTGTAGATCAGGACGTTAACCAGTGTACACTAGATAAATTAAAGGAAATGGATGGAGTCCTGAAGGTAAGCCTCATAAAATTCTAAGTAACACTAATGGATGTAATGATAGTAACATAGTAAGTGATCAATAACTAAGATTAATCATTGCTGAAAAGCACAAATTTATACTACTTAATATATTCTGGACGTTTAAAAGGTGAGAATCGCATTCGGGTTCTCACCTTTTTTAACAGCGTTGATGCCTAAGCTTCTTAGTATCTATTCCTGATATCCCCATTCTCTGGCAGATTTTTTGTGTCTTTGACAATATAGAGGGGACGCTTTTTTACCTCATCATAGATTCTTCCGACATATTCGCCCATGATCCCTAGAATAATGAGCATTATTCCATTAAGAAGGAGTACTACGGCAAGTATCGATGCCCATCCGCTGATGGTTGTGTTAGTGAAGAGCTTTTGATAAATAACCACAAGCAGATAAATAAAGCTTAGAAATGACATCATACTACCAAGAAGCGAAGCAAGCTTAAGCGGTTTATATGAGAAGGAGGTTATTGCATCAAAGGCAAACTTCAACATTCTTTTCAGAGGGTATTTTGTTTCACCTGCAAACCGCTTATCACGCACATATTCAACAGCAGTCTGCCTGAAACCAAGCCAGCTTATAATTCCGCGTATATATCTGTTCCTCTCATTAACGTTTTTTAGTGCGTCGCATACTCTGCGGTCAATAAGCCTGAAATCACCTGTGTCGACAGGAATATCAATATCTGTCATGCTCCTGAGAAAACGATAGAACAGCTTTGCAGTAAGCTTTTTAAAAACCGTTTCGCCTTCTCGCTTTAGCCTTTTCCCATATACTACATCATAGCCCTCTGACCACTTTTTAAGCATTTGAGGAATAAGCTCAGGCGGGTCCTGCAGATCAGCATCAATAACTACGATAGCAGCTCCGTTTGCATAGTCCATTCCTGCTGTTATAGCCAGTTGGTGACCGAAGTTCCTTGAGAAATCAACTAACTTCACATTGTTGTCCTCAGCACATATAGAGGTTATTTTTTCAACGGTTTTGTCTCTGCTGCCATCGTTTATAAAAACCAGCTCATAGGGCTTGCCCTCATCATCCATAACGGATTTCAGCCTCTTGTAGGTTTCTTCAACGACCAGCTCCTCATTAAAGACGGGTATTACAACTGAACATGTAATTTGCTGCGACATATATTGCCTCCTATAATATATAAAATACCCAACTATCCTCAAACCACTACCATAATTGCCTGCTGCGCAAAATAGCAATCAGAATTCAAAGCTATACAAAAACAAATCAAAATACCCAACTGCCCGCAAACCATAGCAGGAACGTTTCCACATAGCCCCTGCTTACAGGCATGCCTGATAGTACAGGATAAAACATTATAAAAAGAAGCAGAACTATTCCTAAATATATACATACCACAAACTTTAGCTTGGGGTAACTTTCAATAAATTGCTTAATTATATACACAATGCAAAGAATCAAAAATGGTACAGTAGAGAAAAAGTGATAAATAAAGGTTATCCTGGTTATACCAACCCATGGCAGGTATTGAAAGGCTATTGCAACGAAGAGCACTGTCATTTTCCTGTCACGCTTTCTAATTGCCAAAAACAGCGACAGCACAACTGCTATTATGCCTAACCACCATATTGCGGGATTTCCCATTATAGTCATAGTTGATGAAAGACCGGCGGGAAGGTCTGTGCCGGCATATGTTTCAAGAGGCCTTGACATTATCGGCCATTGCCACCAATAGGAGGAGAAGGGATGTGTAGCACTTAAAACATCTGTACCATGGTACCTGAGCATACTAGATTGATTTTGAATAATATAGCTTATTCCACTTTTGTATGAGCCGGAAATGATTCCCGGTATGTAGCTCAGAACATATATACATAATGGCATAATGACAAAATACAATACACAGTAAAGCATCGTACGAACAAGGTAAATGGGAATGAAATCCTTGCACCATCCATGGTCTGCTTTTGAGGGGCTGTAAGTTGCTTTCGAGTGGCTGCAAAGCTTATTATAATCTTTGTATTCGGAGTATTTTAATGAGAAGAACAGCACAGCAAGACCGCCGCCGGCATAAAGCCCTATCCATTTTGATGCTGCACCAAGCCCAAAACAGACACCGCACAACAAAAGCGGCCTCAAGGATTGCTTAAAGCCTAAAGTGTAGGATTTATCAGCATAGTAGCAGTACATAAAATAGTACATCAGAATAACAAAGAAGGTTGCATAAACATCAATAGTAGCTATTCTTGTAAGCCCAAAGTGCATAAAGTCAAACATCATGAGAAATGCGGCACAGAAGGCATAAAATCTGCGGGAGAACAGCTTTTTGCCGAAAATATACATTACAGGTATCATTGCGGCGCCGAAAAGCGTACCTATGATCCTCCAACCAAAGGGATTCATGCCAAAGATGAGTATACCCAAAGATATAAACAGCTTGCCAAGAGGCGGATGCGTCCATTCTGTCACGTCCATGCCATTAATATACTCGTAGGCAGTTCTGGCGTGGTAGATCTCGTCAAAAATCATACCGGATAAATATGAATGGCTGTAATCAACCTTCTCAGGTTCATCAAACAGATTTATTACTTTGCCCTGATCAGCTGTATCTGTTGTATCATCAGCAATCGTAAAATTACTTAGAGGTTTAGTGCTTCCATTTTCAAAAAATGCAATTTCATTAAGTGTACCGCCCGGAGTATCCACAGCAAATCGCACAAACCTTGTCTTTACACCATTTACTTCAACATATTTCCACTTGAATATATCATAATAATCTTTATCTATTGAGGGTGTAACAGCATCGCTTTCTGAGCCTGAGTCGTTTACTCCCGAGCCGGATGTAAGGTTGTCATCTGCAAAACCCGAGGCGCTGCCTTCTGAATTGATACACTGAATAAGAAGCTTACCCTTATCAGGCCTTTTTTGTCCAAGCCCTGAATAATAATACACCCTGTCAAGTTCGATCTCCCTTCCGAAGTCAATGGTAAAGCTCTCACCGCTGCGTGAAGGTGTCCAGGAGGTTTCAGGAACACTTAGACTACCGAGGTTTAGGACAGAGATAACCAGGTACAGGGCAGTCACTATGGCCATAATAATATAATCTCTTCTGTCGAACTTGATTTTTGAGATAGGAGTAGAAGCACGAGTATGGCTTTGGGATGCAGCAAAGGCAAATTTGGTGTTTCTCTTTTTATTCTGTTGGGTGTTGCCTTTATAACCGAAGCCCTCATTATGGCTACTTTTGTTGTCGCCCTGGCTGTAGCCTTCGTACCTGCCGCTTATATTCTTATCGCTTTGGTACCTGCCGTGTTGATTGCTGTTCTGGTTATCACCTTGGCTGTAGCTTTCGTACCTGCCACTTCCGCTATCGCTTTGGCTATCATTACTTTGATTTCCATTGTCTCCATTATCATGGTACTTAGAGTTCTTGTGCTTCTGTTCATCTCTGATAAGCTTCTTTTCAGCACTAAGTACAATTATCACAGCAATTGCACCGGATAAAAGATATAATACAGCCCTAAGAGGAGACCCCTTGTTCGATGCTGCAGCACTTTCACCGTTACCCTGCTGATCGCCGGTTAAATTATCTTTGCTCTCATCATGGATACACTGTTCTATATTAAGCTCAGAGCCCGGGTCTTCAACTAATTCAACAGCCACATCATCAAAGGAGACCCTGCCGCTGGTTGTAGCGCCGTAGCCGCCAAGTCTTAGCCAAAACCTCAGCAGCTTATCTCCTTGGGCATCTGTTTGTATATAATGCTCAAAATACCTCCATTGACTATCTGTGCTTGTAATGTTCTGTGAATAGTAAATACCGTTGGCAAGTGTAATGTTGGCTCCGCCTGTACCGGAGGCAATATCATCAACCTTCAGCCAGTAACTGATCCTATAAACTGATCCAGGGATTATCTCAATATCCTGGCATACTCTTGAATCATTCTCCTTAGTATTTATGATGGACATGCATTTGCCGCCGTCATGTCCGTCTTCCTCAACTAAGAATTCCACACAATCAGCACTGTTGAGATATGCATCTGTATACCAGCCTGACGGAAGGCCATCTGTGACATCTTCAAATCCCGGATTAGTAATGAGATTACCTGTTTGGCAGTTAACTATATTAAGCGGCAGTAAAACCAGAATAAATATAACACATAGCAGTAGATATACTTTACTTTTCATTGAACAGAATCCTCCAAAATGAGCCTTGCAGCCTTTTGCCCAAGTGCTAGTGAGTAGTTCTGACCCCTGTCTTCAGGGTATATTTGAGCCATTGATGCAAGATATAGATTGTGTACAGGTGTTTTAATATTAGGTATTACAGATGAATAATGCTTACAAACAACAGGCTGAGCATATCTTGTTCTGCTAATATGTGTGTTAATAATACTTTTCTCATTCCAGTGGGGGAACATGGACTTAAGATAACTAACAAAGCTCCTTCTTATATCCTCGTCAGACAGAGAGAAGAACTCACTGCTGTCATCAATATATCTTGAAAGGTAAACAATATGTGAACCATAGCTGCTGCTTTTGACAAGGTTTGTATGCTCTATCACCAGAACAAACGGAGCATTGCTTTCAGCAACAGTTATCCAGTAGTAATCCGACAGGCTTTCACTTGTCTCCATAAGCATACATATATTAGCTTTGTATTTTACTTTTTCAAGGGAATTTATATAGCTTATGAGCAAAGGATTGATCATGCCCTTCAGAATATCGGGTGATACAGCAGCCAACACTTTATGAAAGTTTTCTTTTCTTTCATTATAATATACATCAAAGGTACCGTCGCTAAGCAGGGAAAGCTTATTTACGGGAGCAGAACACATGACCCTTCCACCGTTATGTTTAATTCTTTCTATCATAGTATCATAGACAATGGTAAAGCTTCCCTTCATATAACCAAGGAGCTCCTTGCTTATATTCTTGCCTCTAGATGTCCCTCTAAGTTTAAATTTATTCCAGATCCAAACGGCGGATATATTATCAGAATCATTGTCAAACTTAGATACCATCAGAGGCTTCCAAACCTTTTTATAAACCTGCTTACCTGCATTTTTTTCTATCCACTGACTTGTCGTCATTGCTTCAAGTGGCTTCCAGTCTTTTATTAGCTGAGCCCTTGGTACCAACAGGCCCATTTTCAATCTATCAATGAGGCTGAGCTCACTAAATCTCATTAAATCCATAGGTGAAGTAAAAGGGTAGAGCTTACTATTAATATACATACCGTTTTTAGGCTCAAGCCACATTAAATGGTCAGAAAGTCCCAATTCATCTATAAGGCGTATGATCTCAGTATCACTGGTAAATATGTGGTGGTAGTAGCTTTCCAGCAGATCAGAGCCAATTGGAATTGCCTTAACAAGTCCGCCTGTCTCGCTGTCAGCTTCAAACACTGTAACCTCATGTCCGGCTTTAGAAAGAGTGTATGCTGAGCTAAGACCGGCAGCGCCGCCGCCTATTACACAAATTTTCATTTATGAACCTCCTATCGTTTTCCTGGTACTATTAAACCAATTTATTAAAGTAACCTTGCATTTTCATTAAAACTTGTAGCTCATGGGCTGAACTTTTAGCTTATTCATTTTCTTTAATGAATAGTAAATGCTATATATAAAAACTATCAGTGTCAGCAGGGCAAACAGCGTAGCAAAGGTGTCACCTCTATCGATCCAGTATATACCGCTTTTTGCCTTCTCATAGATATACCATTGATTGGCAAGTCCGCATAAGCTGAGAACAGCGCCCGGCAGAGCAAGCCGTATATCCCATAGCATACATGCAAAAAGGAAGATAAATGCCGGAAACAAATACCGTTCATGCATTCGTGTCCCGAAGAAGAAAACAGCAAGCTGCAGCAGGTATGTCAGGTAATACAGGTATAGGTCACTTGTCCACCTTTTAAATATTAGAACTGAACAGAATACTACAGAAACAAAAAGCAGTATAATGCTCCAGGAGGCATACGTAAGCAGTAGAAATGGCTCGCTGTCATTTACCGCCTGCCCGCCAAGCAGTGTCCACAGGTTAAACCCGTTTGCAGTTGCATAAGGGTAATCGCCACCACTAAACAGATAAAGATCTATAACCCAGTAAATTGGCTTGTTGAACGTAAAAGGCATAACAAATGCGAGATATACTGCAATACCTCCAACAACAGTCAAACCAAGCCTTTTCCAATCATTAACACGCCTCAGTGAAAAATCCTTAAAATAAAGCAGCAGCACAATAGGGGCCAGAAATGCACTTTGAGGCTTCAATAGAACTGCCGTACCGAATAATAGTACAGCGGCTATCTTCCTGTTGTTGTCGAATAAATAAATCACTTCCAAAAGCATAGCTGCACAGATAGAGTCAAACTGTCCCCATATGGAGGAATCAAAAATCACAACGGGGTTTAGAAAGTACAGAATTCCTATTACGAACCCTTTTTTACCTTTGCCGATCTTGCGTCCAAGTGTGAAGATCAGGTAGGCGCTAATAAAATCTGCAATAACTGACCACAGCTTGATAAGAAATTCGTGATTTTGTATATTTAAGGAAAATAATGAGACCAGCTTGCCTGTTATTGCAAGAAGGTATAAATAAACCGGGCCATATACTACATGGTAGGTTTCATAGAAACCGGCGGCGCCATTTGCTGCAAGGTATTTGCTCCAGGCCTTGTAGCCCTCCATATCTATCCTGTAGCTGGGGAGAAGAGTGAGAAACAGCCTGGCAATTACAGCAAGAAGTATAACAAGCAGCATTTGCTTATCGTACTTAGTCAGACTGCTTTTATTTATTTTCAGGTCATTATTTCTGTGGTTAAGCATTTGTTGTTACTCCTTTAGTGTGTGTTGTGCGTGTCGTAAATGGCTATGTCAAGGCCTATCGTTGCTATGTGTTTTGTATATGGCAATATCGAGGCTCCCGTTACTGTATGCAAGCTCATAGCATTGGGTAATAAGGGCCTCATTAAGCTTATATTCCGTTGATTCTTTATTACTTCTTTCAATAACGATATAGTCAATGCCATTTTCATTAACAAGCCCTTTAAGCCTTTCAGCACTAACAGCTCCATAAATATTATTAACGATATCCTTTCTGGTATTTGTGTTATATCCGGCAGACCAGGCGTAATATGTCCAGCCCAGAAAGAGCTTTCTTCCTGCCAGGAGTATGGGATGAAGAACATGGACATCTGTGAGGAAAATATTATCAGGTTCGGTGTTTTTGAGCACCCATTGGGTTATGGGACTGTCCTGCTGGTAAGTAACATGACTTTTATTCACATTATAAAGTGTAATGAGGTCGAAAACGCCTGTGATAATAAGTGCAACAGTAATTATTGCCGCGATGACGCTCATAGTCGTATTCTTTGCATGAGAAAGCCTGTAAAGGAAATATGAAATAATTATATTTAAAAGGATCACAGAGATAATTACAAATTTGTGATTAGCATTAATGTCCGCAGTTAACTGTACCAGTGTAGCCATAATAAGCGGAGCTGAGAAGGAAAGAGTGAGCCAGCGCATACCCTTTGGAAGTATGAAAAGTGAAATTAATAGAATGATGGGGAATACCCCCAAAAGCTCGATATAGTAGCTTATTATGCCTAAAAGGCTTGTGTCGGCAGCAAGGAAGCCAATGTTTAGCATTGGACTGACAGCAGCTGTGTCTGTGCCGATGAAAAATGCGGATTGAGCTAAAGCCAGAAAAACAGTGATAATTGCAGCGTTTAAATACTCTGATCTGTGCTTTGACATGATTGCCATAAAAAATAGTACTATGAGTGAGGCAATAACAACAGCTCCGTTCCAAAAGCTGATAAGCCCAAGCAAAAGACCGAGGACAACAGAACGTGTTATACTTTCAGGAAGCCATGCATCCCTACTGATAATTAACTCGTTAAGCCACTGTCTGCTGTTTAATGAGCCCGATGCCTCATTAATGCCTTGCCTTAGATTTTTAAGCCTTCGTACCATTTTAAAAAACAAAGGGTGTATTGCTATAAGTACCACAAGGAGTATGCCAAGTGAAAAGCACAGATGCCTTTGGTTAACATAAACATTCTGAGCCCATAGGCCCCAGTTCTCATGTGTTGTTTTACCTATAAAAGCAGTATTATTAAGAATGGTTTTAATGATGCTGCTCAAGCTGTTTCCGGATAGATCCTGCAAATAGGTAAAAAATGCAAAGGAGCTTCGGAAAAAGAACAATACTGCAGTCATTATACCTACCCAGCGCTTGCCTGTAAGTATTATTGCATATGCATACAGGAGAAGAAAGAAGGATACCATGGAAAGAATGCTTGGAAGGTTGAATGCAAAATCCAGTCTTAGACCAAGGTATTCCAGATTCCCTGCAAGAAATTGAAACATAAAGTGATAGCGAATATTATTTGATGCAAAATGAGGATAACCTGTCGGAAAATTAGTACCTAAGGAAAAGGATCGTATTACTGACAAATGTGGGCCAAAATCACTCCATACAGAATTACCTACATAAATAGTCGAACCCTTAATATAAAAGGTATAAAACATCAGGAAGACTGAAAGAACGAGGACAGCCAAAAAGAAAGCAAGATCAGACATGGGTGAAAATGCAGGCCTTAGGGAGGCATGGGGAAGTGTCCTTATTTTCCAGATAGCAATATGCTGAATCTTTTTAAAGGACAAATACATAGTTCCTGTAATGCATAAGGTTATTGAAATCAGGTTGCCCCAAAGCATCGGGTTTGAAATAAAAGGCAGAAGTGATGCAAAATATGAAAACAAATACGTTGACCATGTGAGAAGCAACGTGCCGCATAAAAATGAAGCGGGGAGAACAACCACAGGCCTTGAAATACCGTCTACTCTTCCATCATTTGCAAAGCATGGTCTGACGCGAGTAAGATGGGGAAGATAGACAGAGACAAACACGTATCCTGAATATAAACAAAGAATAATATATATGATTCCTAACATTATTTGTCCTCCAGAGTATTATTATCTACACGTTCAGAAATCAGATACCTTGGTCTGCGTTTTACCTCATCAAAAATTCTCGCAATATATGTGCCGATTATTCCAAGGCTTATCATCAGCGAGCTTCCAATTATCAAAAGAAGCAGGATAACTGTTGTAAATCCGCTGAAGGCTATGTGCATAAGCTTCATATATAAGGTCTGAATCCCCAGTATCAGTGCACCGATCAAAAAAATTACTCCCATAAAGGTTACGATTTGAAGCGGTGCCGAAGAAAAAGCAGTAATAGCATTGATGGCAAGCTTGAAAAGCTTATAGAACGACCACCTGGAATGTCCGTCCTTACGGTCTGCGACCTCAAACAGAATACTTGTGCGCTTGAAGCCTACCCAGGCCGACATGCCTCTGAAGAAAACGATCCTTTCATCCATCTGACGCCATGCTTCTATGACACTTTTGTCCAGCAGCTTAAAGTCCGATGCGTTGTTTAAATCAAGTCCTGAAAAATACTTGAGCAGAGAATAAAATGTCTTTGCTCCTAGTTTGTTAAGCAGCCTTTCCCTGCCTCTGGACTTTTTAATACCTTCAACGACATCATAGCCTTCGTTGCTCCATAGGCTAACCATTTGAGGTATTATTTCAGGAGGATGCTGCAGGTCTGAATCCATTACAATACATGCATCACCTTTAGCATTTTCCAGACCGGCACAAAGTGCAGCCTCCTTACCGAAATTGCGGCTCAGACGAATGGCTGTAATATTGCCAAGCTCAGTGCAAAGCTTGTTTATTTCAAGCCATGTATTATCATGGGAGCCATCGTCAACAATAATAAATTCGCTTTTTATTTTGTTATGTGTAAGAATACTATAAATAGTAAGAATGTTATCATGAAGCTTGTTTTGTTCCTGATATACAGGAATAATAATTGAAATTAAATAATTATTCATTTTATCTCTCGATTTACTGTAAGTCTATTTGCTGTGAAATTCAACATAGCTGCAAAATAATTCTTAAACGATGGACATATCAATATGTCAGGGCTGACAACCTAATATTGGAGCAGATAGTATATTATTTAAGCTAATAGTCTAATATTGAGGCTCATTGCCAAAACATTATGTAAACCATTAATTAGAATTATATATTCTATTGTTTACAGTTTCAATACATAAATATACAGTGATTTTTACTTGAAAGCATTTCTTCATTATTCTGCTGTAAAAAAAGTGGCTGAATTCAGGCGTTTCGTACGAACAATAAAAAAATGTCGAAAAAAGTCTTGATATTATGTTAACAAAGCAGTAAAATTGACATGTACCTGTCATGGACAAATGTTAATAGACATAAAACGGTTAACCACGTTTTCCCGTAAAAAACGAGGCTGAAAACAGAGAACTTACCTCCAGAATATGTAAGAATCAAATATTTAAGAGGTGCAAGAATGAAAGCAAAGCTCAGAATAGTAATTTCATCTGTATTAGCTTTGTCGGTTATATTTGTTATGTGCATTAATGTTTTTGCCGGCAACCAGGGAAGTATTAAAACGACAGATAATTTAGGTACAGTAACTAATGGTAACGTTACTTATGAATCAAAACAGGCTGTTTATGTAAAGGGTTACGGGCTTACTGATGGAGGCTATAATTTAGTAGTTTATCAGACCGCAGGTGGGGTTGAAATCGGAAGAAGCACTTCACCCATTACTGTAACAAGCGGAAGCTTTGGACCGATAAGCCTATGGAACAATGTTTGCTTTAATGCAGAACCGGGATATGGTGATTCCAGAAACGGTGAGTACCGTGTAGAGCTGCATTATGTATCAAATGATAAAAAAGCAGCATCCGATAATTTTAAGGTCGCTGAGGAAACACCGACTCCAGAGCCGACACCAACACCGACTCCAGAGCCGACACCAACGCCGACTCCAGTGGTGGAAGAGATACCTGATGAAGATGTACCGGGCGGGCCTGCAGAAGTAGAAGAGGAAGATGTTTCAGGAGCACCGTCAAAGCTTCCTCAAACAGGCGGCATTCCTGCAGAAATGATATACGGTCTGGGCGGACTAATCACAGCAGCCGGTATATTGATCAAGAGTAAGTTGAAATAGTGCTAATAATTTGTAGTTTATGTAGAAGACTCAGGGTATAAAATCCCCTGGGTCTTTTTACAGAATGAATTTAACATTGAATGGCAGGCTTTGTATACATTTGAATTTTTCTGTACTATAATTGATATTGAATAAGGAAACTGAGAATTCAATTTACCAACATAACTAATTGGTTGGATTAAAGGAATAAATTATGAAGATGAAAAAGCTTTCTACAATACTTATTGTAATAGGGCTAATTATTATACTGATTCCCATAGGAGGAAAGCTGTATAGTCAGTATAAAGAAAACAAAATGATAGCGGAGTGGCTTGAAGACAGTACTGTAGAAGCTACAACGACCGATGTTGCACCTGAGGAAGCATATGCTGAACTAGATGATGCTTTTTCATCTGAGTCTGAGTCTTCCGAGAGTACAAATACCGATCAAACAGACGAAAACCACGGGCAAACACAGCAAGCTGGACAGACAAAGCCTAAAAAGAAGGTTAATCAGACTGTTCTTGGCGTTATAAGTATAAACAAGATAAAATGCAAATATCCTATTGTTGAGGGTGTTAAGGAAGTAAACCTAAGTGCAGGAATCGGACACATAACAGGCTCAGCATATCCGGGACAACCAGGTAATTGTGCCTTAGCCGGACACAGAAACTACACCTTCGGCCGTTTCTTCAACAGGCTTGATGAGATTAAAAATGGTGACGTTATTAATATTACAACAAAAAGTGGAACATACAAATATGTAGTATATGATAAATTCGAGGTAACTCCGGATGACGTTTCAGTAATAAAGGGAGATAAGGATGATAATATTATTACATTGATTACATGCACGCCAATTTATGTTGCAACACATAGACTTATTGTACGAGCAAGACTGGAAAGTGCGTCGGCGCTAGATCCATAAAAATTAGTCGTAAGCTGTATGTTGAACCAGGCTTGAACAGTATTAAACATTTACATGCCATATGTTGAATCAGTCCGGATCGTAGTAAGCAGCTAAAAATATAATAAAATTATTGATATTGAAAAAACAATGTGCTAATATTATACATGTAAAGGACAAGTTTAATAAAGATTTTATACGTTGAGCTTTTCAACGATAAAGGCAAACTGGCTGAAAGACCGGGACGCAAAGCTAAAGGGCCTTAAAGCAGATGATTCTGCAAGTGGCAGCCAGTTACCGAAGGGGAAGTTTTTTATTTATAAAAAACATGAGAAGCAAAACGTGATGCTATATAAATAGATTTGATAAGGTTTATTGTTGAAAGCTTTTCAACGATAAAGGCAAACCGTTCGAAAGACCGGGACGCAAAGCTAAAGGGCCTTAAGCAGATGATTCTGCAAGTGGCAGCCAGTTACCGAAAGGGGAGTTTTTATTGCGTAAATTCGTTGCAGTTATATTAGTTAGTTTGGCATTACTTTTAAATGTTAACTACGCAAATGCCGCTACAGGAAGCGATAAAGTAGTTTTCGATACAACTCAAATAAATAACGGAATAATAATGGTAGCCAGCAATACAGGCACTGATAAGAAGATAAAGCTGCAGGTTGTAAAGGATCAGGAAAAGGTTACATACAATCTCAAAGACAATGGTAAAATGGAAAGCTTTTCACTTCAGTATGGTAATGGCGATTACAAAATAAGTGTTTTGAAGAATAAGGAAGGTACAAAATACGAATACCTGGCAACTACCAAAGTTTCAGTTAATGTAAACAATGATAACAGCGTATACCTTGGTTCAGTTCAGAATGTCAATTGGAATAAGGATATGACAGCAATAGCAAAGGCTGCTGAGCTTACTAAGAACGCGAAAAGTGATGAAGATAAAATTGCTGCAGTGTACAACTACATTGTTAAGAATTTCAATTATGACTACAATAAGCTCAAAAATTTGAAGAATGATTACCTTCCTGTTATTGATGAGACATTAGCTGACAAAACGGGAATATGCTATGATTACTCGTCATTATTTGCAGCATTGCTTAGAAGTCAGGGTATACCGACTAAACTGGTAAAGGGTTATGCAGACAAGGTAAATGGCTACCATGCATGGAACGAGGTTTACAAATCGGATACAGGAAAATGGATAACAATTGATACTACATATGACTCTCAGATGAGAGCAGCAAGCGCAAAATATGTAATGGAAAAGAATAAAGCTGAGTATCAGACAGTAAATGAATATTAAAAAAAGCAAACTAAATATTAATAAAAAAATTAGCTGAAAGGCTAATTTTTTTATTAATGGCGTTGCTCTAAGGGCTAAGCAAAAAGGCGAGAGGGGCTCGACACCACCCGCGACTTTTATTAAAGAATAAATCTAACAAATTTACATGCCTGTAAAAAAAATATTATGTAAACAAATTTAATTTGACGACGAGTATAAATAATGACTATAATATTATTAAGGTATAAAATTCGACAAAATTTTTAGTATTACCAAAGCTTAATTGGTGACTTGAATTATAGAAAGTGTCACTAACGGCAGCAATACTAGCAATAGCAGCAGCAAAAGTGCATACCTCAAGATGGTGAGTCGAGATGACCATTGATGGTATTGTCTACACTACATACGACAGGTGCGGCACTGACCATAGACAGAATTATAGATATCGTATGCTGAAAAAGTGAAATTCGCAGTTGCTTTGCCTACATACATAGTTCCTTACCAGATTCGGCAAATTTACTACCTGATCTTCCTGCACTCGAGGTAGTATCTCTTTTCCTCGGCCTCGCCCATGGAAAACGTCTTTCTTGGCAGCACGCCGTCAGATATTACAGTCCTGAACAAAGCATGCTTATTCATGGCCGGAAGATAAAAACCCATCGTGTCTTTCTTTGAGCCCATTTCAGTTACTGCCTGTTCACCATGTATATAATCAACCTCTATTTCCGGAACACTCTTTATAAGCTTGTCAATAATACTTTGAAGTGTTCCGGCCTCAAGGCTTGTATCCGGGTTGCTTACTGTAATGAGCCCATACTTCCCTTCTAAAATAAATGGAAGCATGTGGAGCCTTATTGCCGCACAATTGCATAAACCACAGCTGCAGGTTGTTTCATTACCCGCTGCTGCTTCTGCTATGGAATGTAATGCAGCTTCCATTGCTTCCTTTGAATTGTATAAAGAATAGGCGATGTATGAATGATCACTCGCCGAGCTTGAGTATAACCCCTTTATTTTTTCCAAAACAGAAGTACCATCAACTCCGAAAAGGACTCTGTGTATCGGCTCAAAGGTTAAACCTTCATCATAGACATTTACGACCTCTACAAGAGCATATCTTGCAGGATGGTTTTCAATATCATCAGGTGAGTTAAGTGACGCCTTAACGTTTTCCCAGTGTGCTTTGGCAGAGGCAAGCGAGTGATTACCGTCGCCTGCTGCAAAAAGGAATGGGGCAGAGCTACCGTATTTCTCTTCTAATACCTGAGGATCTGTGAGCCTTTCCAGTGCTTTTTCAATTATGGAAATGCTCTCAGTATCGTCAATTCTCCAGCCCCTTATGTGGCCGCCGCCCTGCATAAGAACGAAATCGTACAGCTTTTCAAAGCTGTCATTCCTGTCATACAGCTTCTCTATCAAGGTTCTGTCCGGGTCGTCTATCAGGAGCATTATATGCGGTAACTCTATTGGAGCATTTTCTCTTATCTTAACCCTCGGGGGAATTCTGTCGAGAATAGTTCCTTCAGTTGCCCTGATTAGTGTGGTTGAACCCTTGCTGTAATCGTAGCATTCCAGGTCAACAGCAAGTACGAGGCCTTTACGTGATGCAGCATTGGGTGTACTTCTTTCCACAAGTACAAAGCAGGGCTTACAAGGCTTTAATGTTCCGTCAGCCAGATAATCTTCCATTGTTTTGTTTATTTTATTTATACGTTCTTCCTTATCAAAATCCTTTAAATATATCTCAGGAAAAGTAAGCTTCAGAGTTGATGGGCTGGAGCCAACCTCGTCCTTTACCATGTTCCAATAGTCGGGCTGCGAGGTGTACTGATCGCAGGCTACTACAGACCATTTGGTCAGATTAACTTTATCTGACGGAAGAAGTATTTCAGGCATTTTAATTCCATATTTTTTTAACAAATTTTGCATTATGACCTCCAGGATAAATAAACATCAGGTTTATTTTATACAAATACTTCTGTCATGTCTATGAATTTTTTATTTTAAATGTTGCCATAATAAACTCTATAGGATTTGCATTTGAATGTCTGGAGGGGAAAAATATGCTGCTGCACAGGTATAGCGAGGTACTTAATATGCCAGTGGTCTGCGTTAATAACGGAAGAAGTATAGGAACTGTTAAGGATGTTATTTTGAATCTGGACAGCAAGGATGTAATGGGCATATTACTTGTGCATCAAAGGCTCTGCTTTGGTATGCAGGTGATAATGCTTGATGATATAAACAATATCAGTACCGATGCAGTTGTAGCAGAAAGCCGTGACAATGTAAAAAAAATGAAAAAGGAGGCCTATGAGAAAACCTTCGCAAGTAATGAAAGCCTTATTGGCAGGAGGGTATTTTCAAGGTCGGGAAGCGAGCTCGGAATCATCAGAGACTTCATTTTCAACAGCAGATCAGGAAGAATTGAGGAGCTTGATATATCTGAAGGAGTTTTGCAGGATATTATGTCAGGAAGAAAAAGACTGCCTTTAATAGGCAGAACCGAGTTTGGCGAGGAATTTGCCGTAGTTGATAATGAAGCGGTGGAGGAAATGGAAGAATCAGGCGGCGGGTTAAAAAACAAGCTGCTGAAAGAGAACTAGCTCAGGAGCAGAAAATATAAATAATTATTGATCTGAAAGGAGATGGACAGGTATGCAGAGAGGCTTAGTAAAAGGAATGATAATAGGAGGGCTTGTGGCTTCATCCGTCAGCATGTGGATGAATTCCAATATGGGAAGCGCAGGAGCAAAAAGGAAAATAAGGAAGTATGGCAAGTCTTTTATAAGAAAGTCCAGTATTATTGCGGATGATATTGCTGACCTATTCAGGTAACAGCCGGGCTATTGCATAGAGAACTATAAACCGCAAGGTTTTTCATACCACAAATGCATGAGAAATATGCATAAGGATGGGAAAACACATATTCTCTCAATTCCTCGATTAGGCCGGGTAGGAGCAAATGCCCGGTCTTACATATGCTTTTTTCATGCCGGCCTGAGCAGTGTGGCATGGTTCAAGGATGGTTTGATGGCTGTCGTTTCGCAGTAGACAGGTCTTTGATAAAGGCTATCTATGAAGAATGCATTACTGGAGCAATTATTCTGCCGGTATGTGTTTGCAGGCTTCAGCAGGAAATGCACAAGGTAGTTGTTATGTAGGTTGTGTAAGCGTTAGGAGGTGGGGGCGTATAAGATATAAGAGGATTCTTTTCTACATTATCATAGCCTTGTTCGTAGCAGCTGCAGCTGCCTTTTTATTAGTGTACAGGGTGAAAATATTAAAGATACTCTCGCCCTTTCTCTTAACCATACCTGTTGTATATATAATCAAGCCTCTTGTAAACAAGCTTACAGCACATAAGGTCCCAATAAGTGCAGCTATTCTTATAATTTATGGAGTATTCATTGCAGCAATAGTTGTTGTTTGTATTTTTTTCATTCCCAGCCTTGTAAACAACATAAGAGATTTATCTGATACACTGCCTGAGCTGTTGACCGAATATCAAAAGCTGTTTGATAATGCTCTGTCATCAATTAAGTATAGCAGGCTGTCGGATGATGTGAAAATACTCATACTGGATAAAATAGAAGCAGGCATAAATACAGCTCAGGTTTCTATATCCGGTATTATGGAGAGCAGCATAAACACCGCGATGAGTATGCTAAAGGTATTTTTTGATTTTACAGTTGCTATGGTCATCGCATACTATGCTATTAAGGATGAATGTAAATTTAAACAGTTTTCTTATTCAATGCTGCCCTTTCGGGGAAGAAAACGGATAGCAGTTATATTCAAGGAAATAAATATTGTCCTTAGAGGCTTCATACAGGGTCAGTTGGTAACATCTCTTATAGTGGGGCTTCTTGAAACCATAGGATTGATAATAGTAGGTGTCAAGTATCCTCTTGCACTCGGAATGATAGGAGGCTTATGCAATATTATACCATACTTCGGCCCGTACATAAGTGCAGTTCCGGCCCTTGCAATCGCCCTTACGGATTCACCGATGAAGGCGTTGTGGACTATTGTTACATTCGTTGTAATACAGCAGATCGACAACAGTTATATATCGCCGAGAATAATTGAGGGAAAGCTTGGTCTGCACCCTGTTGCAACAATTTTCGCTGTGCTTGCAGGCGGAGAATTTTTCGGGATCGCAGGCATGCTGTTGGCGGTTCCGGCTATTGCCATTTTGCGCATAATAATTAATAGATCCCTGGAGGCAATTGCGTAGGCTGCATTGCGCTTATTGGTGATCTTACATTGCGCAACAGCTCCATCGAATAGGGTACCTGAATAGTCACTATTATAAGGAGATTATGAGCAAACAATTCTTGACACGCTTGAGCTACTTATATAATATTGTTATTGACTATTTATTTTATTAAAGGCAGGTTAGAAAAAGAAAAATGAAAAAACTAGGACTGAACGAAATAAGAGAACGTTATTTAAAATTTTTCGAGGGCAAGGATCATCTTCGTATGCCAAGCTTTTCATTGGTGCCGCGAAATGACCCGAGTATTCTGCTGATAAATGCCGGAATGACGCCGCTTAAGCCATACTTTACCGGCGCTGAGGAGCCGCCGCGTAAAAGGGTGACTACCTGCCAGAAATGTATAAGGACTCCGGATATCGAGAATGTAGGAAAGACAGCCAGGCATGGTACTTATTTTGAAATGCTGGGCAACTTCTCCTTTGGTGATTACTTCAAACAGCAGGCTATACCATGGGCATGGGAGTTTGTTACGAAGGATCTTGAGATCCCGGAGGACAGGCTGTATGTAACAATTTACGAGGATGACGACGAGGCCGGAGAAATATGGCAGAAATCAGTTGGACTGCCTGCTGACCGCATTGTAAAAATGGGCAAGAAAGATAATTTCTGGGAGCATGGTACAGGACCATGCGGACCATGCTCTGAAATATATTTTGACAGGGGACCTGATAAGGGCTGCGGACAGCATGATTGTAAGGTGGGCTGTGAATGTGACAGATATATTGAATTCTGGAACCTCGTATTTACACAGTTCAACAGAGAAGAAGACGGTTCGTATTCAAAGCTTAAGAAGAAGAATATTGATACCGGCATGGGACTTGAGAGACTTGCCTGCATTATGCAGGATGTTAATAATCTGTTTGAAGTAGACACTATAAGAAATATTCTCAATTATGTGTGCAGTAAAGCAGGAGTGAGCTATGGCTCTGCTGATTCCAAAACAGATGTTTCAATAAGAGTTATCACAGACCATATCAGAAGCACCACAATGATGGTCTCAGACGGAATACTGCCATCCAACGAAGGCAGGGGCTATGTTCTCAGAAGACTTCTGAGAAGAGCTGCCCGTCATGGAAGACTTATAGGAATAGAAGAACCCTTCCTTTATGATGTGGCAAGGGTAGTTATAAATGAATCAAAGGAAGCTTATCCAGAATTGGAAGAGAAGGCTGACTATATCTGCAAGGTCATAAAGATAGAAGAAGAGAGATTTGCTACAACTATTGACCAGGGACTTACAATACTCAACGACTTTATCAGCGGGGTTAAAACAAACGGCGAAAGCGTACTGCCGGGGAGTATGGCGTTTAAGCTCCATGACACTTACGGCTTCCCGCTTGATCTTACAAGGGAAATTGCCGGAGAAGCAGGTCTCTTGGTGGATGAGGAAGGCTTCAAAGCTGAGATGAGCCAGCAGAAGCAAAAGGCTCGTGAAGCGCTTAAGAGCAGGGAGACCTCGGCATGGGCACAGGACATGGCAGCAGGACTTGACAAAAATATTAAGACAGAGTTTGTAGGATACAACGAGTATAGCTGTGAGGCCAAGCTTATGTACATCATAGCTGACGGCAGTCTTGTTGACAATGCTCAGCAGGGCGACGAGGTAACTCTTATCCTTGACAGGACTCCTTTTTATGCTGAAAGTGGCGGACAGACTGCAGATAGCGGAGCAATAACAACGAAGACCGGAAGCGTAAGAATAAATAACTGCACAAAGACCAGCGAGGGTATGTACATGCATACAGGTGTGGTTGAAAACGGCATCATTGAGAAGGACACTGCTGCAAATGCCGCAATTGATGTGGAGAAAAGGCTTGCGACTGCAAGGAACCACACAACTACACATCTTATACAAAAGGCACTTCGTAATACCCTAGGAGATCATGTTACCCAAGCAGGATCCATGGTCAGTGCAGACAGACTCAGGTTCGATTTCCATCACTTCTCTCCGATGACAAAGGAAGAGCTGAAGAAGGTGGAAAATGAGGTCAACAGCAAGATACTGGAAAACCTCAAGGTGGATGTACAGGAAATGGCCTTGGATGAAGCTAAAAAGCTTGGCGCTATGGCATTGTTCGGAGAAAAATACGGAAATATAGTAAGAGTAGTAAGGGCAGGCGATTACAGCCTTGAATTCTGCGGAGGAACACACCTTAATTACACAGCTCAGGCTGGCCTGGTAAAAATACTCGGCGAAAGCGGTGTAGCTGCAGGAATAAGGAGAATAGAAGCGCTGACAGGTAAGGCTGCTCTGGAGTATTTCAATGAAAAGGAAGAGCTGCTGGGTGAGGTTGCCGGTGCTCTGAAGTCGTCGCCTCAGGACTGTGTAAAGAAAGCTGAGACTGTCAATGCGGAATTAAAGACAGCATTAAAGGAAATAGAGCAGCTGAAGGATAAGCTTGTAAGCGGCTCCTTCGATGAGGTGCTTTCAAAGGCTGTAGATATAAATGGTGTTAAGGCTGTAACAGCGAGATTCGATCAGCTTGATCCGGAGGTTCTTCGTAATACCTGTGAAACACTTAGAAGTAAGCTTGGAATGGGCATTGTGGTGCTTGCTTCGACTTTCGGCGGCAAGGTAAGTTTTGTAGCTATGGCTACAAAGGATGCTGTTGAGAAGGGCGTCCTTTGCGGCAATGTGGTAAGAGAGGCTGCAAAGACTGCAGGCGGTGGAGGCGGAGGACGTCCGGATATGGCGCAGGCAGGCGGCAAGGATCCTTCAAAGGTTGACGCAGCGCTGGAACATGCGCTTGAAACTATAAAGGCACAGGTAAAGTAAATAGAATGAAGTGAGTAGTAGAAACAGAAGCATTTAAAGAGGCATTATTCAATAATAGTGCCTCTTTTTACATGCTGGCTTTACTAAACGCCATAATAAAATTTTTATGCTTCATCTTTCAGATAAAGCTTATCTTTCAAGACCTACACCATGCAAATGGTATTTTAAAAGGTTCAAAGGATTATTACCTTCTTATTTGTACTTACAGTGGCTGCCATTTTTTTCCCCAGCTGCAGTACCGATAGTAAAAGTAAGCACAAACAGAAGACCCGATAATAGAAAAAATGAGCGCAGATATTATAACACAACCCGATATTACGGGCTTGATATTTCATTAAATGCTTATGGGATGGAAAATTTAAGAGCAGTATTTACTACTGGAAATCAGTAATGAATATGGCTCTTATTTTTTTATACAAATATATTGAATCTTTTTTACTCATTCTTATTTGCTATTTTTGCATATTTTACTGAATTTAACAAATTCCAAAACAATGAAAAATAAACATAGAAACAAAATTAGAAAAGTTGTATAATTAAGGAAAAATATAGGAGCTTGATATGAGCAAAATTAGTAAGCTTGTATTTGCTAATGTATGGCAGTTTTGCTGCGATTTTATATTTGTGTTGTTATCATTTCTTGTTGCATATGCTATTGTTTCAAAGGTCGTGGTACTCAGTCCCATAAGTAAGTATCTATGGGTCATGTTTATTTATGTGCCGTTTTGGTTTATCACAATGAGCATAGCCGGAATGTACAACAAAACGACCTTCTATTATTATGACAGGGTATTCAGAAGTGTACTGACTGCGACGCTTGTGGCAGGTACAGCAGTTGCATCACTTTTCTATATGGTAAAGAGTTCGTTCTTCAGCAGAAGGCTTTTTACAGCCCTCATAGTAATAACAATAGTATTGGTGCTTATAGAAAGGTACACCTTTCAGGCCATATACAAAAAATACAGAAACACATCTGAAAAAAGAGTGCTTGTAATAGGTACTGAGGAGTACGTTGAAAGATTTCAATATTATCTTAATAAAACCCAGATAGGAATGAATATTTGCGGCTATATGCAGATAGATAAAGACCTGCCATTAAAGTATGACATTACAGGACAACTGGAGGAGCTTCCGGAGCTTCTAAAAAACAACATTTATGATGAAATACTTATGGCAATGCCTAAGGAATACCTCGAGAAGGCGGAGGAATATGTACTGCTCTGTGAGGAAATGGGAATCACAGTACATCTGCTTATAAATTTATATGATCTTAAGAATTCAAAAAGCAATATAAGCTTTGTGGGAACTATGCCCATGGTTACCTACCACACTGTAAACCTCAACAATCTGCAGCTTTTCTGTAAAAGAATGATGGATGTAGCCGGAGGAATCGTAGGAATTATTATTACGGCTGTGTTATCCATAATTATAGTCCCGCTCATAAAGCTGGATTCTCCCGGACCTGCTCTTTTTAAACAGGATAGAATAGGACTCAACGGCAGGACCTTCAAGCTCTACAAATTCAGATCCATGAGGCAGGATGCAGAAGCTAGAAAAAAAGAGCTGATGGCAAACAACAAGATAAAGGACGGCTTCATGTTCAAGGTAGAAAATGACCCAAGGATCACAAGGGTCGGCAGGTTCCTTCGAAAGACAAGCCTTGACGAGCTGCCTCAATTCTGGAACGTCCTTAAAGGTGATATGAGTCTTGTTGGAACAAGGCCCCCGACGCCTGATGAGGTACATAAATACCTTAACGGCCACTGGAGAAGGATAAGCATAAAGCCGGGTCTTACAGGTTTATGGCAGGTAAGCGGCAGAAGCAGTATTATGGACTTTGAAGAGGTGGTCAAGCTTGATACATGCTACATAGACGACTGGTCTATTAAAGAAGACATAAAGATAATATTAAAGACAGTACCTGCTGTATTTGCAAAAAAAGGAGCCATGTAGGGATCAAAAATATAACTTATATTGAAATTAATTATTGTAAAGGGGATAATTATGGATCTAAAAAAGGTAATAGGCATAATATTAAAAAGGTTGTGGCTGGTTATAGCGCTCTTTGTAGTTGTTGTTACAGGCTCAGTGTATGTTAACTTTTTTGTGTTTGTTCCGACTTACCAGGCACATACAACGCTGCTTGTTACAGGTATGATGAGCGAGGGCTCTGATATGACTCCCAATGTTAGCCTAGAGAATATAGTTATTGGTCAGTCACTCATAAGTGAGTACAGTGCCATAATAAGAAGTAAAAGAGTTACTGATGCAGTATTAGAAAGCATGAATGACAGTACCATCACTGAAGAGGACCTGAAGGGTATGGTATCCATAAGTGCAGTTGATGACACAAGAATAATTGACATAGCTGTTATTAGCGAAGACCCTTCTAAAGCGGCAAGAATTGCAGATAGTGTTGCTGCAGCATTCTCCGAACAGATATCGGTACTTTACAATATACAAAATACAAATGTAATTGATAAGGCTGAGACACCGAAAGATCCAGTTGCACCAACAAAAAAGAAAAATGTTGCTATGGCTGGAGCTGCAGCAATTGCAATTTCATTAGCCATAATCTATTTACTTGAATTTATGGATAATACGATCAAGACATCAGAGGATGTAGAGACTCAGCTGGGTCTTAGCGTAATAGGAAGTATCCCGCTTGATAAGGCAGACAGGGGGAAAGGTAAATGAATAGTACAGTTGAGATAATAGCAAATATAAGCGAGCTTGTAGAAGAGGCGCTCAGGACGATCCGAAGCAACATACAGTTTTGCAGCGCAGATAAGGCTGTTAAGACAATCTGCTTAACGAGTTGTATACCCAATGAGGGAAAATCAGTGACAAGTATGAATCTCGCTGCCTCTATAGCCGGTGCCGAAAAGAAGGTACTGTATATTGATGCAGATATGAGGAAGCCCAAATTCTACAAAAATGTCAACATAAAGCTCAATTCAGGACTGTCAAATTATCTGTCGGGTTTGGCTGATGTTAATGAGGTCATAAGCAAGACAAACATAAAAAATCTTGACCTTATATTATGCGGACCCAAACCGCCAAATCCTGCAGAGCTTATAGGAAGCAAAAGATTCGCTGCGTTATTGGAGAATGTAAAAGAGCATTATGACTATATAATAATTGATACACCACCGTTGGGAAGCATGATCGATGCTGCCATCGTTGCATCTAAAACCGATGGTACTATCATACTTATAGAGTATAAGGCTATTGAGGTTGAAAAGGCCAAAAAGGTGAAGGAACAGCTTGAAAAGGCTAATGCGAATATAATTGGTGTAATACTAAACAAAATTCCTAAGAAGGAAATGAATGATTACTACCATTACAATTACTACTACAGAAAAAATGATACTAAAGAGGTAAGTATGCTTTAAGGAGCAAGAGCGAATGATAGATAATCACAGCCATATTATTACGGGAGTGGACTGTTTCCTCAAACATGCGAGAAATATCTGAAGCTCATTAATTATTGACAGCAGTTTGATCAATTGCAAGATCAAGGTTTTCTTTCAAGACACCCTCACTGATGTTAAATACTCTGTCACAGAAATCGATGGCGGCCGGACGATGTGTAATAATAATACAGGTAGGCCTTGGAGAAATCGAAGCTATTGATTTGAGTAGCTTAAGCTCAGTTTCAGCATCCAATGCTGAAGTAGCCTCATCGAAGATAAGTACAGGCTTTCGACCAATAAGTGCTCTGGCTATTGATAGACGCTGGGCTTGCCCTTCGGAGAGACCGTATCCATTTTCTCCGATCGCTGTAGCAGTACCATCAGGAAGACTATCAACAAAATCAAAAATACAAGCAGTTTTAAGTGCTTCAATGAGCTCATTATTTGATGCGTTTTCATTACCAAGCATTACATTATCTATAATTTTCCCGGAAAATAATGTGTTGCCCTGTGGGACATAGGTCACAAGTGAACGTGTGGCGACACCTGCATCAGCGGAGTCCTGCGTATCCGGATTATAGAAGCGCAAGCTGCCTCCTGTAGGCAAAAGAAGAGCTATGAGAAGACGAATAAGGGTAGTCTTGCCCTTGCCGGAGGTGCCTGTAATTGCAACAAACTCTGATGGCTGAATATTGAAGCTTGTGCCGGCAAGAACGGGTATGGCCTTGTCGTAGCTGAATTCAAGCTTATCTGCAATAATACCGGACTTATTCCACTTAAGAGCATGGCAGGAGTTATCTTCTTCAGGTATATCAGAAAGCTCAATAAGCCTGCCGGCAGATGCATACATTACTACCAGCTGAGGTATGGAATATGCCAACCCGGTGAATGGCGCCTGTATTTGGCCTACCAGTTGGAGAAAAACTGTGATCGTACCAAATGTAGCAGCGCCCCTGGAAAGCTTGACCGAACCCCAGAGCAACGCCAGAAGAAAGCCGACCCAGTAGCTGAGTGTAAGAAAAGCTGTTGAGGCAGCGCTGAGCTTAGTTCTTTTAATTACCCAGCTCAGCTTCTCCTGTTGTAGCTTTGAAAGTATGCTGCTGCTTTTCTGTACAAGGCCAAAGGCCTTAATAACATGCATGCTGCTGAAACGCTCCTGTATGAAGCCTCTAGAAGCACTTTCTGTCTCCTGTATACGAAGATGGTATTGACTTAGCTTTCCGCTGAAAAGACGTGTCATGATAACTGAAACAGGGCCAAGAATAAATGCAAGCAATGCAAGCATAGGATCAAACATTATCAAAACAATGAATGATACAGCCAGATTTACGATAAGTGCGATCATGTCAGGCAGTACAGAAGTTATGCCATTAACAACAGCTTCTGTGTCACTGGTCAGTCTTGTGACCAGATCGCCGCTGTGATATTTTGTAAAGAACTGCCACTGTGCTCCCGAGAGTTTTCTAAAAAGCTTCAAACGCATTTCATTATTAATGCCAACTGAAATCTTTGAGTTTAACACATTAATAATTGATTGCATAATAGTTTGCAATAGGACGACGGATATTATAACAAGGGCTGAACGAAGTAATTCATCAACTTTACCGTATTGTGCCGAATCAAAAAGTGATTTGGATGCAAGAGCCACAAAGACATTTGTCAAGGAGGCTAAAACACCGGCAATGGTAAGTATAATAATTGGCCAGATTACTGATTTGGACTGCTGGTAAATCCAGAGTGAGTATTTTATTAGCTTTTTAATAATCTGAATCACCTCATTATGTAATAATTGTTTATTTGCGTACAAATTTAAGCAAAAGCTGTATTAGCTTGTAGGGAACCTTTAATGAATATGTGACCGGGAGCCTCAGCCACCAAAGAAAGGAGGCCACATACCAGATAAAGTTGTGAGGACTTATGTATCTGCCTCTGCGCCATATTCCCGATACCACAGCAACCAACTGACAGGGAAGAACAGGACCTTCAGCCCAGAAATGGGCATCACCTGCTATGTAAAAGCTGCTTCTTTTTTTAAATACGATCCTATGGAGAATATATTGACCGCTTTCTCTTTTGATCAGCGGAACTTGAAGGAAATGCAGATCGCTGAAGGGTACGATTGATAATTCAATGCTGTCAATATCTTCTCTTAAAAAGGGCATCATGCTATTGCCTGTAACAGTAAGCTTTACGTTATGTCCATTTTCCAACAGCTCTGTTACAGCGGGGAAAAGCTCAGCAGATTTTATATTCTTTACATTATGCACTTATGCACCAACTCCGCAGCTTCAAAATCAGGCTTGCATTTTAACAGATATAAGGAGACGTCATTTACTATTTTTTCTGCATTAGAAAGCGCTGTGTCCATCATTGAAGGATTCTGAAAAGGCAGAAAAAGTCTGGGAAGCAGCAAGGGAAGAGCACTCTGTATCGTCAGAGGATGTATTGAATTCTCAGGTGCCTGTTCAATAACTACTATAGCAGCTAACGGAGCACTGGAATTTATACATTTGTGTCTTGATCCGCTCCAGGGTGTACCGTAAGCCATTGCTTTTCCGTTTATACATCTTATAATAGGACAATCATCATTAAGTACAGCAGCATTAAACCGCTTCTCCCATAATATTGCATGGGTCGTTTTACCTGAGCCGGATGGGGCTGTAAATGCAATACCCTTACCCTGATAGGACAAGGCCGAGGCATGAAGCACCAAGCCATCATGATAGAGTATTTTGTTGCTTATTATAAAGTTGCCAAGAAATGTACAAAAAGCAGCCTCATATCCGGTGTCACCGGCACGATATAAAATAGTTACATTAGACCAGTTATTTTCGGCAATAACCTTATATTCTGTCCTTTTGCTTTTCTTAATATAGACATGTGCTATTACACAAGCATTTTTCATTTCAACATGCCATGCTATTCCATCGTTATCCATAGCATTATAATTTTGCTCAGCAAAATAACCGGATGATTGAAAGGTTATTTCAATATCCGGTAAATTCGAGAAGCCACTCTCAAATGGCTTCAATCTTTTAAATTTACTGCTGTAATCACTTATTATGCCAACCTTTAAACCAGCTATTTCATACTGCAGCATTTATCGTTTGTACCTCCTGATTACCAACGGCACCGACTGTTAAGAAACTTAATAGAATTACAGAGATATCCAAGCGGAGAACTGTTTTGTTTACATGAAAAAAAGAAATAGCCACTATGTCCGCCGCCTCCGCCGCTGCAGCATCCGCTGCCGCCGCCATTGGATGTACATGCAAGTCTTTCCTCTGACTTGAGCTCAATGAAGTCAATAGTCGGTTTGATGTATGTTTTCATTAATACCCCTCCTTATAATCAAGAAAAAAACATATATAATAAATATTAATCTTTAGTAGCCAATTTTTCCATTCTGTCACCTACAAGCTCTGCAAGTCTGCAAAGGTATGGTGCAGGTTTGTCAAAATGTCCAGTCTCACTTTTAAGCTTGGCAGGACACATATTACAGTACTCTATATGGCGACATTCGTAGCACTGTCTGCACAAGGGAATACTTTTGCACCCGCTGCCAACAAGCTCCCAAGCTTTCTTAAAGCCGTATTCCAGTGGAAGCGCCGATGGTTCCTCTAATACTCCGCATGGAAGCATGCGCCCATCCCAGGTTATCCAGAAATCACTTTTGCCCGCATTACATCTGAATGCACTGGTCTTTAGTCCGGAGCTCTGCTTAATATCCATAAGCTCTTGTAGCAGCTTATCCTGACGGCTCTCTGATTCCTGGCCTTGCTGTTCATTACAGTTATCACCATAAATATGTCTGTTTGTTTTATCAACTGTTTTAAGAAAATCTGCCAGATCCTCCGGTGAAAGTCTGTTTTCTTCAGCAGTACATGCTGCAACTCTTGCTGGGTACAGATAATCTACAATGGATAGCGGAAGTCCTCTTTTATATGCAAACTCAGCAAGCTCAGCGTAGTCCTTCATATTGTCGTATGTAACTGTAGTTTTTAACTCAATATTCACTCCTTCAGAGAGAAGAAGATCAATATTCCTTATTGCGGCTCTGTAGGCGTCTCTGTTTCCGCAGAGTCTTTCATATGTATCAGCTGAGGCTCCGTAAAGTGTTATCTCCATTTGTGCAGGGGGAATTCTTCCAAGCCATTTTACCTTTTTCTCATCTATAAGAGTAGCATTGGAATACAAATTAATGTTAAAGCCCATTCTTGCCAAATGCTCGTAAATTTCTTCAAAATCTTGTCTTACAAAGACCTCTCCGCCTGTAAGTATAAGGTTTAGCATACCGGCCTCGCGGGCATCCTCTGCAAGCCTTATCCATTGCTGTGCTGTAAGCTCTCTTTCTTTAACCCCGGTATCATCTCTGTTAGTATGTACATAACACATCTTACAGTTGAGGCTACACCTGGAGGTCAATTCAAAAGCTCCGTTAAGAGGTATATCCTTTATGGCTGCCTGGGCTGACAGCTTATCGAGTAAAAGCTCAAAGGCTGAATTCATTGGCAAAGAAGTCCTTTCTCCTTTAGTTGGGAAATAAATTCCTCAACATCGGCTTTTGCTGTTTCTCTGTCAACGCTGTACTCATTAAGCAATATATCTACGAGGTTGTCCTCAGTAGATCCATCGACAAGGTTTTTCCACAGTAAAGCTCCACTTTCGCTAACATTCATCAGGCCGTTAAATTCAACAACCATTTCGCCCACAGGTACAATAATCCATGAACCAGCAATCTCCCGTAATATGAGATTTTCTTTAAGCTTCATTTCAAACCCCTTGTATCAAATAAAAGTATAGGGCTATAATACTATAATTTCCAGAAAATATCAATGTGAGTTTTGCAAATTGAAAAATATTGAATTATCATTGCATGAATTATATACTATAAATAGAAAAAAATGCAAGAAAGGCACCAAAATATATGAAAAAAACATGTGTGAACGCCATAATGGTTCTGATTGCAGTTTCACCACTTTTCAGGGGCTTATTCTTCAGTGTGGAGACTTACGGCTTTTTGGCAACTATATCAATTTTGATGTTTTTATACTTTTTATCAAAGATCCTTAATAATGAAGAAATCAATGTAAGCATTTTATACGGCATACCGTGTGTACTGTTGATCACTGCAAGCATCATAAGCTTTGCAGGCGCCGTCAATAAACGTGAAAATCTGGATACTGTAATGGTATACGCAGTCTGCTTCTTAATCTTTCTTGTATTATATGACTATTTTTATGAAAATCCACAAAAGTTTATAAAGCAATATATGCCAATGGTGATACTGCCAGGCTTTGTATGCGCTGTTATTGGCCTTGAGGCACTCACTGGAGCATTTCCTATCCTTGAGGATACAATTTTCAGTGAACGGCTTGGAGCTACCTTTCAATACACGAATACAGCGAGCATCTATTTTTCTATGTGCCTCATATTTACCATGTCGATAATAAACAACAGCAAAAATGAATTCTTTACAGCACTTGTATCAGGACTGGGAAATACTTTTGCCTTTGCACTGTTTATGACAGGTTCAAGGGGAGGGTATCTGGCATGTATGGCTGCCTTATTGCTTTTTATTTTCCTTCAGCCATCAGGCTTAAGGTTAAGGAGTGTAATCAGACTTTCGGCTGTTTTATTACCTCTTGCCTTTACGTTAAGTAAATTCAGCGGAGCTGTTGAACAAGGCGGTTATCTTGTACCGTCAATATGGGTGGCAATATCATTCCTAGCATCAAGCCTTTTATCATTGCTATTGTCACTAATAAAGGTAATCATCAGAAAAACACCTTTAAGTAATATCAAGCCCGTGATGCCTAAATACTCGGGAATAATATCAGCCGGAATTTTTGTGGCAATTGTGGCTGTTGTAGTTATTTTCAGAGAGAACATATTCTCAATGATGCCTGAGGTCCTTAGCAGCAGGCTTAAAAACCTTAACTTCAATGATCCTAACATCTTGTACAGACTGGAATTTGACAGAGATGCACTTAAATTAATTAGTGACAACTGGCTAACGGGATTTGGCGGAGGAGGCTGGGAGACTGTATATCAGAGCGTTCAGGAAGTTAATTATACAGCTAATTATGTACATAATAATTTTCTTCAGGTTTTTGTAGAGTCGGGTATTTTGGGATTTTTGGCATATACAGCTCTTTTAGCAACTGCTTTTATTAATTTTATAATATGCTTTTTCAAGGAAAAAGAGAAAGCAGCCAGGGTCTATATAGTAGGCTTTTTATGCGAATTTATTGCACTGGTAGGTCATTCTTCCTTTGACTTTGATTTGTCATATGTTTCATTAATTTTAATGTTATTTACAATGATTACTGTATCTGCAGTAGGGCGTACGAATAGCACTGTCAAGGCTGATAGTAAGGAAGGGAATATTAATAGAAGCAATATACTGAAGATTGCTTCAGTTATTATATGTGCCGCTTTATTTTCAGCTTATACATTGTTTTTCACAGCAGCATATAATGGACATAAGGGTCTGGTATATATAGATGAAAAAGGATATGATTCTGCTATAGCATACTTTAATGAAGCATTAAGACTAGATCAGAATAATCCAGAATATCTATTTCAATTATCAAAGCTATATTATAACAAAGCCAAAAAGAGTAATGACGAGCGTGATAAGTTAAGCTACCTGGAAAAGGCAAGAATAGCAGGTGAAAAAGGAGGCAGTGAGAACAAATATCATCCCGTACAGCAAAAACTACTTCTTCAGACATACCAAGGCCTTGACATGCCAATGGAGGCTGTGAAGTGTGCTGAAAGGCTTGTTCAGTATCAAAAGAGCAATAAATATAATTATGAGCTACTTGTGGAAAGCTATATAGTTGCAGCTGAATACATGATGGTCAATAATGATCCAGAACGAGCCGCAGAGCTTTTGAATCTATGCCTTGAGTTAAAGCAAGGTAAATACCGCATTGAAAAAACTGGTGCTTTATTTGATATGAGAGATAAGAAAACATCTAATTTCAAGCCAAATAGTGAAACGCTTACAGCATATTTTAATGAAGCTGAAGAACTGCTAAACAAAATAAAATAAGTACATGTATTGCATAATTGTGTAAATTGTTATATAATGGTAAAAGTTATAGGGGGGTTGTTATGAAAAAGATAGCATGTTTATTTCTTGTACTGGTTATAATTTTTAGCCTAGCTGCTGTAGCATATGCAGTACCAACAGTAGGCGATACGGTTTACGATGAAGACATTATAGATGAAGTTGTACCTCAGGGTGATGCAAAGGATAAGATTGAGGTAATTGACGAGAAGACTGACAAAGATAGCGGAGTTGCTGATCTTGATAATACAACTATTGTAGATGAAGAAACACCAGGTGGAGATGCAAAGCTTCCTGAAACAAGCGGAATTCCCGCAGAACTGTTTTATGTAGTAGGAGGCGTGCTTATTGCCAGTGCATTACTTATTGCAGTAAAGAAATCAAAGGCTTCAGCTAAGGGCTGATGACATAATAATTTTAGCTATAGGCTATGGAGACACAGCCTATAGCTTTTGTCTCTAAAAACCTTTATGGAGTTAGCATTACATAATATGAATACAGAAGAAAAGTGGTTTGTGTTGTTTGTTCTAACAGGTAAAGAAGAGAAAGTAAGACATTTTTTGGAGCAGCGATTTGAAAGCAGGCTCCGTTTTGTTGTACCAAAAAGAAAGCTAAGAGAAAGAAAAGATGGAGCATGGAAGGAAGTAACCAGGGTTTTATTCCCCGGCTATCTATTCATAAATGGTATTGTAACATCAGAAACATATTATGAAATGAAAGACATACCGGATGTAATAAAGCTTCTCAGAACGGGAAACGAAATTGCAGAAATTAAGCCTGAAGAAATGTATATATTAGGAAAGCTCATTAGCTATGATGAAATCATTGGCTTTTCTCAAGTATTATGTGAAAACGACAAGGTAAGGGTGACAGATGGACCGCTTACTGAACTTGAGGGATGTATTGTTAGTATTGACAAGCGCAAGGGCAGGGCCAAGATTAAACTCAGTCTCATGGGTGAGCTGCGTACTGTTGATCTGGGAGTATCTGTACTGGAAAAGATGTAAACAATTCATTAGAAGTAATTCAATAATCATTTCTGTTTACAACATAGTTGTAAAAATTGCCAATTAGTATTATAATATCCCTAAAATTAGTAAGTTTAGAAGTTTTTACTGATATTTTTTTGATGTGCAGGCAGAGTTTTAGGTGTTTCGGCCTTGGAATTATGGGCTTGCGCTGACATAGCTGCTACAGGGGAGATAATGCCTCCTATGGCGAAGCTATGACATTAAGTTATTATTATCTGTATGAAAAGTATGATTTTGATTATGTGATTAACTTTGCTGTAGAGTTACACGTGGATCGTTCCATTGACAATCCAGAAATCTTTGTTCAGAGTAATGTTATGGATACTGTTAATTTGCTTCAGAGAGTGAAAGAAGCATGGTATGATAGTACTTCAAAAACATGGAAGGAAGGCAAGCGATATCTGCAGGTATCTACAGACGAAGTATACGGTACTTTGGGAGCGAGGGCTACTTTATGGAAACAACCTCACTTCCCCACATTCTCCGTATTCAAGTTCTAGGGCAAACAGACCATTCTGTAATAGCATTTCATGATAATTATAGTATGCCCATTAATATTACTCGTTGCTGTCACAAGGACATAGGCTAGAATCTTGTAGGTGCTTATTCTTGTTAAGTGGCCATAAATAACGGTGAATATAAAGGTTCAGCGAGTGCTGAATGTTATACTTTATAAGACGGCACATCACTGAATCTAAGCGATAAAGATCAGAAATGGCTGGGATTTAGAGATAACTTTAGGTTTAAAACATAATGATAACCACAGACGAGACTGTAGATAGTTTTAGGAGAGATGATTATGAAAGATATAAAACATGTTTTCCTTGTAGGCGCAAAATCACTCGGTGCTTATGGGGGCTATGAAACATTCATTAATAAGTTAACTGAATACCATCAGAACGATCCACGCATTAAATATTATGTCGCTGTGAAGGCCAACGGTCAGGGGGCTATGGATCCAGCAAAAACGGAAGGCGCTGTAATCACTGGACCTAAAACATTTACATATCATAACGCTGAATGCTTTCAAATCCATATACCCGAAAAACTTGGATATGCACAAGCAACTTATTATGACTGCAAGGCACTAGCTGAGTGTATTCGTATTATTGAGGAAGAAAAAATCTCGAATGCGATTGTTTATGTGATGGCTTGTCGTATAGGACCTTTCTTCGGGAAATATGCAAAGGAGATCCATAAGCTTGGCGGAAAGGTGTTTCTAAATCCTGACGGACATGAGTGGAAACGAGCTAAGTGGAGCAAACCTATTCGGTGGTACTGGAAAAAGTCTGAAGAACTGATGGTGAAACAGAGTGAGCTCATAATCTGCGATTCCATTAATATTGAAAAGTACATACATGAACGCTATGACGGAAAAGGTATAAAGGGACAAAGCCTTGAGACCACCTTTATTGCATATGGTGCTGAGATAAGGCTGAGCAAGCTGGCAGACAGCAATAAAAAACTTGTCAGCTGGTATGAAAGTAATGGGCTAAAGCAGCATGATTATTATCTTGTAGTTGGAAGATTTGTCCCAGAAAACAATTATGAAACCATGATTAGAGAGTTCATGAAAAGTCATAGCACACATGATTTAGCAATTATCACAAATGCGAATGATAAATTTATGGATGAGCTGAAAGTAAAACTACATTTCAGGACAGATAATAGAATCAAGTTCGTCGGTACAGTTTATGATCAAGAGCTCCTGATGAAAATCAGAGAAAATGCATATGGGTATATTCACGGGCATGAAGTTGGAGGGACGAATCCGAGCCTATTGGAAGCACTGGGTAGTACGGATTTGAACCTATTACTGGACGTTGGATTCAATCGAGAAGTGGCCGAGGAGGCTGCGATGTATTGGAGCAAGAAGTATGGAGATTTGGCCATGCTGATTGATAAAGCTGATCAAATGAGCGATATGAGAAAAAAAGCATTTGGCCTGAACGCGAAAAAGCGAATCCGTGATGCATATAGCTGGGAGCATATAACCGATCGGTATGCAGAAGAGTTTTTGGGATAACATAAATCGGGGTGGGAGAGATGAAGGTCCTGTTAGTAAATAAATTCCATTACATAAAAGGTGGTAGTGAGACATATTATTTTGAGTTGAAGCGATTGCTAGAATCAAAAGGACATACCGTAATAGATTTTTCGATGAAAGATGAGAGAAACCTTGATTCACCATATAGTGATTATTTTGTAAATCATATTGACTATGAAGAATCAAAGGGGGTAGGTGCAAAACTTCGAATGGCATTGAATATTATTTATTCAAGAGAAGCGAAGAAGAAGTTCGAAGCTCTCATTCTGAAAGAAAAGCCAGATTTAATCCACCTGCATATTTTTCAACATCAAATGTCCCCTTCAATTTTGGATGTGGCAAAGAAATATAATATTCCAACTGTATATACAGCACATGACCTAAAAATGATTTGTCTTAACTATAAAATGATGCACCATGGAAAGGTTTGTGAAGACTGTAAAGATGGACACTATTATCATTGTGCTCAAAATTGCTGTGTTAAAGGATCTTTTTCTAAGAGTTGCATTAATGTCGTTGAGGGGTACTTACATAAATGGAGAAAGAGCTATGATGCGATTGATATAATAATTACGCCAAGCGCATTTTATAAAAAGAAATTTGAAGAATTTGGTGTAGCAACGGACCGAATTGTACATATTCCAAATTTTCTAGATAGAGATAAACCAAATGTAAATTTCGTAGAGAATAGTAAGAATTATTATCTTTATTTTGGGCGCCTGTCTGAAGAAAAGGGTGTATTAACAACGATTAAAGCTTTTGAGGAAATAAAAGCTAAGTTGTATGTGGTGGGTACAGGACCGCTTAAAGAAGACCTTATTAATTATGTTAATAGTAACAAATTAAATAATATTGTGTTTCTGGGCTTTAAGAGTGGACAGGATCTTATTGATTTAATTGGCAACGCAAAAGCTGTTATTTTGTCTTCAGAATGGTATGAAAATGGGCCATATTCCGCAATCGAAGCACTGCAACTTGGGCGACCTGTTATCGGGGCAAACATTGGAGGTATACCGGAATTAATTAATAAGAATGGATATTTATACATAAGCGGGGATGTAAGCGACCTAGATAGAGTATTACACTTATTTGAAGGGATTGACTCGTTAACTTATGCTAACTTCGAAAAAGAATCTTTTTATTTGTTCAATCAAAAATATACAGTTGAAAAACATTATGAAATGCTTAAGTCTGCCTATAGAAAAGCGATGGTGAAATTATAATGTACGATATGAGAAAAGCATTAATTGTTGTAAATTTGGCAGGATTTCTTACATTCTTATGGAATGATATTAGATTATTGCAGGATCTCGGGTATGAGGTTTCTATAGCAATGAATGGGAAAATGGCGGAAGGTAGTGATGCAGTAGAGATATGTAGACTAGACAGAATGCATATTACTCATTATCAGATTGATTTTGATACGAAAAACCCATTCACTAAAAAAAATATTGTTGCGTATAAGCAGTTAAAGCAAGTTTTGTTACAAGGGTTTGAATTTGTACATTGTCATACACCGATAGCAGGTTTGTTGACCCGTATGGCAGCAAGAAAGTACCGTTATACAGGAACGAAAGTGATTTATACGACACACGGATTTGCCTTTTATGACAAATCGTCCACAAAAACATGGATTGTGTATTACCCAGTTGAGAAGATTGCATCTACATTAACTGATGCAATCATTACGATCAATCATGAGGATTACGCCAATGCAAAAAAAATGCACTGCAAAAACGTTTTTTTGATTTCTAGCGTTGGTTTAGATACTAAAAAAATTGTAGAGACAGTTGTAGATCGAGACAGTTATCGAAATCTGATAGGCGTAAAGGCAGACGATATCATGTTGCTTGCTGTTGGAGAATTATCTCCAAGAAAGAATCATCAGGTAATCATAAGAGCTTTGGGTCAGATGAAAAACAAAGGGAAATATGTATTTGTAATATGCGGAAGAGAAGTAGCAAATTCCGGAATGGCAGATTTCTTACAGAAACTTGCGAAAGAAAATGGCATACGGCTAGTCTTAGCGGGTCATAGATTGGATATTCCCCAGATTAACCACTGTGCAGACATTGCGGTTATTCCATCTATTCGTGAAGGACTTGGAATGGCTGGATTAGAAGCTTTAGCATCTGGTGTTCCGGTAGTTGGGTCTGATGTTCAAGGCATTCGAGAATATGTTGAAATTGGCAAAACGGGGTATTTGTGTGATCCTGAATCAACGCAATCATTTGCTGATGCAATTGAAAAAATGGTGGCTATGGGACAAACTGAAAAAGAGATTATGAAAAATGAGTGCGTGAAGATGGCATATCGATTTGATCAGTCAGTTTCATGCGCCCAAATGAAAAGTATCTATCAAAAGATTTGCAAATGAAGGGAGGTAGGTGGTATGAGCGAAAGTTGAAATAAGCAATTATGGTTCGATGCTGCAGGTGTATGCTACATAGCTTGCAATTGAAAAAGTTGGGTGTGAAGCAGAAATTGTTGATTATATTAGATTATATGAAAAATATTTGAATATAGCAAGAACACAGATTATACACAATAAAATGTGAAATCTCAAATTTTTGACAAAAGCAATTTATTTAACACCTTAAAACCTAGAATATATAGAATCTAAAAAAGTTTAGACAAATGCAGAAGTAATATCTCAAACTAAGCAAGCGATATTTGGATTTTGGTGTTAACACATACTAGATTTATGTCCAAAGATGATCGATGAAATGGACAGAAAGAATAAGAAAATGGAGGACAATGATAATGATAACAAAAGCAAGGGTAATTGCTTTTTATCTTCCACAGTTTCATCCGGTCGAGGTGAATGATAAATATTGGGGTAAGGGTTTCACGGAATGGACGAATGTGGCAAAGGCTAAGCCGGTTTATCGTGGACAATACCAGCCGCAAATTCCGGCAGACTTGGGGTTCTATGATCTTCGCTTGCCAGAGGTCAGAAAAGCACAAGCTGACATGGCGAGAGAAGCCGGTATTGAAGGCTTCTGCTATTGGTATTATTGGTTTGGTAGGGGTAAAAAAGTTCTTGAGATGCCTATAACGGAGATGCTAAGAACACATCAACCCAATTTTCCGTTTTGCGTAGGATGGGCTAATCATGATTGGTCCAACAAAACATGGCAGAAAGCGGGAAGATTTACAAAAGATATCATTTTTTTGAAGCAGGAGTACTTAGGAGAAGATGACTATAAGGATTTCTTTTATGATTTACTTCCAGCTTTTAAAGATGAACGGTATATCCGAGTAGAAAATAAACCAGTTTTTTATGTTTTTGATTCAGTGCTGATGCCGGATATTGATGTTATGGTAAGGCTATGGAATAAACTGGCCAGGGAAAATGGGATGGAAGGTGTTTATTTTATTGCCAGAGCGGAAGCTATAGGACACATTACTGTAAGAAATAAAAAAAAACTCCTGAATGATGCCAAAGAACGGTATGATAAGCTTATTAAGATGGGATATAATGCCGTAAATTCTAGTGCATTCCGCCGTGCAGAGTTGATTACAAATGGTATCAGTTCGAAGATTTATCGTGCAATTAAGAAAAAGATTTTGGGCTATACACTACAGAAATATGATTATGAAAAGCTTATGGATAATTACTACATGGATGAAGATAGGCTTCCATATGTATATCCTCAAGTTACTCCAAGAAAAGATAAAACCCCCCGAGTTGGAAAAAATGCATTGATTTACAGTGGTAGTACGCCAGAAAAGTTCAGAAGATATGTTCGTAAGGCGTTGATTTGTGTTGAAAACAGAGATGAAGATCATCGGATTATTTTCCTAGATTCTTGGAATGAGTGGGGGGAAGGGTCCTATATGGAACCGGATATTTGTTTTGGGCATCAGTATCTTGATGTCTTACGAGAAGAATTGGTTATTAATGAGAAGAAATAGTGTTTTATGTAAATGCACAATAGGCACTCAGATCGGAAAAAAGGAATTCAATATATAAAGGAGCGATGATTTGCCTACAGAGCTTTTTGTAAAACGCAATCTGGATTTCTAATAAAAAATCAGCTTCCATATGTAAAGAGGCTGATTTGAGGTAGAGAATATGAAGAATAAAGCGTATATTTTTGGGTGGTTTAGCTTTCCACGTGGTGGTCCAAATGCAAATTTTGTGCAGTATCTTGCTCTTGCAATGAAAAAAATTGGTTACGAGACCTATATTGTGTGTGATGATGCACAAGTGCAAAATTGCACGGTGAATCAGGAAAACAAATGCTTTTCATATAAGGACATTTATGTAGAGTGCATCCGGCTTCATGCTACGAAACCACTCCATGGCATTGAGTATCGCTATCTGCGCGGATACTTCTATGCGAACAGGATTAAAAAGCACGATCCCTCCGCACAGGATGTGTTCATCAGCTACTGCGCGTCCTCATCTGAAGTGGAGCCTGTGTTTTATCTTGCTAAAAAGTGCGGTGCTAAAATGCTTGCATGTCTTCCAGAATATTATACCAAAGACGTATTCGAGGACGAAAAAGCGTACGATAATTATATGGATTATATGAACCGCGTTGTACCAAAGCATGATGCACTTTTGCCTATAAGTAATTATATTCGTGACAAATACTCAAATAGTAGAGCAATGGTTCTGCCGATTATGGCTGACACGCTGGAATATTCGTGGAAGACGGAGAAAAGAGATGAAAAGGTTCGTATAATTTATTCCACTGGAAAGTGGGTCAAGGATTCTCTGACGGAGATGATTCATGGAATAATACAGTTGCCGGAGAAAGTGCGAAATCGGCTAGAATTACATATTACTGGTTTGAAATATGAAATCGTTGAAGAAATGCTCAGTGAAAAAGAAAAGAGTGCTTTGAATACAATAATTGTTATTCACAAGTGGCTCGAATACCGTGACCTTGTTCAATTGTATACAAAGATGGATTTCGTTTTGATTGCACGCCCAGACACTCCCTTTTTTCAGGCGAATTTTCCAAGTAAGGTACCAGAAGCGATGACATATGGTGTAATTCCAATTGTATCTAGAGTTGGCGATTACACTAAAATTTACTTGGAGGATGGAAGTAATAGTATTGTTTTTGACGGTTGTGATGCAAATTCTTGTACGAAGGCTATTTTGCGTGCACTATGCTTGAACAGTATAGAACGTGAATATTTGCGGAAAAAGGCAAGAGAAACAGCAGAGACATTGTTTGATTATCGCATATGGTCGGATAAAATTTCTGAATTTATAAATGAAATATGAAAGGTAATTTGAAGATAATATGAGTCTAAAAACAGACCCAAGAAAAATTACAGGATATTTATTAATATATTTCATGCTTATATGTAATCAGACTGGATTATATTTGCAGTTTTTTAGTAAATGGTCCTTAGTGATTGCTATAGCATTCTCAATACTAGTGATTATAAACATAAAAAGCAGAGTATCAAGATATAGCGTTCTTCTTTTGGGAGGTCTTCTCGCTTCAATCATATTTGTTCGATTTATGGTTGGTGGTGTTGGACTTAATTTATGGGCAGAACGTGCAGTTATGATTACTGTAACGGCATATGCTGTGTGTTATAATGGATCAAGTTTTTTGACTCGTTTTGTAAAAACAGTTACCTTTTTGGCTATTATTAGTATCGTGTTATGGTTAGTACAAATAGTAGTGCCCGAGTTGTGGAAGAATATGCCGTTTGTGATGGAGTTTGATACGGATATGGGGACAAGAAATTATATTTCGGCGATTAGCTATAGATTTATTGCATATAAAGGATATGGCTTGTTCCTGTATACTATGCATGGTAATTATAGAAATACAAGTATTTTTACTGAACCGGGCATATATCAGATGGTTTTATCGACTGCTAGTTTTTGTATTCTTTTTCTGAGTCAACATTTGAATATTTCCAGAAAACAATCAACACGATATTTGATTGTTATTATGGTGGCTTTAATCACATCGATGTCTACCACAGGATATATTAATTTTGCATTTATCGGGATAGCTGTTGTGTTGACTCACCAGCAAGAACAAAAGATGCGAAAGAGTATTATGTACCTGTTGGCAGTGATTATTCTGCTTGTATTGGGGGATTATATTGTTCGAGCAAATGAGAGCTTCTTGTATGTAGGTGTAATCAGTAAATTATTTACTACTTCAGGTGAGTTTAGCTTAGAAGCATCAACTGGTTTTTATCGGTATGGTTCCTTACTAGTGTATTTGATGATTATGGCCAAGCATCCATTAGGAGCAGGGGTTGATACGGTAAGTAGAATGATTGACTATGAAAATACAGCTTATTGTGGATTCGCATTGCTTCGAGATGGCGCGATACTTGGTGTTTTGCCAATGATAGGCATAGTTGTATGGCTACTCTATCCGTTCGTAAGATACAAGATAGGAAAGGTACCAACGATATTGTATCTGTTACTGTACATTAATACAATGGCTGGGCAATCAAGCGCTTTTTATCCTACGTTAATTATGTTACCGATGTTCTTGATATGGGAAGTGGATCAGGATACTAATTTAACTGCAGTTTGAATGGATGGCGGAGGAAAAGATGCTTGTACAAAAAATAAAAAATATGGATTCTACATATAAAAGTAGCGTTATCAATATGTGTGTCAAACCAATTAGTTTACTGATTAGTATGCTTTATGCACCATTATTGCTTTCTTGTTTGGGGGATGAAAAATACGGTTTGTGGGAAACGTTACTTTCTATAATAACCTGGATCAATTACTGTGACGTTGGAATTGGTCAAGGATTAAGGAATCTATTGGCAAAAGAGGTGACTGATGAAAAATATGAGGAAGCAAAAAAGTCTGTTTCAACAGCTTATTGTGTGTTGACGGTAATTTCTGCTATGCTCTTTAGTATTTTGTTGATTCTTGTTTTACTTTTAGACTGGAATACATTATTAAGTACAAAAGTTGACATGAGGCCAACTTTATTAATTACGTTTGCTTTTATCTGCGTGAATTTTATTCTCGCCTTAAGTAATTCTATCCTGTACGCAATGCAGTTATCAGAGCGAGTGGCAATCATAAGTTGTGCGGTACAAGCATTGAATCTTGCAGGTTTACTTGTTTTAAGAGCCTTTTCTTGTGCAAATATGATTGCAGTTGCTGTATTGTTTGGCTGCTCAAGTCTGGTTGTTTATATTGGAAATACTCTACAGATAATAAGGAAAAACAGATTTTTAGCGCCATCACTGTCGAAATTTGCCCAGGATAAAGTTAAGATTATTGGTAATAGTGGAGTAAAGTTTTTTATAATGCAGATTGCATATGTGTTTGTTTTTACTGTTGACAATATGCTAATAACCCACTATTTTGGCGGTGCGGCTGTGACTCCATACCACTTTGTAAATAAAATATTCAATGCGGCTTTTGCACTTTTTCAGGCGTTTTTGACACCTTACTGGTCCCGAACGACGGTGGCAGTTGTAAAACACGATATTAATTGGCTCAAGAGAAACGTTAGAAAATTATATTTCTTATGCATTGTTTTCAGTACGGGGTATTTCCTGATTTATGTTTTGTTTAAACCGTTTGCGAGAATTTGGATTGGGCGAGATCTTGGGTATGCTCCGGGGCTGATTTTGGTTATGTGTCTCTATTATATTTTTTATACATTTGAAACTGCAAGCACCAACATTATCAATGGAACAGGAAAAGTAAATGTGCAAATGTGGACGATGGTGCTTATGGGAATTACTAATATACCGCTTTCCATCTATCTGGCAGTGAATTGTGGACTGGGTGTTGTCGGTATAAAGCTTGCGACGGCAATTCTCTTGTTAATAGGTATGATGGTTTTTATTGTCAATTTGAATCATATTATTAAAAATTATGAAGAGGATTACAAGAAAGGAAAAAAAAGAGTCATGAAGAAGAATGCAAAGCGTATTTATAGTAATCAGCCAGATATTAATTAGTGGCTTAAATGAGTCATGCTTGGACTCGTGTGGTATGTATTTTGGCATTGTTAGTTTGATATTATGAGATCTAAGACCTACCACATCTTCCGAAACTCCCCGGGATTAATCCCCTCCACCTTCTTGAAGACCCTGTTGAAATACCCGGGTTCATCAACGCCAACGTTAAAGCCTATTTCCTCAACAGTCATATCTGTAAAGCGAAGAAGCTGCTTTGCTTGAGTAATGCGTACATGATCAAGATAAACCTCAATATCGTGAATGGTGCAAATTTAAAGACGTAATAAAATTAAATTAAATGATGAGAAAAGTGATTATATTTCAAAAACACAAGCCAAAAAGGAGATATAAAAATGAACAAAGTTGCACTGATTACCGGAATCACAGGTCAGGACGGTTCCTATCTTGCAGAATTTCTTTTAGAAAAAGGCTACGAAGTTCACGGTATTACGCGTCGTACTTCAATTTCTAATACTGCCCGTATCGATCACTTGATGGGTAAAATCACCCTTCATGACGGAGATCTCTCTGATTCTTCTTCCTTGATTCGCATAATCAGCCTGGTTCAGCCTGATGAGATCTATAATCTGGCTGCACAGAGCCATGTTCAGGTATCTTTCGATGTACCTGAGTATTCAGGTGATGTTGACGCACTGGGTGTTCTGCGTATCCTGGAAGCTTGCCGTATCCTCGGCCTCACAAAGAAAACAAAGGTTTATCAGGCATCTACATCTGAGCTCTTTGGAAAGGTAAAGGAGGTTCCACAGCGCGAGACCACTCCCTTCCATCCTTACAGCCCCTATGCTGTTGCAAAGCAGTATGGTTTCTGGATTGTAAAAGAATACCGCGAGGCTTATGGCATGTTCGCAGTAAATGGAATTCTCTTCAATCACGAATCTGAGCGCCGTGGTGAGAACTTTGTTACCCGTAAGATTACCCTTGCTGCCGGTCGTATCGCAGAAGGTATTCAGGAGCATCTGGAGCTTGGCAATATGGATTCCCTGCGTGATTGGGGCTATGCGAGAGACTATGTAGAGTGTATGTGGATGATCCTCCAGCAGGATACTCCAGAAGACTTTGTTATTGCTACCGGTGAGCAGCACACTGTTCGTGACTTCACAGAGAAGGCGTTTGCTGCAAACGGCATTACCATACGCTGGGAAGGCACCGGAATAGACGAGAAAGGCTATGATGCCAAGACAGGAAAGATGCTTGTCTGTGTTAATTCTCAATGGTTCCGTCCTACTGATGTAAACAATCTTTGGGGAGACCCTACCAAGGCAAAGACTGTTCTGGGCTGGAATCCACAGACCACCAGCTATGAGCAGTTGGTTGAAATTATGGCAAAGCATGACCGTAAGCTTGCAAAGCAGCAGAAGATCATTATGGAGGAACAGTAAAGGTATGATGGAAAAGGATGGGAAAGTATATGTAGCCGGTCACTGTGGAATGGTAGGTTCTGCTATTGTCCGTGAATTGAACCGCCAGGGCTACAATAATATTATTACTCGTACTCATCAGGAACTGGATCTGTGCAATCAGGCTGCTGTAGAGGAATTCTTTAAGGCCGAAAAGCCCGAGTACATCTTCCTGGCTGCCGCAAAGGTAGGCGGCATCATCGCTAACCAGACTGCACTTGCTGACTTTATGTGGTTTAATATGGCCTTGGAGATGAATGTCATCCACTCTGCATGGCAGAACGAGTGTAAAAAACTAGAGTTCCTAGGCTCATCTTGCATCTATCCTCGCATGGCTCCACAGCCTATGCCTGAAAGCTGTCTGCTGACCAGCGAACTGGAGAAGACCAATGAAGCTTATGCTTTGGCAAAGATATCTGGACTAAAATATTGCGAGTTCCTTAATAAGCAGTATGGCACTGACTATATCTCTGTTATGCCGACGAACTTGTATGGTCCAAACGACAACTATCATCCAACACATTCCCATGTTTTGCCGGCCTTGATCCGTCGCTTCCACGAAGCCAAGGAAGCCGGACTACAGGAAGTTACCTGTTGGGGGGATGGCAGCCCTCTGCGTGAGTTTCTGTACGTGGATGACCTAGCAAACCTGTGCGTGTTTCTAATGAATAACTATTCCGGAGACGAGACTGTCAATGCCGGTACAGGAAAGGAAATAAGTATCAAGGAACTGACTGAGATGGTTGCAAAGGTTGTAGGCTACAAGGGTAAGATCCTGTGGGATATCTCTAAGCCAAACGGCACACAGAGAAAGCTGCTTGATGTATCCAAAGTAACCAAACTAGGATGGAGCTACAAGACGGAGCTGGAAGATGGCATCCGCTTAAGCTATGAGGATTTTCTCAATAACCCTATGAGAGCTGAAAGATAATGGATAAATGACTGATGTGTTTTTGTACAGCAGCCATTTTTTATATAAGGAGTGACAATATGAATATTGTATTATTATCCGGTGGTTCCGGGAAACGTTTATGGCCACTTTCCAATGATATAAGAAGCAAACAGTTTATTAAAATTTTTAAAAAGGAAGATGGCACTTACGAATCCATGGTTCAGAGAGTGTATCGCCAGATCAAAAAGGTTGATGCAGATGCGATGGTAACCATAGCTACTTCAAAGGCACAGGTGTCTACTATTCACAATCAGCTTGGCGAGAATGTGGGTGTATCTGTAGAACCTTGCCGCAGAGATACATTTCCTGCGATTGCGCTTGCTACGGCATACCTTGTGGATGTGATGAAGGTTGATCCAGAAGAATCTGTTGTTGTCTGCCCAGTGGACCCATACGTTGAGGATGACTACTTTAAGGTGCTTAAGGGCCTTTCTGACCAGGCTGATAAAGGTGAAGCAAATCTTGTACTTATGGGTATTGAACCGACATATCCTTCTGAAAAGTACGGATATATTATTCCTGAAAGTCCTAACCAGACTGCAACTGTAAAAACATTTAAAGAGAAACCTATCACAGCTGTTGCTGAGGAATACATTACTCAGGGTGCACTGTGGAACGGGGGCGTGTTTGCTTACAAGCTGAAGTACGTTTTAAATAAGGCGCATGAGCAGATTGACTTTGTAGATTATGCGGATCTCTTTGCAAAGTACGATACATTAACCAAGATTTCATTCGATTATGCGGTTGTCGAGAAAGAAGATAAAATTCAGGTTCAGCGTTTTGTAGGACAGTGGAAAGATCTCGGAACTTGGAATACCCTTACCGAAGCAATGGAGGAAAATGTTGTTGGAAAAGGTGTTATTAATGATACCTGCTCCAATGTACACATTCTTAATGAAATGAATGTTCCAGTTCTTGCCATGGGCCTGCAGGATGTTGTTATCTCAGCCTCCCCCGAAGGTATTCTGATCTCTGATAAAGAGCAGAGTTCTTATATTAAGCCCTTTGTTGACAAGTTTGTGAAGCAAATCATGTTTGCGGAGAAGTCCTGGGGTAGTTATAAAGTTATGGATGTTGAGAGCGAATCTATGACGATTAAGGTTACTTTAAATCCTGGGCATAAGATGAATTATCATAGCCACAAGAATCGTGATGAAGTCTGGGTTGTGCTGACTGGTACCGGGAAAACTATCGTAGATGGTTATGAACAGGCGGTCAATGCCGGAGATGTAATTACGATGAATGCTGGATGCAGACATACAGTAGTTGCGGAGACAGAGCTGAAACTTATTGAGATTCAGCTGGGGAAAGAAATTTCTGTATTTGATAAACAGAAGTATAAATTAGAGTATTAATAAAAAACCGGGAGGCCTACAATTGAATAAACCGTTTTTACTTAGGCCATCTGGTAAAGATTACCTTTGGGGCGGCCAAAGATTAAGTGATGAGTTTGATAAGAGGATAGAGATGTCTCCTTTGGCTGAGACATGGGAGTGCTCCACACATCCAGATGGGCCAAGCTATGTTGACAATGGAGAGTATGAGGGATTGGAACTTGCTGCGATATTGAAGCAGTATCCTGAATATCTGGGGACAAGGCACGCCGGGATGAATGAGCTCCCTATACTTATCAAATTCATTGATGCTAAAAAGGACTTGTCGGTCCAGGTTCATCCTACCGATGAGTATGCGAAGAAACATGAAAATGGCCAACTTGGTAAAACTGAGATGTGGTATGTTCTGGATGCTTGCAAAGATGCAAAATTGGTATATGGATTAAACCATGATAATGACGAAGAAACGATAAGAAATGCGATTGCAAAGGGAATTCTGATAAATTATCTGCAACAAGTACCGGTAAAAAAGGATGATCTATTCTTCATTGAGGCCGGAACAATCCATGCTATTGGAGCAGGAACTCTTGTCGCAGAGATTCAGGAAAATTCGAATCTTACGTATCGACTATATGATTATGATAGGATCGGAGAAGATAAGAAGAAGAGGGAACTTCATGTTGAGAAAGCGCTAGCTGTAGCAAATCTCAAAAGCTCAGCTGAACCGAGGCAGCCTCTTAGAGTGTTAAAATACAGGCAGGGTGTTGCGTCAGAGCTTTTGTGCCGCTGCAGGTACTTTGAGGTTTACAGAATGATCATTAACACAGAGAGACGACAAGTGGTTCATTATAGAGCAGATGAGGTGTCATTTCGCGTCCTATTGTGCGTAAATGGATGTGGTACCGTAACCTATGAAGAAGGGACAATTACCTTCTATAAAGGTGACTGTATCTTTGTTCCTGCGGACTCTGTTACATTAAGAATACATGGTTCGGCACAGTTCTTGGATGTGAGAGGATAAATTATGGGAAAATAGAATGTCATAAGTTCTAAAAAGCTGCTTGATAGCCGGTGGCTAAGCGTCCGTAAAGATTCCGTCGATCTTCCGAACGGAACACACATGGACGATTTCTATGCAGTCATAATCCCGGATGTTGTCGCGGTTGTTGCAATTACCCCGGAGGAGAATATCGTATTAAAGAAAGAGTATAAATATACTGGTGGGGAGGAGCTGATCGAGGTTCCCGCCGGTATGTTTGAGCCGGAAGAAAAGGATGGCCGTTAACTTCTTTGTAAAATATACTTGCTATAACAAATCTTATTGAAGAAAAATAAAAATAACCAAAAATAGTAAATAATGCATATCTTATAGAGCTTCAATAAATATGATAAAACACTTATATGCTTTAACCTTGGAAATATTTCAGAAAGGATTTGAATCACTATGAAAGGTATAATTTTAGCGGGAGGTGCCGGAACACGGCTATATCCTCTTACATTGGTGACCTCAAAGCAGCTTTTGCCTGTATATGACAAGCCGATGGTGTATTATCCGCTATCGACCCTGATGCTGGCAGGTATTCAGGACATACTGCTTATATCAACTCCTACTGACATACAGAATTTTGAACGTTTACTGGGGGATGGCAACCAGTACGGCGTAAATCTATCATACAAGGTGCAGCCTTCTCCTGACGGTCTTGCCCAGGCGTTTCTGCTTGGAGAAGAATTCATAGGGAATGATACATGTGCTATGGTGTTGGGAGATAATATTTTTTATGGTAATGGCTTTAGCATGATATTGAAAAATGCAGTTGAGGATGCACAGAATGGAAAGGCCACAATTTTCGGTTATTATGTCAATGATCCCACTAGATTTGGAATTGTGGAGTTTGATATAAATGGAAAGGTTATATCCATTGAAGAAAAACCAGAAAAGCCTAAGAGCAATTATTGTGTAACAGGCTTATATTTTTATGACAACAGAGTAGTAGAAATGGCCAAGCTGCTTAAGCCAAGTGTTAGGGGAGAACTTGAAATAACTGACATGAATAGGCTGTACCTGGAGCAAGGCTCTCTTAATGTTCAGCTTTTGGGCAGGGGATTTGCATGGCTGGATACAGGAACGATGGACAGTCTTGCTGATGCAACAGACTTTATTCAGACCATTCAGAAAAGGCAGGGAATCGTAATATCAGCACCTGAGGAAATTGCATGTGTCAATGGCTGGATAGACAAATCTAAGCTTCTTCAGTCGGCGGAGCGCTATGGAAAGTCGCCATATGGTGAACATCTCAAGAAGGTTGCGGAAGGAAAGGTGATGTATTAATAATGAAAAATGCATATGTAAATGATAAAACCCTAAGTAAAAAGATACTAATAACAGGCGGAGCTGGATTCATAGGTAGTAATTTTATCTACTATATGCTTAAAAAGCACCCCTCGTATAAGATAGTAAACCTGGATCTTTTAACTTACGCAGGTAATCTTGAGACACTTAAGCCTATTGAAAAAATGCCCGGATATAGCTTTGTAAAGGGAGATATAGCAGATCGTAGCTTTATATTTGAGTTTTTTGATAAAGAGCGGTTCGATATTGTTGTCAATTTTGCTGCTGAAAGCCATGTTGACAGATCAATTAATGATCCTGGTGTATTTGCCAGAACAAATATTATAGGTACACAGGTGCTGCTTGACGCATCCAGAGAGTATGGAGTGGAAAGATTTCATCAGGTTTCAACAGATGAGGTGTACGGTGATCTGCCAATAGACAGACCTGATTTATTTTTTGTGGAAGATACACCGTTAAATCCTTCAAGCCCATATAGCGCATCAAAGGCATCAGCGGACATGCTTGTGCTGGCATACTACAAAACCTTCGGCCTGCCGGTTACTATCAGCCGTTGCTCCAATAATTATGGTCCTTACCATTTCCCTGAAAAGCTTATCCCTCTGATGATAGCAAATGCACTCAATAACAAGCCGCTGCCCGTTTATGGAAATGGTGAAAACATCCGAGACTGGCTGTATGTAGAGGATCATTGCAGGGCTATTGATTTAATTATACATAAGGGCTCAGTAGGTGAGGTGTATAATGTAGGCGGTCATAATGAAATGAAGAATATTGACATTGTCAAGCTAATATGCAAAGAGCTTGGCAAGCCGGAGTCCCTTATCACATTTGTTGAAGACCGTAAAGGACATGACAAGCGTTATGCTATTGACCCTACAAAAATCAACAGTAACCTTGGATGGCTTCCGGAGATAAAATTCTGTGACGGCATAAAGCTGACTATAGACTGGTATCTGAGTAACCGAATCTGGTGGGAAACAATTATTTCAGGAGAGTATCGTAATTATTATAGAAATATGTATGAAAACAGAGGAACTGCAAAATGAAGGTATTAGTAACAGGAGTCAAAGGACAGCTAGGTCATGATGTTGTAACTGAGCTCGAAAAGCGAGGATATACTGCTATTGGTGTAGATATAGATGAAATGGACATTACTGATGCTAAGTCAGTTAATACAGTTTTAAAAAGCACTGCTCCGGATGCAGTTATTCATTGTGCTGCGTGGACTGCGGTGGATGCTGCTGAGGATAACGAAGAAAAATGTTGCCTTGTAAACACAACAGGCACAGAAAATATTGCCAGGGTGTGCAAAGAACTGTATTGCAAGCTTATGTATATTTCCACAGACTATATTTTTGATGGAGAGGGTTGTGAGCCTTGGCAGCCAGACAGCAAGGATTACAGGCCTATCAATGTGTACGGCAGGTCCAAGCTTGAAGGAGAATTGGCAGTAAATAATAATGTGAGAAAGTTTTTCATTGTCCGTATAGCATGGGTGTTCGGCAAGAATGGCAAAAACTTCATAAAGACTATGCTCAATCTTGGCAAGACGCATGATAAGGTGACTGTGGTAAATGATCAGTTTGGTACTCCGACCTATACGCTTGATTTATCAAGATTGCTTGTCGATATGATTGAGACAGAAAAGTACGGATATTATCATGCTACTAACGAAGGCGGATATATCAGCTGGTACGATTTTGCATGCGAAATATTCAGACAAGCTCATATGAATGTAGATGTGGTGTCTGTGTCCAGCTCTGAATATCCCTCCAGGGCAAAACGCCCGTCAAATAGCCGAATGTGTAAGGATAAGCTTACCGAGAACGGTTTTGTGAGGCTGCCCTCCTGGCAGGATGCACTAAGAAGATATTTAGTAGATTTGATGTAATGATCAAATTATTTTGTGAGGTGCTTAAAGATGGGAAAAATTAAGGTTGAGGCATGTGTAAAAAACGGTATTGAAATAGATGGATTAAAAATAATAACGCCTACTATCTATTGTGATGAAAGAGGATATTTTGTTGAGACATACAACAAGCTTGATCTGGCTGAGGCAGGCTTGGATTTGAATTTTGTACAGGACAACCAGTCAATGTCTGTAAAGGGAGTACTGAGAGGACTACACTTCCAAAAAAAATACAGACAGGGCAAGCTGGTAAGAGTAGTACGAGGAGAAGTATTTGATGTTGCAGTTGATCTGAGACCAGGCTCATATACATTTGGAATGTGGTACGGCGTTAAACTGTCAGCTGAAAACAGGAAACAGTTTTATATTCCGGAGGGTTTTGCTCACGGCTTCTATGTGTTAAGTGAAGAAGCTGAGTTTTGCTATAAATGTACGGATTACTACCATCCTAATGATGAGGGAGGTCTTCTGTGGAACGACCCTCGGATTGCTGTTGAATGGCCTATACCGGAGGGAGCAGCTCCGATCATCAGTGAAAAGGATAAAAAATGGCCACAGTTTGGAGAATTATTCTGATATGGATAATAATCAAGAGTTACTTATAGCACTTTTATCATGTGCAATACATAATAGAAAGCTTTCCGGGGAGCAGATCTCTTCTGCTCACTGGCATGGGGTTTTCAGGCTTGCCGGCATGCACTCGGTTACACCGCTGGCTTATTCCGCGTTGGACAACAAAGCTGCGATTGAGTATGTTCCGGTAGAGTATCGCGATACCTTCATCAAAAGCTTGTATCTTCAAATTCAAGCTTTAAGCGCTATGGACACCGTAATACAAAAGCTTGTTGATTCAGGGATACAGGTTATAGCCATGAAGGGCTTGGTACTCAGAGAACTATATCCAAATCCTGAAACTCGCACTATGGGAGATTTTGATTTATGTGTAAGAGAAAAAGACTTTCAATTAGCTGTTAATGTGTTGATGGAGTTAGACTTTAAAATAAATGGCCCCGGAATACAAATACATATCCAGCTTATTCGTGATAATATAATTGTTGAGCTTCACAGACAACCATTTGACAACGAGAGGGAGGATATTCCCGAGGGTTATGTCGATGGCCTGTGGGAAAGAGCGGTTCCTGTTGATGTCTGCGGTAAATCTATATTGACCTTTTGTGATAATGACATGATCCTTTACTTGCTGCTGCATATGAATGGCCATTACCACGAAGGAGGCTTTGGACTAAGGCAACTTTGCGATATTGTGCTTTTTGTTGAAGCTAATAAGGATAAAATTGATTGGAGTAAGCTGCTTGAAAAAGCTGAAGAGCTTCACATAAGCAGATTTGCTATGCTTGTATTCAGCGCATGCCACAGTCTTTTCGGCCTACAGCTGCCGGAAGGAATAAAGGATAAGGTTTTGGTAGAGGAACATCATCTTGAGCTCTTCATTCAGGATATTTTCAAAGGCGGCACATTTGGAGCCAGCAGTGATGCCCGTTATGCAAGCTCAAGAATATCAGACAAGTTAGAGTACAAGGAATATAAAGGGATGGGAAAAATAATTGGGTTGGTAAGATTTCTTTTCCCTGCTCGGCGTACACTTGGAGAAAAGTACATATATGCCAAGCTTTATCCTGTATTACTCCCTGCAGCCTGGGTACACAGGTGGTTTTATAATATTTTTAACAGGCGGCAGAGAAGTCTGCTTAGTGTGTTATTTTCCAGAAGAGGTAAAGCGGATAATGCCACAGATATGGAACAGAGGCAGACACTGGTTCGTTGGTTGAGTAAAGAAAATGAATCGAAGTAATATTATAAGACAGCTATTGCAGGGCAGATGGAGGAATGAATTGAATAAACTAAATAGCAGAGAAAAGGCTGCTTTCATTATATTTTTAGTTCTAGCACTGACAATTATTGTGTCAATATGGTTTTTCACTTCTCAGAATGGTATAATGACAAATGTTACAAGCGGGAAGCTCGTTAGGTTTATTGAAAATATAGCATCAAAGCTTTGTAATTCAGGTAATGGGAATGTATTACGATATTCCAGTCTTAATGTCTTTATTAGAAAAACAGCGCATTTCACAGAATACATGCTGCTGGGTGCTTCAGTCTGTGTGCTGCACAGCCTGTTGGTTAAGAGGATAAAAGCGTCTATGGCTGCATCGCTGGTGATATGCTTAATTCTATCTTCTATTGACGAATTCAGGCAGTTATTTATAGCAGGTAGAAATGCACAGTTGAAGGACATATTGATAGACATTGCCGGAGCTGCAGCAGGGATTATTATTGCAAGAAAAATATTTGAAAAAAATTCTAGTTGTTGTAATATGAAGCAGGAAATGTAAACAATTTTATTGACATATATGGAATTGACTGCTATATTTAGTACATAAATACTACTTACATTAGCTTTCCAATGATAAAGGCAAACCTGCTGAAAAGCAGCGACGCAAAGCTATAGGGCCTCTCAAAGTGGCAGCCAGCTACCTTAAAAGGGAAGTTTTTTCTTTTCTTATCGGCTGGATTAAATTGACGTCAGGTGCCTATAGCAGTTCACTTAGAAACGCTCAAATGGTCCATGTATGGAGGGGTAGAAATGAATAGGTACATAAAATCATTAATTGCACTGTTCCTAATAATACTTCTTATAGTCGGTGTTTCATTAATGCCTGTATCATCAGGTGCAGGTATGGAAAACGCTGGCGCTGAAAGCGGGCAGTTCACAGCTGTTGCGGGTAAGTAGGCGATTATCACGCACGCATTTTATATTGACACATGGGGCATCCTTATATACTATTATAGAAAAAGATTAAAGGAAGCGAAATAGATGAGCAATTGTATTTTTTGCAAAATAATTAACAAAGAGATTCCTTCCGTGATAGTTTATGAGGACGAGAAGGTATTAGCTTTTAATGATATCAATCCTGTTGCTCCCATACATATAGTAATTATTCCCAAGACTCACATAGCAAATGTTAATGAGCTTAATGAGCTCAATGCCAGTATTGTGGCGGATATTCACCTTGCAGCTAAGAAGATCGCCGAAAAGCTTGGAATTGCCGACAAGGGCTACAGGCTTATAAATAATTGCGGAGCTGATGCCGGACAGACGGTTTTTCATCTGCATTACCATTTAATCGGCGGAATTACTATGGGTGCCAAGATTCTATAAGGAACAACTCAAAATTTGTATTATAATTTCAAAAGTTCTTATAAGGCTTTCTGAATTAATCAGACGGTCTCTATTGACTTTATTTTGAAGTATAATATATAATATACTGTGTGCTACAAGAAGCTTGATTCCCACAAGTGAAAAAGCAAGGTACATGGTTTATTCCTGGCACAATTGCTACCATCGGAGGGAGGGAAATACATGTCTGAAGTTAGGGTAAAAGAGAATGAGTCTCTCGATAGTGCTCTTAAGAGGTTCAAACGTCAGTGCGCAAAAGCGGGCGTTCTTGCCGAAGTTAGAAAAAGAGAGCATTATGAGAAGCCGAGCGTAAGAAGAAAGAAAAAATCTGAAGCGGCTAGGAAAAGAAAGTTTAAATAAGCCCGCTGCAAATACGAATACGGCTCAATAAGTCACAGGGAGGCTGGTATGATGTCCCTCAAGGAACGGTTGCTTGAAGATATGAAGAGCGCCATGAAGGATAAGGATACAATAAAGAAGAACACTGTTCAAATGGCACGCGCTGCTATACTTCAGGTGGAAAAGGATAACAAGGTAACTCTTGATGATGATGGTATCTTGGATATTATTGGAAAAGAAGTTAAACGCAGAAGGGATGTTCTCCCGGATTATGAGAAAAGCGGGAGACAGGATCTTATAGACGATTTGAAGGCCGAAATAGAAGTTTTATTGCAGTACTTGCCGGAGCAGTTGACAGAAGAAGAGCTTGAAGTGATAGTAAGGCAGGCTGTTCAGGATACAGGCGCTACTTCGGTTAAGGACATGGGTAAAATAATGCAGGAGGTCATGCCTAAGGTTAAGGGCAGGGCTGACGGCAAAATGATTAACGGTATCGTTAAAAAGATTATAGGATAAATTAAAAAGTGACAGAAAGCTCGATGCAAATCGAGCTTTTTTCATAACGACTTTTATGATAAAAAGTCCGAGGTGTATCAAAATGCAGGAGAAAATTTGGACCTATAAAGAGATAAATGAGCAAGAGGTGGACAAGCTTGCAAAGTCTGCAGAAATATCAAGACTTCTTGCAAAGGTGTTCATAAGCAGAGGTATAACCGACAGCTCTTATGTGATGAGGTTTATGAAGCCTTCCATCGACGATCTTAATGATCCTTTTATGATGGATGGAATGGAAGCTACAGTTGAGTGTATCCTCAAGGCTCTTGAAAATAGTAAAAGCATCTTGATTTACGGAGATTATGATGTGGATGGAGTAACAAGCACATCAATTTTATATAGTTTTTTAGCTTCAAAGGGTGGAAAGGTCAGCTATTATATCCCTGACAGAAGGGAGGACGGGTATGGACTGACCATGTCTACAGTAGAAAAGCTTAAGCAGTTTAATGCTGAACTGGTTATCACTGCAGATTGTGGAATTAATTCTGTTGATGAGGTACAGGCTTTGCAGGACTTCGGAATGCAGGTCGTAGTGACGGATCATCATGAATGTAAGGAGAGGCTTCCGAAGGCCTCTGCAGTCATGAATCCGCACAAGCCGGGCTGCGGTTATCCATTTAAGGAACTGTGCGGCGCAGGTGTGATATTGAAGTTGGTTCAGGCACTATGCAAGAAAATCGGTTGTGATCAGGATTATCTCAAATACATAGATCTAGCGGCACTTGCAACAATAGCAGATGTCGTTCCATTGGTTGGTGAAAACAGAATCATAGTTCACTTCGGACTTAAGGCCATGGAGAAAACTGCAAATTATGGACTGCAGGCACTGATTACCGCAGCCGGTCTGAGGGATAAGCGCTTGACTGCCTATTCAGCCGCTTTTGCCCTTGCACCGAGAATTAACGCTGGAGGGCGGCTGGGAGATGCCTCAAGGGGAGTGAAGTTGTTTACAGCAGATAGCTTGGTATTGGCGGAGGCTTTTGCAAAGGAGCTTGATGATGAAAATAGAAAGCGCCAGGAAACAGAGAATGTTATTCTAAGCGAAGCAATTAACTTTGTGGAGGAAAAGCTTGATCCGGTTAAGGAAAAGGTGCTTGTAGTAAGCGGAGAAGCGTGGCATCAGGGCGTTATAGGTATTGTGGCGTCTAAGCTGCTCGAAAGGTATAACAGGCCATGTATAGTGATATCTGTTGAAAATGGTATTGGTAAAGGTTCAGGAAGAAGCATTAAGGGCTTTAACCTTTTTAAGGCTTTGATTGAATGTGACGATCTGCTGGAAAAGTACGGCGGTCATGAAATGGCGGCCGGTATTACAATAACCGGTGATAGGATAGATGAGTTCAGAGAGAGGATCAATGCTTATGCTGATACCATACTGACAGCTTCAGATCTTCTTCCTTATGTAAGTATAGATTCGTTCCTGGAGTCAGAGGAAATAACCTTTGACAGCGTTGAGGAACTTGAAATGCTGGCTCCCTATGGAGCAGGCAATCCAAGCCCTGTTTTCGGGTACACTGCTTTAACTGCAGCGGACATAAGGACGTTAAGTGGTGGTAAGCATCTAAAGCTAAAAATGCGTGACGGATATCAGTCATTTGACGCAATCGGCTTCAATATGGGAATCATATCTGATGAGATAAAAGAAACAGATGCGGTGGATGTGGCCTTTACACTTGAAATTAATAGCTTTAATGGTAATGAGAAGCTGCAGATGAATCTCAGAGATGTAAAACCATGTATATACACTGTTCTCGACAAAAAGATTGTTTTTGGAACAATAAATGACTATAATAGATGTTATAAATTCCTGCAGGAAGTTAATAACCTTAAGGGGCAATACAGAATAAGCCTACAGGAGTTGATACCGGCAAGATGTGATTATGAGGCAGTTTACAGGTACATAGTTGCTTGCGAGAGACAGATGCGGCGAAGAAATGGAGTAATAAAGAGCGAAGCATTAAATGAAGAGATAAGGCTGGAATTTATCGATTTATTTTCAGACAGCGCAATAGTTTCCCATAAATTCAATGTCAGGATGAATTACTTTAAGGTAAAGAGAATCCTGGATGTATTTCAGGAGATCGGTTTACTGAAAAGCGAACCGCTTGGAACGAGGGGAACGTATGTAATACTGCAGGGCACAAGGAACAAGGTTGAACTGGAAGCTTCAAAACTATATTTGGAGCTTCAGAGCCTGGTATAGCATAGAATATGATAAACAGACCAAGGAGGTTGTTATGGACCTGAAAAGCAAACTCAGACATGTAATGGATTTCCCTAAGGAAGGTATCGATTTTATTGATATTACAACAGTCCTGCAGGATAATGCTGCACTTCGCGAGAGTATCGATGAAATGACAAAGCTGGCTAATGAGCTGGGAGATTTTGATCTTATCATCGGACCCGAATCAAGAGGTTTTATTTTTGGCGCACCTATGGCTTATGCCATGAATAAGGGTTTTGTGCCAATAAGAAAGAGGGGTAAGCTTCCGTACAAAACGATAAGCGTGGAATATCAGCTTGAATATGGTACGGATATTTTGGAAATACATGAGGATGCTGTTAAACCGGGACAGAAGGTAGTTATTATTGATGACCTCCTGGCTACCGGCGGAACTACGGAATCAAATATTAAACTTGTTGAGAAGCTTGGCGGGATAGTGGTCGGAGCAGTGTTCTTTATTGAACTGAGCTTCCTTGAAGGAAGAAAGAAGCTGGCTAACTATGATCTCAAATCTGTAGTCAGGTTTTAAAGGTTGTGGAGGCAGACCGGATGGAGGATAATCGTTATCATAAGCTTGTAAATAAAATATTATCATATAATTCCGGCTGCAATATTGGTCTGCTGGATAAGGCCTATGAGCTTGCAAAAAGCTGTCATGATGGACAGCTTAGAGAATCCGGTGAGCCTTACATAACCCATCCGCTTGAGGTAGCTCATATACTGGCGGATCTGGAGCTTGACTGTATCACTATTATTGCCGGATTATTGCATGATACAGTTGAAGATACAAACTGCACCTATGATGATATAAGAGAGCAGTTTGGTGAAACAGTTGCAATGCTTGTGGATGGTGTAACAAAGCTCGATAAGATTCCGTACACAACAAAGGAAGAACAGCAGGCGGAAAACCTTAGAAAAATGTTCATGGCCATGGCGAAGGATATAAGGGTTATCCTTATTAAGCTGGCCGATCGTATGCACAATATGCATACACTTAAATACATGCCGCGTGACAAGCAGGTCGAAAAGGCGAGTGAAACGCTGGAGATATACGCTCCGCTTGCTCACAGGCTTGGTATTTCAAAGGTGAAATGGGAGCTTGAGGACATATGCTTCAGGTATCTCAATCCGGATGAGTATTATGATCTAGTTGAAAAAATCGCTAAAAAGCGTCGTGAACGTGAAGCCTTTATAACTCAAATAAAGAATGAGATTAAAGAAAAGACGACAGAGCTGGGGATAGAGACGCAGATCGACGGAAGACCAAAGCATTTCTACAGCATCTACCGCAAAATGCAATCCCAGAATAAAATGCTGGATCAAATATTTGACCTGTTTGCGGTAAGGGTCATAGTCAGTTCGGTTAAGGATTGCTATGCTGTGCTCGGTTTGGTACATGAACTATACAAGCCAATGCCGGGAAGATTCAAGGACTATATAGCTATGCCCAAGCCGAACATGTATCAGTCATTGCATACTACGCTCATAGATCATGAGGGTCAGCCCTTTGAGGTCCAGATACGTACCTGGGATATGCACAGGGTAGCTGAGGTTGGTATTGCGGCGCACTGGAAATACAAGGAGGGCAAATCCGGCGATGGAGAACTGGATAATAAATTTGCATGGCTCAGGCAAATGCTTGAATGGCAGAAGGAGACCAGAGACGCAGGTGAATTTGTTGAGTCGGTCAAAATAGATTTATTTGCCGACGAGGTCTTTGTATTTACGCCAAAGGGAGATGTGGTAAATCTTCCTGTTGGTTCTACTCCAATTGATTTCGCATATTCTATTCACAGTGCCATAGGAAATAAAATGATGGGCGCCAGAGTGAACGGCGAAATAGTAAAGCTCAACAGTGTGCTCAAAAACGGAGATATTGTTGAGGTCATTACATCCTCGAATGTACATGGCCCGAGCAGAGATTGGCTAAAAATTGTCAAGAGCTCTCAGGCAAGGAACAAAATAAATCAGTGGTTTAAAAAAGAAAACAGAGAAGAAAATATATTACGCGGAAGAGAGTCGATCGACAGAGAGTTGAAAAAGCAGGGTTACACCTATAACCAGCTTTTTAAAACCGAATGGATCGACATGATGCTCAAAAAGTATAATTTTAATTCTATTGATGATATGTTCTCCGCAGTAGGCTTTGGCGGAATAAGCGGAAGCAAGATAATTGCAAAGCTAAGAGATGAATACCGCAAGACGGTGAAAATCGAGGATGACGATGGGGCCGGAGAACAGGAACAGACAATAAAGGCTGATAAAAAGAAAAAGAACATCCCTGAGAACGGCGTTATCGTAAAAGGCATAGACAACTGTCTTGTAAGATTATCAAGGTGCTGCAACCCGGTTCCGGGCGATGATATTATAGGCTATATAACAAGAGGCAGGGGCGTTTCGGTTCACAGAAGAGATTGTACCAATGTGGCGCAGAACAGAGGCGAGGATGAGCGCCTGATAGAGGTTCGATGGTATACTGCAATTAATGTTGCATATAAGGCCGACATTACAGTTATGGCAAACGACAGGACAGCCCTTCTGATGGAGCTTACTAATACAATAGGCGAGGCGAAAATTCCCATTAAGGCGATTAATGCAAGAACTACAAGGGATCAGATTTCTATTATTAATCTTACACTTGAGATAAATGATACCGAGCAGCTTGATAAGATAATTAAAAGGCTTCGCAAAATTGACAGCGTTTTTGAGGTAACAAGGAATAAACAGTGATGGAACGAGCACACAGGAGCCGTCCCCCTGTGCTGGTCGGCAGATGTATAGGGAAGGAAGTTTTGTGAAATGTTTTTTAAAAGACTTATGTCGGATATGGTTGCTTCTAACTGTTATATAATAGGAGAGAGCGGAGAAGCAGCGGTTATTGATCCCGGCGTTGATAATGTAAGAATAAAAGCTGTGCTTGATGAGCAAAAGCTCATACTAAAATATATCATATTGACTCATGCTCACATCGACCACATTTTGTATATGGAAGAGCTTCAAAAGTCCTGCGGAGGACATATAGCCATACATGAAGCTGATGTCCCATTGCTTGGCAGTGTTATGTATAATGGCGGGATGATCTTTGGCATGAATAAGATATTTAAGGATCCTGATATGAAGCTGAGGGATGGAGATGTTCTTGAGGTCGGAAGCTTGAAATTTGAAATTATACATACGCCGGGACATACGCCCGGGGGCATTTGCATAAAGTTGGGTGACATGCTTATGACAGGCGACACGCTGTTCCGGCTTAACGTTGGAAGAACAGATTTAGGCAAGGGAGATCACGATCAGCTGATGAACTCGCTTAATATAATTATGAAGCTGGATGATTCAATAAAGGTTTTTCCGGGGCATGGCACACAGACAGATATTGGCTATGAAAGAGAGAATAACATGTATCTGCTGTAATAAATTGGTAGTGCGTTTGCCGCAATTTTCAAGAGAAATACTTCCATATGGAAGATAAAATAGTTGGGCGAAAGAAATAGATAACTAATATTAGTTAATATTAGAAATTGGAGTGGCGATAGCTAAAAGACGGTGTACATAGGGAACGAGGTGCTTATTTGAACCTGATTCACGAGGTAATTAACGGCATAGACCTAAAATTTGAAACATTGCCGGGATTGTTTTCTCCGGGAAGTGTAGATTCCGGTACGCTTGCTATGCTGTCATCTGCTGATTTTACAAGTGATGACAAGGTCCTCGATTTGGGTTGTGGGTATGGCGTCGTTGGTATATATGCGGCAAAGCTCATCGGAGATAAAAACATTACAATGAGTGATTTTGATGAAAGAGCTGTTAAGCAGGCGTCGAAGAATGCTGAATTGAACGGTGTGGGAAATATACGAGCAATTGTCAGCAAGGGATTTTCAAATATTGATGACAAGGAGTATACGATTATCCTTTCAAATCCACCATACCATGAAGATTTCAGTGTTCCCAAGGAATTTATAGAGAAGGGCTTCAACAGGCTGTGCATTGGTGGAAGAATGATGATGGTTACCAAACGTGAAGCATGGTATAAAAACAAGCTAACAGCCATATTCGGAGGTACCAGAGTCGAGCATATTAATGGCTACTGCGTTTTTACATCAGTGAAAAAAGACATGAAATACGCAAATAAGCATGATAAAGGCAAGTAGCGGCATTTGAGATGTAGCCAATAGGACAGACAAGGGGACGGTTCCTATGTCTTGTTCTGAAGAGCAAGACATAGGAACCGTCCCCTTGTCTGAGAGAAATACCTATTTCTGAAGTTTACGATTTGGTACTATTGACAATAAAGTCCTGCATTATTAAAATATATATTAAATTCGCATAAAGGCAATGAAAGGAATATAGAGGTCTGTACTTGTTTTAGGGAGAAGGTGTCATGACTGAAAGCACCTTTAACAAAAGGCAGACGTAGGGACATCCTTGAGCTGACCGTAGGAAAGCTGGAGCATACTATGAAAATATGTTAATCAACAGCGAGTAAGCCGGTTCGTATATCCTGCGTTAAAGGGTTAAAGTGGGCAATCGGCCTATTAGGGTGGCACCGCGGGAAATCAGCTCTCGTCCCTGACATAGTTGTCAGGCGGGGGTTTTATTTTTTGAGATAAAAAGTATTGCTGTTTATTTGGAAATGATATTAATATAACAAAAGGTTGGAGGTAATTGCTATGTTCACTCAGGCTCCCAAAGGAACAAGAGATATTCTGCCTGCAGAGGTCTACAAATGGCAATTTATTGAAAGAAAATTCGCAGATTTATGTGCTAGCTTTGGCTACAAGGAGATCAGAATACCTGTATTTGAACATACGGAATTGTTCCAGAGAGGCGTCGGAGATACAACCGATATTGTTCAAAAGGAAATGTATACCTTCGATGATAAGGGAGGAAGGAGCCTCACGCTGAGACCAGAGGGAACTGCCGGCATTGTCAGAAGCTACATTGAGCATGGAATGTCGTCAATGCCTCAGCCTGTAAAGCTTTTCTATAATATTACAGCCTACAGGTATGAAAATGTACAAAAGGGACGATACAGGGAATTTCATCAGTACGGAATAGAGACTTTCGGGGCTGCCGGGCCTGTAATCGATGTAGAAGTAATAAGTATACTATCTATGTATTTTGAAAGACTGGGTCTAAAAAATGTAGGTCTTAACATTAACAGTATCGGCTGTCCAAACTGCAGAAAAGAATATAATGAAAAACTGAAGGATTATTTCAGACCACATCTTGGAGAGCTTTGTGAAAACTGTAGGAACCGTTTTGAAAGGAATCCTTTGAGAATAATTGATTGTAAAGAGCAGAGCTGCAAGAACTTTACGGAAGGTGCTCCTAAACTAATCGATAATTTATGTGATGAGTGCAGAGAGCATTTTGAAGGGCTGAAAAGAGGACTTGACAATATCGGAATAGTTTATAAAGTCGATCCCGGTATTGTACGCGGCCTTGATTATTATACAAAGACAGTATTTGAATTCATTTCAGAGAATGTAGGCACGCAAGGCACGATCTGCGGCGGCGGAAGGTATGACGGCCTTGTGGAGACATGCGGAGGGCCATCCACGCCTGGTGTAGGCTTTGCTATGGGAGCGGAAAGGCTTCTTATGGAACTTGAAAGCCAGAAAATAAACATTGATGAACCGGAAGCAATGGGCCTTTATGTTGCGACGCTTGGAAGCAATGCCGCTGATTATGCTCAGAAGCTTGTTCACAAGCTAAGAAGCTATGGGGTTGGTGCAGAAACCGACCTGATGTCCAGGAGCCTTAAGGCGCAGATGAAGTATGCTGATAAGAAGGGCTTCTTATATACCATTGTTATAGGCGACGAAGAGATTGAAAATGGCAAGGCTGTGCTTAAGGATATGAAGAACGGAGAACAAAAGGATGTAAGCCTTGATTCAATTGTGGATAGGCTAAAGAATGTAAGGTTAGAGTGTCAGGTCAAAGGTAGGGTATGATTGATTAGTTTTATGTGAGAAATTAGGAATGGAAATGATAAATCAGGCTGAAACAAGGAAGACGGAGAAGGCAGAGAAGTAAAGAAGCAGGATGAATTCAGATAACAGATAGGAGTGTTGACATGGGAGAGACAATTTACGGGCTAAAGCGTACCCACAGATGTACCGAGCTTAGCGCGGAGAATATCGGTGAAGTTGTTACAGTTATGGGCTGGGCTCATAAGCGCAGAAATTTAGGCGGACTTATATTTGTAGACCTTAGGGATAGGACAGGCTTGCTGCAGGTAGTATTCGACAGCAACAAGGACAGCGAGATATTTGAAAAGGCTGAGACTATAAGGAACGAGTTCGTGCTCGCAGTTGTTGGAACGGTACAAAGAAGGTCTCCCGAGGCATTAAATCCAAGAATGAAAACAGGAGAGATCGAGGTAATTGCCTCTGAGCTTAGAATACTCAGCAAGGCTGAAACTCCTCCTATTCATATAGAAGAAGATTCTGATGTTAACGAGCTTACGAGGCTTAAATACAGGTACCTTGACCTTAGAAGACCTGATATGCAGGCAAATCTCATGCTCAGACATCGCGTAGCAAAGATAGCCAGAGATTATTATGATAATAACGGCTTTTTGGAAATTGAGACACCGATGCTTATAAAGAGCTCGCCTGAGGGCGCAAGAGATTATCTTGTTCCCAGCAGAGTTCATCCCGGCAAGTTTTACGCACTGCCCCAGTCTCCACAGCTGTTTAAGCAGCTTTTGATGGTTTCGGGCTATGACAGGTATATACAGATTGTAAAATGCTTCAGGGATGAGGATCTAAGAGCAGACAGACAACCAGAATTCACTCAGATAGACCTGGAAATGTCATTTGTTAATGTAGATGATGTAATTACACTAAATGAGGGCTTCATCAAAAAGGTATTCAAGGAAGCATTGGATGTAGATTTAGAGACTCCGTTCCTGAGACTTCCATACAGAGAGGCTATGGAGAGGTTCGGCTCTGATAAGCCGGATATGCGCTTCGGACTCGAGCTCGTGAATGTTTCAGATCTGGTGGCTGATTGCGGCTTCAAGGTTTTCACTGATGCTGTCAACAACGGTGGAAGTGTGCGTGCCGTCAATGCAAAGGGCTGCGCGAGCTTTAGCAGGAAAGAGATAGATAGTCTGGTAGAGTTGGTGAAGACTTATAGAGCAAAGGGTATGGCATGGATAAGTGTCGGAGAGAATAATGAGTTGAAATCTTCATTTACAAAATTCTTGACCGAAGATCAAATAAATGCTCTGCTTGAACGTACAGAAGCAAAGCCCGGCGATCTCATATGCTTTGTAGCTGATAAGAACAAGGTTGTTTTCGATTCACTGGGAGCATTAAGACTTGAAATTGCAAAGAGGCTAAACCTGCTTGATAATAAAGTGTTTAAGTTCCTGTGGGTAACAGAATTCCCGCTGTTTGAATACAGTGAGGAAGACAACCGCTGGGTAGCTATGCATCATCCGTTTACATCACCTATGGACGAAGATTTGCCTCTTCTTGATACAGACATAGGAAGCGTCCGCGCAAAGGCCTATGACATTGTTCTTAATGGTACAGAACTTGGTGGAGGAAGTATCCGTATACACATGCAGGATCTGCAGTCAAAAATGTTCAAGCTTCTTGGACTAAGCGAGGAAGAGGCTATGGCCAAATTCGGTTATCTGCTTGAGGCATTTAAATATGGTGTTCCCCCGCACGGTGGAATGGCTTATGGCCTGGACAGAATGATAATGCTTATGGCGGGAAGAAGCAGCATAAGAGATGTTATTGCATTCCCAAAGGTACAGAACGCAGCCGATCTTATGACAAATGCGCCTGATAATGTCGATAATAAACAGCTTGAGGAGCTGCACATAAGTATAGAGACCAAAGAAGCAGATACTGACCAATAACAAGATAGTAGGTGTAATGCATGTGAGACCAAAGCTTATAGCTATAACTCATGTGGTGAGGCCATAGCGGTAAGCTTTAATGCCGTGGCAAGGCCATTGCAGTAAGCTGTAACGCAATGTGGTGATGGCAATAAGATGTGTAGTGTAAAGGGCGATGACAATGATTGGTCATGTACGTTCGTGACAATAATAGAATGAAGCAAACATGGTATTTATGGTAAGGTGAAATGTACATCGTAATGGAAGTGAAATGTACATGGCTGGAATATGGTGGGTAGAGGTGTTATTATGGTTGAAAAGAAGAAAATCAGCGAAGCACTTGACTGGTTCCTGCATATAGGGGCGGCTATCATTGTTGGCTTGCTGCTGGTTATATTTGTGGGTCAGAGGACTATAGTACATGATATATCTATGCAGCCTACTCTTGTAGAAGGTGACAATCTTCTGGTTGAAAAGCTGAGCTGCAAATTTGGAGGCTTGCATAGGGGTGATATAATAGTATTTAAATCACCAATGGAATCCCACCAACTGATAAAAAGACTGATAGCAGTGGAAGGCGACAAGGTTGAAGTTAATGATGGCAAGGTATATGTAAACGGTGAGCTTTCAACCATCGGACTTACGGACGAACCTGAAACGCCTGACGGGACATTGCCCCAATATACTAATATGACTGTGCCTGAAGGATTTGCATATGTACTTGGTGATAACAGGCAATATAGCTACGACAGTACAGAGTTTGGCCCGATTCAGACCAGTTGGATAAAGGGCAGGGCAATATTGAGATTTTACCCATTCAACAAGTTTGGTAAGATGAAATAGTGATGAATGCAGGGATGTGTATTACAAGACCTGTCATTTGTGACACTTCTGTAATGGTATCTAAGAGAGGGTTCCATATTTAAAAATATGGAACCCTTAAATGGTTTTAAAGTTTTAGCACAGCTTCGATTTTTAGTGTGTCCATTTCTATATCAGCCTTATAATACTCAATAACAGTTCTTTCCATTAAAAAGCTGGCTGGATCTCCATAATATCCTAATGGGTGAAAGCTATTTTGAGGTTTTAATTCTTTTGTCAATTCTACATTAACCTTATTTGGATAAAACGTGTACATTGCAGCGGTTTCGTTAGCTCCAGCATGAAGATCCGGCTCAAACTTTCCATCCCGTGGCAGAGGAAAAACTGGAGGATTCTCAACATCGATGTTTAAGCTTTCTATATTGTATATCTGCATGTTTTTATTGTCACGCATTTCTTTAATGGCCTGTTCTATTACGTTTACATGAGTTATGTCTCCATGGGAATTAATGATAAATACTTTGTCAAATCCCCATGAACTCAGCGAATTAAATATATCAATCAACATTGACTTAAAAGTCTCAGGTCTAACAGAAAAAGTCCCCGGATAAGTTTTTGTATCCTCGCTTATACCCCAATAATAGGGAGGTGCAATAATGGATTGAATGTTCTTACTTTCCAAGCTTTGTTTTAGAAACCTGCAAAATAGGTAAGCTAAGTAAACATCTGGACTTAAATCCATATGAGGTCCATGCTCCTCTATAATTCCAACAGGAAATAAAACAATATCTCCGTTTTCAGCCGATTTTTTCACATTAGTCCAAGACATTTCAACCATAGTGTCCGTAAAAATAGACAGGTCAGTTTGCTTACCAAGGTTCAAAGATTCTTTACTCATATTTCCACCTCGTTTTAATGAAAGAAGTATACTGATATAAAAGTAAAATTGTTTAGTTAAGGACTACTGTTATATTTAAACTTTTATACATTATAATGGTGTAATTATAAGTTAAGGTTTACCATGTGTCAAATAAAATAGTTATTGTATATAGCCATTAATTACCTGCTATTTACTTATTTATAGATTTGTGTTAGTATATTAAATGGTTTAAAAGGGTGTCGATAGGCTTGATTCTATTGATGCTTTTGTTTTATAAAATTGTTATTTTAGCTGCAATTAATTTTGGGGGTATAGACAATACCGGTTTGGGGGCAGTGCAGGCTTTAAGAAGGCACCGGTTTGGCTAATGTTTTATGAAGAGACTTTTCCATATGGGACTTGATGTAGGATCAACTACAGTTAAGCTGGCCATATTAGATAAAAATGATAAAATCATCTATAGCAAGTACCAGAGACATTTTTCGGATATAAGAAAGACAATATTCCAGCTGGTTGATGAAACATGCCAAATGTTTGAGGAGGACGATGTTACAATAACACTTACGGGCTCAGGCGGGATATCAGTTGCCCAGTGGCTGGAACTTCCCTTTGAGCAGGAGGTCATTGCTGCTACTGAGGCTGTAAGAAGTATTATTCCTGATACTGACGTTGCAATCGAGCTCGGCGGCGAGGATGCAAAGATAACCTTTTTCAAGGGTGGGATAGAGCAGAGAATGAATGGCACGTGCGCCGGTGGTACAGGAGCATTTATTGACCAAATGGCCGCTCTGCTCCAGACTGACGCTTCAGGCCTGAACAAGCTCGCCGAAGCACACAAAATAATATACCCCATTGCCGCAAGATGCGGTGTATTTGCAAAAACTGATATACAGCCTCTGCTTAATGAAGGAGCAGCTAAGGAGGATATAGCGGCTTCTGTCTTTCAGTCTGTAGTTAACCAGACAATAAGCGGATTGGCCTGCGGCAGACCGATCAAGGGCAATGTTGCCTTTTTAGGCGGCCCACTGTACTTCCTTCCTGAATTGAGAAAACGGTTTGTTGAAACACTATCTCTTACGGATGAGCAGGTAATATTCCCTGAAAATTCACAGCTTTTCGTCGCCACAGGTGCTGCACTGGCGTCTAAAAAAAGTAGTATCGTCAGCTTCAGGACGCTGCGTAAAAAGCTCCCTGTAATTAATACGGCGTCCGTTAACGAGGTCGAGAGGCTTAGTCCACTTTTTAAGGATGAGATCGAGCTGGCTGAGTTCAAAAAAAGACATTCTAAAAATAGGGTCGAAAGAAAGGAACTGGCCGATCACACCGGGGCTTGCTACCTCGGTATAGACGCAGGCTCAACGACTACAAAGCTTGCACTTATTGACTCAAAGGGCGCATTGCTGTATTTTCATTACGGCAGCAATAAAGGAAGCCCGTTGAGATCTGTTATTGCTGAACTAATAAAGCTATATTCAAAGCTACCGAAGGAGGCCTATATAGCCAATACTACAGTGACAGGCTATGGAGAAGGTATTGTTAAGACCGCTCTTCGGGCAGACCTGGGAGAAATAGAGACAATAGCGCATTACAAGGCTGCTGAACATTTCCTGCCGGGCGTAGATTTCATTCTTGATATTGGTGGTCAGGATATGAAATGCATGCAGGTAAAAAATGGTTTAATAGATAATATCATGCTTAATGAAGCATGCTCATCAGGCTGCGGGTCATTTATAGAGACCTTCGCAAAATCACTTGGTATGGAGGTCGAGGACTTCGCCAGAGAGGCTCTTCTTGCGCAGAAGCCTGTTGATCTGGGCTCGCGCTGTACTGTTTTCATAAATTCCAGAGTCAAGCAGGCGCAGAAGGAAGGCGCTTCAGTAGGAGATATTTCCGCAGGACTTTCATATTCTGTCATAAAAAACGCATTAATGAAGGTTATAAAAATAAGAGACCCGAAAGAGCTTGGTAAGAAAATAATTGTCCAAGGTGGCACCTTTTATAATAATGCTGTGCTTAGAAGCTTTGAGATAATTGCCGGACGAAACGCCGTAAGACCAGATATTGCGGGCATTATGGGTGCTTATGGTGCAGCTCTTATCGCCTGTGAACGATGTGGAGAAGGAGAGAGGAGCAGCCTTATGGAAGCTGACGAATTGGAAGGCTTCCAAACGAATATTACTTTAAAACGATGCGGACGCTGCAGTAATAATTGCCTTCTTACAATTAATAATTTCAACGACGGAAGGAACTTTGTAACCGGAAACAGATGTGAAAGAGGTGCAGGCAGAGAGCTTGCCAAGAATGATCTGCCTAACATATATGACTATAAATACAAGCTATTGAACTCCTACAAGGCATTGGATGAAAAAAGCACAAAACGCGGCATCATAGGTATCCCCAGGGTGCTGAACATATATGAGAACTACCCGTTCTGGTTTACATTCTTTACAGAGCTTGGGTTTAGGGTGGTGCTGTCGCCACGTTCTACAAGGAAAATTTATGAGCTTGGCATTGAGACAATGCCCTCCGAATCTGTTTGCTACCCGGCAAAGCTGGTGCATGGACATATAATGAGTCTTGTGCAAAGTGGTGTAAAGAATATTTTTTACCCATGTATTCCATATGAGCGTAAGGAGAATTCGGAAGCAAATAATTGCTATAATTGTCCTATAGTTACATCCTATTCTGAGGTAATAAAGGCCAATATGGAGATATTGAAGGAAAGGGACATCAATTTTATGAATCCCTTCCTGCCCTATGATGACAAGAAAAGGCTTGCAGAAAGACTTCATGAGGAACTGCATAACTTAGGCCTCGGAAAAGCAGAGATAAAAAGTGCTGTAGATAAAGCCTGGCTTGAGGATGAGAGCTTTAAGGCAGCTATCAGGAAAAAGGGAGAAGAGGTACTAGAATACATTGAAAAAACCGGGGGTAAGGGCATTATTCTTGCAGGAAGGCCCTATCATATCGATCCTGAGATCAATCATGGGATACCAAATCTCATAACTGAGCTTGGAATGGCTGTTCTGACAGAGGATTCAGTGGCACATCTTGATAAGCCGGGACGACCGCTCAGAGTTGTCGACCAGTGGATGTACCATACAAGGCTGTATTCGGCTGCTGCATTTGCTGCAACAAGGGATGATATTGAACTGGTACAGCTTAATTCCTTTGGCTGCGGTGTTGATGCCGTTACTACGGATCAGGTTCAGGAAATTCTCCATGAGAGCGGAAAGATATATACTGTTTTGAAAATAGATGAGATCAGCAATTTGGGAGCAGCCAGGATCAGGCTTCGCTCGCTCAAGGCCGCAATGGAGGAGCGTAGCAGGAGTAGCTGCAGTACGGAAAAGAAAAAATTCAGGCAGAAGAAGACACCTTTTACGGAAGATATGAGGGAAAGGCATACTATACTTGCACCTCAGATGTCGCCTATACATTTTCAGTTTGTTGAGACAGCCTTCAGAGAAGCCGGCTACAAGCTCGAGGTGCTGCCGTCGGTTGATAAGGCAGCTGTTGATGAAGGCCTGCGCCATGTAAACAATGATGCTTGCTATCCATCTATTCTGACTGCCGGACAGCTCATCGAAGCATTAAAATCGGGTAGGTACGATTTGAACAATACCTCCGTGATTATTTCTCAAACCGGAGGAGGCTGCAGGGCTACCAACTATATAGGCTTTATAAGGAAGGCGTTAAAGGATTCAGGAATGGAGCAGGTGCCTGTAATTTCGCTGAACGTATTGGGACTAGAAGACAATCCAGGCTTTAAGATAACACCCAGTCTCATTAATAAAGCGCTTATAGCACTTGTGTACGGCGATCTGCTGATGAGAGTTTTGTACAGAGTACGGCCGTATGAAAGGATACCGGGCTCAGCAAATTGCTTATATGAAAGCTGGATAGAAAGATGCCAGGAATCTGTAAAAAGCGGCAAACATGGTGAATTCAGACGAAATATTAAAAAGATAATTGAAGAATTTGACAACCTGGAGCTTAGGGATGTTAAGAAGCCCAGAGTTGGTCTGGTTGGCGAAATACTTGTAAAGTTCCATCCCACTGCGAACAATAATGTTGTGGATGTAGTCGAAAGGGAAGGAGCCGAGGCTGTAATGCCCGACCTTGTGGACTTCTTCCTATACTGTGCTTTTAATAATATATTCAAGCGCAGGTATTTGTCATCAAGTTGGATAAGTACGGCGTTAAGCAAGCTTGTTATATCAGGCATTGAGTATTATCGAAGGAATATGAAAAGGTATCTCAAAAGGAGCAAGCGCTTTGATGCCCCATCAAGCATATATGAGCTTGGCGAAAAGGCATCTGAGGTGCTTTCACTGGGTAATGTAACGGGAGAGGGATGGTTCCTGACTGCGGAAATGATAGAGCTGATAGAGCATGACGCTGCCAATATTATTTGTATGCAGCCATTTGCCTGCCTGCCCAATCACGTCACTGGCAAGGGAATGATAAAGGCGTTAAAGAACAAATTCCCTGATACGAATATTGTTGCGGTGGATTATGACCCCGGTGCAAGTGAGGTAAATCAGCTGAACAGGATAAAACTGATGCTTGCAGCTGCATTTAGAAATCTCGACACTGATGAGGTGACGCTTGCGGCAGATGCTGTGAGAATCTCGACAGGTGACGCGAAGCTTGAGATAGGTGCCGCGAAACATGAGGCAGGTGCTGCGAGTCAAAAGTAAGTAGTATCAGCAAGCTTGCAACATGTACGGCGAAGCTTGAGGCAGGAGATGCGAAACATGAGGTAGGTGCCGCAAGTGGGATATCATCTGCACAGAGGGCAGCAGTACAAAATCAGTATTAATATGGATTGATTTGAAGGTGTAGATGCATTAGTTAACAGAATCATTTATTTAAAGCAGCATGGCTTTCGGGTCATGCTGTTGATTTTTGTGTAGATATTCATCCTTATCGGACAAACCATTCGATAATATAGGAAATGGCAAAAAAGAGTTTTACCTTAAGCCCGGTGAGTATAGCTTTGTACTTAGCGGAAATGACGAATTTGCTCCGATAACTAAGAATGTCACAATCGTTGTAGGTGATAACGGTACTGTTGATTTCGGAACCATTACAGTTCAGCTCGATGATCAGTTAATAAAAACAATGAACTATTCAGACAGAGAAGCTAAGAAAGAATATTCAGACAGAGAAGCTAAGAAGAATTATAATGAGAGCTATGGCCCTGACATATATCTCGGAAATGAAACAGATCCTTATAATGAGTACGCTATTAGGCTTAACTAACCATGGCGGCTAAATAAGAAAAGTGTAAAAAATATAAGTCTCGTGGGCATCGAGCCCTCGAGACTTTTTACATGCGCCCGCCAGGCGCATGCAGAAAACAGCGATTTTGGCGGTAGCCCATAAACAATATAGTTTTCTTATACTGTCTTATGCAGGACTGCCTCTATTTACGCTTCTTTTATTTTTTGTACATAGGACTTCAATAATAATATTAAAAATGCTGAGTACAATAGAAAGCTTGGTATTAAGTAGTTAATCCAATTGCCGTTGAAAAACGTTATTTTCCGGGTCTTTTATACTCAGGATTGTAATTATAACGTTTTCTCTTTTTCTTTTTCTGAGATGCCATTTTTTTGTCGTATTTCTTAATTGATATGCTCATGCATACTCCAAGTGCTACTAGAACGAGTATTAATCCAATCGTATAATAAAGTGACAATTTATTATCCCCATTTCTTAGTATTTGCTGAATAAATTAAAGCTTAGCTCATCTTTTCCTACTCAGCTTAACCACAATTATAATATACAAATAATTATAAGCGCAAGATGTAAATAGAGCCACTGTTGCAAAATCACGCAGCCTGTAATCATACCATCGATAATAATCTAGGTTAAAATTTGCAGGGCAATTTTTCAACTTGTCATAATGTACCAAGTGTTTGGAATATGATTATAACGAGGCGAAAGTATGTATAGCGCCTCGTTGAAACGCCAAAGCAGAAAGAAAATATTTCTACAACCGAAACATTTTCTTTGAACGATGCATTATAACGAAGCGAAAGTATGTATACCGCCTCGTTGAAACGCCAAAGCAGAAAGAAAAAATTTCTACAACCGAAACATTTTCTTTGAACGATGCATTATAACGAGGCGAAAGTATGTATAGCGCCTCGTTGAAACGCCAAAGCAGAAAGAAAATATTTCTACAACCGAAACATTTTCTTTGAACGAAGCGTTATAACGAATACCATGACACGTTTTTTGATATATGTGCGTGCGTTATTAAATAAGTACAGGTAATGAATTAACGGAGGAGAACATGGAGAGTGAGAATAACCAGGGGAAGAGCCTATTGAACAGCCAGGAGGATTATCATGGAAGCAATCAAGGAGCTTCTGATATAAACAACAAGGAAAATACACAAGCGACTAAATGGGAAGATTTACAAGAGTGTGAGCAAGATGAGAGTAGAGAGAGAAATTGTGAGGAAAGCAGACGCCAAGGAAATAGCCTAATGAATAATCAAGAAAACCATAATAATGATGACCATGAAAATTTCACGCATAAAAGACAAAGAGATATCAGTACGTCTAAGAAGCTTTTGCGTATTCCATTGCTTCTGCTGTTTGCTGTTATAGCTGTAATTCTTGGAATCCAGGCAGGAAATCTGATTTATTCTATGGATACGGCTATGATTCAGGGAGTTGATGTGCAGAACTATAAAAATATGATCAATTCATCAATACCAATAATTGATACAGTCTATAACAGCGGCAAATCCAGTGTTTCCTTTTCGAGAGAGATCAAAAGTTTATTTTCAAAGGTGTTTGCATTTGACATAACATCACCTATGACAATCCTTAATGTTCAATCTCCTATCTTTAAAAGCTATTATGACCATAGCTATAAGTCTATGCTTGCAGACGGAAATCCAGGTGAAAGTACAGATAAAGGATCATCAATAGCCGATTCTGGGAATGCAAACAAGAATGGTGATAATGCTGTCGGCTCGGGTACTATAAACAAAGACGGTACTGGTGCAAATGAGAATAATTTGCAAAGCGGAACAGACAGTGACAGCGTGGATGGGGGCTCCGGAACTAGTGGTGACAATGAAGCCGGTGAAAGAAATGAACAAATCGGTGAGAGCGGAAATTCATCCGGCAATAATGGGCACAATGATGCCTCGGCACAGAATAGCACAATATTAACTGAACCTCAGCCCATAAGTAGCATTGCATATGAAGAGGAGGAAGAAAATGAGGATGACAGCAGCCTGGTGGCTATCGATAAAATGGTTATAAAAAATTTTACAAAGTATGATATTGAGATTGCTGCGTTATTGAAGGAGCCAATAGATTTTAATTACAGTAAGAAAGGGCCCAAGGTCCTGATCTATCACACACATACCAGTGAAAGCTATGTCCTTAAGGAGTCTGACCTTGATAATAAAGCCGCGCCAAGCTTTAATTCAGATCCTAAGTATAATGTTGTAAGAGTAGGTGAAGAGCTGGCAAGGAATCTAAAAAAATATGGTATCGAAACTCTGCACAATGGAACGGTTCATGACAAGATAAGAAATGCAGCGTATGGCGAGTCTATTAAGACTCTTCAAAGCTATGTAAAGAGCTATCCTTCCATTAAGGTATACATAGATATACACAGGGATGCTGTTGATTCCTCTAAGCCTAAGCTTCGTTCGGTTACCAAGATCAATGGGAAAAATGCCGCTCAGATCATGTTTGTAATGGGAAGTGATATAATGCTTCCAAACCCGCATTGGAAGGAAAATCTCAAATTCGCACTTAAGGTTCAGCAAAAGCTTAATGAAAAGTATCCCGGGCTTGCAAAGCCTTTGATGTTAGTCAGCAAACGATATAACCAGCAGATATCTGATCAGGCGGTACTAATTGAAGTGGGCGGTGATGGGAACCTTTTGAGTGAATGCCTCGAAAGCATGAAGTATCTTGCTGAAGCGCTGAACGATGTAATGAAGGGGGAATAAATATGGTATTTTAGGTAATCATATTCATGCGGTATGTAATAATGTATCAGATGAGGCATCAACTGAAGTAGTTCACCGGGCAGATTGAATTACTACTCAGTTGGAAATTACAGCGGGTTACTTACAGCAAGAGAACGAGCGTCAGAAGTAGACTGCGATAGGCAGCTGATAATACGGAGGATAATAAATAGTGAGTCGTGTAGAACAATACAAGGAAAAGAAAAAACATAAATGGGGCTATGTACTGGCAGTGCTTTTTGCCATTTCCATATTAGCAGCAGGTATTACTGCTGTTGATTATGTAACTGTTTACCTTACCACAGGGAAGAAGAATATTGATGTGATTAATATAACAAATGGACAATCAGGTATTGACATAGAAATTATGAACATAAAATTTAGCCATTTTTAAATGTGCATAAAAACTCACTGGAGCTTTTTATGCACATTTACAATCCTTTTATTTTATTAAATAATCATTGAGCTTCAAGGATTCTGAATTTTATAATGCTTTAGTTTACTAAAAACAAGTTGACGGTTATTTGCTAAATGTGTTACTATATTAATAAACGCTGTTTAACAATAATGAACACTGTACAGACAAGTATTTAATGATAACATGATAAAATAAAGTACTTATAAGGGATAAAGAATAATAATGCTTGTAGGGGGATGATTATGAAGATTGTTGTTTTAGATGGATATACCGAAAATCCCGGAGATCTTTCATGGGATGGTTTGGCAGCACTTGGAGAATTGACTGTTTATGATCGGACGAATTCCGATGAAATTATAGAACGGATTGGTAATGCGGAGATCGTGTACACTAATAAGACACCCATAACAGAGAACACTTTAGAAAACTGTCAGAATGTCCGTTTTATCGGAGTTCTGGCAACCGGATACAATGTGGTTGATGTTAATGCGGCTAAAAAGCGTAATATTCCTGTATGCAACATTCCAACCTATGGTACGGATGCAGTGGCACAATTTACTTTCGCTCTGCTGCTGGAGGTTTGCCATCATGTAGGTGCACATTCGGAGTCAGTGAAGGCAGGGCAATGGGAAAACTGTCAGGATTTTTGCTATTGGAATTATCCTTTAATCGAGTTAGCTGGAAAAACAATGGGCATCATCGGTTATGGCCGGATTGGACAGGCTGTTGGCCGGATTGCGCAATCCTTTGGTATGAAGGTACTTGCCTATGATGAGAATCAGGATAAAGCATTGGAAAATGAGAGTATGAAATATGGTTCACTGGATGAATTATATGGAAACGCAGATGTTGTGTCACTACACTGCCCCCTTTTCCCATCTACTGATAAGATGATCAATGCAGAGAGTATTCCAAAGATGAAGGATGGAGTTATTCTAATCAACACAAGCAGGGGAGGCCTGATAAATGAATCGGATCTTGCAGCTGCGTTGAGAAGTGGAAAGATTGCAGTTGCAGCAGTAGATGTTGTATCAGCAGAGCCTATCCATGGAGATAACCCTCTTCTAAAAGTCCCTAATTGCATCATTACACCACATATTGCATGGGCGCCGAAGGAATCACGGGAAAGATTGCTGAATATAGCTGTAGAAAATCTTAGGAGGTTTCTTGAAGGAAATCCTACTAATGTGGTAAACTTCTGATAGAAATGAATTTTGGGAGGTTGTATATGGAACGGGAGTTTAAAGTAAAGTCTTTAGCAAAGGCTATTCGTTTATTGGAATGCTTTTCAGATAGCCGTCCCGAACTTGGTGTAACTGAATTAGCTCAAATGCTGGATTTGCAGAAAAGCACCGTTCATAATATTGCTTCAACTTTTGAGTCATTGGGTTACTTATCAAAAAACAAAGAGAGTGGAAAATACTATCTGGGCCTTAAACTTCTTCAGTTCAGCTATATTATTAATAACCACATGGGATTCAGGAAGTTTTTTCTGCCATATATGCAAAAAATCGCAAGAGAGGTTAACGAAACGGTATTTTTGGGGATCCCCCATGGCGCTGAAGTACTCTATATCGAATGTGTCTTTCCGATGGAAAACCTAGGAGGAAGAAACATTTTAGGAGAGCATGCCCCAATGTACTGTACTGGATTGGGAAAGGCAATGATGGCCTATCTTCCCTTAGAAAAACAAGAGGAATATGCTGCATATCCGCTAACAAAATTTACTGAAAACACAATTATTACAAAAGAAGCTTTGCTGGCAGATATGGAAGAAATACGCGGCAGGGGTTATTCCATTGACAATATGGAACATGAATATGGTGTAACTTGTATTGGTATACCTGTTTTTGGTCATGATCACAATATAGTGGCTGCTATTAGTGTAAGTGCGCCGTCATTACGTTTTGATGAGGAAATGATTAAAAAGAATGCAGACATTATGCAGCAAATATTAGAATCGGCTCAATATAAGCTTTAGCAGATGATTTATTACTGATACTACCCTAAATGCTTTTTGGTCATTTTATTTTTTATAGCTATTGACATAATATCTGAGTTATTATATACTGTTTATGAATGATAAACAGTGTTCAGCAATGAAGAACAGGCTTGGAGAATACCCAAAAGAATATATCTTTTAGAACAACCAAGTCTTTTTATTCAACAACAATGATAAACAGTGTTCAACAATGGAGAACAGGCTTGGAAAATACCAAAAGAATATATCTTTTAGAACAATCAAGTCTTTTTATTTAACTACAATGATAAACAGCGTTCAACAATACGAAACAAATATAAGCGGGAGGAATACATCATGGCACAGGCTTTAAGCTATGCAGATATTTTAAATCTAAAAAGATGGAACACACCTACTGTATATAACGGGTGGGAGAAAATTACCCATCTGGAACGAACACAGGGACGTTTCAACAGAGAACCGATTAACGATTATATGCCTCAAATGGGAGTTATGGCAGGCTATGCTGTTACAGTTGTTGTCGAGCCCAGCAATCCAAAGCACCAGAGTGCGAATGCTAATGCACAACGTGAATACATGGAGTATATTGCCACCATTCCGGGCCCTAAAATCGTTGTAGTAAAAGATCTTGACAATCCGCACATTGGATCCTTCTGGGGAGAGATTAATGCAAACATGCATAAAGGTATGGGATGTGTCGGAACTATTACGGACGGGTGTATCCGTGATCTTGATGAAATGACTAATGCTGGATTAAAAGCACTTGCAAAACACACTTGTGTAGGTCATGCCTACAGCACTCCTGTAAAGTGGGGCTGCGATATAGAAGTATTTGGCTGTAAAGTGAGTTCAGGCGATTTTATCCATGCTGACAAACACGGATTTTTGGCAATTGATAAAGAAGATTGCGGAAAACTTCTGGATGCGGTCCGGTTTATGGATGAAAATGAGTGCAATAATGTATTAAGTTTTTCCAGAAATGCATCTGGTATATCGACAGAGGAATTTATTCAAAAATACTCCGAGCATGTGCAGCAGTTTAAAAAAGATGCCGACCTTTACTTTAATAATCTTGAAAAATGACGCAGCAAGCGGCAAGGAAGGAGTTACTATGAGTGCTGTAAAAGCAATCAAAAAACCAGCTGGTAAATGGGGAAATGTAGCTAAAAATGTGAATAAGCATTGGCGTTTGCTTCTGTTAATAATACCGGCCCTTACTTACATAATTATATTTCAATATTTACCCATGTACGGCATCATAATTGCTTTTAAAGACTTTAAGCCACATACCGGTTATCTGGGAAGTGAGTTTGTCGGATTGACACATTTCATCCGATTCTTCAAATCTCCCAACTTTTCCGAACTAATTAGCAATACGCTTTTATTATCTGCTTTTCAGCTTATTTGTTCCTTTCCGGTTCCTATTATACTTGCATTATCCATTAATCTGCTAACAAGTAAACGTTATCAAAAGGTAGTTCAAATTGTAACTTATGCGCCACATTTCATATCAACGATCGTTTTAGTTAGCATTATGCGAGTCATCCTAGATCCGCAATCAGGTATTGTGAATTTAGCATTGAAAAGCATAGGTTTGGATACATTGTTTTTTATGGGGGATGCAGCCCTTTTCCGACCGGTATACATATTATCGGATATTTGGCAAAACACTGGATGGAGCAGTATTATCTACTTTGCAGCGCTTTCATCGGTTGATCCAAGCATGCACGAAGCAGCGATTATTGATGGAGCGACTAAAATGCAACGAGTACGTTACATAGATTTCCCAAGTATTTTACCGATGATTATTACCATATTAATTCTCAATACCGGTAAAATCATGAGTGTTGGATTTGAAAAAGTCTTTGCCATGCAGAATGCGTTAAACCTATCAGCGTCTGAGATCATAACTACATACGTTTATCAGGTAGGTATCCGCGAAGGGCAGTATAGCTATTCAGCAGCAATTAATCTTTTTAACTCGGTCATCAATTTAATACTCTTGCTGTCGGTAAATGCGATTACAAAGAAAACCAATGATGTTGGTATTATTTAAGTTATTCCGAAAGGAGAAGGAAAAATGACGTCATCTGGAAAATTAGTGTATAAAATGCATGAAAGCCGCGGCGATAAAGTCTTTAACTCTTTCAATGTCCTTTTTACACTAGTATGTGTTGCTGTATGTATTTATCCGCTTTACTTTATCATTATTGCGTCTTTCAGTGATCCGTCACTGGTAACATTGGGAAAAGTAACTATATTTCCGAAAGGAATAACATTTGAAGGATATGAAAAAATTCTGGTTGATGCAGAATTATGGACCGGATACAAAAACACAATTATGTATGCAACATTCGGTACAATTCTGAATCTTGTACTAACATTGACGGCAGGCTTTGCTCTTTCACGCAAGGAATTACCGTTCCGCAGGGTGATTATGTCAATATTCACCATTACCATGTTTATCAATGGGGGACTGGTTCCAACCTTTTTACTTATGAAAGAACTGGGATTGTATAATACATTCTGGATTATGATCTTGCTAAATGGAATAAGTGTTTACAATCTAATTATATGCCGTACATTTTTTCAAAGCACCATTCCTAATGAATTATGGGATGCAGCCCAGATTGACGGATGCAACGAATTCCGGTTTTTTTTCTCCGTCGTCCTGCCATTGTCTGGGGCACTTATTGCGGTACTAGCACTCTATTATGCAGTAGGCCATTGGAATACCTACTTTAATGCAATGATCTACCTTCGAAATAAAAAGCTATTCAATCTTCAGCTGGTGTTAAGGAACATATTACTTACTAATCAGTACACCGACGATATGGCTAGTCTGGATGTTGGCGCAGATACATCAATGAAGCTTCAGACAATGAAATATGCCATTATAGTGGTCTCTACCGTACCAATGTTGATTGTTTATCCGTTTGTCCAAAAGCATTTTGTAAAGGGTGTCATGATCGGTTCAGTAAAGGGTTAAATACAGGTATTATTAGCCTGTAATAATAAAAACAAAAATGGGAGGAGCTTGTTATGAAGAAAAGAATTTTATCCTTAATTCTGGTATGTGGGTTGCTTATGAGTTTTGCAGCATGCGGCAATTCCAAAAACGGTACCACTGACAATTCAAGTAGTGCAACCGGTTCAACTTCAGCAACAACCGGTGAAACAACCACAAGCGATGATGGCGTAAAAATGATTGATGAGAACACTTATGCTGAAGGTGTAAAGATAGTTAAAGAACCTATCACTCTCAATGTAACAGTAGTAAGCGGAAGTCACGTCGGTAATATGGCAGATTTAGAGTGGATCAAAAAACTGCAGGAAGATACTAACATTAAGCTCGAATTCCATCATATTAATACTGGTGATACAGTAGAACAGCGTAATCTGATATTTGCCTCACAGGATTACCCCGATATTTTCTGGGGCAACCCTACCGACCAACAGATTTCTTCCTGTATAGAAGCAGACTCAATCTATGCATTAGATGAGTTGATTGAAAAATACTCTCCTAACTGGAAGAACTACTTACAGAATAACGATAACGTAAGAAAGCTGGTCACGTCTAATGATGGACACATTTACAGCTTGCCGATGATTCGTGATGAAATTGTTCAAAATGGCATTAGGGATCAATGGCTGATCAACAAAGTGTGGCTGGACGAATTGGGACTAAAAGTTCCAGAGACTGATCTGGAGTTCCTTGATACTATGCGTGCCTTCAAGGCTAACGCAGGTAAGGGATCCATTCCCGAGGGCGTAATTCCTTACTACTTCAGATACAACTATTTTATCGGCAGCCAGCTTGATTTCTATGCAGCTTACGGAGTAGTAGTTCCCGGTGACCAGGATAAGACATACATTTCCATAAATGAAGATGGAAAAACCGTGGAATATAACTTTACTGATAAAGAGATAATGAAGCCTGTTAACATGTTGAATACATTTTTTAATGAGGGCCTGATTCCCAGCTCAGTATTCATTGATGAATGGAACGAATATCTGGCTAAAACCCGTGCGGAGCCCAGTTTTGTAGGAAGCTTCCACTCATTCCACAATCCGAACACTGATGTTTATACAGCTATGGCACCATTTAAGGTAGAAGGGGTAGAAAAGGCCTATATCCGCAGCCAGCTCAATCAGGTATCAAGAAACTACTTTACTATCTTTAAAAACAACAAATATCCTGAGGCCTCCATGCGTCTGGCCGATGTCATAGCAGATTCCGAGCGTTCACTGACCGGTTTTTATGGATCCTTTGATAAGTATATAGAAAAAACAAATGACGGTTATCTCCAGCTTCCACAGGAAGCAGACGAGCAGATGAAGGAAAACTGCCCAGGTAACTGTCTCCCTCTGTTGATAACATCTGATATTGCCAACAAGATGACTTATGACGGAGCGTTGAAAGTGCGTGCAGAAGCTATTGAAATGTACAAGCCATACATCCTTCCTACTGAGAGGTTATACCCAAGGCTTATGATTCCGCAGGAGAAGCAGAACCGTTATTATGAACTGGAAACAGATATCAACAATCTGACCAGCAAACAGTATGCAGAATGGATTACAAAAGGCGGCATCGAAGCAGGATGGGATAAATATCTCCAGGAGCTTGAAGCAGCCGGCCTGAAGGAATATCTGGAGCTCGCTCAAGAATTATATAATGATTTTAACAGCCATTAAGCAGCAATAGGGAATACACATGTGAATAGCGTAGTATCTTAGCTATTCACATGTTTGTATGACCCCAGAGTGGGTGCAATATAATTGTTGAAGGTGCCGAACACACCATTAGAAGTGTGAAAAATAAAACTTTAGAAAAGGCTAAAATCCTAGTCAAAGCCAATTGAGGAAGTGAGTCATGGAAAATAAGAAGTGGAAAGACAAAGAACCGGATGGTGTATGGCCTGTGATGCTGACGCCATATAAAGAAGACCGTTCAATCGATTACAATTCCCTGGAAGCGCTGATCGAATGGTATGAGAAAAATGGTGTGGACGGCCTTTTTTCTGTCTGCCAGTCTAGTGAGATGTTTTTTCTTAGTCTGAAGGAACGTTTGGAGATTGCAGCTTTTGTAAAAAATCACGCCCGTGTTCCTGTAATCGCATCTGGACATATTTCATACAATCCACGCGACCAGGTGGAAGAATTAAATGCAATAGCCGATACAGGCGTGGATGCCGTCGTACTTATCACAAACCGCCAAGCAGGAGAAGGTGACGATTCAGATTGCTGGCTTAAAGGCTTGGAATATATTCTCTCAAACTTGCCGGACTCAATTCCGCTGGGACTTTATGAATGTCCCTATCCGTACAAGCGCTTAATCTCAGACAAAGAGCTGGAATATTGCGCCAAATCCGAGCGTTTCCATTTTTTAAAAGATACCTCATGCGACATAGAACGTATTCGAAAGAGAATTGAATTGCTTTCGGGAACGAAGTTAAAGCTCTTCAACGCCAATACGGCAACTCTGCTAGAGTCTTACCGGTATGGAGCTGCAGGATTTTCAGGTGTGATGGCAAATTTTCACCCGGAGCTTTATGTATGGCTCCACCATAACTGGCTGGAATATCCGGAAAAAGCGGAGCTGCTGCAATCAGGACTGACGTTATGCTCCCAGATTGAAAAACAGTGTTATCCGGTCAATGCAAAAGTATATTTGTCAGGTGAAGGATTGCCTATATCCGGCATATGCAGATCCAAAAACTATAGCGAAATGTCTCCACTGTACCATAATGAAATCAAACAGCTTAGAATTCTTACACGCTGGATGAAGGAATACATACTGCAGCAATAATTTCATTATCTATTGAAAGGTAGGTTCATACCAATGAGAGGGAAAAATGCGTGGGATTATAAACCTTATACAAGGTTGAGCGAAAATTATAAAAAAACAGCACCTTATATCTGTCGGTTAGCACCTTATGCACAAACTTGCGAGGTGGAATGGTTCGACCATGGAAGTAGTGGATCTCATATTATTTCCTGCCGTCAGCGTGCCAATCAAAAACCTGCTATGATCATCAGAGCAGATTCTGCACGTGTTACGATTGAAAATCTTCAAATGGATACGGAATATGAAGTGTTTGTTTACCGGGAAGAAGAGCCGGATGTAAAATCTGATATACGTTTATTCCGTACAGGTGATATTCTGGGTGCGGTTGTCAATTATCTTCATCCGTATGATAACATATTTGCATTTTCAGGCAGATATCTTTGCAGCCCATCTATTGTAAGGACACCGTCCGGAAGGCTGCTGGTTGCCATGGACGTATACGGTCCGAGGCATGCACAAAATCTAAGCTTTATATACAAGTCCGATGATGATGGAAAGACATGGGAATACCTGTGCGATCTTTTTCCATGCTTCTGGGGTAAGCTTTTTATACACCAGGATAAGGTGTATATGCTTTCTGTTACTGCGGAATATGGCGATCTTCAGATTGGTTGTTCGGAAGATGATGGTGAAAATTGGAGTAAACCTGTTTCTCTTTTCCCGGGTGCAGGTATTCGTGATGAAAAGGGAATGCATCAGGCACCAACACCGGTTATCTGTCACAACGGGCGAATATGGTCTGCTGTCGACTATGGAACATGGGAAAAGGGTGGTCATGCATCTGCGTTAGTATCTATTGATGCATCGGCTGATCTCATGAACCCAGAAAATTGGGTTTGCAGTGAATTTGTTCCTTTTAATCCGGAGTGGCCCGGAGCTGTACCGAATAGCCGGTATGGCTGTTTGGAAGGAAACGCTGTTGCAGGCCCGGACGGAACTATGTATAACATGCTGCGCTACCAGATTTCCTATGTGTTCAGGAACAATGACAAGCGTGGTCAAATTACACATGGAAAGGCGATGCTGTTGAAAATCGATCAGTCTAATCCCGAAAATCCCCTTGAATTTGATCAATTTATTGATTTTAACGGCGGAATGAGCAAGTTTGTTGTAAAGAGGGATGAGAAAACTGGAAAATATATTTCTCTTGTCAACAAAGTGATTGATGACAGTGCACCTGCTCAGCGTAATATTTTGTCGCTGGCAGTGTCCGACGATTTGGTTCATTGGAGGATTATAAAAGATTTGATTGACGCATCAGAACATTCCGCTGATGAGGTTGGCTTCCAGTATGTTGACTTCATTATTGATGGGGATGATATTCTGTATGCTTCCAGAACAGCCTTCAATCATGCTAATAATTTCCATGATTCAAATTATATAACTTTCCATTGCGAAAAAGATTTTCGTATGCTGTTTTAAATAGTATTATACCTGAATTATATTCACAGAATCTGATTATGAAACAGACAGCCTTATTAAATTTTAGGCTGTCTGTTTATGTCTTTGCCTCTTTGAGCAGTTATGCAATATTGTAATTAGTTATTTGACACCATGACCTTCCCATGAATACCACATGTGGATGCTCTCCGTTCCAATCTTTGTCGAGGATTTCATCCGCACCCCCAATCTAATAATTTACACACAAAAAAGGAATTGACCATACTAATGCTATTTTATGTGCAGTTTTTCAACTACGGGACGCTACTTGCAATATTATTGCTCTTATTTGAGCAAATTATCAACTAGTGTACATTTTAGCTTGAGTTTTATGGAGTGTTCACCATAAATATCGTCGAAATATTGAAGATTAACATTAAATTTTACAAAAATTACTAAATTGGTTGTTCCCTACTTGATTTTCTGCTCATTTTTTTGCATTGCATAGACAAACTTCACGAATGATTAGAACACAATTAAATTATGTACTTAATAAGCTCTAGGAAGCAATTCTTGCATTTTACGGATTGCTCCTTTATTTTATTTTCAGTGGATGTTATAATATGTACACATTTGACAATATTAGTGAATGTCATAATAATGTACACATGACAGATCTATATTTAAATTTGATATGAAACAATGAGAGGAAAGCTTTAATGTCAGGCAATAGACAGGATCATATTAGAAATTTTTGTATAATAGCACATATAGACCATGGAAAATCAACGTTAGCAGACCGCCTGATACAGTTGACAGGGGTTCTGACCAACAGAGAAATGCAGGAGCAAGTTCTGGATAATATGGACATAGAGCGTGAGCGTGGTATTACTATAAAGGCTCAGGCTGTCAGAATGGTATATAAGGCCAGTGATGGTGAATCATATATACTAAACCTAATAGACACTCCCGGTCATGTAGATTTTAACTATGAGGTATCAAGGAGTATTGCAGCATGCGAAGGCGCAGTGCTTGTAGTAGATGCTGCACAGGGAGTTGAAGCACAGACATTAGCTAATGTATATCTTGCACTTGACCATAATCTTGAGATTATGCCTGTAATAAATAAGATCGATCTTCCAAGCGCTCAGCCGGAAGTGGTTAAGAAGGAGATCGAGGATGTGATTGGGCTTGACACAGAAGGTGCACCGATGATATCTGCTAAAAATGGTGTAAATATAGAAGCTGTGCTCGAACAGATAGTGAAGACTATTCCTGCACCAACAGGAGATGAAAATGCTCCTCTGAAGGCACTTATTTTTGATTCGTTTTATGACAGCTACAAGGGTGTTATAGTACATATCAGAATTATGGAGGGTTCTGTCAAGACAGGTGACACCATAAAAATGATGTATACTAAAAAGGAATTTGTTGTAACTGAGGTTGGCTATTTCAGACCTGGACAGTACTGGCCTTCAGATACTCTCCTCGCGGGTGAGGTCGGCTATATTGCTGCAAGCATAAAAAATGTAAGAGACACACGTGTAGGTGATACGGTTACACTTGCTGAAAGGCCAGCAGCTGAACCTTTACCGGGATATAAAAAGGTATTGTCCATGGTGTTCTGCGGGATTTATCCTGCAGATGGAGCTAAGTATGGCGATCTGAGAGATGCGCTTGAGAAGCTTCAACTGAATGATGCATCTCTTACATTCGAAGCAGAGACCTCCGTAGCTCTGGGCTTTGGTTTCAGATGCGGCTTTCTTGGGCTCCTGCATATGGAGATAATACAGGAACGTTTGGAGAGAGAGTACGATCTGGACCTTGTTACTACCGCACCTAGTGTTATCTACAAGATAACAAAAACAGACGGTCAGGTCGTTGATATATCAAATCCTACAAATTTACCTGATGTTACACTTATTGAAAAGATGGAAGAGCCTGTTGTTAAGGCTACGATCATGACGCCCGTGGACTATGTCGGAAGTATTATGGATCTGGCGCAGGAAAGAAGAGGCGTTTACAAGGATATGTCATATATGGATGCCACAAGGGTAATACTAACCTATGAGCTTCCATTAAATGAAATAATATATGATTTCTTTGATGCACTTAAATCGAGGACAAGAGGCTATGCTTCGTTCGATTATGAGCTGATGGGCTACAGGGAGGCAAAGCTTGTTAAGCTGGACATCATGCTTAACAGCGAAATAGTTGACGCACTGTCGTTCATCGTTCATGAGGAAAAAGCTTATGCCAGGGCACGCCGTATAGCTGAGAAGCTTAAGGATGCCATACCAAGGCAGCAGTTCGAGATACCAATACAGGCCTGTATTGGAGGTAAAATTATTGCCAGGGAAACAGTCAGGGCATATAGAAAAGATGTGCTTTCTAAGTGCTACGGCGGTGACATAACAAGGAAGAAGAAGCTGCTGGAAAAGCAAAAGGAAGGCAAGAAACGTATGCGTCAGGTAGGTTCGGTCGAAGTGCCGCAGGAAGCATTTATGACTGTGCTTAAGCTTGATGAATAGACGTGCCAATCGTGTCAAGGAGACGGGGGTTTGACATAGCAACTTTTCAAGAGGACGGGGATGTTGACACACGACACTCCGCTTTCTATGATTACCCAGTTGGCCGATTAGCGCAGAAAAACCTCCCTCAGTATGCACGGTGGCTGATTAGCGCATAAAAACTGTCCCTCTGTGTTCTTTATGTTTGCGAGGAATAATATGGATAATAGTATAGGAATATATATACACGTACCATTTTGCAAATCAAAATGCTTTTATTGCGATTTTAACTCTTATTCCGGCAAGGAGAAACTTGCCGGTCCTTATTTTAATACGCTGTTTTCTGAAATAAAGGGGCGCAGCAGGATCATCGGGGATCGCCCGGTAAAAACCATATTCATAGGAGGAGGAACACCGTCTTTTGTTGAGCCGCACTACATAAGTGAGCTTCTGGAGCTGTGCTCCAAATTCTTCAAGATTGACGCCGGTGCAGAAATAAGCATGGAGAGCAACCCAGGCACAATGGATATCGAAAAACTTAAGCTTTACAGGAAAGCAGGAATAAACAGACTCAGTATCGGCCTGCAGGCATGGCAGGATAGATTGCTTTCATTGATCGGCAGGATACACACGAAACAGCAGTATGTAGAGAATTTTGAGGCAGCTGCGGAAGCGGGCTTCGATAACATAAACACAGATCTTATTTTTGGGCTTCCGGAACAAAGCTTTGAGGATTGGCAGGAAACGCTTGAAAATGTAATAAGGCTTGGCAGTAAAAAGGGACTTAAGCATTTATCCTGTTACAGCCTTCAAATAGAGGAAGGAACTGAATTCGGAAGATGTTTTGATGAAGGCTTACTTAAGCCTGTGGATGATGAACTTGACAGAAGGATGTACAGATATGCTGTAGATTTCCTTAATGGTAATGGCTTTAAGCAATATGAGATATCGAATTTCTCTGAACCCGGCTTTGAATGCCGGCACAATCTTATATATTGGAAAGCAAGGGAATATGCAGGCTTCGGAGCAGGCGCCCATTCATATCTGAATAAAATGAGATTTAGTGATCCTGTTGATATTATAGAATACATAAACTGGGTTAATAAAAATATAAACATGTTAAAAGAATATAAAATACGGGTAGGTAGGGGCACAGATGGTGTTAATGGCAATTTGGATTGTGTAGGTGTTAATACCGACAATGTGAATGGCAATCGGGATAGATGGAACAGCAATGCCGACAGGGTGAATGTGAATTCGCTTGATGCAAGTAGCGATGTTGATCATTGTAATAGCAAACCTTGCATAGTGACCCAAAACACCGAAAGTAAAGAAGTTATGCCCGAACAGACGAGTTATATAAATATTAATGCAGAAAAAGAAATATCAGAAATGTTTAATGAAGATGCCAGCTGGAAACCACAAGGAGAAATCGAGTATATTGGGAAAACAGAGGCTATGTCTGAATACATGATACTGGGTTTGCGATTAACAGAAGGTATTTCTTCATCGGAGTTTGAAGAACGCTTCGGGGTATCACTTCAAATGGTATACGGAGATAAGCTAACCAAGCTTATCAGAGAGGGCTTGATGGATGTTTCCCGGGAAACAAAGGAAATGGATGGCTTCGAGCGGAGCAAGGGTCATCAGGACAGCGTGACTGGCTTCGAGCAGAGCAAGGGTAACCAAGATAGCATGGATTGCCGCAGCCGTTACAGATTGACTCGTATGGGATTGGACATGGCTAATAAGGCTTTTGTGGAGTTTATTTGAACTGCTGGTAATCATCTTAGACTAACGTAACAATTTTACAAAATAATCTTGACAAACAAAATTACAGGTGGTATTTTTAATGTGTTAGCACTCGATGCGTAAGAGTGCTAACAATCAAAATAAAAATAATAACGTATATAAACTATTAGATATTGATGTGATAAACGATGTGATAAACATTGAGGCAAGTTAGAAAATAATAGAAGCAGCAACATTATAAAAATAAGTAGAAATGTAAATAAAGGCGTAAATAATAAAGCAAGTAATAAGATAAGTAGATTGACAGTAATGAGCAAGCAACCAAGAAGTAAATAGACAAGATAAGTGACGGGATAACTATAAATAGAAAGATAAAGAATGTAGTTAAAAGATAGAGTATTATTAATAAATTATTCGTTGATAAAGTATGAACGGAGGTGTGCAGGATGACGATGGATGAAAGAAAAAGAAGAATATTGCAGGCAATAATTGATGATTATATTAATACAGCCGAACCTATAGGCTCAAGAACTATAGCAAAGAGGCACGAGCTGGGACTCAGTTCCGCTACTATCAGAAATGAAATGGCTGATCTGGAAGAAATGGGATATCTTGCACAGCCTCATACGTCAGCCGGGAGAATACCATCAGATAAGGGTTATAGGCTATATGTAGATCATCTTATGCCTGTATGTGAGTTGGAATTGGATGAGATCCGAAAAATAAAGCTGGCTATGGAGACTAGGATAAATGAACTGAACCAGCTGATCAGGCAAGCGTCTGCTGTCCTTTCACGTATTACGAAATATACCTCTATGGTTATGACACCGCAGATGAAAACTAGCTCGATCAAGGCATTGCAGGTTGTTCCCATAGAAAGTGGCAAGGCTATGGTGATCGTTGTTAATAACGCTGGAATTGCACGAAACTGCATGATAAGAATTTCTGAGAGTATAGGGCCTGATACGCTGATAATGATATCAAATATAATAAACCGCAGACTTTCAGGACTTACTATAGAAGAGGTAAATATACGGGTAATTAAAGAACTTGAAAATGAGATAGGTATATCAGGTGAATTATTACTTCCTATCTTCCAGGGCGCAGCTGATTGTATTAATCAGATTGATGATCCGGAGGTATATGTTGAGGGAACTACAAATATCTTTAACCATCCGGAATTCAGGGATATGAGCAAGGCAAGAGATATAATGAATTTATTGGATGAAAAGAACAGCTTGCACAAGATGCTCATTGATTCAATGGAGGATGAGGGTATAACGATCAGGATAGGCGCTGAGAATGATATAACCGGCATCAAAGATTGCAGCCTGATAACCGCAAACTATAGCATCGCGGATACTTTCATTGGAACGATAGGAATAATAGGACCAACGAGAATGGAGTACCCAAAAGTAATTTCATCAATGAAGTTTATTACCAGATTGGTAAACGAAGAGATTGTCAGAATGCTTGGAACTGTCAGCAGTGATGAATGAGGTCACAAAGCTGAAATATAAATGATGGTAAAAAGAAAAACGGAAAACTGCAGGATTAAGCCACTAAAAATAGCTTAAAAATAGAGCTTCAAAATAGAACTTCAAAGTAGAGTTCTAAATGGAGTTTCAAAGAGAGCTTCAATGGAGAGCTTTAAAATAGAACTTCAAAGTAGAGCAGTAAAATAGAGCTTCAAAACTAAACTGCAGGATTCACCAACGAGGCTGAGAAGTATAGTATAACAATAAAAATAGCAGTATAAAGTTAAAGATAAAGATGAGCTACAGGTAAACCGTGGTATAAAGCTGCAGGATAACAGAATGGAGCAGCTTGAACCGAAAAAGCACTGCATGGCAGGATGAAAAAGAAGTATAGAGCAGCTGTAACCAGAAAGCACGGCATAGCAAGATAAAATACTAAGAACGCGAGGTATGAAATGAGTAAAGAAAAACAGCAGAAGCAGGCAGAGATAAATAAAGCTGAAGAAGCAGCTAATATTAAGCCTGAAACTAAGGTTGATGAGAGCAAAGAAACAGGGACAAACAATGAGCAGGAAAATAGTCAGGTAGATGAACTTAAATCAAAAATTCAAAGCATGAAGGACGAGTTGGAAGAAAAGAACAAGCAGTGTGTTGATTATCTTGATAAATTGCAAAGAGCAGCGGCCGAGTTTGATAATTTCAAAAAACGATCTGCAAAGGAAAAGGAAGCTGTTTATATTGATGCGGCATGCGATGTAGTTAAAGCTTTCCTTCCCGTACTTGACAATGTTGAGAGAGCTCTCAAAGCAATTCCCGATGACGACGCAGCCAAGTCTCTAAAGGACGGAGTTGAAATGGTATTCAAGCAGCTCAAGGAAACTTTTAACAACATTGGCGTTGAAGAAATACCCTCTGTTGATCAGCAGTTTGATCCGATGCTTCACAACGCGGTAATGCATGTAGAGGACGATGCATACGGGCATAATACAGTTGTTGAGGAATTCCAAAAGGGATATTTGTATAAGGAAAAAGTAATAAGATATAGCATGGTAAAGGTTGCCAACTAACTATACGGCAAATCCGTATATGAAAGTATAAATAGAAAAACTGGGAGGTAGATATTATGGCAAAAGTAATAGGTATAGATTTAGGTACTACAAACTCATGTGTAGCAGTAATGGAAGGCGGCGAGCCGGTAGTTATAGCAAATCCGGAGGGTAATAGAACAACCCCGTCCGTTGTGGCGTTTTCAAAGACAGGCGAGAGGCTTGTTGGTCAGGTAGCAAAAAGACAGGCAATTACAAACCCTGAACGTACTGTTATGTCCATTAAGAGGGATATGGGTACAGACAGAAAGGTAAAAATAGACGATAAAAGCTATACGCCTCAAGAGATTTCCGCTATGGTATTGCAGAAGCTTAAATCAGATGCCGAAGCATATCTTGGTGAGACAGTAAGTCAGGCAGTTATAACTGTTCCCGCATATTTCAGTGATGCCCAGAGACAGGCAACTAAGGATGCAGGTAAAATAGCCGGCCTTGAGGTTCTTAGAATAATAAACGAGCCAACTGCTGCAGCTCTTGCATATGGACTTGATAAGGAACACGACCAGAAGATAATGGTGTATGACCTTGGCGGTGGTACATTTGATGTTTCCATACTTGAAATAGGTGACGGTGTATTTGAAGTATTGGCTACAAACGGTAATAACAGACTTGGCGGGGACGACTTCGACCAGAGAGTTATGGATTATCTTGCTGACACATTCAAGCGTGAAAATGGAATTGATCTGAGAAATGACAAAATGGCTATGCAGCGTCTGAAGGAAGCAGCTGAAAAGGCAAAGATCGAGCTTTCCGGCGTTACCACTTCAAACATAAACCTGCCATTCATCACAGCTGATGCTACAGGACCTAAGCATCTTGATGTTACTCTTACGAGAGCAAAATTTGATGAGCTTACAGCAGATCTTGTTGAAAAGACTATGGGACCAACAAGACAGGCAATGCAGGATGCAGGCCTTACACCTGAAAAGATAGACAAAATATTGCTGGTAGGTGGCTCAAGCAGAATTCCGGCGGTTCAAGATGCCGTTAAGAAGTATCTTGGAAAAGATCCATTCAAAGGAATCAATCCTGATGAATGTGTTGCTGTTGGTGCAGCTATACAGGCAGGCGTTCTTACAGGTGATGTAACAGGACTGCTCCTTCTTGATGTAACTCCGCTTTCTCTTGGTATCGAAACCCTTGGCGGTGTTTGCACTAAGCTGATCGAAAGAAACACCACAATACCTACAAAGAAGAGCCAGGTATTCTCAACTGCAGCTGATGGTCAGACTAGTGTCGAAGTACACGTGCTTCAGGGTGAAAGAGAAATGGCAGCATACAACAAATCACTTGGAAGATTCCAGCTTACAGGTATTCCTCCAGCGCCAAGAGGAGTTCCTCAGATAGAAGTTACATTTGATATTGATGCTAACGGCATAGTACATGTTTCAGCGAAGGATCTTGGAACAGGTAATGAGCAGAATATAACTATTACAGCATCAACAAATCTCTCTGACGATGACATAGATAAGGCTGTCAAGGAAGCTGAGAAGTTCGCTGCGGAGGATAAGAAGCGTAAAGAAGAGATAGATGTCAGAAATAACGCTGATTCCATGGTATATCAGTCCGAAAAGACAATAAAGGAGCTTGGCGATAAGCTTGGAAGTGATGATAAGTCCAAGATAGAGACAGAAATAAATAATGTTAAGGAAGCTCTTAAGGGCACTGATACAGAAAGCATTAAGAAAGCAACTGAGGCGTTGACTCAGGCATTCTATGATATATCCTCAAAGATATACCAGCAGAACCCGGGAGCACAGGGTGGACCTAATCCGGGAGCAGGTTTTAACGGCGATGCAGGCGCAGGAGCTCAGGGTGGCACAAACCCAGGCCAGGATGATGTATACGATGCTGACTACAAGGTAGTTGATGATGACAAGAAATAATTTACGGCATTGCGATACTGATTGAGTAATGATAAAATAAGCCGAGGCTGTTACAACAGCTTTGGCTTATTTATGATATATTGAATGATTGGAGATGTTGAGGTTTGCCAGAGTCCAAGAGAGATTATTATGAGGTCCTGGAAGTTGACAGAAATACTTCCGAGGCTGACCTGAAAAAAGCATATAGAAAACTAGCCAAAAAGTATCATCCAGATTTGAATCCGGGTGATAAGGTGGCTGAAGCTAAATTCAAGGAAGTTAACGAAGCATATGAAGTACTAAATGACCCTCAGAAACGGGCAAGATATGATCAATATGGGCATGCAGGAGTGGATCCTAACGGCTTTAGCGGAGCGGGGGCAGGATTCGGTGATTTCGACTTTGGCGGAATCGGAGATATATTTGAATCATTTTTTGGCGGTTCTGGTTTTGGACGTTCATCAAGAAGTCGTTCAGGCCCGCAAAAGGGTGCTGATTTAAAATATTCAATGGAGATTTCATTTGAAGAAGCTGCATTTGGACTGGAACGGGAAATTAATATAAGCAGGCATGAAAAATGCGGCACTTGCGGAGGTTCGGGAGCAAAGCCCGGAACATCTCCGTCCACTTGTACCAAATGTGGCGGTACGGGACAGGTACAGTATAAACAGAGTACTCCATTTGGACAATTTGTTAATGTAAAGGCATGTGACGCATGTGGCGGCGAGGGAAAGATTATTTCTAACCCATGTCCGACATGCAACGGAAGAGGAAAACTCAAAAAGAATGTAAAAATCAAGCTGAATATACCTGCAGGCATTGATGACGGGCAGACCATGTCGCTTAGAGGCGAAGGGGATCCGGGAAGCAAGGGCGGACCTGCAGGCGATTTGTTTGTCACAATAAGAGTAAAGGCACATCCACTTTTCAAAAGGCAGGGAAACGATGTTACCTGTGAGATGCCTATTACCTTTGTACAGGCCGCACTCGGCGCTGAGCTTGAGGTTCCTACTCTTGATGGCAAGGTTAAGTACACCATGCCTGAGGGAACGCAAACAGGTACTATTTTCAGGCTGAAGGGCAAGGGGATTCCATTCCTGCGAGGTAATGGAAGAGGAGACCAGTATGTCAAGGTTGAAATTGATGTGCCAAAGAAACTGAGCGAAAAGCAAAAGGAGCTTCTTGTGCAGTTTGCGGAAACTACAGGCGATGAGGTATATGAGCGTCGCAAGGGCTTTTTTGATAAGATGAAGGATGCACTGGGAATGTAGGTGTTAAGCTATATAAGCGGCAAGCAGCAAAGAGTTGCGAAGCAACTTGAATACAGCAGAACATTTGTGAAATAATTATAAGAAATAATAAGAAGGACAGACAAGGGGACGGTTCCCATGTCTTGTTCTGAAAAGCAAGACGGAGGAACCGTCCCCTTGTCTGCGAACCGTCCTGCTCAACACATATTGATGAGTTGGAATGCAGCAAACATACGGAAGCTAGGAAGGCATCCGGCAGATACGAACTAGCCGAATGCAGCAAAATGGGAGGAAAACCAATGAAATGGACAGAGGTATGTATAAAGACCACAGAGGAAGCCAGTGATGCAATCTCGGAAATGCTTAATACAATAGGAGCAGGCGGAGTGGTTATAGAGGACCCCAATGAAATAAGAAGGCAGATAGAAAGTCCGAATTCGCTGGATTATGCAGATCAGGAATTTATGGATTCACTTGGTACTGAGGTCACTGTCAAGGCATATTTCAACGAAGAGAAGACAGCTGAGGAGCTGGCGATTCTCATAAAGGAGAAGCTGAACTTCATTTCACAGTTCCTTAATGTAGGAAAAGGTTATGTGGGCTCCTCCAGCGTGGATGATGAGGATTGGTCCACAGCATGGAAGAAGTACTATAAGCCGTTTAATATTTCAAACAATGTTGCGATAAAGCCAAGCTGGGAGGAATATGAGAAGAAAGCCGGGGAGATCGTAATTGAGATGGATCCGGGAATGGCGTTTGGTACAGGGACTCACGAAACTACAAGGCTTTGCTCTCAGTTGCTTGAGGAATACGTCAAACCGGGTGACAGTGTGATTGATGTAGGCTGCGGTACCGGTATCCTTTCGATTATAGCGGTAAAGCTTGGCGCCCAAAACGCTATCGCAGTTGATATTGACGAGGTAGCAGCCAGAGTAAGCAGGGAAAATTGCAGGATAAACGGCGTTCTTGACAGTATCTCGGTCAGCAAAGGCGTATTAAGTGATATAAAGCCTCAGAAGGTTGACATAGTTGTTGCAAATATTATTGCTGATGTGGTGATCGGGATTTCAGGTCAGGTACCTGCTTATCTAAAACAAGGTGGCGTGCTGCTTACATCAGGCATTATCCATGAAAGAAGGGATGATGTTGTTAAGGCATATACCGGCTTAGGCTTTGAGTTTGTTAAAATACTAGAGATGGGTGAATGGGTGGCGATCGTTTTCAGATGTCCAGATTCTTTGTAGACACAGAGGCTGTTAATAAAGAGAACAGTACTATTACAATAACAGGCGAGGATGTAAAGCATATAAAGAGTGTTTTAAGAGGTGCTGTCGGAGATAAGCTCGAAGTGTGTGACCAGGCAGGTACTGATTACACAGCGGCCATAAAGGGGCTGGAAAAGGATTCAGTTATTGCCGAGATCATATCCTCAAAGCCGAATACAACCGAACCGCCTGTTAATATAACCTTATATCAGGGCTTGCCTAAGGGCGATAAAATGGAGTACATTATACAGAAATGTATAGAGCTTGGTGTATACAGGATTGTTCCCGTAATGACAGAAAGAGCTGTCGTCAGGTTCAGCAATGATAAGGACGCTGCGGCAAAGGCTTCAAGATGGCAAAAGATTGCAGCAGAAGCTGCTAAGCAATGTGACAGGGGAATAATACCAAAGGTGGAAACACCGATAAGCTATAAAGCTGCATTGAAGCTGGCTGAGAGATCGGATCTGAAGCTTATCCCATATGAGGAAGAAACAGAAGGTAGCCTGAGAGGCTCGCTCGATTTCTTCAGTCGTAGGTTTGAAGATAGAAGTAATATAGTGAAGCCTGAAATAGCACTTATTATAGGCCCTGAGGGAGGCTTTGCCCCGGAGGAAATAGAAAATGCTCTGAAGGCAGGCTTTAATTCTATTACACTAGGCCCGAGGATACTTAGAACTGAGACAGCAGGTGTTGCGGTTATTTCAATAATTATGTATGAGATTGGTGATATGTCACCTGAGTAGCTCAATAATGTAGTTGGATATGAAATATGAGAAAAGAGAAGTAAATAAAAGAAAAAGGGTAATAATAATAGAAAATTAATAAAATAAACAAAACACTATTTGATTTAGTTAAGTATATGTTATAATACCTATTGGTTAAGTTTGGTTTAGTGCTGTGCTTAGAAGAATTATAAAAAATAACATGCTGGCGCACAGCAGCAGAATGGCGGTTGTTTTGGTTAATAGTATGACAGGCTTCGGCCGTGGAGAATATTCAAAAGACGGAAGAGAGTTTACGGTAGAGATTAAAACAGTCAATCATAGATATTCAGATGTTTTCATTAAATTACCAAGGCAGATAAGCTTTCTTGAGGACAAGGTCCGCGAGACTGTTGGTAAAGCTGTCTCAAGAGGCAAGATTGACGTATTCATTACATATTATAACTACAGCGATGATTCAAGAAATGTTACCTTTGATGAACCGCTGGCAAAAGCATACATCGGTGCAGTCGAGACGTTGAGGGACAAATTCAAGCTGCGTGATGATATATCTGTTTCATTAATATCTAGGTACCCTGATGTTTTAAAGGTTGAGCAGAATGACGAGGATGAAGAAATATTATGGTCAATGCTCAAAATTGCTGTTGACAATGCTCTGAACTCTCTTATAGTAATGCGCGAAAAAGAGGGAGAGGGACTTAAAAATGTACTTATTGAGAGAGCTGATTATATAGAATCGATTATTGGCGAGATCTCAAAGCGTGCTCCAGAGGTCCCAAGAGAATACAAGACAAAGCTTGAAGCGCGTATAAAGGATCTGCTCGACCAACAGACTATTGATGAATCAAGGCTTGCTGCAGAGGTGGCAATATTTGCAGATCGCTGTAGTATTGATGAGGAGCTTGTGAGACTGGCAAGTCATATAGACCAGCTGCGAGGAACCTTTTCAATGAGTCAGCCCATAGGCCGGAAGCTTGACTTCCTGGTTCAGGAGATGAACAGAGAAATTAATACTATTGGTTCAAAAGCCAATGATCTGGCAATAACTAAAAATGTTGTTGAAATAAAGAGCGAGATAGAGAAGATAAGGGAACAGATTCAAAATATCGAATAAATGATATTTCGTAGTGTCCCTTAAAATAAAGGAGGATTTTCAATGAAACTCATTAATATTGGCTTCGGCAATATTGTTTCTGCCAGCAGGCTCGTAGCCATAGTAAGTCCGGAGTCAGCTCCCATAAAGAGGATCATTCAGGAGGCCAGGGATAGAGGTATGCTGATAGATGCTACATATGGGCGTAGAACAAGAGCGGTGATAATTACCGACAGCGACCACATAATTCTTTCAGCAGTCCAGCCGGAGACAGTGGCACACCGTCTGAATACGAAGGACGATGAAGATGATGATATACAGGATATTGATGATGAGCAATAAATTTTGTCTTAGGAGGCTTTATATATGAATATGATGATAAACCCGCCATTAAGTTCATTATTGGAGAAGGTAGATTGCAGGTATACTCTGGTAGTTGCAACTGCAAAGAGAGCAAGGCAGTTGGAGGACGGAGCGCATAAGCTTACAAAATGTGCTTCTGATAAGCCCGTTACTATAGCTATGAATGAAATAAACGAGGGGAAAATTACATACATTAGAACCAAGAGCGGAATTAAGTAAAAACCCCTTTTGAGTATAATAGGCTAAGGTTCAAGGCGTATCCTGCCTTAACCTTTTTTTTTAACTGCGTTGACCAAAGGTCTAGCGCACTCAACATACTATTTGTATGTTGTAAAGGAAGTTCGTGCTGGCGCACTCAACATACTATTTGTATGTTGTAAAGGAAGTACGTGCTGGCGCACTCAACATACTATTTGTATGTTGTAAAGGAAGTACGTGCTGGCACACTCAACATACTATTTGTATGTTGTAAAGGAAATACATGCTGGCGCACTCAACATACTATTTGTATGTGTAAAGGAAATACATGCTGGCGCACTCAACATACTTGGCAGGCTGTTTGCGTCGGTACACTGCCCGCCTATGCTACCCTGGTTGGAAGGAAGGTGATAATGTGTTATTAAAGGGAAAATCTATTGTTGTAGGAGTTTGCGGAGGAATAGCCGCGTATAAGGTCGTTGATCTGGTAAGCAGGCTTAAGAAGCAAGCTGCAGAAATTGATGTGATCATGACATCGCATGCTCAGGAATTTGTAACGCCGTTAACTTTCAGATCATTAACACACAGGCCTGTAGTGACGGATATGTTTGAAGAGCCTGAATATTGGGACATAAAGCACATTTCACTGGCACAAAAGGCCGATTTGTTCGTTATTGCTCCTGCTACCACTAATATTATTGGAAAGCTTGCTGCAGGTATAGCAGATGATATGCTGACGACTACTGTTCTGGCTACTAAGGCTCCTGTGCTCATAGTGCCGGCAATGAACTATAATATGTATGCAAATGCGGTTGTACAGGAAAATATTGAAAAGCTCAAGTCCAGGGGTTATATTTTTATGGAGCCTGATACCGGAGTTATGGCAGAGGGCTCCTCTGGAAAAGGCAGATTGCCTGAACCGTCGGTCATTGCTGAAAGGGTCATGGAAATACTGTGCCCTAAGAGGGATCTGCAGGGCGTGAAGGTGTTGATAACAGCCGGACCTACAAGAGAGGCGATCGATCCGGTCAGATACATAACAAATCATTCTTCCGGGAAGATGGGATATGCAGTGGCAGAGGCCGCCGTTTCAAGAGGCGCACAGGTCGTACTGGTCTCAGGGCCGGTGTCAATTGAAAAGCCTGCAGGAGCAGAACTGGTCAGCATCAATACTGCTGAGGAAATGCACCAGGCTGTTAAAGATAATTACCAAGATTGCGATATAGTCATTATGGCGGCAGCGGTGGCTGATTATAGGCCGGCTAAGGTATCGGACAAGAAAATAAAGAAAACTGACGATGATCTTGTATTGCGGCTTGAAAGGAATACAGATATACTAAAGGAACTGGGAAGTGTTAAGGGTGGTAGGATACTGGCAGGCTTCTGTGCTGAAACGAATGACCTCATAGAAAATGCAAAAAAGAAGATCGCCTCAAAAAACTTGGACATTATTGTTGCAAATGATGTTACAATGGAGGGAGCCGGCTTCGGCACGGATACTAATATTATCAAACTTGTGAAAAGAGACGGCTCGGTGATAGACCTGCCGCTGATGAGTAAGCTGTCCGCCGCGCATAGGATCCTTGACGAAGTTATTTTAGTAAGACAGAACATAAATCAATAAGCTGATACTTTAAATATATTAATTGGAGGCTGCAGTAGATGATAAAAGAAAAATCAATGGAAAAGATAGTTGCACTTTGCAAAAACAGAGGCTTCGTGTATCCTGGCTCCGATATATACGGCGGACTTGCAAATGCGTGGGATTACGGCCCGCTTGGCGTTGAATTGAAGAATAATGTTAAGAAGGCATGGTGGAAGAAATTTGTACAGGAGAACACATACAATGTAGGTGTTGACTGCGCCATTCTTATGAATCCTCAGGTATGGGTAGCCTCCGGACATGTTGGCGGCTTCAGCGATCCTCTGATAGACTGTAAGGATTGTAAGAGCAGGCACAGAGCTGACAAGCTGATTGAAGACTGGAACAAGGAAAACGGTATAGAGCAGTCGATTGATGGCTGGGATAACGACAAGCTGATGGCATACATTAAGGAAAAGGGCGTTAAGTGCACAAACTGCGGCTCCGGGAACTTTACTGATATAAGAAAGTTCAACCTGATGTATAAAACCTTCCAGGGAGTTACCGAAGACTCCAAGGCGGAAATTTACTTAAGGCCTGAAACAGCTCAGGGAATATTCGTTAATTTCAAGAATGTCCAAAGGACAACAAGAAGGAAAATGCCGATGGGTATCGGACAGATAGGTAAATCCTTCAGAAATGAAATAACACCTGGCAATTTCATCTTCAGAATTCGTGAGTTTGAACAGATGGAGCTTGAATTCTTCTGTAAGCCGGGAACTGATCTTGAATGGTTTAAATATTGGAAGGATTTTTGCCACAACTGGCTTCTTAGCTTAGGACTTATAGATGAAAATCTTAGACTTAGGGATCACAGTGCGGAAGAGCTGTGCTTCTACAGTAATGCAACTACCGATATAGAGTTTAAATTTCCGTTTGGATGGGGCGAGCTTTGGGGCATTGCCGACAGGACGGACTACGACCTTAAGCAGCATATGCAGTATTCCAAGGAAGACCTTTCATACTTTGACCCTACTACAAACGAGAAGTATGTACCTTTTGTTATAGAGCCTTCACTGGGTGCTGACAGAATAACTCTGGCATTCATCTGCAATGCATACGATGAGGAGGAGGTAGCTGAGGGTGATGTAAGAACTGTTATGCATTTCCATCCGGCGATCGCACCTATAAAGATAGGCATACTTCCGCTGTCCAAGAAGCTTGGTGACGACACCTTCAAGCTATATGAGCAGCTGAATAAGAAGTTTGTCTGCGAATATGACGAAACGGGCAGCATAGGTAAGCGCTACAGAAGGATGGACGAAATAGGTACTCCTTACTGTATAACCTTTGACTTTGATTCCCTCAATGATGGCTGCGTGACCATACGTGACAGAGATACAATGACTCAGGAGAGAATGAGGATAGAAGAGCTGGAAGCTTATTTTGAGAAGAAATTTGAATTCTAAAATCGAGTACTTATAATTATTGACTATGGAGATATGACAGAGATGATAATTGATTATATTAAAAATGCCGAGCAATATATTAAGGTTTTTTCGTTAGCCGCTGAAGCATTTGCTTTTGCCCAAGGTTGCACTGCTGATATGGCAGATGGACGATATGATATGACCAAAGGTATGTATGCATCAGTTATGTCCGGTGAGACAACGCCTATTGAAGAGGATTTATTTGAGACACATAATAAGTATATTGATCTGCAATATATGATCGAGGGCGAAGAATTTATGGAAACTGCTGATCTCAGTACGCTTGAGCTGAGTATACCGTATGACGAGCAGAATGACATATCCTTCTATAAAGGAGCAGGACAAAGACTTAGCATACGCAAAGGGATGTTCTACATTTTATTTCCCAATGATGCACACAAGTCACGCCTGCATGTTGAACAGCCAACTCGATATAAAAAGGTTATAGTTAAAATTCCTGTATAAGTTGATTAATGCAAAGAAGAGTTAAAAAGAGTCAAAAGGGCTTGTCTCCTTTGACTCTTTTGGCTCTGTGTCAATAGTTGAGGTGGGCCTCTATCAAAATAAAATATTGTTGTGTTTATCTTTCACCTGAGAGCTAACGTGGATTACATGATACTATAGAAAAAGAAGTGTAGTTGTTAGACTAAAGCCATATAAGTCTGCGTTGCGTGTAATATGGATTTATCGAGGTTATCTGTTGTCCGCTGCTTGTATTATGTAAAATTTACCGATAAAATTAATTTGTAAGTTTATACTGCGGGGTTTGCCAACCTCAGTTCTCAATAATTCCACTTTGCTCTCCTGCACAGTATAAAAATTCGTACGAACCAAGGTTCACATCAGTAATCATTGTAGTATTAAATAACTGTAAAAACAATAGAACAAATGACTATCATTTATTTGTTCTATTAACATTACTAATGTATAATCAATTCATTATAGAAGCGTATAAAACATGGTAGAGAGGCAAATCTCAGCGAGGCCTCAGACTACATCGAATTGGCTGCGTCGAAGGGCGCGAAGCTCATCACCTTTCCAGAGGCCGCATAGACGACATCTATTCCATCTCTTTTGAAGGGGGTAAGTGTATACACGGAGGACTGAGGGTGCAATCGGCAGATGAGCACAATAGGAGAAGCTTATGGAATCATTTGATAAGATTAGCTCGGGTATTCCAAGCATGGATGCGCTGCTGGACCACATCCGCATAGGAGACAATGTGGTCTTTCAGGTGTCATCGCTAGAGGACTATGCCGTTTTTGTTCGGAAATACGTAGTACAGGCAAAGCGGGACGGCCGCAATCTGATCTATGTGCGCTTTGCCCAGCATCCGCCACTGGTCAACGATAAGGATGCGGTAACCTATACTCTCGACCCTGACGAGGGGTTTGAGTCGTTTACTACGAAGGTTCACAATCTTATAACACAGGTGGGCCAAGGTGCGTTTTATGTGTTTGATTGCCTGTCCGAGCTTCAGGGTGCCTGGGCGGCGGATCTGATGATGGGCAACTTTTTTTGTGTAACCTGCCCATATCTGTTCAAAATGGACACAGTGGCCTTTTTCCCGGTGATGCGAGGCGACCATTCCTTTGATACGCTGGCCCGTATCAGGGAGACTACGCAGCTATTTCTGGACGTTTACAGCACAGGGGAACTTCTGTATATCCACCCCATTAAGGTCTGGAACCGATATTCCCCCACTATGTTCATGCCCCATGTCAGTAATAGGCATGCACTGGAGTTCAGCGCCCTGACCGATGCTGTGGGCATCAGCCGTTTCTACAGTGTAGTTCCGGCTCCTGGCTCCGAACAGGATTTTGACAGTTGGGAAAGGTACTTTCAAAGCTATGCCGCCAAGCAGGAAAGCCCCGCTGCCAACCTGCGCACCTGTCACATGATGCTTACCACGGACACACGGACCGCGACGCTGTTTAATGCCAACTTCAGTCGAGAGGACTATTTAGCGGTGAAGGCCCGAATGATCGGCACGGGACGCATCGGCGGCAAGGCTTGTGGAATGCTGCTGGCCAGAAAGATTATTGAACGAGCTCTGCCGGAGCTTTTTACCCGCACCGAACCTCACGATTCGTTCTACATCGGCGACCATGTGTTTTACACCTTCTTGGTCTACAACGGACTTTGGGATCTACGCGTCAGGCAAAATTCTGAAGAAGGATATTATGCATTGGCCGGGGAACTGGCTGAGGGAATCACACAGGGTACTTTTCCTGATAGCATCAGGGCATTGTTCCGCCGGATACTGGAATATTATGGGCAATCGCCCATTATTGTGCGATCAAGCAGTCTGCTGGAGGATGGCTTTGGAAACGCCTTCGCCGGAAAATATGAGTCTGTTTTCTGCGTGAATCAGGGTGCCCCACAGCAGCGCCTGGCTGCCTTTGAAAATGCAGTCAAAACGGTGTTCGCCAGTACCATGGATCGCTCTGCACTGGAATATCGTGCCGGTCGGGGACTGCGGGAGCGGGACGAGCAAATGTCTGTACTGGTGCAGCGTGTCTCCGGGTCGGTAGTGGGAGGGTTCTTCTATCCCTCAGCTGCCGGTGTGGGTTACTCCTACGATCCTTACAACTGGAATCGCAGCATTGATCCGGGACGGGGTATCCTGCGCATGGTCTGCGGGCTGGGTACCAGAGCTGTGGATCGGACAGATTCTGACTATCCCCGGCTCATTCATATTGGAAAGCCCACTCAATCGACGCTGGTCACAGCCGATGAAAGGGTGCGATTTTCCCAGCATTACGCCGATGTTCTAGATTTAGCCTCCAACCGGCTAGTGAATGTTCCAGTTGACGCACTGGTGGCTTCCGCACCTGCATGGTACATTCACCATGTGGTCGAGTATGACAGAACATATTACGCCACCTGCCGTGGGTTTACAGAAAACTCAGCCTTTCTTTCTGACATGGAGCGCATCCTTTCGGTTTTGCAGCATGAGTACGGATGTCCAGTAGACATAGAGTATACTATCAATCTTTCATCCACTGGAGAATATGTGATCTGTTTGCTTCAGTGCCGACCGCTGGTCACCCTGAATGGAAAGTCTGCGTCTGTGGTTTTGCCTGTTCCCGCCCACGCGGACATTTTATTTGAAGCCCGCAATACGTCCATGGGCATCTCTCAGGCCCGGGTAATCGACACTGTAGTGCTGGTGAACGCAGAAGCATATAACAGCCTTGCATACCACAGTAAATCGGAAATAGTGTCTCTGATCTCCCGGCTCAATCGTCGGAATAAAAGCGAGGGGAAAACTGTGATGCTTATCAGTCCCGGACGCGTAGGTACTACATCTCCTGAGCTGGGAGTGCCGCTGCGGTTTTCGGATATCTCTTGCTTTTCCATGATCGTGGAATATGACGATGCCGAACATGGCTTTTTGCCTGAGCTTTCTTTTGGAAGTCATATGTTTCAGGATTTGGTGGAATCCAATATTTTCTACGCCGCCCTGTTCAGTTTGGGACAGAATCGGTCCGTGTTCCGGCCGGAACTGCTTGAAACATTCCGTCTGGTAGAGGAGGGGGATTGCCCCGAGCGGCTGCAAGGTGTCGTCTCGGTTTACGATGTTTCTGGAGCGTGTCTTACACTTACACATAATATGGTCGAAGGACGCAGCATCTGTGCGTATCTCCGGTGAGCTTCGTGCACTTACTAATGTGAGGTTTCTTCCATTGCTGACTGTATTCATATTTAATGCGAGAGTCATCAGCGCTTAGGCGAAGTTATAGCTCGATCTATTATGGAGGATGTCTTTTGCAGTGAGCAATCCTGATGCGGGAATTGAGTGGTAAAAACAGTAAACGACATTGATAATTAGATGGAAATGTCTGAAAGTGAAATAAAAAGACGAATCTGAAAGACTAACTGAAATCGAACTTAGAAGAGTCAAAAGGGACGGTTCCCCTTTGACTCTTTTTTCATCTAGACTGGGAATAATGACCATTACCTAATTCTAACAACCCTGTCCCCTTGACACACAGAAGGTCTGGAATATGTTATTATGGAAATATGGACTCTAATCTGATAAACTATCTAAGAGCAAATATTCATAGCTGTACGTCTGTCAGTGAAGGAGAGCCGCCAAATGAAGCTTACTTACGTGAGGATCCAGAATTTTAAATCTATACGCGATATTGAGATCACGGATATTGAACAGGTATTAATTCTCGTAGGAAAGAATAATACTGGCAAGACAGTAATTCTGGATGCTTTGCGTGCTCTTGTAGGTAGCTACCAGATCACCAGGGATGACTTTAATCGAGAAGAAAAAAACATCGTCATAAGTGCAAAGGTGCAGTATGATGATTCGGATCTTCATCTTATGCACGAGCAGGGAATGGTCAGCAATTACAAGAGATATGACCTATGGGAAAGGGATTTTGCTAACCGTCTTCCCTCCTTTTCCAATGGAATACTGGAATTTGATATGATCGCCAACAAGGATGGCAGAATACGGTACTGTGACGGTCATAAAAAGCACAATCCATATATAAAGCAGGCTCTTCCGGTTATTTATCATATAGACAATCAGAGAAATTTCAGGCAGATACAGGACGACATAGCGTTCAAACAGGACGACAAATGGATGAACCGCCTGCGTAATGATAAATGTATATTTGATGTAGGGCGAAGCTGTAACCGCTGCTTCAGGTGCATGGGGGTCATCATAAAAAAATCGGCAGATGAACTGAATGTTTTTGAAGCTGCAAGGCTCTTTGAATATAAGCTGCATCATCAGAAACTGGACAGCTTTCTTCAGAGCGTGAACCAAAACTTTCAGAAAAATGGTGGGAAGGGACAGGATATCCTTTACTCAATGAATTTTCATCCGGATGAGATATGCCGGCTGAATGGGGAGCTATATAACAGCGAACGTGACAGCATTACCAGCCTTGACAGAATGAGCATGGGCATGCGATGCATTTATATTTTGTCGCTTCTGGAAGCGTATGTATATGATACTGATGTGATTCCGTGTATAATTTTAATGGAGGACCCGGAGCTCTACCTACACCCTCAAATGCAGAAGGTAGCAGCCGAAATCTTATACCGCCTATCAAAAAAGAATCAGGTTTTCTTCTCAACACATGCTCCTTCAATGCTCTTTAACTTTACTTCAAAGCAGATACGGCAGATCGCTCTAGATAAAGAAAGCTATACGGTAGTTAAGAAAAATACGGATATCGACAGTATCCTTAGCGATCTCGGGTATACCGCCAATGATCTTATGAACGTGGATTTTGTTTTTATTGTGGAGGGAAGACAGGACAAAAGCCGTTTGCCGCTACTGCTTAACCGTTATTATTCAGAGGTTTATGACGAAGAAGGAAAGCCATTCCGTGTGGCGATAATAACAACTAATAGCTGTACCAATATAAAAACATATGCGAATTTAAAATACATCAATCAGGTTTATCTGAAGGATCATTTCCTCATGATAAGGGATGGCGACGGGAAGGACCCGGAGGAACTGGCAGGAAGCCTGTGCCGCTATTATGAGGAAAGGAATAATCAGGATGTAGACAAGCTTCCAAGGATAAAAAGAGAAAACGTCCTGATACTTAAATATTATTCCTTCGAGAATTACTTTCTTAACCCTGCAATAATGGTTTCCTTAGGGCTTTTAGAAAGTGAAGAACAATTTTATGAGATACTTTACGACAAATGGGCGGAATATCTTCATCGTATCGTCAGCGGCAAGTATTTTACTCAGGCCACGGGCATTAGTATAAATGGGCCTGATGATATACGTGAACATATTGAAGAATTCAAGATTTATATGCGAGGACACAATCTTTTTGATATTTTCTATGGAGCTCATCGTGATGACGAAAGGGAACTTCTGCAAAAATATATTGAGCTTGCTCCACGGGATGAATTTAAGGATATTCTCGATGCAATTGACCGATTCGTCTATTTTGAAAATAGAAAAAAAGATAATTGATCTAAATAAAAATTTTCTTCGAATTAAAGTGTTATAATAATAATCTGTAAGTGGAATGGAACAAGTAAAATGTTGATTCGGAGTGGCTATGAAGTTTTTTAAGAGGACAGATATAATAGTAATACTTGCTATAATTGTTGTAAGTGCAGCTTCCTGGGCTATTTACAGAGGTCTAAATACAGGCAGAGAGGTCAAGGCTGAAATCTATTACTATTCTGAATTGATTAAGTCCGTTGATCTGTCATCAGCTGAAGAAGGGACATTCAGCATATCGCAAAACGAGAATGTTGTTTTTTATATTGATAAGAATGGTAATATTAGCTTTGTCAAGTCTGACTGTCCGGACAAGGTATGTATCCATGCGGGCAAGCTGCATTTAGCAGGTCAGAGTGCTGCGTGCCTGCCCAATGGAATAGTTGTGAAGATAGTACCGGTAGACGGATGGGGAGGCAAGGATGTTGATATTGAGGGATAAAAACTGAGAGCGAAGGTTAAATCCATGCAACGCTGTAGCGGACAAATTTGGAAAGCTGTAATCGGTTTATGTAAAGTAATAAGGTATAAAAAATCTGCATAGAGATTGGTGAAATAGACCTGCGCTATAATGAGTCGACATGAAGATTGATGCGAAAATTGATTTGTGTTGTTAAAAGATTGCCTAAGGTATATAGAATCTGTATAAAAGCTTACTAAATAGAAATAAGGGTTTTGTTATGGAGGAACTGAGTAAAAAAAAGAGTAATATTGATACAAGAAGATTAGTCCTGACCGGCATGCTCTTTGCCATTGCATTGGTGCTGTCTGTGGTAGAGGATTTTTTTCCTCCGCTTCCAATTCCGGTACCAGGAGTTAAATTCGGTCTTTCAAATATTGCGGTCATGTATGCCTTGTTTTTCCTCAAAAGGAGCCAGGCTTACACCTTAGCTGTGCTTAAGTCTGCTTTTGTTCTGATTACAAGAGGGTTGATTGCTGCAGCACTTAGCTTTTCAGGCGGTATTTTGTCGCTGACGGTAATGCTCTTTTTGATGATTTTATTTAAAGATAAAGTTACATACCTTATTTTAAGCATATTCGGTGCCATTGCGCATAATATCGGACAGCTTATAGTAATTACAATAATCTATTCGGGCATGTACCTGTGGGCATATCTACCGGTGCTGCTTGTGTCTGGAGCTGCAGCAGGCGTTATAACTGCAGTGCTGCTCAAAGCGGTTTTACCGGCATTAAGCAAAGCTCTTTCTGCAAATCAACGAGGAGAGGATCATGTTTAGAAAAATTGCAGTATATGTATTAGTTATAGCCATGTTGATTTGCTCATCTTCATGTTCCATAAATAAGACCGAAAGGTATGAAACAGAGTTTTCTTTATTGTTTGATACACAGACCAGAATTGTAGCATATATGAATAGCGAGAATGAATTTAGAGCTTTTTCAGATTTGATTTATGATAATCTTGAGCAATACCACCAGCTCTTCGATATTTATAACCTTTATGACGGTATTAACAATCTGAAAACGATCAATGATAATGCAGGAATAGCACCTGTAAAGGTAGATAAAAGAATCATTGATCTTATAAACTTTGGTAGACAATGGTATAAAAAAACTGATGGAAAGATGAACATTGCATACGGTGCAGTGCTTAAAATCTGGCATGATTATAGAAGTGCCGGGATCAAAGACCCGGATAGCGCTAAGCTTCCACCGTTGGATATGCTCAAGGCTGCTTCCGAGCATACGGATATAAATAAAATCATCGTTGATGAAGAAGCATCAACCGTTTTTATTGAGGATCCTCTGATGAGCATTGATGCAGGTGCTGTAGGAAAGGGTTATGCGGTTGAGCAGGTCAGCATTATTGCAAAAAATAATGGTTACACTTCGGGGCTTATAAATGCCGGTGGAAATATTCGGGCAATAGGCGGTAAAAAAGGTAGTGAGGACAAATGGAACGTTGGTATAAAAAACCCATACAAAGAGCAAAATGACTATCTGGAGGTTCTTGAGCTAAACGATATGTCTATGGTAACAAGTGGAGATTATGTAAGATATTACACTGTTGGCGGGAAAAACTACAATCACATCATTAATCCGGAGACTTTATTCCCGTCGGAGTATTTTACGGCTGTTACTATAATTGCATGGGATTCAGGCATTGCCGACGCTCTTTCTACAGCGGTATTCAACATGCCATTTGAACAGGGCTTGGATCTTGTAGAAAAAATTGATGGAGTAGAGGCATTATGGGCATTTAAAAATGGCGAAAAAAGATATAGCAGTGGTATGACAGTTTATAAACAAAAGTAGTAATAAAAACAAAAATGTATTAAGTGATGAAACTGGTGAAAGGTACAGCCTGTACTATTTGAAAATATGTATATGGAATTTTAAAAATGGGATACAAAATACATAATTAATTACAAAATTATTATGAAAAATCATTTATGTGTGCTATAATGTTATACGTTGTCAAGGCAAATGTTTCCTAATTTACTGTAAAGTAAGGGAACTGAATATATAAAAACGGAGGTAATATATGGGCAAGTTTGTTTATTTATTTAAAGAGGGTAATGCCTCAATGAGAAATCTGTTGGGCGGCAAGGGAGCAAATCTAGCTGAAATGACAAGCCTGGGGCTTCCAGTACCAAGAGGATTTACTGTTACTACTGAGGCATGTACACAATATTATAAAGACGGAAAGATTATTAGTAAGGAAATTGAGGATCAGATTTATGAAGCTTTAGCTAAGACAGAGGAAATCGTTGGCAAGAAGTTTGGTGATCCTGAGAATCCTTTCCTTGTATCTGTTCGTTCAGGAGCAAGAGCATCAATGCCGGGTATGATGGACACCATATTAAACCTCGGACTTAATGATATAGTTGTTGAAGGGCTTGCTAAGCTTACTAACAATGAGAGATTTGCTTATGACAGCTACAGAAGATTCATCCAGATGTTCAGCGATGTTGTTATGGAAATCGAAAAGCCGAAGTTTGAGAAGATTCTCGATGAGGTTAAGGAAGAGAATAACGCGAAGGTTGACACAGATCTCACAGCAGAAAATCTGAAGGAAGTTGTTAAAAGATATAAAGTGCTCTACAAACAAGAAAAAGGTACAGAATTCCCTCAGGAACCTAAGAACCAATTGATGGAAGCTGTGAAGGCTGTTTTCCGTTCATGGGACAACCCGCGTGCTATTGTTTACAGAAGGCTCAACGATATACCGGGCGATTGGGGTACAGCTGTTAACGTACAGGAAATGGTCTACGGCAACATGGGTAATGATTCCGGGACAGGCGTCGCATTTACTAGAAATCCTTCCACAGGCGAGAAGAAGCTGTATGGAGAATTCCTTATGAATGCTCAGGGTGAGGACGTTGTTGCAGGTATCAGAACTCCTAAGACAATTGACCATATGAATGAAATTAACCCACAGGCGTACGAACAGTTTACAAATATAGCACAAACGCTTGAGAATCATTATAGAGACATGCAGGATATGGAGTTTACAATTGAAAAGGGTAAACTGTTCATGCTTCAGACAAGGAATGGCAAGAGGACTGCTGCTGCAGCTCTGAAGATTGCAGTTGACCTTGTTGATGAAGGAATGTTAACAAAGGAAGAGGCTGTTATGAAGGTTGAACCAAAACAGCTTGATTCATTACTTCACCCTAACTTTGATCAGAAGGCTCTTAAAGCTGCAACTGTTATAGCTAAAGGACTGCCTGCTTCACCGGGAGCAGCTACAGGTAAAGTTTATTTCAAGGCTGAGGATGCGGTTGAGGCTTTTGAAAATGGTGAAAAGAAAATCGTTCTTGTCAGACTTGAAACATCACCTGAGGATATTGAGGGAATGCATGTTTCACAGGGCATACTTACAGGCCGCGGAGGAATGACCTCTCATGCTGCAGTTGTAGCTCGTGGTATGGGCACCTGCTGTGTTGCAGGCTGCAGTGAAGTCAGCATACATGAGGATCAGAAATACTTCGTCGATAAGAATGGTAAGAAATATGTTGAAGGCGACTGGATATCTCTTGACGGCTCTACTGGTAATGTATACGGAGAGCAGCTTCCAACTGTTGAACCGGAAATGACCGGAGACTTCGCTAAATTGATGGCTTGGGCTGATGAAGTGAGAAAACTCAAGGTCAGAACCAATGCAGATACACCAAGAGATGCAAGGCAGGCAGTGAAGTTTGGAGCAGAGGGTATAGGGCTTTGCCGTACAGAGCACATGTTCTTCGAACCGGACAGAATATTTGCATTCAGACAGATGATAGTTTCAACCTGCAAGGAACAGAGAGAAAAAGCACTCGCAAAGATACTTCCTATGCAGAGAGGTGATTTTGAGGGCTTATTTAAAGAAATGAAGGGATATCCCGTTACAATAAGACTGCTGGATCCTCCGCTTCATGAATTCCTTCCACAGGAAGAAAACGATATTTTGGAGCTTGCTAAGGAACTGAATATTAAAGTTGAAGACCTTAAGGCTCTTATAAAGAACCTCCATGAATTGAATCCAATGATGGGACACAGAGGCTGCCGTCTTGCAGTATCATACCCTGAAATTGCTGCAATGCAGACAAGAGCAATTATTGAGGCTGCCATTAATGTAAATAAGGACGGAATGAGCGTTGTTCCTGAAATAATGATACCGCTTGTTTGCGAAGTTAAAGAACTTAAGTATGTTAAGGATATAGTTGTAAAGACAGCTGATGCTGTAATAAGTGAAGCCGGTGTTAAGCTTGATTACAAGGTCGGAACTATGATCGAGATCCCAAGGGCTGCCCTTATGGCTGATGAGATCGCTAAGGAAGCTGAGTTCTTCTCCTTCGGAACAAATGACCTTACTCAGATGACATACGGTCTGAGCCGTGATGATGCAGGAAGAATACTTGAAGATTATTATCAGGCTAAGATATTTGAGTCAGATCCTACAGCAAAGCTTGACCAGGAAGGCGTTGGCAGACTTATTAAGCTGGCCACTGAGCTTGGAAGAAAGACAAGACCGGATATCAAGCTTGGAATATGCGGAGAGCACGGTGGAGATCCATCATCTGTAGAGTTCTGCCACAGAATAGGTCTGAACTATGTATCATGCTCACCATTCCGTGTTCCGATAGCAAGACTTGCTGCAGCACAAGCAGCTATAAAAGAGAAATAGGCTATAGCCTTTTACACTAAAATAATCACCAACCCGCTCTGTGTGTGCAAATTATCTGCATTAAACAGGGCGGGTTTTGTTTTTATCCGGAAGGGTGAAAACACTTATATTTTATGAAGAGCAACTTATTAATCTAAGTGTTGAAATAAAAATCCAAATATGCAATAATAAACAAAAGTTAGTAGATGAGCGAGAATATTTTACGATCCTAAAATTCTATAGAAATAAATGATGGCTTACAATGCTATGTTTTAACGAGAAAAGGAGAGTATAGTAACCCCGCAGCTATCCTAATTCCCAATAACATTTAAATACATATATATTAAATTAATTGTGAAAACACCTTAGCAGCTATGCGTAGCTGTGCCATAATGATGATCTTATTAGTAACTGCGTTAATTTGTTTATGGAGATGATTTAATGAAAAAATTATTTAGAGTTTTAACCTTGTTTGCATTATCATTTACTATGGCATCATGCGGTATTGATAAATCCAATGATATTACAAGTATTACTAAGACTAGTAAAACAACAACAGAATCAACAGAAACAACAGAAACAACAGAAACAACGCAACCTGAAGCTTCAACTACATCAGTTGTTGCAGAACCGGAGAAAAAAGAGTATGCGTCTGAAATGCTACCTGTTGAAAAGGATAGCATTATTGTAGGTAAGCTTTCACCTGAGCATGAATTCTACAAAGGAGTTGTAGCACAAGACCCCGAATGTGCTGACTACATAAACGAAATATCCATCTATGACAAAGAAATTGATGATACTTTTGTTATTCACTTGTTATTACCACCTAATTATGACAGCTCAAAAAAATATCCTATGATAGTTATGACGGACGGCATATGGAGATTGAACGATCATCTGGAACTGAGAAAGCTGATGAAGCAAGGAGAAATCAATCCGGTAATTACAGTAAGCATTGGTTATCCAAATGGATATGATTACTTAAAAATCAGAGAACGTGAATTTCTTAAAGACCCTGAAAGCTATTTGCATTTTATTATTGATAATCTGATTCCATATCTATCACAGAAGTATCCTGTTGACAGCGAAGACATGACACTTGCGGGTCATTCGTATGGTGGATACTGGGCTTTTTATGCGCTATTTAACAGCGATACTATCGGGAAGAATACATTTAAGAATTACTTTATAGGAAGTCCGTCTTTTCAGGCATCAACAGGAAATGAAAATATTGCTTCATTTGAAGAAGCATATCATTCCAGAAACAAACAGCTTGACTGCAATGTATATGTTACAGTAGGCGGTTTAGAGCATCCCTACTTTATTAGACCAATTACTGATTTTACTGATTTGCTGAAAAAGCGAAAATATGACGGATTAAATCTTACTTATAAAATAATTGATAAATATAATCATGAAAATGTTTATGGACCTTCAATAAAGAATACTGTGCTTATGTTTTATGGCAAATAAAATAATTCGGACTTTTACATATTCATCCCTGATGTCACAACAATCAGGGATATTTTATTATCTGAGTTGGCTTCGTCATCACTCGCTTTCTGTAAAGTGAAAAGGCAGGCTGCAGCTTGTTTTTTTGCATTTAACTCCTGTAGTAGCTTATTTACTTAAATGCTCCAACTTGCCTCTTATATAAGTTATTTGTCAGTTACACAAATTAGATTAATTGATGTATGCCCATAATTGTGCTATGCTAATAGAGCTTAGGTTGCTTGTGACTAGAAGGGGTTGTTCCTTTAGAAAAGCCGAGTTCAAAACATAATCTAAATGCTAATATGTTTTTAAGGAAACTAGAAGGGACGGAGATGAGATAAATGGCAAGACCGATCAAATGGCGGAAAATTGAAAACATACCTACTATACCTTACTTTGTTCCTTCTGAAAAAGATATAAACGAAATTCCAAAAAATACATTGTTGGTTGAAGAACTGGAAGCCATAAGATTGAAGGACTTAGAGGGCTATGAGCAGGAAGAGTGCGCAGACAGAATGGAGGTCTCTCGCCCTACCTTTCAGCGTATTTTGCTGTCTGCACGTGAAAAAATTGCTGATTGCCTTGTAAACGGCAAAGTGATATATATAGACGGCGGTAATTATACGCGCAATATATGCCCGGTAAAGTGTACGAACTGCGGTAAGGAATGGATGGAAGGCTATGAAAATCTTGGAACAATAAAGAACGGCGAATATACCTGTCCGGACTGTGGATCATCAAAAGTGGTATGTGAGCAAAGCTGTAAGGGAAAGTTCTGCAGGAGAAATTGCTGGCGTCATGGACAAGATAACATATTGTAAAACTTGTAAAGAAGGGTTGATTTATTAATAGTATTGTCTTACTATAATATTGTAGTGCAATGTATTTGCTAGTGATATATTTACTTGGGAATACAGGGCTGAATGAATTTTCTGACCGTAAAGCTGATTCTGAGCGGAAAGTAGGCTAATAAGCATATTTATGTTAATTTGCATTATTACACTCCTTTTCCGTTTTGGAAGAGGAGTTTTTTATTGACTTTTATTTTCAGGAGGGGAAGGTATGGATAAAAGAATTGGTATAGTAGGTATTGTTATTGAGGAGCTATCAAGCGTTGGTCAGGTCAACGAAACTTTGCATGAATACGCAGAGCTTATTGTAGGAAGAATGGGGCTGCCTTATAGGGAACGAGGCGTATCAGTTATATCCCTGATACTGGACGGAACAAATGATGAGATCAGTGCACTGACAGGAAAGCTTGGCAGAATAAAAGGTATATTGGTAAAATCAATGATTACAAAGGCTACAAAAAATAATTAATGGAAGGGTAGTTACATAATGAATTTTCTGGAGAAGTATCGTAATGAATTTGAAGAGTTAGATAAGCTGGAATGTGATTTTATCGATGATGATAAAATATGGGAGCAATTGAACAGACACGAAAATCCGTCCAAAGAGGAAGTCAGGCGAGTTTTGAAAAAGGCTGCTGATTGCATAAGACTGGAGCCTGATGAAACTGCAATTTTGATTCAGAACAACGATGAAGAAACGATAAAGGAAATGTATGAGCTGGCATATAAATTAAAGCAGGAGGTATATGGCGATAGGATTGTTTTCTTTGCTCCTCTTTATATAAGCGATGAATGTGCGAATAACTGTAAATACTGCGGCTTTCGGAGCAGCAACGCAGCTATGCACCGTAAAACGCTTACGATGGATGAAATTGAGGACGAAGTGAAAATAATGATTGGAGAAGGACAGAAACGCACCGTGCTTGTTTATGGCGAATCACCTGCTACTGAAGTAGCTTTTATGTGCGAAACTGTTAAAAAGGTTTACAGTGTGAAAACAGAACACGGAGAAATCCGGCGCGCCAATATAAACTGTGCACCGCTCAAGGTTGATGAGCTGAAAAAGCTTAAAAGCGTTGGGATTGGTACATTTCAGGTATTCCAGGAAACCTATCATCACGAAACATATAAAAAAGTGCATCCGGCAGGAACAATAAAAGGGCATTATCGCTGGCGTCTATATGCAATGGATAGGGCGCTGCAGGCAGGCGTGGATGACTGCGGAATGGGTGTATTGTTTGGGCTTTATGACTGGCGATTTGAAGTTATGGGACTTTTATATCATACTATTCATCTTGAGAAGACCTTTAATGGAGTAGGGCCTCATACAATATCCTTCCCTCGTATAACCCCTGCTACAGGAACACCATTTTCAGTAAATCCAAAGTATGCAGTAAGTGACAGCGATTTTAAAAAGCTGATTGCTATACTGAGATTATCTGTGCCATATACAGGCTTGATCTGTACGGCAAGAGAATCCGTAAAGGTCCGCAAGGAGGTCATACCGCTGGGCGTATCCCAGATAGATGCAGGGACGCGTATCGGTGTAGGTGCTTATGCAAAGTCAAAGGAGGCAAATAAGCTGCCTGATAAAGAACAGTTTTCAATTTGCGATCCTCGATCCCTGGATGATGTAGTACAGGAAATTTGCGATATGGGTAACATTCCATCATTTTGTACCGCCTGCTACCGCGCAGGAAGAACCGGTGAAGAATTCATGAAGGTCGCAAAATCCAAGTTTGTACATAATTTCTGTATACCAAACGCTATTTCCACTTTTAAGGAATATCTGCTTGATTACGCCTCTGAGGAAACAAGGAAGAAAGGCGAGGCAGTAATTGCAAAGCATATTGAGCTTTTAAAGGACCAGCCTGTTTATGATAAGGTGTTGCTAATACTTCAAAGACTGGAAAAGGGAGAAAGAGATCTGCGCTTATAATATGATTAAAGGATTATATAACCTTCGTACTGTTGATAAAAATCAGCTGTCGGAAAAAATAAAATATTTCTGTGAAGATGCCACAAACGAAGAACTAAACGACCTTGCTCGGCATGCATGTGAATTAAGGAACCAATATTACGGTGCAAAAGTGTATTTCCGGGGCCTTATCGAATTCAGCAGCTATTGCGCTAATAATTGCTATTATTGCGGGATAAGATGCGGCAATCAAAACGCAGTGAGATACCGGATGACAGAGGAAGAAATAATAGAGTCGTGTTGTCAGGGATATGACCTTGGGTTTCGCACCTTCGTACTGCAAAGCGGCGAGGATCCATATTTTACAGAAAACAGATTGTGTTCGCTTGTTTACAAAATAAAATCGCGCTTCCATGATTGTGCTGTAACTCTTTCGGTGGGTGAATTAAGCTATAAGTCTTATAAAAGGCTTTATGATGCTGGGGCCGATCGCTATCTTTTAAGGCACGAAACTGCGGACGAGGTGCACTATGGGATGCTGCATCCGTCTGAATTAAGCCTTGCAAAACGCAAGCAATGCTTATATGACCTCAAAGAAATCGGTTATCAGATTGGTGCCGGGTTTATGGTGGATTCGCCGTATCAGACCTACGACACGTTAGCGGAGGATTTGATATTCCTAAATGAACTTCAGCCTCATATGATTGGAATTGGTCCATTTATACCCCACAAGGACACGAAATTTGGGGATTATGGTAAACCGACAGCTCACAAAACGATAATTTTGCTATCGCTGGTCAGAATCATGCTGCCAAAGGCACTGATACCGGCTACAACGGCTCTGAATACGGTTGACCCTTCGGGCCGTGAAAAAGGGTTTCTGGCCGGAGCAAATGTAGTAATGCCAAACCTGACACCAAGAAAATACCGAGAAAATTACCGACTGTATGACAACAAACTGTCCAGCGGCTTGGAGGCATCAGAAAACTTATTAAGCCTGTTAAAAATGGTTAAAAAAATAAACATGACTCCCGAACTATCGCGAGGGGATCATATAGATAAAATAAAGGAAGATACGAATGGAAAACATGAATTCAACACCTGTAGCTAACAGATTTACCATAGGCATTTTTGGCAGACGAAACGTTGGCAAATCTTCGCTGCTCAACGCAATTACAAAACAGAGTACAGCTTTGATATCAGATGTTCCGGGAACAACAACGGATCCTGTTTACAAGACAATGGAGATTTTGCCTATAGGGCCTGTGGCATTTGTTGATACTGCCGGCTTGGATGATGTAGGAGAGCTTGGCACGCAGCGGGTAGAAAAATCATATGAGGTTCTCAGAAAGTGCAATTTTGTTATCTTAGTAACTGATGAATACGGGATAACACAGTTTGAAAAGGATTTTATTGAAGAATTGAAAAGTAGAAAAATCCCATTTATTGTCGTGTTTAACAAATGTGATGGTAATGACCCCACGATAGCAGGCAATTCCGGATTTCCATTTGTATGTGTAAGCACTCTTAAAAATAAAGGCATAGAGGATGTCAAGAAACAGATTATTGCAAATTCCGGTATAGAGTATACTCAACCTTCACTTATTGACGGATTGATCAAACCGGGTGAAACTGCCATCCTGGTGACACCGATCGATTCGGCAGCTCCCAAAGGCCGTTTGATTCTTCCCCAGCAGCAGGTAATAAGAGATATTCTGGATATAGGAGCGATGGCATATGTAGCAAAAGAGACTGAACTAAAACAAACGCTTCAAAACCTAAAAACACCTCCGGCTATTGTAATTACTGATTCGCAGGCTTTTAAAAGCGTAGCTGCCGATACTCCGGAGGATATTCCTCTCACTTCCTTTTCTATTTTGTTTGCCAGACAGAAAGCAGATATCGCAGAAATGATCAGAGGTGTAAAACGAATTGAAACGCTATCAAAAGGAGACAGCATTTTGATTGTTGAAGGCTGTACGCATCACAGGCAGGATGATGATATCGGAACAGTAAAAATACCTCGCTGGATCAATAAAATAGTTGGCGAAGGCCTTAATTATGAATGGACATCGGGGGCCTATTTTCCAAAGGACATTAAGAAATACAGTCTGATCATCCATTGCGGGGGCTGTATGCTCAACAATAGGGAAATGTATTATAGAGTTTGCAAATCAAGGGAACAAGGTGTATATATCACAAACTACGGCGTATTGATTGCTTACGTAACAGGCATACTTCCCCGTGCGCTGAAGCCTTTTTCAAATGAATTATCTGCTTTAAAATGAACAAATGCTATCTTGATCTATAGTAATAAAAGTCTCGGGGGTATCGAGCTCTCCGCGACTTTTGCTGTAGACCTTCGGTCAACGCCAATAATAAAAAAAGAGCCTTTAGGCCCTCTTAATCGCTGATTGCGCCTGGCTTGGAGCATACTTCAAAATTATAATCATTTAGCGAATCGAATAAGAGGACTAACATTCTAAACAAAGGTTTACAGCACTTGCTTTTTTTTGTATAAATAATATACTGTGAATAGGTCATAACACATGAATTATGGGAGGAAAACAATGAAGGAATTTTTTGCAGGAGATGGAATATGGCTGAAGGGCAATCTTCACACCCATACTACTGTTTCGGATGGTCAATATACACCACAGCAGTGTATACGGCTTTATAAAGAACATGGGTACAATTTTTTATGCTTAACTGATCATCATATTTGCCGTGAAGAGAGCATGGAGGATGGTATGCTTATACTTGCAGGTGTCGAGCTTAATTATTGCAGCCTTTCACCGCGTGTATGCTATCATTTGACCGGTGCCGGTCTGCTGCATCCCGTTGAAATCAGCCCTACTGAAGCACCACAGGCCATGGCAGATGCACTGCATGAAGCAGGTGCTTTTGTCACACTTGCACATCCTGCCTGGTCGTTAATGACTAATGACAACATCAGTAATTTGCATAATTATGATGCAATAGAAATTTTCAATGGAGTATCAGAATTTTATTCGGGACGTGGTGATAGTTCCATTCTGCTGGATACAATGGCTGCAGGCGGTCGGCTTACTCGTATTACTGCAGCGGATGATACGCATTTTTACAAACTGGATGCATGCAGTGGCTGGTTAATGGTTAAAGCAAAGGCATGTACACGAGAGGATATTTTGGATGCATTATATGCCAACCGTTTCTATTCCAGTCAGGGCCCGCAATTACTTGATCTGCGTATTGATAACGATGGTGACATAAAAGTTGAAACCTCTCCGCTAGCCAGGATCATATTTTTTTCTGACAACTTTTATGACGCTAAGCGCGTTCAAAATGCTCCGGAGGGTGGCAGCTTAACTTCCGCAGTATATACACCAAAAGCAGATGATACCTGGGTGCGTATTGAAGGCGTTGATCATGCAGGCAAGCGCGTTTGGAGTAACTACATAGATTTGCGTAAATAGATGTATTTCGCAGGTAAAACAGAAGCTTGTAATCAGTCTCAACAAGAATCAATTATTGCAGTAGCCTATAGGCGATAATTTATTTATAGGCGTAAAAAGGTAGTTACAAGGTCTGCTACAGCAAATATGGTCGCACCTTTGACGTTTCGTGTAGTGCAGCGAAATATTGGTCGAAAGTGAAAGCTTGGCTATCATGGAAATGATGGATAAGACTTTAAGTTTAATATTAGGAATTCGCTTTCTTTTGGATTGTTTGAGGATGACATTATGCTTGGACTTTCCATGGGAAACATAAAGCACTGGTATTCAGGAACAGAATATTATATTGATGAGTTTTGTATAAAGGAACAAGGCCGTGGTTTGGGAAAATGTTTTTTAGATAAAATAGAAGAATATATACTGCAAATGGGGATATGTATGATTTTTCTGCAAACAGAGCGGAACGTACCTGCATACAGCTTTTATCAGCGAAATGGATTTTTTGAACTGAAGGATCATGTATCTTTTAATTGGCAGAGATAGATACGAGTAACTAATGCGAAAAACTAACACCCATTGAATAATTTAGACATTTTACATTAATCACTTCTCATTATTGTTTCACAGTGTTAAAATGTGTATATTACTTTGCGGAGGGTACAGATTTTGTTTGAAATATTCGCAGCAGCTGTCAATGCAATCTTACCGATTATCCTATTGATTATTCTGGGCTATGTGCTTAAAAGGATAAATTTTTTAAGCAAGGATTTTTTCGATAAGGCCAATAAGCTTGTATTCAGAGTATTATTGCCAATTCTTTTATTCAATAATGTTTATAACATTGCCAATTTGAGTGATTTTAACTGGGATATTGTTATATTTTGTGTTGTTATTATTTTTATTATCTTCTCATTGGGTTTGCTAACGGCTGCTTTATTTATCAAGGACCCTAAACAGAAGGGAGTAATAATTCAGTCTACTTATAGAAGCAATTTCGCTATTATCGGAATACCGCTTGCACAATCCTTAGGGGGTAATGGGGCAGAGGCAATTGCTGCAATAATATCGGCAGTCTCAATTCCTTTGTTCAATATTTTAGCTGTAATCTCTCTAACTGTCTTTTTGAAGGGTAATGGGAAAAAGATTAATTGGAAAGATATATTGCTACAGATAGTTAAGAACCCGCTTATTATTGGCGTTGTCTCAGGTCTTGCTGTCTTGGCAGTCCGTACGATTATTCCTGATGCCATAGATGGTGGAAAGGTGTTTACCATAAAGAATAATATACCATTTCTGTACAGTGCAATAGAAAGTGTAGGAAAGATTACTTCACCACTGGCATTGATAGTTTTGGGAGGACAGTTCGAGTTTAGTGCAATCAAAGGTATGTTTGATAAAATAGTACTGGGTACAGCATGGAGGATCATTTTAGCGCCAGTTATAGGTATTGGAGCGGCTATTCTTCTTTCTCGCATTGGAGTATTTTCTTTTGGAGAAAATGAATATCCTGCTATGATAGCATTATTCGGCTCTCCGGCTGCTGTTTCATCAGCGATTATGGCAAAGGAGATGGGTAACGATGGGCAGCTGGCCGGACAACTGGTGGTATGGACTTCAGTTGGCTCTGTTGCTACGCTTTTCGTTATTATATGTCTGCTTATGAATATGGGATTGCTTTGTGTCTAGTACATATACCATCTGAGTAATATTGTCAATTTAAATATATAAAGCAAGTGTCAAGCACATTAAGCCTGACAAATGAATGCTTATAATGGTACATATATAGATTTTCAATGCTATCATCTAGTCGGTTCACAAAAAAATAAAAAAGTCATTTGAATAAATTCACCATTTACAAATAGTAAATTTATGGTATCATTATATTAATGATTGGTAGCAGGTATTAAAATCAGATACCAATTATCAATATATACTTAGTAGAAATCGTTAAGCAAAAACATAGAGTAGTAAATCCTGCTTAGTAAAAAGCAATACTAAAAGGTTTTAAAAGTATTAAAACCACTAATAATTATAAAACATTAGTGATTTGAAAGGATGGTTTAATGAAAAAGATAGCATTATTGTTTCCGGGACAGGGCTCACAATATATAGGAATGGGCAAAAAGCTCAATGATAATTTCAAGTGCGCAAAAGAGGTATATGAGGAAGCAAACGATGCAATAGGCTTTGACCTAAGGGGCCTTTGTTTTGAAGGAGACATGGAGGAGCTGACAAAGACAGAGAATACTCAGCCTGCCATTATGACTGCAAGTGTAGCTGCTTTTAGAGTATATCAGGAGGAAATCGGGGTAGAACCGTTGTTTATGGCAGGGCATAGTCTTGGTGAATTATCAGCACTTACATGCTCCGGTGCAATTAATTTTAGTAATGCTATAAAGCTTGTACGTCAGAGAGGAAGATTCATGCAGGAGGCAGTTCCTGTGGGGATAGGAGGTATGTCGGCCATATCCGGTGCTGATACTGTTGATATCGAGGACGAATGCAAAAAAGTCTCCGAGGACGGTAATATTGTTGTTATATCAAATTACAATTCTCCTGATCAAATAGTCATTTCAGGGAATAAAGCAGCTGTTGAAGGCGCAGGAGAAAAGTTGAAGGAAAGAGGAGCAAAGGTTATTCCGCTGAAGGTAAGTGCACCATTCCACAGCCCGTTAATGAAGCCGGCAGCAGATAAATTTGGAGAAGAGCTTATGAAATACAGCTACAATGATCCCAGATTCCCTGTTATTTCGAATGTAACTGCTCTTCCTTATGATGGCGCACATAGCATTCGTGAGAATCTTACTATGCAGATAACAAGCCCTGTTCAGTGGATCAGGAGTATGAAGTACCTTGAAAGCTGCGGAGTGGAAATGCTTATAGAATTAGGACCCAAAAAGGTACTAAAGAATCTGGCAGCGAAAATTATCCCGGGTAGAGATGCATACTCATATGATTACGATCAGGATGTGAATAACATAAAGTCACTGCTGCTATGATAAGTGAGAGACAGATATAGAATGGTCAATATGAATGCCAGAATATTAAATGCCCGGGTGTTCAATTTGCACTTGGGTATTTAGTGTTTTTCTCTTTTCTTGGAAGAGAAATAAGCAAATACAGATTTTAGGTGACTAATTAGAGAAAAATTGAAGTTGAAGGAAGTGGAAAAATGGTTTTATTGGTAGTGGATACCCAAAAGGGCATCACTAATGAAAGATTGTTTGAATTTGAAAAGGTAAAAAATAATATTAAGAAATTAATTGATACAGCGCGAGAGAATGGTGTTGAAGTAATCTTCGTACAACATGATGATGGCCCGGGATCGGGATTCTCAGTTGGAGATGAAGATTTTGAAATCTATGATGAGTTTAAACCTAAAGACAATGAACTTATATTTTATAAAAAAGTTAACAGTGCATTTAACAAAGCAACAGGGTTATTATCATATCTTGAAGAAAAGAATATAAGGCAAGTCATTATAGTTGGATTGCAAACAAACTTCTGTATTGATGCCACAATAAAAAGCGGTTTTGAGCATGGATTGGAAATGATCGTTCCCCATTATACAAATTCTACTACTGACAATGAATATATGACAAAAGAGGCATGCTATCACTATTATAATGATTTTATGTGGCCGAAAAGGTATGCAAAATGCATTTCGATGAATGATGCAATAGCTATGCTATTAGAATAATGATTAATAGTTTATATACGAAAAGACACGGCCGTAGCAAAGGAATATATGCTAAGGCGTGCCTGTTCGTATTCACATATTTTAAGTAGATCTTCAAAAAGCTTCAATTTAGGCACGGTTTGAGGCTATTCATGGCACCTTCTGGTTCATTTCTTTGTTATATCCATAGTAGCTAAATAAAAGATTTCAATAGGCTATCATAAGATGGGAAGATTGTCTTGGGCTTTTTGATTTTTCGGAACTGACGGTTGTATCCTTCCATGTATTATGTGGAGTTAATAGTATATGCACTTTGTAATTTGTTACATGCTTGAATTTCTCTTTTTCAATAGTAATTTAATATAGCATGCAGGAGGGATATACACTTGACAATTACTAGATATAGATATAATATGTTTATGAAATAGCAAACGAAATGAATAATTGTCTATATAGTATTAAGGGAGTGATACACATGCATGATATAGAAAAACTTTTAGGCGCTTCTATGGCCGATATGGAGAGGGGATACACTGAGGAATCAGACTGTTTTGAATGCCTGCTTTGCGGATTCAGGACTGAGAAGGGTGTTATTTATAAGCAGGGTGATTGTTTATATGAAGCAGAAAAATACATGTCTATTCATATACAGAAGACGCATGTATCTGTATTTGAGTTTTTGCTTGGATTAGACAAGAAGACAACAGGCTTATCTGAACATCAGAGCAGGATCCTCAAGCTTTTTTATGAAGGCAGAAGCGATGCTGAGATCCAGAAGGAAACGGGTATGGGTAGCAGTTCTACAGTAAGGAATCACCGTTTTGCTCTAAAGGAAAGGGAGCGGCAGGCAAAGGTTTTTCTCACTTTAATGAGTATTCTAAATAAGGCAAAAAAGACTCCGGCATTAATACCTCCTCATGAAACAGCAACGATGGTTGATGATAGGTACAACATTACTGAGGAAGAGAATGACAAAACTATCAAAATGTATTTCCCACAGGGAGTCGATGGTCCGCTTAAGACCTTTACCATGAAGGAAAAGAACAGGATAGTAGTTTTGAGGCAACTTGTTAAGAGGTTTAATAACGAGAGAATATACACAGAAAAAGAAGTAAATGAAGTTCTGAAGAGTGCACACGATGATTTTGCTACTTTAAGAAGATATATGATCGAATATGGATTTATGGAGAGAAAGCGTGACGGGAGCCAGTATTGGGTAAAGATGGATAAAACTAACCTGGCGCATGGTACTGCGGATAAGAAAATGGATAAAAATAAGAGCGAGGACAAGGAAAAGGCTATGGATGCGGATAGAAAGCATGAGCTGCTGGAGCAATATAAGCAGATGAAAAAGAAAGCTGGGGTTTACCAGATAAGAAATAAGCTGAACAACAAAATCTTTGTAATAGCTGCACCTGATTTAAAAAGCATGAATGGAAAAAAATTTCAGCTTGAATTGGGCAACTTTGTTAACCATGAACTGCAAAAGGATTGGAGCGAATATGGTGAAGCATCATTTGCATTTGAGGTGCTGGAAGAATTGGACGAAAATAGGGAGGGCATTACAAATAAGGCTGATGAGTTAAAAATACTTGAGAAGAAGTGGCTGGAGAAGCTTCAACCTTATGGTGATAAGGGTTACAATAAGGAAAAGCGTAATAAGTAAAGAGTACATGCATAATAATCAAAAGCATAGTAGATGGAAACCATAGTAAGTTAAAAGCACAATAGGTGTTAATTCATTAAATATCCATGTAGTTTAGATTCCCGGAGGCACGAAGCCTCGGGAATCTAAACTAAAAATATAGTGAGGTTCAATTCTTAAAGGCCTTACAATACCTGCTTGTTATACTGCTATTCTAGGTTGGAAATCCGCATTTTATTCAAGTCAGTGTATAATTATCTCTAGGTGCAAATATACATATTAACCTAGTCAAAACACACAACATCATAGGCCTAATTCTGCCCAAAGTACGCTTATAGGCTGAAGAAGGCGCGAAAGGCAAGTCAGTGCCGTACATCCTGTTCTGGAATTATGCTATATCTGCTGATCTTGCTGTACTATCAATGTCACTGTCAACAATTGCTTCGTTGTAGCTTTCACCTTCATTGATCTTTGAACCGATATTGGCCTTTTCAATAATCATGGACATTATGCTGTTCTTAAGTTCTTCAAGTGATTCTTCAAGGTCAAATAGTGCCTTGATTTTTTCCAGACTTATTTCTGAGTCCAAATCACATATGTCAACATTAATTCTTTTATCGGAAGAACTGAGAAAGAACTGTGCTTTGAAGCTATATTCATCCTCGGTTATGTCCAAACCGGACAGCAGAAGTTTTGAAGCTTTCATGGGATTACCTCCTAACTGTTCTTTTACTATTATTATATTTAGATTTACGTCTGATATTGTTTATTTTGTTTAAAGCATTTATATTTGGGGTTAGTATAAGCAAAATAGTGTTTAATGCAAAGTGCTAATACATATTGAGAAATTAAGGTACGTTTTAAATTATAACATTTTAACAAATTTTGCTTAAAACACTACATATTATTGACTTTTCGCAAAAAAAATATATACTATATTATAGTGGGCGAATTTGGGAAATTTTAATTATTTACTGTAGAATATATATATAAAAGACAGACTATTTAAATTCTATTTTATGTCTTTTTTAAATATATTAGCATGATAAAAAAATAACAATAAAGCCTATAAATAATGAAAAGGAGATGATGTAGTTGAAGGTAAATATTACAGAAACAGTTCTAAGGGATGCAAATCAATCATTAATTGCTACGAGAATGCCTTTTTCAGACTTTGAGGATATACTGGAGACCTTGGACAAAGCTGGTTACTATTCTCTTGAATGTTGGGGAGGAGCAACCTTTGACTCATGCTTAAGGTATCTGAGTGAGGATCCTTGGGAGAGACTTGAAAAGATCAAGTCCAAGGTGAAAAACACAAAGCTTCAGATGCTTCTCAGAGGTCAGAACATTCTGGGATATAAGCATTATCCCGATGATGTGGTGAGAAAATTTGTTGCACAAGCCGTCGAAAGCGGTATGGATATCTTTAGAATATTTGATGCACTTAATGATTTTAGAAACATCGAAGTTGCAGTTGACGAGACTTTGAAGCGTAAAGCTCATGCTCAGGGCTGCATAAGCTACACAACAAGTCCTATTCACAATCTTGAAAGCTATGCGAAGATGGTTAAGCAGCTCGAGGAAATGGGTGTAAATTCTATATGCATTAAGGATATGGCAGGAATAATGGGCCCTCAGGAGGCATATGACCTGATAAAGGCTATAAAAGAAACAGTAAAGCTTCCTGTTTTCCTCCACACACATGCAACGACAGGCCTTGGCCCAATAACACAGTTAAAAGCAATAGAAGCTGGCTGTGACGGTATTGACTGTGCTATTTCATCAATGTCTGGCGGAACATCCCAGCCGTCTACAGAAACAATGAATTATGCACTTAATCAGATGGGATATACCACAGGTCTTAATGAAAAGGCTCTTAAGAAGATTAATGACTTCTTTACTCCGCTAAAACAGAAATATGTAAAATCAGGACTTATGGATCCATTTGTTATGGGAACCAGTACTGATGCACTTATCTATCAGGTGCCCGGTGGAATGCTCTCAAACCTGATTGCACAGCTTAAGGCGCAGAATGCAATGGACAAGCTAGAAGAGGTTCTTGAAGAGACACCAAAGGTAAGGAAGGATATGGGTTATCCTCCGCTTGTAACTCCTATGAGCCAGATGGTTGGCGTTCAAGCTGCTGCTAATGTTCTTGCAGGCGAAAGGTATAAGAATGTTTCAAAAGAGGTTAAGGCTTATTTAAAGGGCGAATACGGCAGAGCACCGGGGAAAATTGATCCAGATCTTCTTAAGAAGGTACTTGGCGATGAAAAGCCAATAGAGAAGAGATTCGCTGATACATTAGAGCCGGCTTTTGAAAAAACAAAAGAGCAGCTTAAGGGAATTGCAAGAAATGACAAGGACGTTCTTTCATATATAGCATTCCCGCAAATTGCGGAAAAGTTCTTCAAGGAAAGAGAAGAAAGAGAAGTACGCTGGGTTAATTATTCAATCGTTAAAAAGTAAAAGGATGGTGCGGCATGTCAATATTTAATAGTGTAGTAGTTGCGTTATTCTGCATTTCCCTTGTTTTCATACTGCTTGCCATTTTATATGTACTTGTCAGAATTTTAAGTGCAGTACTTGTAAAATATAATGGTAAGGAAACTAATGGGAAAAAAGGTGCGCAAGCTGAATCTCAAGCTCCGACAGCATTTGCTGCAGCTGGAGCACAAGCAGTTGCTATGGCAGATAGTGCATCAGCAGGTGATTTAAAGCTACTGAATGTAGATGAAAAAACGGCAGCAATTATTATGGCAATTGTAAGCGATGAAACCCAAATCCCGCTTTCCGAGCTTTGTTTCAAAACAATCAAAGCAATTGATTAATAAAATAGAGTTGGAGGATTTTCTGATGATTTATGAGGTAACAATAAATAATAAGAAGTATGAAGTTGAAGTAGAAAAGGGAAAAGCTGCTGTTATTTCTACACAAACTGTTGCAGCACCGGCTGCAGTAACACAAGCTCCCGTAGCAGCAGCACCGGCGGCAGCACCAGCACCGGCAGCAGCACCTGCGGCAGCGCCGGTTAATGTGGGTGCAGGCGAAGCAGTCAAGGCTCCAATGCCTGGTACTATTCTTGATATAAAAGTCAATGCAGGTTCCTCGATTAAGAAGGGCAGCGTTATGTTCATTCTGGAAGCAATGAAAATGGAGAATGAAATAGTAGCTCCAAGGGATTGTACTGTAGCACAAATATCTACAAGCAAGGGAGCATCAGTTAATACAGGTGACCTTCTTGCAGTTCTTCAGTGAGGTGATAAATAGTGTTCATTGACGCAATTGAAACAATATTTTCCGACTCGGGATTTGCAGCGATTACCTGGCAGCAAGGTCTAATGATTCTTGTATCGTTCGTATTGATATATCTTGCGGTTGTAAAAAAATTTGAGCCACTTCTACTGCTTCCCATAGCTTTTGGAATGCTGCTTGCAAATCTTCCGCTTGCCGGACTTATGGATGAAGCAACTGATACTCAGAATGGTGGTTTACTCTATTACTTATATAAGGGAGTAAAGCTTGGCATATATCCATCACTTATTTTCCTTGGAATAGGTGCAATGACGGATTTCGGTCCGTTGATAGCAAGACCGTCAAGCTTGTTCATGGGTGCAGGTGCACAGTTTGGAATAAGTATGGCGTTTATAGTTGCAATTGCACTTGGATTTGATCCAAATGAAGCCGGATCTATTGCAATAATAGGCGGTGCTGATGGACCAACAGCAATATTCCTTACTACGAAGCTGGCACCTGAACTTCTTCCTGCAATAGCTATAGCCGCATATTCATATATGGCGTTGATACCAATGATTCAGCCGCCGCTTATGAAGCTTCTCACTACAAAGAAGGAAAGAGAAACTGAGATGGTGCAGCTTAGAGAAGTATCAAAAACAGAAAAGATAATATTCCCAATAGCTGTTACCGTTTTCTGTGTACTTCTTCTGCCTTCGGTAGCACCTTTGATAGGTATGCTGATGCTTGGTAATCTGTTTAAAGAATCAGGCGTTGCCGACAGACTTTCAAATACGGCGCAGAACGCTTTGATCAACATAGTAACTATCTTCCTTGGAGTAACTGTCGGAGCTACAGCTGTAGCCGAAAGATTTCTAAAGCTGGAGACTCTAATGATTATAGGACTTGGTCTATTTGCATTCATGTTTAGCACAATAGGTGGATTGCTTATTGGTAAATTAATGTATGTAATTTCCGGAGGCAAGATAAATCCATTAATAGGCTCTGCAGGTGTTTCTGCTGTTCCTATGGCTGCGAGAGTGTCACAGGTTGAAGGACAGAAGGCTAATCCGAAAAACTTCCTGCTCATGCACGCAATGGGCCCGAATGTTGCCGGTGTTATTGGCTCAGCTGTTGCTGCAGGTATCCTGCTTGCATTGTTTGGCTAATGTTCAGTAGATGACCTGTGGGCAAGGTTCATATTAAATTTTGATGCACCTTTAGTGTTGGAGAAAAATCCGATGCATAAGGTGCATTTTTAATAGTTCTGTGTCAATAGTTGAGGTGGGGTTCTAGCAAAATAAATTATTGATATATTTTTCTGACAGATAATCTAGTTAGCATATAGATTACTGCCAGCTTTTTTATACCATTACACTGATTTGACTTTTTTCATTATTTCTTAGAAATTTTTCATTCAAAAGCTATTGCATTATGTACTGTGCCTGTGCTATAATAACCAAGTCGTAAACATTGCGGGATTGTGTAATGGTAGCACAACTGACTCTGGATCAGTCTGTGAGGGTTCAAATCCTTCTCCCGCAGCCAAAATCCCAAATGCTTCAGCATTTGGGATTTTACTTTTTCCTTTTAATATTTAAGCTCTATGTCCTCTGTAGTACCATTACCAAAGCCTCGCGTGCATCATGTTGCTACAGCTGATTTCCTCAGGAGTTTCAACTACTCCTGTATACTTATTCAAACTTCTGTAGGCAGTATCTTCTATGCTTAATTTCAATCAAACACGCATTAGCTTCATATAGGTTTTAAGGCGTAAAAATGCATCATGCCATTGATCAGTTGTGTGTGGTTCATATAGCTTCAGAGGAAATGATCGCTTTACTACCTCTCTTACCTCAGATATATCACCTATCTCACCCAACGCCTTTGCTTGCATAAGTATACTGCCTGCACAGGCTCCCTCTATCGGACCGGTGATTACAGGTCGTTCAATGGAGTCTGCGACCATCTGATTTAATAGGCAGTTTTGTATACCTCCTCCAACTATGTTAAGCGTATTTATACGCTCTCCCTTAATAACTTCCAGAACATCAAACGTATACCTGTATTTAAGTGCAAGGCTTTCATATATGCACCGTGCAAATTGCCCGATACTTTCAGGCTGAGGCTGATTTGTAGCTTTACAGTATTCAATGATTTTTTCAAGCATCCAACCTGCACTAAAGAACGGAGGATAATCAGGGTCAATTATAGAACGGAATGGAACCTCTTTTTCTGCAAGCTGAACAATCTCATTCCAGGAAAGCCTGGTTCCTTTCCGGCCCCATTCACGCCTGCACTCTTGTATAAGCCATAACCCCATTATATTGTTAAGCGGACAGAATCCACCTTGAACGGTACCCTCGTTTGAGAAATTAGCTGAATAGATGCTGTCTGTAATAACAGGTGCTTGTGTTTCCACACCAAAAAGTGACCATGTCCCCGAAGAGCAGAATGCAAAGCTTCCTCCACCTGGTATTGCAGCAACTGCCGAAGCAGTGTCATGAGTTCCAACTGCAGCAAGGGGAACACATCCAATACCCATTTCCTCTGCGATACAGGGATTGATAGTACTGCGCAAACTTCCTGCAAAATCAATTGGCGTGAATATATGAGGAGGGAGGGTGAGCTCATTTATAGTCTGCATATCCCAGTCATGAGTGAAAGGATTAAGTAGGTTCGTTGTTGTCGCATTTGTGTATTCAGTAAGCTTATCCCCTGTAAACATATAACCGAGAAGATCAGGCATAAGAAGCATTGTATCGGCTTTATCAAGTTCTTTATCATCCTCAAGCCGACGTCTGTACAGCTGGTAAGCAGTATTAAAATTCATTGCAGCTATACCTGCCCTATCAAACATTGTTCTCTTGGGCACAAGCTTCCAGGCACTCTCCATCTCAGTATCTGTGGCTATTCTATATGAACGGGGATTACCAAGCAGTGAGCCGGATCTGTCAAGAAGTCCAAAATCAACGCCCCATGTATCAATTCCGAAGCAATCGGGGCTGTGACCGGTTTGCTTTCGCATTGAAATAAATCCGTTTTTTAGTTCTGAAAAGAGTTTTTTCACATCCCAATAATACAATCCATGTTTATAAGTATGTACATTGTCGAAGCGGTGAAGCTCCTCGAGCTTGAGTGTGCTGCCGTCAAAACGTCCTAATACCGCACGTCCGTTTGAAGCTCCTAGATCAAAAGCAAGCAATTCACGTGTTCTCATATTTTTCACCTCAATATTAGTTATATGTTTTTATACAACACCCAAAATTGGTCTTTGCTATTATTTACCATCCCGTCCAGAGTTGAAATATTATGCTATGCTGCTCGTTGCCTTTAGTGAAACCACTTTTAGATGTTGAATTTATATACTACTGACCTAGTATTGAAATATTGCGTTTTTTCATATTTATCTATAATATTATATTACAGAAGAAGTCGAATACTTTTCAATTAACATTATTGGCGAGTTATATCATTATCTTGGCATTGATTTGTAAATGCAGCATCTGGAGTGAGGTATTATGCATATTGATTACAGAATAGATATGGACCCAAGCTCGACCTGGAGAATAGTGACTGTAAAAGAGAGTGTGAAAACTCATCTCCCATATGTACAAGAACTTGGAGATTTCATATCATATGGAAATTTCTACACCAGGAGGGATGGGCTTCCTTCCTATCTTATTATATATACCCTTAGCGGTGAAGGAGTTCTAGAGTATAATGGAAATACACAATACCTTCCTGTAGGACATTTCTTTTGGATAGATTGTCTGAAGCCACAGCATTACTATACCTACCCTGAGGTAGGAAAGTGGCATTCAATCTGGACACAATTTTATGGACCAGGCTGCCAATATTACTATGATAGCTTTATGAAGGCAAATAAGGGGAAGAACGTCGGAGCTTTATCGGGAGACACTTCAATTGCTGCCAATATATATGAGCTTATTCGCCTATATGAATCACCTGAAGTTAATACAGAAATAAAGGCTTCTGTTCTGTTGGCAAGCATTATGTCGGAATGTGCAACAGCTTGCAGATGTGTTCGAAATGAAATACCTAAATATGTAAAGGAGCTCAGGAAATATATACTCGCAAATTATACAAAGAATATTACTCTTGATATACTGGCACAAGAGTTTTTTCTCAACAAATTCTATCTGCAAAAAATGTTCAAAAAATACATGGGGATTACGCCAAATGACTTTCTAAAAAATGTGCGCATCGAACATGCCAAGGAACTGCTCAGAACAACAAATTTGTCCATAGGTAATATTGCCTCAGAGGTAGGAATAGAAAATGCCAGTCACCTAATAAGACTATTTAGCCATGCGGAAGGAAGTACGCCGGGAGAGTATCGTAGGAGATGTAATTGAACATTGTATTACATTATTATCGCTTTGTGGAACGATTATTTTGATATTTCGTCAAAGACAATATGTTATTCGATGCGTACAATAGAATAACAAAGCGGTTTAAATAAAAAAGTTAAATAACCAGGGGAGGTAGTAATATGAGAAATAAAAATATTCTAAGAAAGATGTTTGTAATTGTTTTCGCAGTTATTATGTTAATTATGACAGCCGCCTGTGGTTATATAAATAACGGTAAAAATAATTCTGCTAACAATGGTAGCAGCAGTGAGCTAACAATTGATAATAGTAGCGAGACTGACGAAAAATCACAGGAGCAGTCAGGTGAAAAGACTGGGGAAGCAGATGATAAGTCTACTGATCAAACGGGAAAGCAATCAGGTGATAAGCCGGGACAAGTTAGCGAAAAGTCAGGGGAGACGGCAGGACAAACAGGAGGAAAAGATAAGGCAGAAGTAAAACCAGGAGAAGCAATAAAGGGTGATTCTGCAGAACAATCAAATGAGAAAGGTGATAAAAGCAACCAGAAGCCTGATGAGGATAGCTTGATGGCAATATCAAATGAAGTTTTAGAGCTGATGAAAAAGCAGGATTTTAATGAACTGTCGAAATACATTCATGAACAGAAAGGTGTAAGATTTACCCCGTATTCTTCAGTGGACAAGAAGATTGACAGAGGTATGACTGCAGGCGAAATAGCAGGATTTGCTGATGATAACAAAAAATATATATGGGGTTATTATGATGGAAGCGGCTTTGATATGTCGCTTACAAATATGGAATATTGGGACCAGTTCGTATGGAATACTGATTATACAGCAGCTGAGAATGTTAATATAAATAAGATTGTTCAAATAGGCAACTCAATTGAAAATCTTACAGAAGAGTATCCTGATGCAAGCTTTGTAGAATACCATTTTTCTCAGTTGGAGGCCAAATATGAGGGCATGGACTGGTGTGCGCTCAGGTTGGTATTCGAGGACTATGAAGGTGAATGGAAGCTGGTCGCGGTCATTCATGCTCAATGGACAATATAGCGACAAGAAAGAATAGATTTTCCTCTATATAAAAAGGCAATAAATTTTTCCAATAATCTTGGATATAATTTATTAAAGTAATAAAAGTATTGTTAGTAAAAGGATGACATTTTTGCTATTGATGTGGCTTGGTCTTGATTAGTAACAAGTATATGGAAATAGATAATATACAATGTTGTAACTCTGCTATTATAGTATTATAATTAGCTGAATAAAAATCAAATTGTTCATTTTATTGTAACTCACTGATTATAAAAAAAATGAGGGGATATGTTATGCTAAGAATGGAAAATTTAACTAAAACTTATGGCGACAAAAAAGCCGTTGACAACCTGACATTAGTTATTAGTCCTGGAGAGATCTATGGCTTTATAGGTCATAACGGGGCAGGGAAAACCACTACTTTGAAGGCCTGTTGCGGCATTCTTCAATTCGATGAGGGTGAAATATACATAGATGGATCATCAATAAAGAAAGACCCTCTGGAGTGCAAGAAGAAGATAGCATTTATACCTGATAATCCTGATTTGTATGAATTCATGTCCGGTATTAAGTATCTCAATTTTATTGCAGATATTTTCAAGATTCCGCAAAAGGAAAGAGAAGAAAAAATAAAGAAATACGCAGATACTTTCGAACTGACAGGCGATCTGGCACAACCTGTATCAGCATATTCCCATGGCATGAAGCAGAAGCTGGCCCTGATATCAGCCCTTATCCATGACCCAAAGCTTATTATTATGGATGAGCCATTTGTAGGCCTTGATCCAAAGGCGTCATACCTACTGAAGGAATTAATGCATGAGCATTGCAACAAGGGAGGAGCAATTTTCTTCTCTACACATGTTCTCGATGTTGCAGAAAAGCTTTGTGATAAGATTGCCATAATTAAGAGCGGTAAGCTTATAAAATCAGGAAATATGGAAGAAGTCCGCGGAGATGATTCTCTCGAGGAGGTATTCCTGGAATTGGAGGATAAAGATGCTTAAGGCTTTATTACGTACCAGGCTTCTTGCATTGTTCAGTTATTTTGTTAAGGGTTCACGAAGGAAGAAGGAACGCTCTGTTATTTTAAAATTAGGTATCGCAGCTTTAGCTGTTTATATTATGGGAAGCATTCTATTCCTTTTTGCTATGTTCTTTTCACAAATTTGTGCCCCGTATCATGCTGTGGGTATCGACTGGCTTTATTTTGCAATGGCGGCAATAATGGCAGCGGGACTTATGTTTATAGGAAGCATATTTACCGCACAGACGCAGCTTTTTGAAGCAAAGGATAATGAAATGCTTTTGGCTATGCCTATTCCGCCTAAGTATATATTGGGCAGCCGTATGATAATGCTTTTGGCAATGGACCTGTTTTTTGAGCTTTTTGTAATAGGCCCGGCTTTTGTAATATACTGTATTAATGTTCCTATAGGAATAGGCGGAATAATAAGTTTTGTTCTGGTATTTTTGGCCTTGCCGCTTTTAATACTGACGGTAAGCTGCCTTATAGGCTGGATTTTGGCGAAGATCTCTCAGAGGGTGCGAAATAAATCTATTATAGTAACCATACTTTCAGTTGCGTTTATAGGAGCATATTTTTCTTTTTACACCAAGATCAACGAATATATGCAAATCCTTATTTTCAATGGGGTAGATATTGCGAAGTCAATAAACGGTGCATTTTTACCAGTATACTGGTTAGGTTCTGCAGTTTCGGATGCGAATTTTCTGAACCTGCTCCTATTCATATTATGTGCTGTTATTCCGTTCGCCGCCGTCTATGCTATTTTGTCAGCAAACTTCATTAGAACTGCAACAATGAAGCGGGGCTTTGCTAAAATTAAATATACAGAAAAGTCGCTTAAGGTTGCCAGTGTTAAGACAGCTCTGCTAAGAAAGGAACTAAGGCGTTTTTCATCAAGTGCTGTCTATATTACTAACTCAGCTATTGGGGACATATTTGTTATACTAGGCGCCGTGTTTTTATTAATAAAGAGAGATGTGGTGGACCAATTACCGGTTGAGGCACCTGAATTATTTGGATTCATAGCTCCTGCATCAATTTTCGCTATGTGTTTTTTGGCTTCAAGTAACATGGTATCAGCACCATCTATCTCGCTAGAGGGCAAAAATCTATGGATACCTCAATCGCTGCCAGTTGCCCCGATAGATATACTAATGTCTAAGGTTATGCTGCATAATGTGATATGTCTTCCGCCGACGCTGGTGGGAGGAATAATTGTAGCTTCTGCTTTAAGGCTTTCATTTGTGATGAGTGTGTTTATGCTTTTATGCGCTGCAGCTGTTACGGCCTTTAGTGCATTTGCAGGTGTGGCAATAAACCTCAAATTCCCGAAGCTGGACTGGATGTCAGAGACTGTACCGGTTAAGCAAAGTGCCAGTACTCTTATTTCTATGCTTTTAGGTGCTGCAGTTGTAGCAATACCGGCTGTTTTATACTTTGTGGTATTAGGTGAGGTAATATCTGTAGAGTTGTTCTTAGGAGTATTTATTGTGTTCATCTGCCTTCTGTGTACACTTTTATATAGCTGGCTCAAAAACAAAGGATCATTAATATTCCAGACACTGGGGTGATCATCAGTTTGCTTGTCAGCTTGCTGCGCAAGAAATACAAAACATTGAAGTGCGTATGCTCAATGGAGACCAAAGTTATTATTTTTTAGTTAAGGCGTAGTTTAGAGTATTTATGCAGGATGACGGTACAGTATAGTAGCTATGCCGTCATTCTTGATTTTCATGTCTACTTTATTTACTATCTGCTTTTAGCGAATCATTGGCTGATATTTCGTTTTGTATAATACCCCATTCCTTAAGAGTATCAGATGTACCTATCCATACCGGAGCTGAATATGGGACTATTTTAAAAAGCTGTTCCACGTCTGAATTAATCATTCGGATACATCCATGAGATATATTTTTGCCTATTGAATAAGGACTATTATTACCATGTATGCCAAGGTCACTGCCGCTTTTATATGATAGACCTAGCCATCTGTATCCAAGCGGATTCTGAGGTATTCCTCCTTTGACTGGTTTGGCATAGCCTCCACCGCCCCAGGCAGGGTCAACTACTTTGCTTACGATCTTGAACTTACCATCAGGTGTAAGAGATGAGGGATTACCAATGGCAATAGGGTACTTTCTTATAATGGATTTATTTTCATACAGTGTTAGTATCCTTTTAGTCTTGTTTATAATGATCCATTTTCCGGTGGTAGGGGGAGTTTGTATCACATCATTACAAAGCTTATCCGTTGAGTTAAGACGGAGCACTAGGGCATTTTGGCTGTTTTTACCCCATATACCGTCAACTGTAAGATTACAATCGCTTTGAAACCTAAGTACAGCATTCCTAAGGTTTAGCGCTTTATCACTGCTATCTTCCTTGTAATAGCCTAGATTAATAAGCTCCTTTTTGTAGTCGATGTCCTTCAAAGGCTTATTTTCCGGTTTATCTGCTGATGTACCTGAAACACCATCAGGCTCTGATGGTGTTTGGCTGGACTCAACTGATGGAGAATTAATGTATAAAGCTGTGCCATCATCTGATATTGTTATACCATCCTGCTCCAGTTCATTTTCAATAGTTTCAATTGTTGCTGCAATTCCAATGGTTTGTACATCATTCATTACTTTTTGAATATAAGCCGGATCGTCTATGCTACTTTGAGATGTGTATAATGTGACCAATATTAATAGCAATGATAATAAATTACTCATTATGTTCCTCCTGTGCTTTTACATATATATGACTTATTGGAGGATATATGACATATAAGAATATTTGCATAAGTGTAATTTTATCAATGAGCAGGGAGGGGTAAGCGAGTCATTCATATAGCCCGCAAAAGGATATATAAGTAAGTCCATAAGTACTCATAAGTAGGCTCATAAGTAAACTCATATGTAGGCTCATAAGTAAGCCCATAAAAGGAAGCCGTTGAAGAAACACAGATATTAATTTCATAAGAGAGATTTAAGAAAGAGATGCATGATAAAAGAAGTCTGCAGAAAGAAATACAGAGTCCCGATTTGGAACTCTGTATCATCTCATTTTTAATTTTATCCGGGTTAACAAAAGAGAGTCGTTTACGACAAACGAGTAAGTATATTATACTAGTGCTAAATTACCATGTCAATATGCTTTATTTACTAATTTTGGTGAAGTGATACGACCCTTTTATAATAACGTAAACTCCGGTAAATTAAATTAGGCAGAAGGAGTGTATTAACATAAGCTAAAATGGTGATAAATATCATGTATACGATGTTTTGCACCAAGGGAGGCTATATAATAATTTTGCAAATTTATTATGAAGTGCTATAATGTTGAAGTAAATGTTTGCTTTTACAAGTTGTGCTTATTTCTGAACTTTACGCAGATACATAAATATAATGGCAAGGCTGCCGAAATGAACAGGATAAAAATGCTTTACTAAAAATGGGCATAAAGCTATTGAACTAAAGCAGGTAGAACACCTGCTGTAAATAAATGCAAATGAAAAAAAGAATAATTTTGGAGGTTAATAGTGTCAAAAAGTAAGAAAAAACTTAAAATCATACCACTGGGCGGGTTACAGGAAATAGGAAAGAATATCACGGCATTTGAATATGGCAATGATATTATTGTTGTTGATGGCGGATTAGCATTCCCGGAAGACGATATGCTGGGAATCGATCTGGTTATACCTGATATTTCCTACCTGACAAAGAATAGGGAAAAAGTAAGAGGGATCATTTTAACTCACGGTCACGAGGACCATATAGGCGCGATGCCTTATATACTCAAAGATCTCAATGTTCCTGTATATGGGACAAGGCTTACGCTCGGACTGCTGAAAATAAAGCTTGACGAGCATAACATGACCTCAGCGGTCGAGCTTAATGATGTAGAACCGGGCGAAACAGTAGTGCTTGGAGCCTTTAAGGTGGAGTTTATCCATACGAACCATAGCATTCCTGATGCAGTTGCTCTGGCATTACATACTCCTGTTGGAGTAATTGTGCATACGTCAGATTTCAAGATAGACTATACCCCAATAGAGGGCGAGCCTATGAATCTGGCCAGACTTGCCGAGCTTGGCAACAAGGGTGTGCTGCTTCTTATGTGCGACAGCACCAATGTGGAGCGCCCGGGATTTACAATGTCAGAGAGGACAGTAGGGGATACCTTTGACGAGATTTTCGTAAATGCAAAGGGAAGAATAATTGTTGCAAGCTTTGCATCAAATGTTCACAGGATACAGCAGATAGTTAACGCCGCCTATAAATTTAACAAAAAGGTAGCTATCGTGGGAAGAAGCATGGTTAATGCTGTCAATGTCGCCACTGAGCTGGGGTATCTTAATGTGCCCGAGGGGACATTAGTAGATATTGATCAGATCGGCAGATATCCTTCTAATAAGGTAGCCATAATAACAACGGGCAGCCAGGGTGAGCCTATGTCGGCACTTTCAAGGATAGCTGCGTCTGAACATAGGAAGGTAGGAATTCTACCCGGGGATTTAATCATTATTTCTGCTTCCCCAATACCGGGAAATGAAAAATCAATATTCAAGGTAATTAATGAGCTCTTTAAAAAGGGTGCTGATGTAATCTATGAATCTCTTGCCGATGTTCATGTATCAGGGCATGCCTGCCAGGAGGAACTTAAGCTTGTACACAATCTTGTAAAGCCAAAATTCTTCATGCCTGTTCATGGTGAATACAGACACCTTAAGCAGCATGCGAACATGGCTCACAGCATGGGTATGCCTATGGAAAACATTTTTATGATGGAAACGGGCAAGGTTTTGGAGTTGACATCGGATTCTGCGAAGATCAACGGAAGCGTTACTTCGGGTAGAGTTCTTGTGGATGGTCTTGGAATAGGTGATGTAGGAAGCATAGTTCTCAGGGATAGAAAGCTTTTATCGCAGGACGGCCTTATTGTGGTTGTAATAACAACAGAAAAAGAATCCGGTCAGGTAGTTGCCGGACCTGATATTATATCAAGAGGTTTCGTATATGTCAGGGAGGCAGAAGACTTAATGGAGAATGCCAGAGAGGTTATTAAAAGGACTTTGGTAAAGTGCGAAGGAAAAGGAAAGAACGACTGGTCTGCCCAGAAGGGACTTATTAAAGATGATCTTCGTGAATACCTTTTTGAGAAGACAAAGCGTAAACCAATGATCCTTCCAATAATAATGGAAATATAGAATGGATTTATAAGAACATATCAACAAAGCACATTAGTAGAGATATATATCGGTTTTGCGAAATAGTGATCAGTGCAGTTGATTAACAGGACATTTATTTATAGAACAGATTAATAAAACAGTAGATTAACACAGCAGCATAGATTAACGGAGAAGACGGTATAGAGTAACGGAGAAGATGGCATAGAGTAACGGAGAAGACAGAACAGATTAACGGAGAAGACGGCATAGATTAATAGTGTTGACAAAACAGATTAACAGAGCAACAGTACAACAAGCAAAGTAAAAAAAGGTTAAAATAAGGCCTGCAGGCTTTTGGCTCTGCAGGCTTTTACTTAATGGCGTATCATTTCAATATTATTTTGTGGTAAGTCTTTTTGCCCTTCTTAATTATAAGCTCTCCATCTTTGAAAAGCTCCTCACTTAACTGGAAATCTATTGAAGGTATTGTGGCTTCCCCTGCATAGATGCCGCCCTGTTGGACAAGTCTGCGCCCTTCGCCCTTTGATGGAACGAGTCCTGTCTTCACAAGCAGGTCAAGGATGTTCAAACCATTCTTAACTTCATCAAGAGTAATTTCAGTAGTCGGCATGTTTTCTGTACTGCCTTTGCCGCCGAACAGAGCTTCTGTCAGCTGTCTTGCCTTGCAGGCTTCTTCTTCGCCGTGAACAAGCTTTGTAACCTCATATGCAAGAACCTTCTTGGCTTCATTTATCTTTTCATCCTTAAGCTCTGCCAGCTTCAATATCTCGTCCATAGGCAGGAAGGTCAGAAGCTTGAGACATTTAACAACATCTGCGTCATCAATGTTTCTCCAATATTGATAGAAATCAAATGGAGAGGTCTTTTCAGGATCGAGCCAGAGAGCGCCCTTTTCGGTTTTACCCATTTTCTTGCCCTCGCTTGTAGTAAGCAGGGTAAAGGTCATACCGTACGCCTCTTTACCTTCAACACGCCTTACAAGGTCTATACCGCCTAATATATTGGACCACTGGTCATCGCCTCCAAGTTCGATAACGCAGCCATGCTTCTGGTTAAGAACAAGGTAGTCATAGCTTTGCATAAGCATGTAGTTAAACTCTATAAAGGTAAGGCCTTTTTCCATTCTTGATTTAAAGCACTCTGCTGTAAGCATTCTATTAACAGAAAAGTAAACGCCGATGTCTCTAAGGAAATCAACATAATTGAGGTTAAGAAGCCATTCTGAGTTGTCTACCATTAATGCTTTACCCTCTGAAAAATCAATGAATCTTGATAGCTGCTTTTTGAAGCAGTCTGCATTATGCTGGATAGTTTCCCTTGTCATCATTTTGCGCATGTCGCTTCTTCCCGAAGGATCTCCGACCATAGCGGTACCACCGCCAATAAGCGCTATTGGTTTGTGGCCTGCTCTTTGCATGTGAGCCATAACCATCATCTGAAGGAAATGACCTACATGGAGGCTGTCAGCAGTGGGGTCAAAGCCTATATAAAAAGTGACCTTCTCGTTTTCAAGAAGCTCTTTGATTTCCTTTTCGTGTGTCAGCTGGGCAATGAAACCCCTCTCTTCAAGTACATCATATACACTGTTTGGCATAACTTATTACCTCGTATGTTTTTTGTGTATTTTATCACATTGGAGCTAGTATTACAAGGAGTTGCAGGTATAAGTTACTAATATGAGCAGCATAAAGTTTAATGTAAGATTGTTATGAAAAATTTATAAGATAAGTTGCAAGAAAAACCATTGAAATATGTCCGCAGTTTACATAAAATTATATTGGAATATCTATAACATGTTAGCTTATTAAGGGACATGATTCCAGACTGATGTGTTTGATTGACAAGCAGCTGTACTAATTAAGAAAGAGAAGTAAAAAATATTCACAGATAGTGAGGAGTTAAAATGAAAATGCAAAATTTTGAAATTAAGAACGAGAAAATTCGAGAAGCTTTTCTAAAGCTTAAAAAGGAATGTCCTGAGAAATTCTGTAAACCCATGAATCTATCATGGTCAAACTGGGGATTTGGCCTGGAGAATTTTTCTGAAAGCTGCAAAAGACTAGAGAAGGCAGGTATTCGTTACATAGAACTGCATGGAAACCATTATGGCGCTGATATCGGGTATAAACTCTCTGAGACAAAGCAGATACTTGAACATTATGGAATCAAGGTCTCGGGTATCTGTGGTATGTTCTCGCATGACAATGACCTGTCCAGTAACAGAGGTATACAAAGACAAGCAGCAATAGATTATCTGAAAAGAGAAATTGCTTTTACCGCTGAAATGGGAGGTCAATATCTCCTTGTTGTGCCGGGAGCTGTGGGTCGCCCGGATGCATATGACACATCTGAGTTCGAGCGCAGTGTGGAATCACTCAGGACAGTAGCCGATTTATTTGTAGAGTATGGAGTGCGTGCTGCAATCGAACCGATTCGCGCAGCGGAAGTCAGCTTTATTCACACTTTTGACGAAGCCAAACAATATATTAAGGCTGTGGATAATCCGGGGGTGCAGCATATTAATGGCGATGTGTATCACATGCTTGTGAGTGAAAGCCATATAGGACAAGCTATCCTGGATGCGGGCGATCAATTGACAAATTTACATATGGCCGATACAAACCGATGCGCATTGGGTGAAGGCTTTTTGGATCTGGATACTATTATTATGGCTTTATATTTAATAAATTACAATAATGACAGCTGTTTCGTAACTCCTGAACCATTGGGCCCGGGTGCCAATCCGTATCCGGCTATGAACGGAAAGCCAAATCCGGAAATGCTGGATAAGCTTGTTATGAATACAGCTCGCTATTTCCGCGAAAGAGAACAAAGAGTACTCGAACTTTAATACTTGAATTGCGTAATCGCTTCTTAATACCTTAATGTAATGGATTGTTGGTAATGTGGCATGGAAATGTTATATCCGGACAATTCCATGGGTATATTCGGCACCTGATTTTCGCAACGAAGGGTTTTTGAATGCGAGTACATACTGATCTGTTGAGGAAGCCTCGATGCTGAGCATTGAGGCTACTTCTGGAATGTTTGAATTCTTAAAGTCAGCTGTTTTTGTTACAATAGGAAGTAAAGCAGTTTTTTTAATAAGTGATAAGAGCTGCCTGCCGATATCATTAAAACCGAGGATTCTTATATATGACGGACCAAAGTTGTCGTTAAAATTTTTAAATACATCGTTTGTCAAACCTGTTAGTAGGCTGAGCATACAACGTTGTATCCTTGTGGCAGCATATCTTTTTGTACCTATTTTCTCCAGGAGCTCCTCATAGGTTCCTGATGTATCCGCAGCAAGCTTTATTCTATTTTCCAACCCTTTTTCCATATAAGGAAGCTCAGCTATTTTTTCAGCGGTCATTTTTCTTAGCATAGATAAAAGAAGTATTGAGTAATCAGAAGGAAATACAGGACCTTTACCAAGTTCAAATTCACGTTCGAGTATTTCTAGAGATGCGTCAGGTAATGCAGACTTAAGCTGAGCTATTGCAGCATGTTGCCCATTAGTTGCTATAAGCCTTCGTATAGCAGTAGCGCTGCTGATGTCACCTGTCATTTCCGTGGAATTATAATCATTTCCAATCCTGCCGAAGGTTAAGGGTTGAATGCTGCTGCCAAGCCTTTTCAAGGCTTTGAGGTATTCTATTCCCAGTATGTTATTGGGAGTTTTGAGCACATCAGAAAAAGCAGCATTATAGCTTTTCATTTTTAGATAACACTTCATGGCGTCATGACGTGCTGATGGGAAAGATCTCCCCTCAGATAGTGCTTTTTTTAAAAGTACCTTATATTCGTCAGGCTCATTACATAAGATGTCTGCTATAGTATCCAGCTTGTCGATACTTCCACACTCACTGCCAAAGCAGAGCATATCTACATGCCCCATACTATCCAGAAGCTTTAATGCTCCATAGGCAAAGTATTCTGCACTGGACATAGCATAGATACAGGGAAGCTCTATAACAAGATCTACTCCGTTTAAAAGAGCCATTTCGCACCTTGCCCACTTATCTACAATAGCTGGTTCGCCACGTTGTGTAAAATTACCGCTCATAACAGCAACTATGCAGTCTGCGCCTGAAATAGATCGGCATTTTTCAAGATGGTACTTGTGTCCATTGTGAAAAGGATTATATTCTGCAACTATACCTAAAACCTTCATTTATACCTCTGTAATATCTCAATATAATATTCCCATGATTTGAAGTAGTTAAGGATTGATGTTTATGCTATTATCTCTATAATGCCGGGATGTAATTCCGATTTTCATCAATAGATGTACATTGCTATCCACAGAACCGGAATGCTCATTATATTGTATCATAAAAAATTTTTTATTAATACAACGGCAGGTGCCTAGCAACTTTTTTGTATGCTATACTTTTTTAAGGAAAAACCATTTTTAGTGCAACCAAATCAGATTTTTATCGGGATATATAGTGAAGGTAAATAACATTAAATGAGAAAGGAGGAGTGCCTATGCAGGATGATATGATTGTTGAATTATACTTGCAGCGGGATGAAACCGCTATACAGGAAACGGAACTGAAGTATGGACGATATCTCTTAAAAATTGCATACAATGTTCTTTCGAATTTAGGTGATAGTAAGGAAAGCGTAAATGATACCTACTTAAAAGCATGGAATTCTATACCACCTCATAAGCCAAACGTCTTTGCAACTTACCTTGGGAGAATTACACGACAGCTGTCAATTGACATACTCCGGACACGAAACAGAGAAAAGCGGAGAGCGTCAGAATATACCATATCACTTTCGGAACTGGATGAATGTATTACCGATAGAGCAACAACGGAACAGAGCGTGGAATTGAACCTATTAGCCAGGATGATAAGCTCCTATCTTTATACACTGTCTGCAGAAGCCCGCAACACCTTTGTCGGAAGATATTACTATATGGACTCTATCAAAGATGTCGCTGCTTATTATAATGTGAGCGAATCGAAGGTAAAAAGTATGTTATATCGCACACGACAAGGACTAAAAGCTTATCTGGAAAAGGAGGAGTTTTATGAAAAAGGAACATATTAGCGATGCTTTGAATTTGTTGAATGATGATATCATAGAAGAAGCCGATGCGGTACGCCGTAATAAAAGGAAGCGTGGGAAAAGCTGGTGGATGTGGGCAAGCATCGCCGCTTGTCTTGCTTTGCTGGTGTATGCAGGAATAAGAATCCTTCCACAGGAACCGGCAAACGACGTTTCAAAACTTCCCTTACTTACTATCAATGAAGATACAGGTGAAGCAATGGGATTTGAGGGATATATGGCTTATAAAGCTTCGGAGCTTGTTAATGCAAATCCCTGGAGCGAGGCTTCAAAACTCTCCGCGCTGCCAGTCTTCCATAATCTACTGACCTACAATAAAAATAATATTGCATCAAGAGCCGATTTTAATAAAATGCAGGAGTTTTTATTGGAGGCTGCCAACAGATTCGGGCTTGATACGAATGGGCTGGTTAGTAGTAACGATGTGCCGGACGAGGAAACAAAGCAAAAAATTATTGACAAGCTGCAAATTGGAGGAGGTACTATATCCGATGGATACTTTGACCCGACAAAGCTGATGGTTAAAGCAGATGGATTGAAAATCGAAGTTGACCAGGCAATGACAGCTAAAATCTCTTTAGACCCTGCAGTATCGCTCCCCAGTGAATATAACTTTACGCATTATGCAGCTTACGATGAAATGGTTGCTGTGGCTGAGTATTTAAAAACCAAATACAAGGACATAATTGGTATTGACAATCCAAAGGTGAACATTTACGGTGGCGACTACAACATTTATAATCAACAGAGATATTCGATTGAATTTTTTGATGCAGGTGGCAGCATAAACGAACAAATAATCAATTACAATTTTAACCGTGTGGCTTTCTATTGTGACGATGAGGGAAAGCTGTTTCTGATAAGAATTTATCGGCCTGTTTTATCTGATAAAGTAGGGGACTATCCAATAATAACCTCTAAGGAAGCAAGCCAACTACTATCGAATGGAAATTACCTGACTACTGTTCCATATAAAATGCCTGGATTGGAGTATGTCAAAAAAGCTGAGCTTGTCTATAGGACAGGGGAACAAGAAGAATACTATATGCCATATTACCGTTTCTATGTTGAATTGCCGGAAGAGGAAAGAGACAACGGACTTAAAACCTATGGCGCTTACTATGTACCTGCGGTTGACAGAGCGTTCATATCTAATATGCCTACATGGGACGGCAGTTTCAACTAACAAATGAATAATTTAGGAAAGCGCAATCGACTTAAGAAATCGGTTGCGTTTTTTTAATGGCGTTAACCGAGGGTCTATAGCAAAAATGCGAGGAGTGTTCGATGCCCCTAGACTTTTGTTAGACATGATAGGCATGACTATTTTTGTTCAATAATAGTATACAGATACGGTTCGCAATGAGTAACGAATACTGTGCATAGAAAACACAGCCTTCATGATGTATAATTAAGATTATATTTAGCATTTTCGATGCAGCCTCGTGTCACAGGGACGCAGACTTATCACGGGGACAGTGTGTAACAACTTTCGTCTTGCAGCATATATCATGCATATCACAAGGACGGGGGTGTTGATAATGCCAGAAAGAACACAGAAGAACCGTCCCTGCGTGCGTATGCTTACTTCAGCGGGAATGACTGTGTTATATATGAGGAAAATAGATGGATAAGATTGCCGTTGTGGTAATAGACAGGACAACACGCGAATTTGACAGGGAATATGATTATTGCGTGCCCGAAAGCTTGAGTAAAACGCTTTATGAGGGCATGAGGGTAATCGTCCCCTTCGGTGGAGGCAATACCTTTAAGGAAGGGTATGTTGTCGGTTTTAAAGAGATATCAGAGTATAAATGCCTAAAGAGCATCAAAAAGGTACTTGACAAAAAGCCAGTCCTTACAAAGGAGCAGATAGAACTTGCCGGATGGATGAAAAAAAGGTACTTCTGTACGTTTTCAGCTGCAATCAAATGCATGCTTCCTGCGGGAATCGGTATAAAGAGCCTGAAGGTAGTAAGATTGCTTAATCATGTTACCGATCTTCCTTCCAGCAAGCAAAAGATCGTTGATTTACTGGAAACAGAGGATAGTGTTCTTGAGTACTCTCAGCTTAGGGAACAGTCATGTATAAAAAGCGGTTTCACAGGTCATTTAAAAGCTCTGGAAGCAGCAGGAATAATTAAAGTTACAGAGCAATACTCATGTGCGGTGAAGGAGAAGAAGGTTAGAGTTGCAGAGCTAGCAATAGATGCAGAAGGCGTAAGAGAAGATATTGAAAAAGGTCAGATAAAGCGGATCCAGCAGATAAGAGTACTTGAGATGCTTATGGAGAACGAATACATTGCTGTATCAGATTTAATGAGATTTGCTTCCGTTTCTGCCTCTGTACCTGATACGCTCAGAAAAATGGGGTATATATCCTATAGAGATATAGAAATCAACAGGGATCCCATGAAACATCGTGATGTGGCCGGCACAAAGCCTCTTAAGCCCACAGCCGAACAGTCCCACGTTCTTGAAAGGTTATGTGAGTCTGCAGACAGCAGAGACTTTAGTGAATTGTTACTTCATGGAGTAACAGGCAGTGGCAAAACGGAGGTTTATCTGCAGCTTATACAGCATGTACTTGACCAGGGCAGACAGGCTATTGTTCTGGTGCCCGAAATTTCGCTCACACCGCAGATGGTGGACCGCTTCAGAGGACGTTTCGGTGAGCGTGTGGCGGTACAGCATAGCAGGCTTTCACTGGGAGAGAGGTACGACCAGTGGAGGCTGATAAAGGATGGCAGCGTGATGGTCGTAGTTGGAGCGCGTTCCGCTGTATTTGCTCCCTTTGAGAATATAGGAGTAATAATTATTGATGAAGAACACGAAAACTCTTACAAATCAGAAACTACTCCTAAATACAGTGCAGCACAAATCGCAGTTCAAAGGTGCAAGGTAAATGGAGCACTGCTGCTTTATGGGTCTGCAACACCATCGGTCGATACATATCAAAGAGCAAAAAATGGCGAAATGGGATTTCTAACCATGAAGGAGCGTGCCAATGCCCTTATAATGCCAAAAGCTGAGATCGTTGACATGAGAAGGGAGCTTGAAGAGGGAAACAGGTCGATTTTCAGCAGTATACTTTCTGAGGAGATCAAAAAAAATATAGATGCCGGACAGCAAACAATGTTATTTCTCAACAGAAGAGGCTATGCATCCTTCGTTCTATGCAGAGGCTGCGGGATAAGGCTTAAATGCAGACATTGCAATATTACAATGACATATCATGCAAAAGAAGATCGATTGATTTGCCACTACTGCGGTTACACAGTAAAAATGCCATCTGTTTGCCCGAAGTGCGGGAGCAGTGCAATACGGCAATTCGGAGCCGGGACACAGAAGGTTGAGGAAGAATTAAAAAAGCATTTCCCCGGAGCTTCAGTCATAAGAATGGATATGGATACGACCACAGGCAAGCATTCTCACGAGGAAATACTCGATAAATTCAGAAATCAAAATATTAATATACTTGTAGGAACACAAATGATAGTAAAAGGGCATGATTTCCCCAATGTTACACTAGTAGGAGCCTTGGCTGCAGACAGCCTCCTGGGTATTGATGATTTCAGGGCATCTGAGCGAACCTTTCAGTTACTTACCCAAGTGGCAGGAAGGGCCGGAAGAGGCGAGCTGCCTGGAAGAGTGATCATTCAGACCTATAATACTGATGATTACAGCATAATTTCAGCCTGCAGCCATGATTACGACACGTTTTTCAGGCAAGAGACTGAAATCAGGAAAAGGCTTAATTATCCCCCGTTCACAAATATAGCTTGCTTATTTATCAGCTCTCCAAATGACCGGCTCGCTTATGAATCGGCAAAAAGCACATATGATACTATTGTTCAAAGCATAGCTCATGAGCAAGAAAACGGATTGCTGCCGGGACCTGTACGTGCGCCGCTGGCGAGGCTCAGAAATCGTTATAGGTGGAGGATCATTATTAAATGTAATTCAATTGATAAATTAACGGATATACTAACGATAGCAGAAGCTGAATTCAGAATGAAGAAGGGGAAAAGTGATGTAGAGCTTTCCATGGATATCAATCCGTCAAGCATGATGTGATGTTCAAAAATACGTTCATCGATTTATTTGCTTAGTCAGTAAAAAACTTCGTGTCATTGCAGTGAACAGCGCTATTTGGTATAATTAGTGGTATACGGTATAGTTGAACGAAATAGTCAGATAGATGTTAAAATATAAATTAAATGCCGGTAAGGAGAAAATATATGGCCATTAGAAATATTAGAAAAGACGGGGACGAAATTTTAAGGAAGCACTCAAGAGAAGTTGATGAGATTAACGACAAGGTATTAACTCTTCTCGAGGATATGAAGGATACTTTATATAAGGCTGATGGAGTTGGTCTTGCGGCTCCGCAGGTAGGCGTGCTGAAAAGAGTGGTTGTAATAGATGTGGGTGAGGGGCTTTTACAGCTGATAAACCCGGTGATCAAGAGCCAGTCAGGACAGCAATGCAATGCAGAGGGATGCTTGAGTGTTCCCGGAATATGGGGAGAGGTTAACAGGCCGACAAATGTTGTAGTTGAAGCACTTAATGAAAAAGGCGAAAAAATAACTATTAATGGAGAAGGCCTTCTGGCAATTGCACTCTGTCATGAAATAGACCACCTCGATGGTGTACTGTTCAAGGATAAGGTTGTACGTTTTATTGACAAGGATGAATTGAAGTAAGTTGTCTGAAAATACATTAACAGCGGCATAATTAACAGAAAGGTCACACACAGTAATATTTATTCTGGAGCTTTATTTTTAACAAACAAATATGCAGATGTGATTTAAGAGGAGACTGACGAATAATATATGAGGATAATTTTCATGGGCACTCCTGAATTCGCAGTGCCGTGTCTTGATATACTTGTTAAAAACGGATATGACGTAGTAGGAATAGTAACTCAGCCCGACAAGCCTTTCGGCAGAAAACAGAGCCAGCTTAAAGCTCCGCCTGTGAAGGAAGCTGCAATAGCTTATGGCATTGATGTAATTCTTCAGCCGGTAAAGGTAAGGACACCGGATTTTCTTGAGCAGCTCAGTGCACTTAAGCCGGATTTAATTGTTACGGCTGCCTACGGAAGGATATTGACCAAGGCTGTACTAGATCTTCCAAGGCTAGGCTGCATAAATGTGCATGGATCACTGCTGCCTAAATACAGAGGTGCGGCACCTATTCAATGGGCTATCATAAATGGCGACTCTGTAACAGGAATTACAACAATGTATATGGATGAGGGCATGGATACGGGAGATATTCTTATTCAGAGGGAATTGCCTATAACACCTGATATGAATGCAGATGAGCTTTATGAAAAGCTTATGGAGCTTGGCGCACAAACACTTTTGGAGACAATGCATGCTTTGGAGGCCGGCAGCTTGAAAAGAACTCCCCAGGATAACTCAAAGGCAGTTAATGTTCCCATGCTGAGTAAGGAAATGGGGCTTATAGACTGGAGTAAAAGCGCAGCAGAGATACATAACCTTATAAGAGGCACATATCCATGGCCGGGAGCTTATACATTTTATAAGTGTAAAAGGCTTAAGATATGGAAGTCAACGATCCTTGACCACTGTCCGGTAGACTCTCCTGAATTTCTGCTTAAGAAGAAGGCAGGAGAAGTTAAGCCCGGAACTGTTATGAAAATATTCAAAGACGAGATGGTCATAGCAACAGGTGATGGTTGTTTGAAGGTAAGCGAGATTCAAATGGATAACTGCCGAAGAATGAATGTTTGTGAGTGCGGGCATAATATGGATGAGGGTGAAGTGCTTGGATAAGAGGCTTAAAAGCTTTATGAACTGCTCTTTAATTCTTATTGCTGTAATTGGAGCTGCAGTGCTGCTTTTTTCATACATATATAGTTCTTTTACAATAGATATCTATAACAAAATTATTTTTATACTTATATTCATATCTGTGATAGCTATTGCGGTACTTACATTTTCAATTATGGCAGTTTTTATAGCTATAAAACGCAGACGAGTTGAGAAATTGCAGGTTATTCCCATAAAGGTATGCCTTAAGCTGGTAATGCCATTCGCACTTTTTATTTCCGGAATTCTGGGCAGAGACAAAGATGTAATACGCAGCCTGTTTATTGATATAAACAACCTTCTTGTTGAATCTTCAGGTATTAAAAAAGCTCCGGATAAAGTATTGCTACTGTTGCCTCATTGTCTTCAGAATTCTGAATGTACACAAAAGGTCACAGGAAATATTGCTAACTGTAAAAGATGCGGGAAATGTAAAATAGGTGAAATACTAGATTTAGCAAAGGGGACAGGAATCAATGTCCTTGTTGTAACCGGCGGTACTGCTGCTAGAAATGCTATAAAAAAAGAAAAACCTGAAATGGTTCTCTCGGTGGCATGCGAAAGGGATCTTGCAATAGGGATCTCGGATGTAAGCAAAATTCCCGTCCTCGGAGTTTTGAATAAAAGACCTAATGGGCCATGCTTTAATACTACAGTAGATGTAGAGTTGCTTCGAGATAAGCTAAAAAGCATAATAAAACAGGAAATTATAGCACAGTAAAGCGATTGGACTAGCATAAGGAATTACTTTAGTTACATTGAGCAAGAAAATTAGATAGAGCAAGACAATAGATAGAATATGATTAAGATAGTGAAAAATAATCATGTGCAAGGATTTGCAGAGCTAGAATTACGAAAGTAAGAGACCAGGTTAGAGCTTGAAAATGCAGATAATAGGGAAAATGATAAAAACGCAATAATCAGAAAAAAGAGATATCCGATAGAGTAAAAAAAGAAAGGTTGGAAAATAATCTGGAAAACGCAAGAGAAGCGGCACTAAAGATACTGATGGATATAAACGAAAACAGGGCTTATTCAAATATAGCTCTTAACAGGTACTTTTCAGCATCTGAGCTGCGTGATATAGACAAGGCATTTATAACTGAAATTGTTTACGGTACTGTCAAATGGAAGCTGTTCCTTGACAGAGTTATTGCAAGTTATTCGAATATAAAAATGGAAAAGCTTTCGCCATGGATATTGAATATCCTTAGGCTTGGTGCATATCAGCTACTTAAAATGTCAAAGGTTCCTCAATCAGCTGCATGCAACGAAAGCGTCAAGCTTGCCGGGAAATATGGGCACAAAGCGTCGCAGGGGTATGTGAATGCGGTTTTGCGAAATATTACACGCGGTGGAATAGATGCGGCAATACCTGAACGGAATAAGGATTTAGCAGCATATCTTTCTGTCACTTATTCTTATCCTAAATGGCTAACTGAAAAATATCTAACTTTATTTGGACCTGAAAAAACTGAAAGTCTCCTTGATGCAGGAAATAAAACTCCTGAATCGACAGTGAGGACAAATACGCTTAAGGTATCATGTGAAATGCTGTTAAAACAGCTTAATGAAGCCGGTATTGAAGCTGTGGAGGGCAGATATGCTAAAGAGGCTGTAATTATTAAAAGTCATGTGTCGTTTGGGAGCTTACGGGCTTTCAAGGATGGATTTTTCCAGGTGCAGGATGAAAGCTCAATGCTTCCTGCAAGAGTACTGGCACCTAAACCGGGTGATACTGTGCTGGATGCCTGCAGTGCTCCGGGAGGTAAGACTACTCATATAGCACAGCTCATGAATAACAAAGGAACAGTAGTAGCACGAGATGTCCATGAGCATAAGCTGAAGCTTGTTAATGAAGCCGCAGAGAGGCTTGGTATAGATATAATTAAAACTGAGCTCATGGATGCAGTATGTGACAACCCAAAGGATAAGGAAGCGTTTGATAGGGTGCTGCTGGATGCTCCATGCACAGGCCTTGGAATTATTCGAAGAAAGCCGGATATTAAATGGGCAAGAGAAACAAAGGACCAGGACAATATTGCAAAGCTTCAAAGAATGCTTATAAGTAATGTGGCAAAAGCTGTGAAGCCAGGCGGAGTTATGGTTTACAGTACATGTACAATATTGCCGTCAGAAAATGAAGATGTTGTTAATGGATTTCTTGAGGAGAATTGCGATTTTGAATTAGATGATATATCAACCTATTTGCCAGACAATTTAGCACAGTATTCTCAAAAGGGTATGCTGCAGCTTTATCCTGACAGAGATGGCATAGATGGTTTTTTTATAGCCAGGATAAGAAGAAAGGAGAGTATGCCTTAATTATACCCACCCATTGCAATGTGTAGTATATTAAGGGAAAAGCATACATTACGATATTATATGATCTATTTGCCGGATATGAATATAAAAGAGCTTGAGCAGCTTCTCGCTGAACAGGGACAGCAGCGGTTCAGGGCAAAGCAGATATTCAGCTGGATTGCTAAAGGTGCAAAAAGCTTTGATGAAATGACTAATCTTTCAAAGGAGCTAAGGCAAAAGCTTGAGCAGATCGCATCTGTTTCAGAGCTTAATATCAGAAGAAAGCTGGTTTCATCAATAGATGGGACTATTAAATATCTGTTCGAGCTTGAAGATGGCAATGTCATAGAAAGCGTGCTTATGGAATATATTCATGGGCATACGGCCTGCATATCGTCACAGGTGGGCTGCAAGATGGGATGCAGCTTTTGTGCTTCTACCATTGCGGGCTTCAGGCGTAATCTCTCTGCCGGTGAAATGCTTGAACAGATACTTGCAATACAGCGAGACAGCGGAAACAGGGTAGGAAATATTGTTATAATGGGTATAGGAGAGCCTTTTGACAATTATGATAATATAATGAAGTTCCTTCAACTGGTACATGATCCCGATGGACTCAATATTGGTCATAGACATATAACAATATCGACCTGTGGACTTGTCCCGGGAATACTTCGCTTCACAGAGGAAAATTTGCAGGTTAACCTGGCAATATCATTACATGCCCCGAATGACGAGATAAGAGCTGCAATTATGCCAATAGGCAGAAAGTATTCTATTGACAAAATTATTGCAGCATGTAAGATATATACTGAGAAAACAAATAGACGGATAACATTTGAGTATGCATTAATAGAGGGAGTTAACGACTCGGGAAAGAATGCCGAGGAGCTTGCATCCAGATTGAAGGGCATGCTTTGTCATGTAAATCTCATACCTGTAAATACTGTAAAGGGTGTTGGATATAAGAAAAGTGACCGCCGTCATATTGAGGAATTTGCGGACAAACTAATGAAGCATGGAATAGAGACTACTGTCAGGCGTGAGCTTGGTGCAGACATAAATGCTGCATGCGGACAACTCAGAAGAAGTGAGATGACATCTGAATCCAATAATGCAGAAGGGTGTTGATATTTTGAAATTTGCTGTTTGTACAGACAAAGGTTTAGTAAGGGAAAATAATGAAGATAGCTATATGATAGTAGAGGGCACTGGACTTAATCCGTATGCCTTCATTGTAGCTGATGGTATGGGCGGACATAACTGTGGCGAGGTAGCCAGCAAGCTGACGACAGAATATATATCGGAGGCTATAATCAATAAGAATTACTTCTCAACTTCAGATGTAAACCTTGAATCTGCTCTCAGAAAGCTTGTAGAGGAAACAAATACTGAAATTTACCACAAATCACAGGAAAGTGCCCAATATAATGGGATGGGTACTACTCTGACAATGGCTGTTATTTTGAATGAGCTTATGACTGTAGCACATGTTGGAGATAGTCGTCTTTATCAAATACGTTCAGGTGAAATTACGCAAATTACCAAGGATCATTCATACATTGAGGAATTAGTAAGAAACGGATCATTAACCCGTGAAGAAGCTGAAAATCATCCACAAAAAAATATAATTACACGTGCGATCGGCAGCTCCCCGGAACTTATTGTTGATATTTTGAATCTACATATAATGAAGAACGATGTGTATATACTTTGCACAGACGGGCTTACTAACAAGGTGAGCGATAATATAATAACACAAACAGTACAGGAAAATGAGCCTGAAGCAGCCTGCAATTTGCTTGTGGAAGAAGCCAAGAGGCAGGGTGGCGAGGATAACATTACGGTTATTGTAATTAAATGTGAGTGAAGGTGCATAAATGGAAGGTCAAATACTTGGAAATAGATATCAATTAATTAAGAGAATTGGCGGAGGCGGCATGGCGGTAGTATATAAGGCCAAATGCCTGCTTTTGAACCGATTTGTTGCTGTTAAAATATTACGAAGCGAATTTACAGACGATGAAGAATTCGTCAAGCGCTTTCGCGTAGAAGCACAGGCTGCGGCAAGCCTTTCTCACCCGAACATAGTGTCAATATATGATGTAGGCCATGATGGAAACACGCATTATATAGTAATGGAGTATGTGGATGGGATAACGCTAAAGCAATATATTGCGCAAAAAGGTGTATTACCGTGGAGAGAGGCAGTTAATATAGCAATACAGATAAGCTCCGCACTTGAACAAGCTCATAAAAACAACATAGTCCATAGAGATATTAAGCCTCATAACATTCTGATTACAAAAGAAGGAATAGCTAAAGTCACCGATTTTGGAATAGCCAGGGCTGTGTCATCAGCAACAATTACAATGGTGGGAAGCACCATCGGCTCTGTTCATTATTTTTCACCTGAGCAGGCGAGAGGTGGCTATATTGATGAAAAATCGGATTTGTATTCACTTGGGATAACAATTTATGAGATGGTCACAGGAAAGGTTCCTTTTGATGGTGAGACGCCGGTTGCTGTTGCACTTATGCATATTCAGGAAAAGCCTGCAAGACCCATAGATGTAAATCCGGATATACCAAAGGCTGTAAATGATATAATAATTAAAGCTATTAAAAAGGATTTGAATATTAGATACCAATCAGCCTCAGATATGCTATCTGATTTGCAGAGAGCATTAGGAGAGCCTAATGCAAGAATTGCAGAGAGTAATATCATGGAAGAAATGCCTACAAAAAAAATGCAGGCAGTTGGTGCCAATATTAAGTTAATGGATGAGTCGGAAGATGAAGGTATTGAAGACAGCATGTACGATGAAATAAGCGGAGAAGGGGAAAAAGTGGGTAAAGCTAAAAACGCACAGCGAAAGAAGGACAGACTTAGCGTATGGCTAGGTATTGCTGCAGGGATCATTATAGCAGGTGTTATATTATTTATAGGACTTAAGCTGCTTATTCCGGCTGTAATACCGGAGGATACAGCAGATTTTGTTGTGGAGAACTATACTGGTAAGGATTTTGCTGCCGTACAATATGAACTGGATAAATATGGCATTAAAGCTGTTGAGGATAAAAGAACATATAGCGATAAGTATAATAAGGGAAGCATTATATCTCAGACTGTTAAGGAAGGTAATACATTGAAGTCAGGTGGCTCAATAGGCTTTGAAGTAAGCGATGGGCAGAAGCTGGTAAACGTGCCGGATGTAACTGGTAAGGAACTGAGAATAGCTGAACCGATCCTGAAAAATGAAGAGCTTGATTATAGTGATATTAATGAGTACAACGAAACAGTAGCAACAGGTCTAATTATCCGTACTGATCCGGCTGCAGGTACCGAGGTTGAGCCCGGATCGACAATAACAGTTTATGTAAGCCTTGGACCTGAGCTTGAAAAGGTAATTGTACCCAGTCTAATGGGGAGAACAAGAAGCGAGGCTGAAAAGCTTCTGACAGAGAAGAAGCTTAAAATAGGTGCTATACTTCCTGAAGGTGTTGTAAGCGACGTAGCAAAGATAGTAAAGCAATACCCCTTGGCAAATACTGAGGCCAATGAAGGTGATGCAATAGAACTGACCTTCGAAGTTGAAGGAGCGCAGGAGGGCCAGACACCCGATGATAACCAACCGGGCGGACAACAGGATGGTCAACAGAGCGGCCAACAAGATGGTCAGCCATCAAATGGCGGCGAAGGACAAGGTAATTCACCAAATGCACAGGAAACAAGGAAGGAACTTTTAACTATATCACTTAATGCGCAGCGTACTTATGGTGATGAAGTATCAGTATATGTTGAAACAACTCCCGCAGACACAAATGTGCCAAGGGTAGAATTTGAAGGTACAGTTGATAAGGCACACTTCCCGTTCAGTACTTATATAACTTTATCCAATACAGCTAAGACGCATTTTATTGTAATGCTTGACGGGGAAATAGTTCAGGAGGGTGATAAGTAAAGCCGCTTGAGGTAGGACTCGGACAGCTTTGCTGCAGAGGAGGAAATAGTTTTGCCATCGGGCATTATAACAAAGGGAATAGGTGGGTTCTATTACGTTTCATCACAGGACGTAATATATGAGTGTAAGGCGAGAGGTATATTCAGGAAAAATGACTTATCACCACTTATTGGTGACAGAGTTGTTTTTTCGATTATAGACGACGAACGCCAAAAGGGAAGTCTAGATCAGATTCTTGAGCGCAGTTCGGAGCTTGTAAGGCCGGCAGTAGCAAATGTGGATCAGCTATTAGCTGTTGTGTCTGCGAAATCTCCTGAGCCTGATTTTCTTTTATTGGACAAGCTGCTCATTACAGCAGAGAAAAAAGGTATTAGGGCTGTAATATGTATTAATAAAATAGACCTTGACATTGATAATGAAAGGGCTAACATAATTGACGCTTATACAAAAGCAGGCTATAGTGTACTTGAAACATGCCTGAAGGAGGAAAGCGGCTCTGAAAAAATAAAAGAGGTTCTTAAAGGCAGGATAACTGCCTTTGCCGGGCAATCAGGAGTTGGAAAATCAACTCTTCTTAATAGGCTGATGAAAATGAGTGTTATGAAAACCGGCGCAATTAGTGATAAGATCGAGAGGGGCAAACACACCACCAGGCATGCAGAATTAATTAAGCTTGAGACAGATAGCTTTGTGGTGGATACGCCGGGCTTCAGTTCGTTTGAACTAAGCGGTATACAATTTGGTGAGCTGCAGTATTTGTTACCCGAATTTGAGAATTATCTAGGGAAATGCAGATTTTCTGACTGCAGCCATATTAACCAACCCGACTGTTCTGTAAAACAGGCTGTAGAAGCTGGAGCAATAAGCGAGAGCAGATATTTGAGATTTATCGAGCTATATGACATATTAAAGCATGAAGATGATAATAAATATAAAAAAAACAGGAGAGAAGGATAAAAATGATAAAAATTGCCCCATCGATTTTAGCTGCAGATTATTTGCACCTTGGTAAAGAAATCGAAAAGGTAGAGAAGGCAGGTGCCGACTACATTCATATCGATGTTATGGATGGACATTTTGTTGATAACTTAAGTTTCGGGCCTGATATAGTAAGGTGCTTGCGTAAAGCAACAAAACTGCCGCTAGACGTTCATCTGATGATCAGTAACCCTGAGATACATATTGAGAAATTTGCAGAGGCCGGTGCAGATATAATTTCATTCCATGTGGAAAGTACTCCGCATGTGAACCGTGAAATCCAGATGATTAAGAGAGCAGGTGCCAGAGCGGCTGTGGTGCTAAATCCATCAACACCACTAAGCACTCTGGAATGGGTCCTTGAAGAGGTGGACATGGTACTGCTTATGACAGTAAATCCCGGACTGGGAGGACAAAATTATATCGAGGATATGACAGATAAGATTAGAGCACTGAGGAATATGGCAATAAAGAAAAATTTGAAGCTAGATATCGAGGTTGATGGTGGTATAACTGAAGAGAACATTTATACTGTTACAGAAGCCGGTGCTAATGTTATTGTAGCAGGCTCGACAGTATATAAAGCTCCGGATACTGTAAAGATAATTACGAGTCTCAGGCAAAAGTCTTATGGTGGGATGATATGATCGGAGTTGTTATCTGTGGAGGTAGTATCCGGGATTACGGGTATATGGGAAAATACCTGCACAATGCAGATATGATCATTTCTGTTGATAGTGGGGCAAGGCACTGCAAAGCCTTTAAGGTGAAACCGGATCTGCTTGTTGGAGACTATGATTCAATAAGCTCAGAGGATTTGGAGTATTATTCTAAGCTCAGTGTGGAAACAATAAAGTATCCTGCCGAGAAGGATATGACTGACAGCGAGCTTGCAGCTGAAATAGCAGTGAGGAGAGGCTGCACAAGGCTGGCTTTTATAGGGGCGATCGGTACGAGGCTGGATCATTCCGCATCCAACATATTCATGCTGAAAAAGCTTCTTGACAATGGTATAAATGCCGTAATTGCTGATGAACATAATGAAGTAATCGTTATAAAGGATAGTTATGAGCTTAAAAAAGAGGATAATATTTTTGTATCACTGCTCCCTTTGGCCGGAAAAGCCGAAGGAGTAACCATAAGTGGTTTTTATTATCCGCTTAACAATGCGACATTGGAGGTAGGCTCTTCGTGGGGAGTCAGCAACAAAATACTAAAAGACACTGCACAGATAACAGTTAAGAAGGGTTATCTTCTGGTAATTAAGTCGAGAGATTAGTATGTAAAGGCATTTACGATGTAACCTTTAATAATTTAGCAGTACCACATATGATTACTTGCTACTTGCGTATCTGCAATATATCGTGCTGCGTGACTTCAAAAATGGAATTTCGCAAATGCCCAAATAAAGAGATTGTATTAACAATCTTTTTTGTTTAAGGAGTATGGTATCATGTCGGAATTATTTAAGAATGTTGATTGTATTGAATTGTATGTCTCTGATCTGGATGATGGCATTAAGTACTACTGTGACTGCTTAGGGCTTAAACTACTATGGCGAGCTGAAGCATCAGTTGGTTTAAGTATGGGAAACGATATAGCTGAAATAGTTTTACAAACAGAGAGAAAGAGAATGAATGTTGATTTTAAGGTAGAGTCAGTAGTTGATTCAATCAGCAAAATTGTAAATTCCGGCGGAAGGCTTATATATGGACCATTTGATATTCCAATTGGAAAGTGTGCTGTAATACAAGATAAATGGGAAAATGAATATGTGATTTTGGATATGTCGAAGGGAAGATATGTCACAGACACGCAGGGGAATGTTATTGCTGTAAGTAAAGACCTATGAGATAAAATAAATGAACCGCTGACAGCTTTTATTTTCACTGCCCGCGGTTTTATTCATTTGTTATGCTTGATGTAAAAATTGATTAAAACTACTGCCTATTTATATTCCTTCATAAGAGCTTCAAAAGCACCTTTAGAATTTAATATTGTTTGTTCGCTGACACAGTATGCCAGCCTGAAATAGCCTGGGCAACCAAAGCCCTTGCCTGGTACTATTACAAGATTGTATTTAACTGCGGCCTTACAGAATTCTACATCATCCTTGATTGGAGCCTGAGGGAACAGATAGAAGGCGCCTTGAGGCTTCAGACATTTAAACCCTGCATTTGAGATTATTTCATATAGCATGTCACGCCTTTTTCCGTAGGCTCCGGCATCAACAGCTGCATTAATAGACTTGGGCAGTATCCTTTGGAACAAGGCAGGTGCGTTTACAAATCCCAATGTTCTTGTGGAAAATATCAGGCCATCCATAAGCAGTGTTGTATCTTCCATTAATGGATTTATAGCAATATAGCCAATACGCTCACCTGGAAGTGATAAGGATTTGCTGAAGGAGTTTACCATGATCGAACGCTTGAATATTGTAAAAATAGAAGGTACCTCAACACCGTCATAGACTATTTTTTTATATGGTTCATCAGATATTACGCAAATTTCAGTACCAAATTCCTTTTCTCTCTTTACTATAACATCACTGAGCTTCTGCAGAGTTGCGCGGCTGTATACAACACCTGTTGGATTATTAGGAGTATTTATAAGCACAGCTTTAGTTTTAGGCGTAATTACATTATATAAAACTTCAGGATCCGGCTGGAAGGTAGCATGGTCAGTATCAGCTATAACGGCCTTTCCACCATGGTTACCTATATAGAAAAGGTATTCACCAAAATAAGGTGCAAATACAACGACCTCTTCACTGGGATTCAAAATCGTTTTCAGTACGACATTAAGTGCTCCGCCTGCGCCTACCTCCATTATTACATGCTGACCCTCTACAGGAACACCACTCTCAGCCTTGAGCTTCTCAGCAATAGCAGCTCTTACATTGGGGTATCCTGCGTTACTCATATAGCCGTGCATCTTGGGAGTGTCGGCGAGTACTTCGTCCCTCAAAGTCTGCTTTACCAGCTCCGGCGGCTCTATATCAGGGTTTCCCAGAGAAAAGTCATATACGTTTTCGGCGCCAAACTTTTTACGTAATTTTTCACCCTCTTCAAACATAGCTCTTACCCAAGAAGATCTGCTAAGATCAGAGGCAATTTTTTCAGAAATCATCAATATCACTCCAGTTTCATATATTATCGTATTGTGCACGTAAAGCTTTGACTACAGTTTTCATATATATTATATCAATTTTGAACAAATATCAATGTACCGATGGCTGGTCGTCTGCTTTGCTTTTTGTATGTTGTAGAAGTAATTCGTGCTGTCGCACTCAACATACTTACTGCTCGCCCATGCAACCTGTTTGACCGCCCAAAATCTGCGAAAAGGCGTCACTCAGACGACGTAAATAGAACCTTTACTTCACGATCAGCTTATCTACCAAGGCTCTGTCCGGGGTGACTATGGCTGTTTTATAGTTTACATATATGACCATCCCGGGCTTAGCACCTGATGGCTTGCTTACATTTTTAACGGCAGTATAATCCACAGCAACGTTGGAAGACATACTTGCCTTACTGTGCCATGCAGCAAGACATGCGGCCTCTTCAATAGAGCTTTCAGGAATATTTTGACCATTTCTCTTTATAATTACATGTGAGCCCGGAATATCCTTTGTGTGAAGCCACAAGTCATTTGACTGTGAAAATTTTAAGGTCAGATAATCATTCTGCTTATTATTCTTCCCAACATAAATATCAAATCCGTCAGAGGACCTGAAATGAAGTGGGGGTGTGATGGTATCCTTTTTTAAGCCCGGACGCTTGCCGCTTTTTTGACTCTTCTTTTTTAGGATCATATAGCCCTGTTCGGTAAGCTCCTGTCGAACCTCATCCATTTCCTTAAGCGCAGTACAGTTGTCCAGCAGCTGCAGAACACTTTCAAGGTATTCCATTTCATTCTGAGAATCCTTTAGCTGGCGTGTGGTATAGGCATATGTACTCTTTGCCTTGGCATATTTCCTGAAATAACGCTGGGCATTTTCTGAAGGAAGCAGATTTGGGTCCAAAGGGACATCTATTGAGCTATCGTCTTCAGAATAGTAGTTCAAAAGTCTCACACTGTCAGTATTGCGTGGAATAGCATACATGTTGGCGGTAATCAGCTCACCATACAGCTTGAGTTTTTCTCTGTCAGCAACATCTCGAAGTGTATCCTGCTGTATGGCAAGCTTTTTTGCGCAGCGTTCCATTGATGTGTGCAGTACTTTGTATAAATCAGACTTTTTTTGCTTGAGGCGCTCAGCATTGTCACGAGAAGCATAGAAGGTGTCCAGGACTTCGCTTATCGACGGCAGTGATAATAGGTTTGCGTATTGCTTAATGTCAAGGCAATGAAAATCGATGGGCTTGAGCAAATCGGCATCTTCAAATATGACGCATGGGGAATAGGCGCTTTCCTTTATCTCAATAAGTATTTCCTTAAGAGCTGTGCAAAGCCGCGTCATGCTGTTGCCATCAAGCGATGCTGCAGAAGTTCTGGCAGTGATTCCTGCCCGGTTACAAACCTCTCTGCAAAGAAGAGGGCTGAACCCCTTTATATTCTCCAGCAAAAATTTATCTACAGCCTGGTTTGATAAGGCAAGCTTTTCCAGTAAGGCTTCAACTACAAGCCTGTCAGGAGAGATCTTGTCCTGTGCCGGTGGAAGTACATAAGGTCTTGCAGGCATTACCTCGCGTACACTGCTTACGTCTGAATCTACATGCTTTATTGAATCTATTATCTTATTTTCACTGTTTAGAAGAATTATATTGCTGTAGCGCCCCATTATTTCTATAACAAGCTTTTTTTCAGATATATCCCCGAGCTCGTTTACCGCTTCGACCACGATGCCGATTATACGTTCGTAATCATTGAATTCAAAGGAGAGTATTCTTCCTCCTGTTAGATGTTTTCTCAACAACATGCAGAATACAGGAGGGACGGCAGGATTCTCTTTAACAGCACTTGTAATATGAATTCTGGGATAACTCGGACTGGCACTGAGCACAAGCTTATGATTTGTATTCCAGGCTCTTACCAGTAGTACGATTTCATCCGCTTCCGGCTGCAAAACCTTTTCGATTCTGCCGCTTGCCAGCTTTTCTGTAAGCTCATCTACTATACTTTTAGTTACTATTCCATCAAAAGGCAACTGAAACAACTCCTATCTATTAAAAAAACTAATATTCAACGAAGAAATAATGCCCTAAAGTATTATTTTCAATATTTTGTTGAATATAGCATAGCATGTATTAGAAAGCATGGCAAACAACATTTTCTGCGGTTAGAGCGGCTCTATAGGTGAGATATATTGGTCTCAGAAGAAGCATTAATGCTATTAGAGGATGGAGGGAAGATGTTCCGTACTTTCAAGTGAAAACACAGGAGAACCAACTCTTTATGTTCATTGTTGGAGACTATGATAATAAGCTAAGAGAATGAGATTTTAATGATGAATTATCACCAAATTATCATAAATGAACAGGTAAGGGAATGACTACTTTTTCGCAGATAACTGGTCTCTCAGTAAACTGAACTGCTTATATGCATAAATAAAAATTTTACTTGACAGTATTGATGGTTTTTGCTATCATTAATCAGTAAAAACAAAGAAGAAGTCATCCGCTTCTCACCTTACGGATATATCTGATAAGGTTAATAGTAAAGGTTTAGTAATATTATAACCGAACTATAGTGGATCGACAATTCTTCTGCGATCCACTTTTTGTATGCATAAGCTGTAAGTAACTAAGAAATTCTATTTAAACTCGGAGGTGTTTTGTTATCAGTAGTAAAAATGAGTTAATGATTAATGAGGAAATCAGGGACAAGGAAGTGCGTGTAATCGATTCTGACGGTTCTATGTTAGGAGTAATGCCTATACAAGATGCTCAGAAACTTGCAACATCCAAGAATCTGGACCTTGTTAAGATTGCGCCGCAGGCTGCACCGCCTGTATGCAAAGTCATGGATTATGGTAAGTATCTTTTTGAAGCTGCGAAAAAGGAAAAAGAAGCAAGAAAGAATCAAAAGATTACTAATATCAAAGAAGTCTGGATAAAGCCGACTATTGAAGAACATGATTTTACTACAAAGGCAAAAAACGCATATAAGTTCCTCAAGGACGGGGATAAGGTAAAGGTGAGCGTTCGTTTCAGAGGCAGAGAAATGAATTATACATCTCTGGGTGAACAGGTACTTACAAAGTTCGCAGAAGCAGTTACAGAAGTGGGTACGATGGAGAGAAAGCCCAAACTGGAAGGTAGAAGTATGATAATGATACTAAATCCTAAACAGTAGGTATTTCATAAATAAGATCCGGAGTAATTTATCCGGGTCTCAATCAGTAACAAATAGGAGGAGAAAAAATGCCAAAGGTTAAAACGCATAGTGCATCTAAAAAAAGGTTTAAAGTAACCGCCTCAGGCAAGATCAAAATGAGTCATGCTTTTAGAAGCCATAGGCTTGTTTCTAAGCAAAGAAAAGGTAAAAAGCACCATAGGCTTGGAGCTTATGCATCTTCTGCCAATGAAGCAACTATTAAAATGCTTATTCCGTATAAGTAAGAAGGAGGAAGGTTAAATGTCAAGAGTTAAGGGCGCGGTAAGAAGACGTGCAAGACATAAGAAAATACTTAAGCTTTCTAAGGGATATTTTGGTGGAAAGAGTAAGCTCTTTAGAATAGCAAATCAAGCAGTTATGAAGTCTCTGTCATATGCATATAGAGATAGAAAGGCTAAAAAGAGAGATTTCAGACAGCTTTGGATATCAAGAATCAATGCAGCAGCGAGACTTAATGGAATGTCATACAGCAGGTTTATGAATGGCTTAAAGAAAGCCGACATTAATCTTAACAGAAAAGTACTTGCAGATATGGCTATAAACGATGCAGACGCATTTGCAAAGCTTGTTGAAAGTCTTAAGAACGCATAATTAAGAATAATGATTGATGATAGAGGGCTTAATAAGCCCTTTATTGTTTTCTAGAGAAGAATAAGGCTACGTTTATAATACAGCAATAACAATGGTTATCGGGTATAAAAATCGTATAGCAGGAGACACAAAGCTACGGGTATATTACGGATGGCAAATAAAGAGGTAGAACGTATGATTAAGTTGACCGCAAGTCAGAACCCGCTTATTAAAGAAGTAAGAATGCTAAAAAACAAAAGTTCCAGGCAAAAGAAGGGACTTTATTTTATCGAGGGGACGAGATTTGTTTCTGAAGCACTGAAATACAGTAATGACATCAGATACCTGATGGTATCAGAAACCTTTTCTAATAGTGAAGGAATGTATGAATTTATTAATGCGTCCTGCAACATATATCAGGTGACTGACAGCCTTTTTCAGGAATTATCAGATACACAAACTCCCCAGGGGATTCTGGCAGTAATTGGTATAAAGGATAACAGACTTGAAGAGGCAGAGCTAACAGAAGGCCTTTTAGTTATACTTGACGGTATTAAGGACCCTGGTAATATGGGAACTATCATTAGGACTGCAGATGCGGCCGGATGCTCAGGGGTAATAGTTCCTGATGGCTGCGTAGATATATATAACCCCAAGGTGCTTCGCTCTACGATGGGTTCAATATTTCACCTGCCTATTTATCACTGTACAGGTATCACACAAGCGCTTGATGCTGTATTATATAGTGGCTTTAAGCTATGCGCGTCACATCTTGAAGGCGCTGTAAGCATATATAATGTTGACCTGTCGGGAAATACTGCATTGGTTATAGGAAGTGAAGCTGAAGGTATTTGTCCTGAAACAGTGAAAAAAGCTGAGCTTCTTGTCAAAATTCCTATGGAGGGCAGTGCGGAATCTCTGAATGCATCTGTTGCTGCCGGTATTATGATTTTTGAAGCCATGAGACAGAGGCTGGCGTCAAGGTAAAATGCTGATGTATAAGCGCATCGCTTCATTGAAATTAAGCAGCGATTTTGACAACTTCAACAAATTACAATATTAAAAGATATTTTCCAGGGTTAGCTTTTCTTTCTCCGGGATATGTTCAATATATTTTTTCAGAACCTCTGCTTCGGATAATGCCATAGGTTTATCTTCGCTTTCTACCAGCATTTGCAGACGTGAAAGGGTAGAATCTATATTGTCTATTTCCTGATGGTCTATCAGCGCAGCCCATGTGGGATTTACATCCGACCATTTAGTGTCAACCTTCTTCAAGCAATCAACTGCATTATCCCACTTGCTGTTTCTAACATCATCTTTCATTTCTTCAATAAGGTCAGTTAAGTATGTGGAATCTCTTTTTAAAAGAGTCTGTGCAAATATGCTGAAACCTATGATAGCTGCAATAATCAAAGCAATGGAGATCCAAATAATAATTGTATACCTGTTGTTTTTTTTCATTTGTCATCCCCCTTTGAATATGGCTGACAAAAAAGCTTACCATTAGAATCTACACAAGCAAACAGTATTTCACTCTCACTGTCAAATTGCTGTTTTCTTAGTTCATGTCTAAGCCACTGAATATCCTTGTTGGCAATTTTAAGATTTTTATGCATAATATGCCCGTCAATTATAACATCTATTGTAAGACCTTCATAATCGGTTTTTATATCCATATCCTGAGGGGTTAGGCTGCGCTTCTGCGATTTTGGTATAACACTTATTTGGCCATTTGTTTCCAATATTGCATATTCAACATCAGCCAGATTAGGATAATTTTTTATTCTTAACTGCTCCAGCAAATCGTTTAGAGTATAGAGCTGCTTCTTCAGCTCTGTTTCATTAATAATGCCTTTTTCAATTAGTATTGACGGTTTTCCGCAGATAACAGCCCTTGCTCGTATGCTTTTAAATGAAAGCAGTGATATTATAAGCTGTGCAGCCAACAAAGTAAGAATAGGTATTATGCCGTTTACAAGCGGTATACCGGTATTTTGCATAGGAACTGCCGCAAGCTCTGATATCATTATTGCTATAGCAAGCTCAAAGGGCTGGAGCTGCCCAATTTGGCGCTTACCCATTATTCTCATGGTAATAACAACTATAATATACAGGACCAATGCCCTTACAAAAACAACAAGCATAATCATGTTCCTTTCAATTAATCATGCCTATTTTTTTCTGTTGTGATGATACTTATTCATTTTTTTTAAACTTTAAATAAATGACTTGAAATGCTCCAGTATATGGTATATTGTAGAGAATAAACAAAAAAGCAGGGAGGGTAAAATGAATATTATTATAGTGGGGTGCGGCAAGGTTGGAGCTAAGCTTGCACAGATACTTTCCGACGATGGACATGATGTTGTTATAATAGATGGTGACAAGGATGCTTTTGATGCCTTAAGCCCGGATTTTAATGGCTTAAAGGTCGCAGGAGTACCTATAGACAAGGATGTTCTGAAGCAGGCCGGAATTGAAAATGCTGATGCGTTTGCGGCTGTGTCGCCGGATGATAATGTAAATATAATGGCAAGTCAGGTAGCAAAGGAAATATTTAAGGTCCCGAGGGTAATTGCGAGAATATTTAATCCTGAAAGAGAGCATGTATTTCACCAATTCGGGCTTGATACCATATGCCCGACAAATCTAACAGTTAATGTGCTCAGATCTAAAATACTCGGTGAAATCGACTCATCACATTGTGCTATTGCAGGGCAGGCATTTACCTTTAAAAGAGAGGCAGTTAAAAAGGACAAAGAGGGTAAGCTAATAAGTGAACTTGAAATGAATAAGAACAGTTATGTTTTTGGCGTTATGAAAGGCGGAAATTTTATGTTTCCAACGCCAAACCAAAAGCTTGAAAAAGACGATATTTTGGTTATGGCATATTTGACATACTAAGTGGTCTGTAGCATATTAAACTTGAGCATGAAGACCACAATAATAAAGGAAGTGTCTTTGTAACACTTTGAACGTATATGCAAGTATGAAGTGTTACAAAACACTAATTGAAGGGGTGTTTTTAATATGAATATAATTATTATCGGTGGCGGTAAAATAGGTTATTACTTGGCTAAGACGCTTCTTGCATACAAGCATGAGGTAATTATTATAGAGCCCCAGAAGGAGTTATGTGAAAAGGTAGCTAATCTTCTGGGCATTCGAGTCTGTAATGGTGACGGAACAACAATTGAAAAGCTGGAGGAAGTGGAAGCGGACAAAGCAGATGTGATGATAGCAGTAACAGGCCGCGATGAGGACAATCTTATCGCATGCCAGTTGGGAAAGAATAACTTCAACATTAAAAGGACCATTGCCAGAGTCAATAATCCCAAAAACATTGATGTGTTTGAAAAACTTGGAGTTGATATGGCAGTGAGCAGCACATCCATTATAGCTAACATGATAGAGCAGGAAATAGACAGTGCTGGAATAAAAACCTTGATGATGTTGAAAAACGGAAAAACAACTCTAAATGAGATAGAGGTTATGGAAAACTCGGAGGTATGCAATAAAAACCTCAGAGAAATAAACCTACCAAAGGATAGCATTCTTGTTTCTGTTATAAGGGATGAAGAGGTAATAATTCCAAACGGTGAAACAGTACTTCTTAAAGGAGATAATGTTATAGCCGTTGCTTCAAAGGAAAGCCAGGATGAGCTTAAGAAGTGCTTTATTGGATAGGTTCTAAATAGAATATGGAATTACCTTAGTAAAGAGCAATGTAAGCGAGCCTGAGTAAATCATGTGGTATCAGGCTCGTTATATATATTGCGCTGTACAAAGGAATATAGCAAAAACGAGAAGGGCTAAATGCCCCCTGAAACCTATATTCTACATATGAGCTTCAATGACTCACTAATATCCTAACCCAAAGAATCTGATTTGACACCCGATTCCGGTATTTTCGTATATGGTAGGAGAAGAATTATCCTACAAATATTTTGCCCTCCGGATATATAATACCGCTTTCGTTCTTGTGAGAACGCATTGTAAGTGACAAAGCAAAGGATAAGGGCCCGACTCTCCCTATAAACATCATAAATACAAGAAGAAACTTACTTATATTATGAAGATTAGGAGTTAGGCCTGTTGTCAGGCCAACGGTGCCAAATGCCGATGTAACCTCATATATAACATCTATAATAGGCTTGTTCTCAATAACCAGAATTATTGTTGATACAATAAGTATCAGCATCAGGCTGAAGCCTATTATTGCAAGTGCCCTGCTGACTATTGAGAAGGGAACTTTTTTCTTGAACACTATGATATCTTCCGAACCTTTAAGCTGAGAGATAATTGTGATTATCAGTACACCGACAGTTGTTATCTTTACACCACCGCCTGTAGAACCGGGAGCTGCACCTATAAACATTAGAAATATTGTAAGCAGCTTTGAAATATCAGTCATGTTGCCAAGATCTATTGTATTAAAGCCGGCAGTTCTTGTTGTTATTGAATGAAAGACAGATGCGTTTACTTTTCCAAATGCGTTGAGATTGCCAAGTGTATGTGGGTTGCTATACTCAAAGATGTAAATAAGTATAGATCCGGATATGATCAATATTCCTGTAATTATTAGTACCAGTTTAGTATGAAGCATCAAAGCCTTTTTCTTTCTGTATGCAAATATATCATCCCACACGACAAAACCAAGTCCGCCAATTACTATAAGTGAGGTAACTGTATAAATAACTACAGGGATGTTGTTGTAGTAGATCAAGCTTAAGAAATGGCCTTTACCTGATATGCTCATCAGATCAAAGCCTGCATTGCAGAATGCCGAAATTGCATGGAATGCACCAATGTAGAAGCCTTTTGTGCCATATTGACCTACAAATACAGTTGAGAGCAACAGTGCGCCTATTGCTTCGACAGACAATGTGAACAGAACGATTTTCTTAATTAATTGTCTGATACCGTCAAGGGAAAAAAAGTTCATGGATTCTTGCACAAGCACCATGTTTTTAATTCGCATCTTTTTACCCAGTATTGCTGTGAGGAAGGTTGCTAACGTTATTAATCCCAATCCACCGATTTGTATAAGAGAAATGATAACTATTTGTCCAAAAGTAGACCAATGTTGGTATGTATCCACAACCACAAGTCCTGTGACGCATACGGCTGAAGTTGCCGTAAATAAAGCCTGTACTAGAGTTGTTCCGCTTTCTTTGGAAGAAATGGGAAGCATTAGAAGTAAAGTTCCTGCAATAATTAGCATGATAAAGCTTAAAACAATAAGCTTGGTTGGCTGCATTGCATATATTCGATTACTGGTACTTTTTTTATCTGGTTTCTTAAAACTATCTATTTCCATACTTAAAATCCTTTACTTCAAAATTTTATAGAGACTATTATAATACTTTTACAAAAATAAGCTAGTATATTCTGAATATTATTCTTGCAAATGTGTATCCTAACTTTGAACAAAATTTCATTAATAAAGGAGGGATAACATGGCTTTGACATCAAAAGAGCTAATGTTGGTTCAGGACAATATAAAAATGATCGATAATTCAATCAAGTATCTGCAGTCTTGTGCGCAGTCAGCATCTGATGCACAAGTAAAAGGACTTTGCCAAAGTCTGGCAACCGAGCATCAGGAAAACCTTAGGGTACTTATAAAACACATTAACACCACGGCCGTACAATAGGGAGGATAAAATGAGCGTATTTACTGATAAGGAAATTACAAATAGCATTTTAAATGAGCATAAGCTTTGTGCATCTTCTTTGACAAATCTGGTTCTTGAAAGTACCAATCAAAATCTTAGGAATGATGTTGAAGGCCTTTTAAACAAGACCTTTCAGCACCAGAAAACCTTGTTTGATCTAATGACACAAAAGGGTTGGTATCAGGTCCAGAACGCCAGTCAGCAGGAGATCAGCGCAGCAAAGCAGGAAATTGGAAAGATGCAGTCATCAAGCCAAATGTAATAAAGTCTTGGGGGCATTGAGCCCCTTTCGGCTTTTCGCTGCAGCCCTTTGGGTAACGCGATAAATAAAAAAACAGCGGGTAGTAGAGACTACCTGCTGTTTTTTGTGTGTATATTATTTATCGTAGTTTTTGCCAGTATATGATTCAAAAACCTTCTTTGTAATGTTTCCACCTATTCTTCCTGCGTCTTTCGAAGAGATATCTCCATTATAACCCTGCTTGAGGTTTACACCAACCTGGTTGGCTATCTCATATTTCATCTTATCAAATGAAGTTTTGCTGCTATTGTTAGACATTTAATCACCTCCTTGATAAATATTTTGTCAAGAAGTGTATCTTTTATACTGGAAAGCTTTAACTAAAGCCTATTATTTTTTAGTACTTTATAGTAAGTATATTCCAGCATTAGTTTATATTTCAACAAAAAAGCAGCATAATGTTAACTAATTTTTATTTAAAAGCCTGGAGATAATAATGCTATCAATTTTTATAGTAATGGGGATGATTATGCTTGAAATTCAATAAAATAAAATATCTTCTGCTAATAATTATATTTTTGACATTTACCTTCAGTCAGCAGGCTTACTGTACTATTACTGAAGAAAAAGAGCCGTCGATCAATGCCTTGGCAGCAGTTGTAATTGAAATGAACACCGGTAGGGTACTATATTCAAAAAATGCTACTGAAAGGCGATCTATAGCAAGTACTACAAAAATAATGACAGCAATAGTAGCACTTGAAAAAGGTGATCTTGACGATGAAGTAGAAATCAGCAAAAAAGCAGCATGGACAAATGGTTCCACTATAGGTGTTCAGACAGGACAGGTATATACACTAAAGGAATTGCTGTATGCGCTGCTTATGTCTTCTGCCAATGATGCGGCTGTAGCTATAGCTGAACATATTGGCGGCACTGTTGAGGGGTTTGCTGAGTTAATGAATAGTAAGGCCAAGTCTTTGGGTATGGAAGATTCGCATTTTGTAACGCCTCATGGGCTTGATACAGAGAATCAATATTCTACAGCATATGATCTTGCTATTTTAACTAGATATGCTTTAAATAACGAAATTTTTTCACGGATTGTTGCTACGACCGATTACAGAATAACAGGTCATGGACTTTTTAATACTAATGATCTGTTGGCAGCCTGTCCCGGTGTAGATGGGGTAAAAACAGGATATACGGGCAAGGCGGGCAGGTGCCTTGTTACCACTGCATTAAGGGACGGAATGAGGGTCATATCCGTGGTCCTCGGATCGCCGACAAGATCTGCAAGAGCCTATGCCAGCAGGGATCTGCTTGACTTTGCCTTTAGAAATTACAAAATGTACCGGATCATGAATATGGGAGATAAATATGCCGAGGTTCCTGTAAAAAGAGGTGTGGCAAAATCTGTAGTCTTGAAAACAGATAAGACTATTGAACTGCCCTTAAGTGAAAAAGAAGCCGGAATGCTTAAAAAGACTGAGTATGTGCCTGAAATATTAAATGCGCCTGTTTATGCTGGTATTGAAGCGGGCTTTGTAAAGTATTCAATAAATGATGAGGTAATTGCTGAAAATATGCTTACCATATCAGAAAATGTCAGGAGGAAGAATTATGTTGATTACTTAAATCAGGTTTTTGGAGAATGGGTAAGAGTCATTAGGGAAAGTATATTTTTAAATTGATGTGTTATAACAAGGCATTAAATATTACTCGCCTTGTTGAAACACACTAGAAAGTAAGAAATTATTTCTACAAACGAAAAATTTCTTTGATGTGTTATAATAGGGAAAGAAATTCTGCAGCAGATGAAGCGGAATTGGTTTTATGAAGCTTCTATTTATGAAAGGTACACTTGATAGCATGAAAACCTTAGTAATCGCACTTAACTCAAAATTTATACACTCGGCTCTTGCACCATGGTATCTTAAAGCTGCTTGCGGGGCTGAATGCGGAACAGTCGAGGTATTAGAAAAGACGATTAATGAAACAATGGATGAGCTGCTTGCAGCCATCTATGTACATAAGCCTGATGTATTTGCCTTTTCATGCTATATATGGAATATCAGCCATGTGTTGAAGCTTGCAGGCAGTCTGAAAAAGCTGCTTCCGAATACGATACTTATCCTTGGTGGGCCTGAAGTATCATATAATCAATGGGAAATTTTAAGCAAATATGAATGTATAGACTATATTATCTCTGGAGAAGGGGAGGAAGCTTTTCCTGCACTTGTAAAGCAGATAGCCCGTGAAAAACAGCAACAGAGTCAAAGTACTGCAACAGATAACGGCGAGGTTGTGCTCTTGCCTCTGGCAGATAATGTATTGGCGGCTATACCCGGGATTTCCTATAGAAGCAATAACGAAATAAAGCTGAACAAGCCTGCAGTTATTCATGACCTTGACTGTATTGCTTCACCATATACAGATGAAATGCTTTCAACGTTAAAAAATAAGATAGTTTATTTCGAGACCTCAAGAGGGTGTCCGTTTTCCTGCAGCTATTGCCTTTCATCAGCAACTGAGGGAGTAAGATATTTTTCATTAGATAAAATACTTAAGGAAATGGACAGACTGGTTTCATATGGAGTGAAGCAGATCAAATTTGTTGACAGAACCTTTAATGCGCATAGAGAACGATCCAAAATAATAATAAAGCATATTATCGAGCTTGACAGAAAATCAAGAGAAGGTGTGAAAGCAGGTCTGAGCTGTAATTTCCACTTTGAGGTGGGCGCCGATCTTTTTGATGAGGAGACTATTGAGCTTCTTAAGGGTGCTCCAAAGGGATTATTCCAAATCGAGGCAGGCGTGCAGACTACGAATCATGATGCTCTCAGTGCAGTAATTCGCAAGACTGATCTAAAGGCTCTTATGACTAACCTTAGCACATTAAGAAGAAGCGGTAACGTACATGTTCATGCAGACCTGATTGCAGGCTTGCCCTATGAGGATTACTTATCCTTTGGGCGTTCCTTTAATGATCTGTACAGTATACGACCGCATCAGCTGCAGCTGGGATTCCTTAAATTCCTAAAGGGAACCAGACTAATTGCACAAGCAGCTGACAAAAAATACGTTTATACCAGATATCCGCCTTATGAAGTCCTTTGCAGCAGCTTCATAAGCTATGACGAGCTTATTGTATTGAAGGGCATAGCAGAATTGGTGGAAAGGTATTACAACAGCACAAGGTTTGTGTATTCACTGGAGCACATAATTAGTAAATGCTTTTCATCTCCCTTTGAATTCTTTGAAAGCTTTTATAAGTACAATTTGCTAAATGGCTACATGGACATACATATTGGCCTCAGACAGCTTTTCAAAATAATCGGTAATTTTGCGAGAGGCGTTATGAAAGGTAAAGATTACATGTTGTTTTCAGAGCTTTTGCGCCTTGACTTTCTTGCATCAGATAATACAGGAACGCTTCCTGATTTTATGCAAAGGCGTTCTGATTCTGAATTTAACAACAAGTGCTATGATTATTTAAAAAACGCTGAGCATGTTGAAGGAATAATTCCCGAAGCGTTTGGAATGCCACACAGACTGCTTTATAAGAGAGTTCATTTTGATAAGCTTCATCTAAGCATAAATGATAATATTAATCCAGAGCAGGGCAGCACTGTGTTTGATTATTCAGAGGACGATAATAGGGCCTTTCTGTTTAATTACATGTCAAAGGATTGTGTAACGGGACGATATCCTTTTTACCCTGTAGAACTTCAATAGATTTATATAGTGTGCATTTTATATGTAATGAGATAGAATAGCCAGATGATATAAATATTTGTGCTTGACTATGCTTGCGTCATCTTCATTCACGATTATGCTGAAAACGAACATATTGTTGTCAAGCTTCAATATTTCTCACTTTTATTCAAAAAATAATTAAAATTCCGCTTCACAATTGGCAATATATGGTATATTATAATTGTAAGCTGTAAAATAATGTAAATTTGTAAGAGGATGGATTCCGCTATGGAGTTAATTAGAAAAACAGATGCTAGAAGGGGAAGTACAACTGTTGAAGCAGCTGTCATTGTTCCGACGATTATTTTAAGCATATTAGCTGTAATTTACATAGGGCTTTTGCTTTATCAGAAATCTGCAATACAGTCAGCCGCAGAAATGGCTGCAGAAGCTGGCGCCACAGCATGGGTATCAGGTGTTTGCGAAATAGGTACTAATAAAATGACTCCGGAGGACTTTGATAAAATTAAGCTTTATAGAAGAATATTTGATAGTGGTAAAGAGGCGAGACTGAACAGTATAGAAGCTTATGCAGTATATCTTTCTTCTCAAAATGAGCTTATTAAGTCAAAAAATATTGAGGCAGAGGCGGTAATTAAAAACTTTGTGCTTTTCAAACGCCTCGAAGTTACGGTAAAAAAGCAATACTCGATTCCATTAGGCAATTTTCTTAGTGTTTTTGGAGCAAGCGGTGAGATAACTATAGCATCTAAGGCAGTAGCCTCAATCGACGAACCTGCAGAGTTTATCAGAACCGCAGATTATATTATAGATATCGGAAAAAATATAGAAAACAATAATCCTGAATTAAAGAATCTTGCTGATGAGACAAGAAATGCGCTTAATAAAATGAAGAATAAGCTTGACACATTTTTGAACTAAGCAAACAGTGTTAACATATAAGTTCAGCTAACTGACAGTTATTTCAGCAGGGATTTCCCAGACCGGGAATGTTTGCCTTAAGCATATAACTCCTAGCCAAAGATACACAGCTCTGATTAACTGACATGAAGACATCATTTGAATGATTTCATAAATGTAAATATCTTATGCAATGTTGTTTAGAGATGAGGTGATCATTTATTAATAAGCATTCAGGTCAGATTTCCATTTTCATGTCAATAATCCTTCTTGCTGTATTAATGCTTGCGGGGATCCTTGTTGATGTATCTAGAATCAGTGTCGGAAAATCAATGGTAAAGCGTGCAGCTGATACAGCTGCTAAGTCGCTCCTGGCAGATTACAGCAGTAAGCTAAAAGAGGATTATGGCATATTCGCGCTTCCCCAGAGTGATAAGGAACTTCTTAATTCAAAATTTGAAGAATACATATGCGATAATCTGTCCATATCAAATGATGAGGAGTTTTATAAGAACAGGACCAAGCTTTTTGATTTTAGAGTTGAAAGTATCAGTGTTACACCATTATATAATCTTAGTGAAAACAGCATAACAAAGCAGCAGATACTTGAGTATATGAAGTACAGGGCGCCTTCTGAGCTTGCTGAGGGATTTATAGAGAGACTTAAAACTATAAAAGGCTTCAAATCGATGTCAGAAGCATATAAGAAAAAGCTTGGCATTGATAAGCTCATGGGTAGGCTTGATAAGTCTCAGCAAAAACTTAAAAGGTTCGTTGACGGCGCAGGAGATACACTAGGAAAATATGTGAATGGCTTTAACCTTAATGGTAAATGGACAGAAGCATATAAAAGCTATAACGACCTTGCAAGCAGGTTTTCATCTATTAAAAGCAGCATGAGCTCTCTTAATGAAGATATAAGCTATATGACAAACCAGCTTGACGAACAGCTGCGAGTAGAGCAGGAGCAAGCTGAGCAATATGAGCAGGATAATGAAGATAATGAAGATGACGGTAGCAATAGTAATGGCTCAAAAGAGGGGAAGCTTGAGAAGGAAAGCGATAAGATAAAAGAGCGGCTTGCAGATTTAAGAGATGAGCTATGGTCGTTGAGTGATGTAAGCAGTTCGGTTAAGGGCCAGATGCAGCAATTAATGAATAGTATAAGAAATGATATGACCTATGGTTATAATGAAGCGAATAACAATGCGTTAAATGAGGCGCAAGAAATTATTGAAAAGGGAAGAAACGCTGCGAATGCAATAAATGAGCTTAAGAACTATATGAACAACAATTATTCAGAGGACGAAAGCGATTTATCAACAGACTTTAAAGAACAGATGCAAAATGAGCTTGAAAACCTCCAGAATATGATTCTTGAAGGAAAGAAAGCAGAAGATATGTTGTCAGACATAAGTATAAACAAATCATTGCTGGGTGGTATAATTTCAAAATTGGATGCTGCTGCAGGAGATTATGAATACGGTCTTCCAAAAGAACTGCTCACCATGGCTGAAAGCTATAACAAGATCAGCTACAATTACTCAAAACCTGTAAAAGAAGATGATACCGACGATCCGAGAGAAGGACTGACGGAAAAGATAAAGGCATATTTATCAGAGAAGGTTTTTAACGACATAAATTATGAGGACCAGGGGACCAGTAGACAGGAACTTCCATCATTTACCAAACTTATAACCCAAAGCATTGATAATGAAGCTAATTATTCTTATGAGGAAGGTGACAACGGGTCTGCGAATGACTTGGATAATGGGTATACCTGTGACTTGGAGAAAACAGACGCGGATGCTGAGCTTAAGAATGAAGAAAGCAGCTTTCAGGAGGATGCACTGTCGCTTATTTCAAATATATGTAGCAATATATCGGAAAACGCAGCTGATCTAAGGGATAATATATATATAAATGAGTACATAATTGGTACATTTAAGAACTCAGTGCCTGAACTCAAGCAGGATAGTGAGACGAAGAAGGAACTGAACCTTCATGGAATTGAAAAATCAACTCTCGATACTTTTTATGACAGTGAGGTGGAGTATATACTTCATGGAAATGCATCTCAGAATATAAATAAGACTTTAACAAAGGGGCAACTGTTATTACTGAGATTTGGACTTGACACGATGCATGTTTTTACAGATGCAGAAAAGAAAGCAAAGGCAGATGGTATAGCTGCGGCAGTAGCCGGCTGGTGGACAGGTGGTGCAGGCATACCTATTATATCAAGCCTTATTATGGCCGGCTGGGGAATGGGTGAGGCGATTATCGATGTCAGGGACCTTATGGATGGAAAGGACGTGCCGATATATAAGCAGAAAGGCGACTGGAAGCTGGATATCGGAGTTTCGTCAACTGGACCTAAGACAGACAAAAGCCTTTGTTTTAACTATCACGATTATCTTAGATTATTTCTGCTGACAATGAATGAGAATAAGAAGCTGAGCAGAACAGAGGATTTAATACAGCTTAATATCAACAAAACAAAAAGCGGCTTTAAAGTTTCCGGATGCAATACCTATGTAAGGGTTGAGGCAGTAATCTCAATGAAGTATCTTTTTATAACAAAGCCATTTATTGCAGAAGAAAGAAAAACAAAAGACGGCAGGATCACTTTCAAAGTGCTTGTATATGAGGGCTACTAAAATGGTTGATGTTAAGAGGAAAAAGGGTATGTGCAGAAGAAAAAGTAAAAATATTATTTTAGATAGGGCTGCCAAAGCTCCTTGCAAAAGAAGATACAAGGCTTGCCGTCTATCCAAAACAGCGTGTGAAAGCAGGCACAAGGCCAGCCGTTCGGCTGAAACTGCTTGTAACAACAGGCGAAAAGTCAGCTTTATTGGAACAGACGGAACAATGACGTTGGAAGCAGCTTTAGTTGTACCTCTAGTCTTATGTGTTTTTTTGTCTGTTATTTTTATTATAAGAGCAGTCTACGCATATGGACTTATTCAGCATGCATTAAATGAAACAGCTTCGGAAATTGCATCCTCCTGTTACATATATCACGTAAGCGGAGTCAAAGATATTCATGATACGGCCAGGGACGGCCTTAATGACAGAGCTGATATTTTTGGCCGCCAGCTTGACTCCTTTTGTGATACATTTGCATCCGGAAGCCTCTCAGATGATGGGATGAATATAGTTGATGATATAAATTCCAATCCCGCAGATGAGCTCAAGAATGCTGTAGCATACATATTATCAGGCGCGCTTGATAAAGGAAAAACGTTCGTTGTTACACCAATTGTTAAGCTATATATGAAAAAATATCTAATTACAGAGAAAACCACAGACGTAAATAAGAGACTTAAAGCATTATTTATAAAGAACGGCTTTGATGGACTTGATTTCAGTCAGTCAGCTTTTTTTGAAGATACAGATGAAAGCATAGATATTGTGGTCAAATACAGTATAAGACTGCCTCTTCCTATACAATTTATTGGAGATATGAAGCTTGTTCAGAGATCGAAGGTAAAAGCCTGGATGGGTGGAGACGAAACTAAGGGAGTTCTTGATGGAACAGTAAAGAGTGAAGATATATGGTCTTTGTCAAATTTTCAAAGAGGGAGAAAAATTCAAAAACTGTTCGGAGCAAATCTCCCGTCCAATTTTCCTGTAATTGCAAAATTCAGCAGTGGCAATGCTGTTATGATAAAAAGTATGGACTTAACAGCAGGAAGCTATCAGATAGGCGATAATGTTATAAAAACATTGGAGGGATACATAAAGAGCCTTTCTAACTATGAAGGGCAAGAGAAGCCATGGGGCAGCAGCGGTGTTGTTATATCCGGGAAGGATATAAAAAGTAGGGAGCTGCTGCTTGTCATTCCCGAAAACAAGCTGCCTGACGCTACTGAAAGAATTTTAACAGATATGGTCAACTCTGCATTGAAAAAAGGTGTGAAGCTGACAATCAAACGGCATGGAACAAAAGTCATTGATGAGCAAACAGGGAGTGAAACAGACAGCGAGAATAATGTGGAATGAAATTGAAATTTTTTATTGCACATTGTATTAATTGTCAGGGTAGGAACGTCAGCGCCATTTATTCCGATTATGTTTTCAAGCACCTACCGCAGTGCTCCACCATGGTGTAATTAATGTCAAACTAAGATGTCCTGTCTCACGGGCCTTGCAGTTGCTCCCATACAACTATGTGCTTGGCAGTATGCCTATGAAGATGAAAACATAATCTCCACAAACGGCACTGCCGTTTCTTGTTTATACTGTAAAGCCTCTTACTAAACCGTAATAATACTTAATATATTTTTAAGGTAAAGTCTACATCAACGAAACTGGGAGTGAATTATAATTTAAAATAAGTTTATAGAAGAATATGGTACAAAATAGAAATTTATCATTGCACATTGCATAATTATATGGTAGTCTTAAAAATAAAATTTAATAAGACGAGGAGAGATGAGAAGAGATGAGTAAGAGAGATGTAGTCAAAGTCCTGTTAGAGGAGTCTGAGATACCCAGGCAATGGTATAATGTTGTTGCCGACATGCCTAACAAACCAGCCCCATATTATAGTCCGTTTACAAATGAATTATTAAATGCCGTTGAAATGAAAGCCATTTTTCCTGATACCCTTATAGAACAGGAAATGACGTCTGAAAGGTATATTGATATACCTGATGAAATTCGCGAAATGTATAAGCAGTGGAGACCATCTCCGCTTTATAGAGCAAGGTATTTGGAGAAGGTATTGGATACGCCTGCGAGGATATATTACAAATATGAGGGCTGCAATGCTACGGGCAGCCATAAGCTTAATTCTGCCCTTGCGCAAGCTTATTATAATAAGAAAGCAGGCATAAAAAGACTAGCTACAGAAACAGGGGCCGGCCAGTGGGGAAGTGCGCTGAGTATGGCGTGTAACCATTTTGGACTTGAATGTACTGTCTACATGGTAAAGGTAAGCTATCAGCAAAAGCCATACAGAAGATCATTTATGCAGACCTTTGGTGCAAGTGTGTCAGCAAGTCCAACTACCCTCACCAATTCAGGAAGAAGGATACTGGAAGTTGATCCTGAATCAACAGGCAGCCTTGGAATAGCTATCAGCGAAGCAGTTGAGGATGCAGCAACACACGATGATACAAATTATGCACTTGGCAGTGTTCTTAATCATGTTTGTCTCCATCAGTCGATTATCGGGCAGGAAGCCAAAAAGCAAATGGAAAAGATTGATGAATACCCGGATGTTGTATTTGCATGCTGTGGCGGCGGCAGCAACTTTGCAGGAATTGCATTCCCCTTTCTGCAGGATAAGTTCAATGGTAAAAAGATAAGAGCAGTAGCCGTTGAGCCATCTGCATGTCCGACACTTACAAAAGGCGTTTTTGCATATGATTATGGAGATACGGCTAAAATGGCTCCCATAGCTAAAATGTACACATTGGGGCACGACTTCGTACCGGAAGGTATACATGCAGGAGGCCTGAGATACCATGGAGCCTCAAGCATTGTCAGCCAGCTTTACCATGACAAAATCATTGACGCTGTTTCATATGGACAAAAGGAGGTATTTGATGCTGCGGTTATGTTCTCAAGAACAGAGGGCATCATTCCGGCTCCCGAATCCTCACATGCAATAAAAGCTGCAATAGATGAGGCACTTAGAGCTAAGGAAGCAGGAGAGGAAAAGGTTATACTCTTCAACCTAAGCGGAAATGGCTACTTTGATATGGCATCTTATGACCTTTATTTCAGCGGCAATATGGTGGACGTTGATTATTCGGCTGAAAATGTGTCAAGGAGTATACAGAAGCTGCCTGATATAAAATAGTTTTTTAAATACTAGTGATCCGTAACATCTTAAATTTATGCATGCAGGCCCCAAAATCCAGGAAGTGTCTTTGTAACACTTTGAATGTATATACAAGAATGAAGTGTTACAAAACACTAGCTTGACACATGAAAGGACTTATAATATACTCTATTTGACAATTTAGAGTAGTCATGCAACTGGCGGATTGATTGAGATAACAATTGGGAGCATGATGGTATAAAATATCGACCGCCTGGGTAGAAAATCTTACCTGGGCGGTTTTTTGTATTTTTAGAATGATTGCAATTAATTATTATGGTTGTTTATAGAATTTAATTAAAATTTATTTAATACAGGAGGACAGATATGAACAAATATGAATTGAAGTATGGCTGTAACCCTCAGCAGAAGCCCGCAGAAATATGCGCCGTTAATGGTTCTTTGCCATTGGAAATTCTTAATGGAAACCCAGGATATATCAATTTTATGGATGCGCTTAACTCATGGCAGCTTGTAAAGGAACTTAAGGCGTCACTCAACATGCCTGCTGCTGCTTCCTTCAAGCATATAAGCCCTGCAGGCGCAGCTCTAGGTATTCCACTTTCAGATGCTCTGAAAAAAGCATATTTTGTGGAGGATATTGAGTTATCTCCTTTAGCCAGCGCATATGCTCGTGCAAGAGGTGCTGACAGAGTATCTTCCTTTGGAGATTGGGCTGCACTCAGCGATATAGTTGATAAGCCGACAGCACAGATTTTAAAGAAGGAAGTATCCGACGGAGTAATTGCTCCCGGTTATACTGACGAAGCACTTGAAATACTTAAGCAGAAGAAGAGCGGCAAATACAATATTATCAAAATTGACCCTGAGTACGATGCTGATGATACTGAAAGAAGGCTTATATTCGGAATTGAGTTTGTACAAAAAAGGAACAATCATATACCGACATATGAGGATCTAAAGAATATAGTGACTGAGAATAAGGGGCTGCCCGAAGAGACAAAGAGAGATATGATACTGGCAATGATCACTCTAAAGTATACACAGTCCAACTCGGTATGCTACGCTGCAGGAGGACAGATTATTGGAAACGGTGCCGGACAGCAGTCAAGGATACACTGCACAAGACTTGCAGGAGAAAAAGCCGATCTTTGGTATCTTAAGCAGCATCCAAAGGTATTGAACCTTAAGTTCAAAAGCGGTCTTGTAAGACCTGAAAGGGATAATGCTATAGACCTTTTTGTAAGAGATGAAATAACCGAGTTCGAGGAGAGCATGCTTAAGGATGTACTTGAGGAGGCTCCGGACAGGCTTACAAAGGAAGAGAAGAAAGCATGGCTTAAGGGACTTAAGAATGTAACGCTGGGATCAGATGCATTTTTCCCGTTCAGAGACAACATTGACAGAGCTTATAAGAGTGGTGTTAAGTATATTGTACAGCCGGGTGGTTCTGTAAGAGAAGAATGCGTAATCGAAGCATGCAATCAATATGGGATGGTCATGTGCATGACAGGAATGAGATTATTCCATCACTGATCACCGAGCTGCTGCCAGAGAAGAACGCATAATCAAAGCATGCAGCCAATGCGGCATAGCTGTATGTATGACAGGCTTGAAACTATTCCGTCATTGACCAGCGAGCGGGCTGCTGCCAGAGAATAAAGTGTAATTGAAGCATGCAGCCAATGAGGCATGGCTGTATGTATGACAGGACTAAGGCTTTCCAATAAGGCTCTGCTGAAGTAAGGCTGAAAACATGAAAGGATGAAATAATAGTGAACAGAAAACAGTTAGAATCAAATTATGAAATGCTTAAGAGCAATGAATATCCCGGAAGAGGAATAATAATCGGAATGAGCCCTGATTCAAAGCACATGGTTCAGGTATACTGGATTATGGGAAGAAGCATGAACAGCAGGAACAGAGTATTTGAAGAGGAGAATGGCTTTGTACGGACAAAGGCCTTTGACGAGAGTAAGCTTGTTGACCCTTCATTGATAATATACTATCCAGCTAGACATTGTGATAATTGCCACATAATAACAAACGGTGATCAAACTGATACTATATATAATGAGCTTTTAAATGGCGGCAGCTTTGAAGGAGCACTTGACACAAGATGCTTTGAGCCTGATGCACCAAACTTCACTCCAAGAATATCGGGTATTGCTTACATGGGAAATAGTCAATACGCATATAAGCTGTCCATATTAAAATCCTATAATAATGATGGGACAACCTCTATAAGACAGTATTACAATTATGAAAAGGGTATTTTGGGAATAGGTCACTGCATACACACATATGTGGGTGATGGAAATCCTCTGCCTTCGTTTACAGGCGAGCCTTATGAGCTTGAGCTCTTTGATGATATAGACAAAACTGCCGAGTACTATTGGGATGCGCTCAATAATGGTAATAAGGTTTCGTTGCTTGTAAAATATATTAGCCTTGTTGATGGAAGCTTCAAAATAAAGATTTTCAATAAAAATAAATAAATTTAGCTTAGTGCTGAATCACTACAATAATGGTATTGCTGAAAAACCGCTTTGCAGACAACTGCTTGGCGGTTTTTTACGGTGGAATATGTATAAATAGTGTAGTACAATATAAATAATTGTAATTTTATATATATAACTTTTTAATTAACATAGATGCACGTATAGCATATTATTAATGCTGTGTCTGGAACAGAAAGGGCTGGGAAAAGAATGAACATACTTGTTATAAATGGAAGTCCTAAAGGAAAATACAGTATTACCCTTCAAACTGTATTGTATATTCAGAAGCTTTTTCCTGAATGCAGCTTTGAAATATTACATGCAGGACAGCAAATTAAGTCGCTGGAGAAGGATATGTCAAAAGCATTGGATTCTATTAACAAGGCCGATATGATATTATTTTCATATCCTGTATATACTTTCTCAGCAACCTACCAGCTGCATAGATTCATAGAGCTCTTAAAGGATTCGCGCACAGATCTGCGTGGAAAGCCGGCAGCACAGATCACAACCTCCAAGCACTTTTTTGATATAACTGCTCATCAGTATATCGAAGATAACTGCAAGGATATGGGGTTGGTCTATCTTGGAGGCTTATCAGCTGATATGGAGGATCTTCTCAGCGAGAGCGGAAGAAAAGATGCGCGTGAATTCTGGAAATATATTTTATGGAAGGCTAATAACAAAGAGTATGACCCTTCTAATGAAATATCAGCTCCTGAAGCATTACCTATTTATGAAAGGAAGTTTGCGGCAGTAAATACAGGAGCTATTGAAGATAGTTTTGAGCCTGAGAAAAAGGAGAAGAAACAGGATTTTCGTGTTGTTATAGTTACTAACAAAGAACCTGATGATACTTCTCTGGGCAACATGATCGATGACTTTAGGGCTGTATTCCCATATGAGACAAAGGTGGTTAATATAGCACAATACCCCTTCTCTGGTGGCTGTCTTGGCTGCTTTAACTGTGCTGCAAATGGAAAGTGCATTTATAAGGATGGCTTTGATGTATTTCTGCGTAATGAGATACAGACAGCAGCTGCAATAGTTTATGCCTTTTCAATAAAGGATCATTCAATGGGGGCTACCTTCAAACGCTATGATGACAGACAGTTTTGTAACGGACATCGGACGGTTACCTCAGGTAGGCCCATGGGGTATATAATTCGCGGAAATATTAACGCTGAGCCCAATCTTCAGATGGTCATACAAGGACGTTGTCAGGTAGGTGGTAATTTCCTGGCCGGTGAGGGGACAGATGCTGACAGTATAAAGAGGATGGGCGACTCTTTGGCATATGCTCTTGAAAACAAGCTTACTCAACCTGCGAATTTCTATGGTGTAGGTGGAATGAAAATATTCAGGGACCTGATCTATCTGATGCGAGGTTTGATGAAGGCAGACCATCAATATTACAAGAAGCATGGTATTTACGACTTCCCTCAGAAAAAGAAGGGCACAATCATAAAAATGAAGCTTGTAGGTATGCTTATGTCAAATCCGAAGCTTATGTCTAAAGCAGGTGCAAAGATGAACGAAGGAATGATAGCTCCATATAAGAAGGTAATTGATAATGCTTAAGGCGCGCTTTTACTTGATAAACAAGTCCATGAGCAGCATAACAATAAAGCCAACTATCAAAGAATAAGTAGCAAGTCGTTCGTATCCGTGGCTATGAGTTTCGGGAATCATCTCATCACTGATAACATAGAGCATCGTTCCACCTGCAAAAGCAAGTGCGAAGGGCAATACGCCTGCAGATATGCTTGCGCCGAAATACCCTGCAAAGGTTCCTATTATTTCTATCAGTCCTGTTGACGCTGCTATAAGAAGAGCACGCCATTTTTTGACGCCGGCTAATATCAAAGGGGAAATAGTAACTATGCCCTCAGGTATATTCTGAAGTGCAATTGCAGCAGCTACAGAGATGGCGTTGCCTGTATTTCCGCTGCCAAAGCCTACTCCTGCCGCAAGCCCTTCCGGGAAGTTATGTATAGCAATGGCAAAAACAAAAAGCATGATCTTGTTTAGCGAGGCATTGTTATTATGCTGTTCCTGATCTATTCCTGAAATGCGGTGAAGATGGGGTGTCACCTTATCCATAAGATTGAGGAAAACCGCACCGCACAGAATACCTATCGCAGTGATCCAGCTTCCTTTAGCGCCCACTATTTCAAGTGATGGCTGAATCAAGCCTACAACAGCTGCTGCCAGCATTATTCCTGTAGCAAAACTCATTAAACCGTCATTCCATTTATGCGGTATTTTACGAAAGATAAAACCCAGCAAAGCTCCGAATATAGTTGCAAAGCCTACACCGAAGGCAGTTAAAAATACTAGCGACATATAAATTTACCTCTGTATATTTTTTTGTTTGATAGCATCATGCTGCATCTAAAAGCTTAATACAGTGTATTTCATGACATCGTGCTGTATTTCACAGCATAATGCTTCTTATTGTAAAGCCGATTACTTTCACAGGATGCTTCATGCTACCTGTTGATGTACCTATATTTTAATTATACCATTTTTTCGACAGATAGTAACACTTAAATTGCTATTCATGAAACTTAAGATATGGCTACGCCCCCGAGTTTGTTATTTTGTCAAAACCCTTAAAATATTTCTTCCCGCATTTCTTGATTGTCCTTTATCATTATACTAAATGACACCTAATATAATAAATAATGGCATAAGTGTAATTAAAGATAGCGAAGAAAATGCTGATGGCCGCATATCTTACGCAATAAGGAGGCTAACGCTATGAGTGATTACGATATTTCCGATATAATCCATAGGGATAGGCGAGAAAGAGTGGACGGAGGCTTTAAGGGAACATTCCTCGAGTACACAGAGCTTGTAAAGAAAAATCCTGATATCGCAATTCTTTCTCATCAAAGGCTGTACAATTTAATAGTTGAACCCGGAGTTGAGATTGTTAAGACGGATGAGCATCCAAGACTAAGGAGACTTTACGGTAGTGATACGATTAAAAGGTATGCGTTTTTTGAGGATTTCTACGGTATAGATAAAACAATAATGAAAATAGTAAGGTACTTTCATTCAGCTGCTATGGCAAGTGAGGAGTCAAGACAGGTGCTATACCTCGTAGGGCCTGTCGGCTCCGGCAAGTCGTCTATTATGGACGCACTCAAGCGAGCGCTTGAAAGAAGCCGGAGGATTTATTCACTTGAAGGCTGCCCGATGAGAGAGGAACCACTTCATCTTGTTCCCAAGCATTTGCGAAAGGATTTTGAAAAAATACTTGGAGTGAGGATAGAAGGCGATTTGTGTCCTGCGTGCAGATACAAGCTTAAATATGAATACAACGGAGTATATGAGAATTTCCCGGTAGAGCAGGTCGGCTTTTCAATAAGGTCTAGAAAGGGAATAGGAGTAGTGCCGCCGGTTGACCCAAATAACCAGGATACAAGCGTACTTATAGGCAGCGTGGATATTTCAAAAATTGACCTTTATCCGGAGGACGATCCAAGAGTCCTTTCACTCAACGGCGCTTTTAATGTAGGAAACAGAGGAATCGTTGAGTTTATTGAGGTGTTTAAGAATGAGACAGAGTACCTTCACACAATGATTACAGCTACACAGGAGAAATCAGTGCCTTCTCCGGGGAAAGGTCCCATGATCTACTTTGATGGCGTGATCCTGGCACACTCTAATGAGGCTGAATGGAACAAATTTAGATCTGATCATACTAACGAGGCGATCCTGGATAGAATTGTAAAGGTGGAGATACCATATTGCCTTGAATTAAACGAGGAAATAAAAATTTACGAGAAAATGCTTAAAAAGAGCCGTTTTAGTGCTCATATAGCGCCACACACAATAGAGGCAGCTTCCATGTTTGCCATATTAACAAGATTAGTTCCTTCGTCTAAGGTTGACCTTATAACTAAGCTAAAAATTTATAACGGTGAAGAAATCGTTGAAAAGGGAATGACACGAAAAATTGATATTATGGAACTTAGGGAGGAAGCATCAAGGGAAGGAATGACAGGAATTTCTACAAGATTTATTATGAAGGCACTGGATACTTCACTATCAGAGTCTGAATGCGATTGTGTCAATCCCATTTCTGTGATGGAGACAATAATAAAATCGGTAAAAGAGCTCCCAATCAGCGAAGAGGACAAAGGCAAATATATAAGATTTGTACAGGATATTATTAAGAAGGAATATAATAAGCTGCTTGAGAAGGAAGTCACAAGGGCCTTTATCTTTGGTTACAGAGAGCAGGCAGAGAGCCTGTTTAATAATTACCTTGATCATGCGGAGGCATTTATAAACAAAACAAGGCTGAAGGATCAGAATACCGGTGAGGAGCTGGAGCCTGACGAAAACTTCATGAGATCGATAGAGGAGAATATAGGTATAACAGAATCCTCGGCAAAGGGATTTAGAAGTGATGTTACGGCATATATGTTTTTTGTGCTGCGAAACGGAGGAAAGCTGGATTACAGCAGCTATGAGCCTCTAAAAGAAGCAATTGAAAAGAAGCTGACGGTTTCTGTCAAAGAGCTTAGCAGGATAGTAACAAGAGCTAAAGTCAGAGATGAGGAGCAGGACAGGAAATATAATGCCATGGTGGAGGAAATGAAACGAAACGGCTATTGCGACCACTGCTGCAATGTAGTGCTCAAGTATGCGGCAAACAACCTGTGGAAGGATTGATTGGAGGGGGGCTATGGCTGTTATCAGGGAATATGATCCGGGTAGGGCAGAAAGGTCTGCTGAGGATAGACGACGGCATAAGGAGCTTGTTGAGGAATCCATCAAAAAGAATATCGGAAGTATTATTTCAGAGGAAAGCATAATAGGTCAAAGTGGCGACAAAAAAATCAAGATACCTGTAAGAGGGATAAAGGAATTTAGTTTTATATATGGGAGAAATGTTAAGGGCGCTGCGTCAGGTGACGGAGATGAAAAAAGAGGTGATGTGGTAGGAGAGGATAGAGACGAAAAGGGAAATGGAGCAGGTGGCGCCGGAAACCATGAGGGCGAGGATATTTATGAAACTGAGATAACAATAGAGGAGCTGGTAAGCTATCTTTTTGATGACATGAAGCTTCCGGACCTTGACAGGAAAAAGCTGTCCGATAATGAGTCTGATAATGGCGTGAGAAAACTGGGATATCAAAGAAGTGGAATACCTCCACGATTATCTAAGCGTAAATCAGTAATTGAAAAAATAAAGCGAAAGCAGGCCTTACAAAGGTCATGCGAAGATGTCCGCCAGGTTACAGGCAAAGCTGATGACTGTAACGAACAAGACGGGAAGGACGAAACTAAAGAAAGATTTCCGTTTATTCAGGACGATCTGAGGTATCACAGACTTAAGCAGGCACACAAAAGAGATTTAAATGCTGTGGTAATCTGTATTATGGATGTATCCGGTTCTATGGATCAGACTAAGAAGTATATGGCAAGGAGTTTTTATTTTCTGTTATATCAATTCCTAAGGCTGAGATATTCAAATGTAGAGGTGGTTTTTGTAGCACACACTACTACCGCCAAGGAGGTCAGCGAGCAGGAATTCTTTCACAAAGGTGAATCAGGCGGAACATATATAAGCAGCGGTTATGAGAAGGCATTGGAAATTATTGAACAGCGTTTTAATCCGCGAAATTGGAATATATATGCTTTCCACTGCAGCGACGGAGACAACTGGACTGAGGATAACAAAAGAGCAGTAGAATTTGCTGCAAAGCTTTGTGAGGTATGCAATCTTTTTGGGTATGGTGAAATCGTTCCGGGGTACTATTACTCAGGTAGTACTGTTAAATCAGAGTACCTTAAAAGTATAAAAGCTGATAACTTCGTTATTGTAACTATGTCCAAAAGAGAAGATATTGTAAACGGCCTTAAGAAGCTGCTTGAAAAGGATGGAGAATGAAAATAAAATGGAGATGCAAAGATGCCTGATTACAGCATTAGAGAGCTTGAACTATGGAATGCGAAAATCGAAAAGCTCGCATTAGATAAGGGATTGTCATTTTATGAACAAGAATTTGAACTGGTAAGCTATGAGGATATGACAGCATATGAGGCTTATACCGGTATGCCATCTCATTACCCGCATTGGAGCTATGGCAAGGCTTATGATAGAATCAGAACACTTAACAAATACAATTTATCCGGATTGCCATATGAGATGGTTATAAATTCAAATCCATGTATAGCGTATCTGATGAAGGATAATACATTGCTTCTGCAAATACTGACGATGGCACATGTGTATGGTCATAATGATTTTTTTCGAAATAATAGACTTTTTACAATCGGTACAAGAGCAGAGCTTACAGTAGAGCTCTTTAAAAACCATGCTAGTAGAGTTAGAGAATATATAAGCGATCCCGGAATAGGGTATGAGAAAGTCGAAAAGATTCTAAATGCTGCCCATGCGCTACGGTATCAGTGTGCTAGAACAATAGGTGCGGCAAGGCTCACAGAAGAGGAAGCGAAAAAACGAATTAAGGATAGCTGTAAATATGTGAAGAGTGAATATCCTTTGCTTTACCCTCCTAAAAAGGATAATTCTGCAGAATTTGAGCTTAAGCATATTCCCATTGAGCCGGAGGAGGATATTTTGCTTTTTTTAAGAACGTATGGCAGACTCGAGACGTGGGAAAAGGACATACTTGATATTATAAGAGAAGAAACACTGTATTTTTTGCCTCAGATAGAAACAAAAATAATGAACGAGGGTTGGGCCAGCTATTGGCACTATAACATATTAAACAGCCTTAATCTTCCTCAGCAGTTGCATATTGAGTTCTTAAGGAGACATAATCAGGTTGCCATGCCTTACGAAGACAGGATTAATCCATACTATCTGGGCTATAAAATATTTGAGAGCATAAATAAAAAGTTTCCGAATGATCCGAATAAAATATTCGAGGTGTGCAGACTGGAAAGGGATGAGTCCTTTATAAGGCGTTATCTCACTCAGGAATTATGCCGCGAGTTGAATCTGTATGAGTATGAAAAGGACGGAAGCGAGTATGTGGTTTCGGAGGTTGCAGATGATGAGGGATGGATGAAGATCAGAGATACTATAGCTGCTCAGGCAGGTATGGGGGGGATACCGTTTATACGGATTACCGAGTGGAATCAGAAGGATAATTCAATACTTCTTGAGCATGCTTACGATGGCAGAGAACTTGAATTGAATTATGCAAATGAAACTCTCAGGCACTTTGTTGACTTATGGGAGGGAAGAGTTGTATTAAACACATTAGCTGATGGCAAGAAGCGGTCTATAATCTGTGATGAACAGAAGAAAATAGTTGTGGTAAATACATAAGCTGTATGTTTACAACTTGAACTTATTGAAATATTTATTAAAGGGATCAAACAAAGTAATGAATGTAAAGTACAGTTAAAGGAGTATTGATAATGAGCAATTAACGAATAATTTCAATATTGCCATATTTCAATATATATGGTATAATTATCTTTATCATCCTCCTATGGATAAGCAAGGCAGCATTCCTGCGGCAAGGAAATGCTGTCCGCAATAAGGTAACGATCCTTGTGTAAAGTAGCGTGCTATTGCAGCATTCTTCTATATGCAGGGGTTGTTTTTCTATATGCTTCACTTGTGTATTACGAGTGTTTGTAATTGTGGCATGTCTTTATTTATTGTATTGACAAAACATTTTTTAGATAGCAATGCAATGACCATTGCATATTTAGATGTTTCATGATAAAATTAGAACGCTTAAACCCTTTGAAACATGATGCTTTTAAGCATAAAAATAATTTCGGGCGATTAACTCAGTGGGAGAGTGCTACCTTCACACGGTAGAAGTCGTGGGTTCGAATCCCCCATTGCCCACCACATTTCGTAAAAGCCTTTGCGTAGCAGGGGCTTTAAGTGTTATAACGGTAAGTTTTCAGGTACATTTACGATTTGCAATTATAAAATGTTCCCTATAGAATGGACACTTTGCTGTTTAACTATTTCTTGAAAGCAAATTTATTTAGTTTCCTAAACTTATTTCCAATGTAATTTGTCATTATCAACCATACTCGTATAAGTATAAAAACAAAGCTAAACCGAATATAAAACATACCAGACCCAAATGATTCAACATGATAGTTTCCTTAATGTATTCTATTATCTATACAATTGGTATTATTATCCATACTACATGCTTTACTTGATTATTCAAACCGATTCTTCCTGACATGCTGAAGTTATTAACCATATAGCAAAGGCTATATTGCAAATGTAATATATGATATAATATCCTCATAAATGAGGATATTATATGTCTCCGGCGGAATTTATGGCCGTGCGAAATTTTCGGCTAAAGCCGAAATGCACATGGCCGATTATAACACATGAGGCCTTGAGATAAAAATGCCTCGTTATAAGAATTTTAGCTGACGTGCTGACATTTCAGAAGGACCGAAAACGTATACGGCGAATTACTTTAAGGAAAAAGAGGGTACATGCAAATGAGAAAATCAATTATATTTTTATTATTGGCGTTAATGCTTCTGACAGGGTGCGGAAGGACAGCCACAGAGAATGATATTGGAGCATCACAAGATACAATAGAAGACAGTGGAATAGATAAAGACACAGCATCAAAGACGATTGACGGAGAAATAAAGTTTTATCCAACCTATAATCCCGACTACAAGACTGCAAGTCATGAAATATTCGCCTTTTGGTTCGACATACCGACCACGTGGTCTGCAGTTGACAATTCTGATGATGGGTACATATATTCTATTATTAATGACGACAAGAACATATTGATAGAAATGGGCGGATGCCTTGCTGACAAAACAGAGGATGCATTTTATGCATCATTGGCAGGTAAAGATGGGACAATAGAAGATTTCACATTAAGAGATGAATGTTCAGCGAAGAAAATAATCATTTCAAAGAGCAAATTATGTTATGTCAGACCTGATGGAGACTGCTACATTATATTTTATGTAAACGCTAATGAAAATAATCAATGGATAGAACAAAACGAAGAAATTATAAGCTATATTGCAAGCAGTATAAGAACAACTAAAGAAAGCTTTGGCTATGAGCTGGACGAAAAAAGCTCCATAAGTCCTGATGATCTGATGCTGGGAGATATTAAAATTGGAATTAATTATGATGAATTGATGAGCATTATGGGTGAGGAGCCTGTTACAGAAGATATGGACGAGCTTGGAGGAACAGATGCAAAGCTTCTTAGCTTTAGTGACGATACACAAATATATATTGTTGATAACGCAGTTTATACAGTAAATGTAATTAGTTCAAAGTATGCAACTCCAAGAGGTCTGAAGGTTGGAGACAGCGTGAAAAGACTTGAAGAGTTGTACGGAAAAGCTGATAATGTGAGTGATAACGCGTGGGGATATACATATAAAGGCTATGAGCTTTTCACTGTAGTAATTGAGGATAACAAGGTTGCCCAAATACAAATCGATTCATTAAAGTAGAATTGCATATGTTAGCATTTTGTCATGACTTAAATGTATTTGGATACAATAAAAGTGTACTTAGAATGAAATTAGATGGAATTGATTGTTGAATAAAAATAAAGGCTGATGTAGAATATAAACATCAGCACTTTTTTTCTCGTTTTTAAGTAAAAGTAACGCTATTATCAGGAGAGTATCCATATGAATAAGGAAATCCTTAACATGGAAGAGGCGGCTGAATTTTTCAATGTCAGTGTAAAAACCTTTATTAAGCTGTTAAAAGAAGAGAAGGTACCTGCAAGAAAAATTGGCAGAGAATGGAGATTTAGTTCGGAAGCATTGGTTCAATGGCTCGCGTCGGGGGACTCACAGCAATATTCGTCAAGTGAAAGCGATGCAAGAGAGTTTTTTGATAAGGTTGCACCTGAATGGGATGCAATAAGAGGCGGCTATTATGATGACGAGGTTGTTGGAAGGCTTACAGAATCGGGACTTCTGAAAAATGACGCTATGCTTATCGATATAGGTACCGGTGACGGTTATCTGGCTCGATCTGCTGCAACAAAAGTTAATAAGGTACTAGCTGTTGATATTTCAGGCGAAATGCTAAAGACGCTCATTAATAAGGCTCAGGAGAGCGGCATTAAAAATATTGAGACTATTGAGAGCGACGGCTGTGATATGCCTATAGAAGATGAAAGCGCTGATGTTATATGTGCAAATATGTTTTTACACCATATTGAGCAGCCACTGCTTGCAATAAGAGAAATGTACAGGGTACTAAAGCCTGGCGGCAAGGCGTTTTTGGCGGACTTGAGAGAGCATGGCAACTTAGACTTTAAAAATAAGATGCATGACACTTGGCCCGGTTTTTCACAGAGAGAAGTCAAAGGTTGGTTTGAAAAATGCGGATTTAAGAACATTAAGGTTGAGATTATTAATAAAAAGCCATCGGCAAAAAAAGCTGATGAAGGAATATTTATAGTTATAGCAGAAAAGTAGATTAAAGCGGTGCAAAGCTAAACCAAGTATTATTAGCCGCTCGACGGCACAGAGCGGTTACAGGTAATTATGAGTATGGCAAAGTGTCATAGGGTAGTGCCAAACCATAAGAAGCACATGAAAGTATAAAAAAGCTGTATGATGTACATTTCTTAATGTTAGCTGATGCTGCAAAGACAAGGAATATTGTTATGATTTGATTGAAATGCGGAAAGAATAGGGTAGAGATTGATGCGAAGTATACCAGAGAAGTATAACAGCATTATGTATGGATTATCTAGAAAACATCATTATTTACACTGCAAGTTATGTATGAGTTATGTTATGTGATGGATTATTAAACAAGCAGATAGCTGAATGATAATAAACAATAAAATGATTTTGGAGGACTATGTAATGGTGAAATGTGATATTAAGGACAAAGCTCTTGCACCAAAAGGAAAACTGCGAATTGAATGGGCAGATAATCAAATGCCTGTACTGAAACTGATTAGAGAAAGATTTGCTAAGGAAAAACCGTTAGAGGGCATAAAGATGTCATGTTGTCTTCATGTAACTACTGAGACGGCAAACCTGGTGAGGACATTGAAGGAGGGAGGAGCAGACCTTGTTTTGTGCGCGTCAAACCCACTTTCTACTCAGGATGATGTTGCTGCTTCTCTTGTTGTTGATTACGGAATACCTGTATTTGCAATTAAGGGTGAGGATAGAGACACCTATTATAAGCATCTATTGGCTGCAATTGAGCATGGCCCTCAAATGACGCAGGACGATGGCTGTGATTTGGTTGGACTTCTTCATAAGGAATATGGCGGCACATACTTAAAAAATGTTATCGGCGGCACTGAGGAAACAACCACCGGCGTAGTCAGGCTTAAGAGTATGGAAAAGGAAAACGCTCTAAAGGTACCGATAATTGCAGTTAATGATTCCGATACCAAGCATTTGTTTGATAATAGGTATGGTACAGGACAAAGTACCCTTGACGGCCTATTCAGAGCAACTAATATACTTATCTCCGGTAAAAGCTTTGTTGTCTGCGGCTATGGCTGGTGTGGAAAGGGCCTTGCAATGAGAGCCAAGGGAATGGGTGCTGATGTAATAGTAACAGAGGTGGATCCTGTTAAGGCATTAGAGGCTGTTATGGAAGGCTTCAGGGTAATGAAGCTAGAGGATGCCATTAAATTTGCAGATATTGTTATCACTGTTACCGGCGATCTTAATGTTGTTGATGAGAAGCATATCAAGGTTGCAAAGGATGGAATTGTCATAGCAAATTCGGGACATTTCAATGATGAGATCAATATAACGGCTATAGAGAAGCTGTCCTCTTCCAAGAGAACAGTTCGTGATTTCGTTGAGGAATATACAATGAAGGATGGCAGAAAGGTATTCCTGCTGGCTGAAGGCAGGCTGCTGAATCTGTCAGCGGCTGAAGGACATCCGGCAGTAGTTATGGACATGAGCTTCGCAAATCAGGCATTGGGCGCAGAGTATATCGTTAAAAACGCGTCCAAAATGGAAAACAAGGTTTATCTGATGCCCCAGGAGCTTGATCATGAGATTGCCAGACTTAAGCTTAAGTCCATGGGTGTTGAAATAGATCAGCTCACTGAAGAGCAGATCAAGTATCTGTCATCATGGCAGAGTGGGACCTGATTAATTTTGATTGACAAAGGGGCTGCCCGAAAAGCAGCCTCTTGTTATATAGCCTTGACACAAGAGATTAAGGCTTTGCTCTTGTATCTTAATGAATGCATTGGGTTTGGAATTTCTAATATAACATTGGCAAAAGTGATACAAGCTTAGTATTTATGGCATTACTTTAGCATTTGCGAATAAACTTTAAGACGAGATAGAATAATAAAGCCTCACACATATGCAATATATTTGAATATGCAGTATAGGAGAAGAACAGAATGAATATTTTAGTTAAAAATGTTGACGCAGTATCAAAGGACTTTGATAACGGGTATATTGAAAACGTGGATATCGGTATCGAAGAAAACATAATTTCCTTTATAAGACCAACCGGCAGTATTCCTGAAAGCTTTAAGGCCGACAAAACAATAAGCGGCAGACATATGCTTGCTATGCCGGGACTCGTAAATGCCCATACGCACTGCAGCATGACGCTTATGAGAAATGGAGCAAACGACCTGCCACTTGATAAATGGCTGTTTGATACGATTTTTCCTATGGAAAACAGAATGACGGACGAGGATGTGTATTGGGGTACGCTTCTTGGAGCCGCTGAAATGATAAAGTCAGGCACAACAACCATATGTGATATGTATCTTCACATGGATCATGTGGCAAAGGCGCTAACTGAATCTGGACTTAGGGCAAACATATCTAGAAGCCCTGTAGAATTCCATTCAGACAGTGAGAAGCCAGTCGTTGATACCTTTGATACCTGCAGGGATTATTTTAAGACATGGAATCACACATCAAACGGAAGAATAAAGATTTATGTGGAGGTACATTCCACATATCTGTTCAATAATGAAAACCTCAGGCGTTCTGCTGCCCTGGCAAAGGAGCTTGGCACAGGAATTCACATACATCTGCTGGAAACCGCAAAGGAGCGCAGGGAAAGCTTTGAGCAGTATGGTAAATCGCCGGTGGAGCTTTGTGTTGATACAGGTATTTTTGATGTTCCTGTAATCGGGGCGCATCTTGTCCATGTATCAGATGAGGATATGAAGATATTAGCCTCAAGGAAAATTAACGCTGTTCATAATCCAACAAGCAACCTTAAGCTTGGAAGTGGCATTTCACCTGTGCCGGAAATGCTTTCAAGAGGCATCAATGTGAGCCTTGGAACTGACGGTGCGGCAAGCAATAATAACCTGGATATGTTTGAGGAAATGAATTTGGCCGCATTGATCCACAAGGGAGCGGCTCAGGATCCTTTGCTTGTAAATGCCAGACAGGCATTTACAATGGCCACCGAAAATGGTGCAAAAGCAGCAGGCTTTGCTGATACAGGTGTTTTAAAAGAAGGATTGAAGGCTGATATCGTACTTCTTGATACAGATAAGCCTCATCTTTGCCCGCTTAATGACGCATATTCAGCAATAGTGTATTGTGCCCATGGCAGTGATGTGGATACGGTAATTGTGGACGGTAATATACTGATGGAAAAGCATGAGCTCAAGAATCTGGATGAGGAACGTATCATGTTTGAGGTGCGCGCAGCTTCAAAAAGGCTTGTTAAGTAGCATAAATAGCCAATCGCAAAATGCCGTAAGCAGGGCATTTGTACGCGGTATAGGCCCCATAGACGGTATTGACAACTGACTTTTTTAGTATTAATATATGTGATGTGACTTTTCGGAAATGCACAGCCTGTGGTTATTGATAATGTAAATAAGCAGGTTGTGCCCAAAGTGAAAACGAGGGCCGGAAGTTCCACCTTCACATATATGCTGGTGTGGCTCAATGGCAGAGCAGCGGTATCGTAAACCGCAGGTTGTCAGTTCAATTCTGACCACCAGCTCCAGATAAAAAAATCCTTAGAATCGCAGTGGTTCTAAGGATTTTTTTTTGTATCTTTATGTTTTTATGCTTTCACTTCCTGTTTTTTTCACCATTTTGACCCTTATGCCAATCAGTTATTGCAGATGGAAATAAAATTCATTAGTATTGTATTACAATTCAAACAAGGGGGACTACATAATGACTAACACTTCAGTGAGGAAATTTTACCGATGGATACCGGTTATTGCAAGTATAGCTATTCAAATGTGCCTTGGTACAGCATATATCTGGAGCGTATTCCAGTCATATCTTATTATTACTACTTCAACTCCGAATGCAATGTTTAATTGGCCTGCCACTTATGGAACCCTAGCTTATGCCCTGTTGCTTGGAGTATTAACCATAGGAAGTACAATCGGCGGAAGAATCCAGGACAGGATGAAGAACCCAAGACCGGTAATTATCTCAGGAGGAGTTGTTCTGGGAGTCGGCTTTTTCCTGGCGCAATTTACAACTCAAGCCACACCCTGGCTATTATGGCTTACATATGGCATATTAGGTGGGTTTGGTATGGGAATGGTTTATACAACAACCATTGCTATTTGCCAGAAATGGTTTCCGGATAAAAGAGGCCTTGTTACCGGAATAATCGTTTCAGCACTTGGTTTTGGAGGCCTTGTGTTTACTCCTGTTGCGGAAGCTCTGATAAAGAGGAATGATGGCAATGATGTATTGAGCACCTTTGCAGTTTTTGGGATAATATTCATTATTGTAACAACGGCAGGAGCATTATTTATTAAGAATCCACCGGAGGGTTTCAAGCCAGAAGGATGGACACCTCCGGCACCCAAGGATGGAATTGTTGTTCAGAATTTCATGCCTATGGAAGTTTTAAAGACACCTCAGTTTTACATGGTGACATTTGCTTTAATGTGCGCTACAGCAGCAGGCTCTATGATGATTCCTATGGCGAAGATACTGGGGCTGCAGCCTGACAGCGGACTGACAAAGGAAGCTGCAATTGCAGGGGTAATGATCATTTCCGGTTGCAATTCCTTCGGTCGTCTTTTCTGGGGCTGGGCTTCGGATAAATTAGGAAGGAAGAATACATTGCTGCTTCTTCTGATAATCACAGCAGTATCCATTATTTTAATGTCGTTTGTTAAAGCGTATCTCATGCTCTTTGTTATAGCTGTTATTGGCTTTTCGTATGGGGGATATCTGGGTGTATTCCCGGCCTTATCAGCTGATTTCTGGGGAACAAGGAATGCCGCTCAAAACTATGGAATGGTTCTTCTTGGCTTTGGTGTAGGTGCTGTGGCATCTTCCTATATCATCGCATATTTTAGTGCGATCAAACAATTCTCTACAGCATTTTTAATAGCAGGAATTGCTGCGGCTTTGGGATTTGTGATTATATTACTGCTAAAGGCTCCAAAACAGAAGGCATTAAAGATTACAGAAAGTAATGGTACCGCTTTGTAAGCAACTATAGGCAGGAGGCTCAATTCTTCTTATCATAGCCAGTTAAATGAAATCCTTGGAGTTGTAATGATTCTAGGGATTTTATTAATGGCGTTGGCCGAAGGGCTACAGCAAAAAGTCTCGGGGGCTCGATGCCTCCGAGACTTTTATTAATGGCGTTGGCCGATGGTCTAGTTAAAATTATATAATCGTGAGATAATTTTATTGTGGTCAATAAAGTAGGTATAGTGTTTAGTAGCTTATGAAAAATTCAATCAGGAAAGCACAAATTTATGAGATATACGCATTGCCCATAATGGTATAGTCTTCTTCTTTCCATGCCGGTATTGTAACTGTTACAGTTGTTCCAACGCCTACTTCCGAGACGTACGACAGTCCATATTGGGGTCCATAGCATAGGTTTATCCGTTGTATAATGTTTTTTACTCCATAACCCCGCAATTCACAATCATCAGTTCCGGACATAATCATATCAATTTTTTCAGAGGACATTCCAACGCCATCATCTTTCACTGTTATTACGATTTTCCCATGTTGTAAATGTGCGCCAAGATTAAGGTTTCCTACGGGGGTATCGCTCTCTAAAATGCCATGCACGATGGCGTTTTCCACAAGCGGCTGCAATATCATCTTAAGAACACCGTACTGGAGCATCTCTTCTTCTATGTCCGTACTATACGCAAAACGGTTATCAAATCGGATGTTTTGTATTTTTACATACGTATTCACATGTTCAAGTTCTCTCTCAAGAGAAATAACCGATTTGCCTTTGCTAAGTCCTGTGCGATAAAAATTTGCCAAATCCAAGGCGAGGGTGGATATTTCAGGGGCATTACGATCCAGCGCTTTCCAGTGGATCAGCTCGAGCATATTGTAGAGAAAATGGGGGTTGATCTGGGCTTGTAGGAATTCCAGTTCAGTACGCCGGAGGGCGCGGCCACTTTTCTCTTCTTCCGCCATCAATTGTTTAATTTCGGCCAACATATAGTTGAAACTGTTCATACACTTGTCGATCTCATCCTGCCCCCTCACCGTTAGGCTTACATCCAAGTCGCCTTGCTGAACATACTCCATATTTTCCCGCAGCGTGGTTATTCGCTTAGTAATGGACGAGGCAATGATATATGCGGCGCCAAAGGCTAGAAATCCCAAAAGACAGGCTAAGAGAAGCATGATATTGCGGATGCGGTCGCCGGCGGCATAAATTTCCTTATACGGGATAGTAGCAATCAAATGCCAATCGGTATTAGCAATCTGGATGCTATTAATAAGGAAAGGCTCATGACCCACCTCAACCGTTTGCCAGTCGTACTTGGCATTTTCATCGATGGACGGATATACGGCGGAATCATCGGTGGTGCAGATGATCTGACCGGACTTATTTTGGATAAAGACGGTTCCTCCATATATGATGTTCGCACGGTTGAGCACATCTTCGATTGTGCTTTGCAGGGTACTGACCTGTATCACGCCGATCACGTCGCCGATACGGTCGATATTTCGTATTCTCCTCATTAAACTGATCACTTTCACTGTTCTGGCCACATTATCATTTTGGACGATATCATGGGGTGGTAGCCACATGACTGTATCTCGGTTTTCAATAAGTCTTTGATAAACCGGTTCTTCTTTCAGCGTATCCCAGTTTCTGAATGATACATTTTGATCCGAGAACATCATCCATCCCGGTGTATACAAACTTAATTGGTATACAATATTGTCGTCTTTCAGATTATTGAGCAATTGCTCCAGCGTATGCATATCTATATTCTGCTGCACCACATCAGTTTGTATCTTTTCTCGCTTCAATACATTCTGTACGTCGCTATTGAAATACACCACATCGGAAGCGGTGATCATTGCATTGATGCGATAGCTGATCATATCGTATGCCTGCTCAAATGAACGGACTGCGCCATAACGTATATTTTCCTCCATGGAGCCAGTTACACTTATGTATGAAACCACAACGAGGATCACGAGCGGCAAAAAGATGAGAATGAAGAAGGAGAACAGCAGCTTTTTACGAATGGTAAGCGGATGTTTATCTGTAAGCCAATTAAGCCATTTCATAGGTCTTGCCGCTCCTTATACTCCGATGGGCTAAACCCCGTGATACGCTTGAATGCCTTGGCAAAATAATTCGGATCATTATAACCGACTTTTTGTGCGACCTCATAAATTTTAATGCATCCATTTGTCAAATAGGACTTCGCAAGCTCTACGCGGGACTCTACGATATGCTCACTTACGGTTTTGCCTGCCTCTTTTTTGAAAAGCATTGAAAGGTAGGAGGGCGAAAGATGCACATGAGATGCGATCTCACGGACGGTTAGTTGTTCATCTGAGCAATGTGAGCGTATATATTTCATTACCTCGATGACAGTAAGACTGCTAGCATCCATTTCCTTAATCAGCGCAAACAATTCCTTTATGCGAAGACGTAGGTAAGAACAAAGATTATGAAGAGTCTTATTTTGAAAGATGACATCCAGAGGGTCCGTATGACTGAAATTCGTAAGCCGACGATTCGCAGCTTCCCTATCAATCAATGCGGAAAGACGAAAGTACAGTTTTTGCACATCTTGGATGCTGATCCCGCCATGACTTGCCAACCGATGGCCCAAAGACTCAATATATGAAATCGATATGTTTTCATCGGGTTGTCCGAGGCATAATGCGAATTCACGTTCTATATCAGGGCTGATCGTTAAGGCTGACGCGGTATGGCTGCCGTTTGTAAAAAGATTTCCGTATCCGTGGAAAAACAGTTTTTGAGAGAGTTCGCAGGCTTCACGGTAAGACTTGTATGTATTAGAAACGCCGTATACTGTTCCGCCAAGAGCGCCTGAGAATTCAAGGGTGCGGCCATAGGATTCTTTCAGCATTTTAAAGGCTGTATGGGCGATACGGATGGGTTCCTCTGAAGTGAAAAAAATAATGATGCGGCTGTCATCTAGAAAGGACGCCACTGCCTCATCGCTAGGAAAGCACCGGAAAATGTCTTCCAGTAAACTGGTGGGGTCTGCCTCGACCTCCGCCAATTTTTCTTCGTCTATCTCATGCAAGGTGATTAGCATGGCGTTTACTGCTGTCGCCGTGTTGAACGCAACCTTTGCTGCCCGCAGATCGGCTAGTAGAGCGTTTTCATCCCGCAGGAGATGGACCATCTCGCGGGCTAGTTTCTGCTTGATCATAAGTGTGTTGGTTGACAGGATGCGGTCTGCTTGGTTCGACGTTTCGGCACGCTGCCGGTCTTCACGACACAGTGCAACGGCTTTGTCCACCACGCGTCGGATCTGTCCGGGGTCTATTGGTTTTTCCACATAGCCGACCACACGCAAGTCAATCGCATTCATCATATAATCCTTATCCGAGTAACCGGATATATAAATCAGTTTGCTGGACGGTAGTTCTTTCGCAATGATTCCGCTGAATTCGATGCCGTTCATCTTGGGCATACGGATATCCGTTATGATAATGTCAGGCTGGTGCTTTAGCGCCATTGCCAAACCTTCTTTTCCGTTCTCGGCCTGGATGATTTCCCCGATGCCCATCTCTCCCCATGGAAGGTGGCGGATCAATCCCAGCCTAGTGGTTACTTCATCATCTACCAACAATAGTGTGAACATGATGTCTTCCCCCTACAGATGCAAATTACCGAGCCACCCTAATAAGGTAGCAATCCGAGTATATTGTACCATACCATTTTTGGATTGTATTGTTTTTTTAGAATGAGCGTAAATATTTACCTGATATCATAAATTGAGCAGGTTTACAATAGTGTAGGGATACTCTAGTATTATTGACATGACAGTTGCATTAGGAAGGACATAAACTTATGAAGTTCATTCGTAATTTTACCCAAGAGCTCACGAAGAACCGCACCTTGTTTATTATGATTCTGCCCGCGGTACTGGTTGTATTCCTAATTGGATATATCCCAATGTCCGGTATTATACTGGCTTTTAAGAATTATCAGTTTAATCTCGGCATCTTCCATAGCCCATGGGTGGGATTTGATAATTTTAAGTTTTTCTTTCGCTCCGGTACAGGGTTGCATGTCACTATCAATACAATTTACTTCAACCTTCTCAACATGGTAACTTCGCAGGGATTTGCCATCATTATAGCCGTATTTCTCAGTGAAATACGTGGCAAGGTATTTAAGAAGGTCACGCAGTCGATCATATTTTTCCCTTACTTTATTTCTTGGATTATTGTGGGCGCCTTTGTAGATAATATCTTCAACTACGAACGCGGTACACTGAATAATATACTGAAAATGTTAGGCCATGCCCCGCTCAATTTATATTCCATACCATGGGCGTGGATCATCATCATCTGTTTATTTAACTCGTGGAAATGGGTAGGATATAACTCCGTCGTATATATCGCGGCCATCGCTGGAGTGGATACATCCTGCTATGAGGCTGCTGACCTGGATGGCGCCAATATGTTCCAGAGGGTAAGGTATATTACGCTACCGACCATCCGGCCTACCATCGTCACTATTGTATTATTGAATATCGGCAGGATATTGCGCGGTGATTTTCAGATGTTTTTTCAGATCGTCGGCAATAATGGACAGTTATTCAATGCTACCGATGTCATCGATACCTTTGTATTTCGATCGCTTATCAATAACGGTGACATCGGTATGACTGCGGCGGCCAGTTTTTATCAGTCATTCCTATGTTTTATCATCATTATCGCAGTTAATAAGATTTTGAAAAAGGTCAGCGAAGACTATGCCCTGTTTTGACCCAAATGAGTTAGAACACATATGCGTAAATAGGGGGAGACAAAGATGAAGCAATATCGGGACCGTTCAACAACCATTTTTCTGATAACCGGGTATTTATTGGTGATCGTCGTTACTGTAGTGTGTCTGCTGCCGTTCCTGATGATCTTATCTGCCTCCTTTACCGCCGAGGAATCGATCATCCGCTATGGCTATAGCCTTTTCCCTAAAGAATTTTCTCTGGATGCATACAAGATGTTATTCCGCTACCCTGTTGATACTCTCCGGGCCTATGGCGTTTCCCTTTTTGTGACCGTTATAGGTGCGCTGGTAGGTCTGTTCATAGCCTCTATGGCTGCCTATGTCATCTGCCGTAAAGACTTTAAGTATCGGAATAAGTTTGCCTTTTATTTCTATTTCATTACGCTCTTTAACGGCGGGTTAGTCTCCACCTATATCATCATGGTACGATATTACCACCTCAAGAACAATCTGCTGGCCTTAATACTGCCAAATTTAATCAACGTATTTTACATAATCATCATGCGAACATTCATGAGTTCTTTGCCTGATTCGATGAGTGAGTCGGCGAAGATCGACGGCGCGGGGGATTTTTGGATCTACTGGCGGATTATTATGCCTCTTTCCAAGCCGGTGCTGGCTACTGTGGGTTTATTCCTCGCACTGGACCTGTGGAACGATTGGTATAATGCCATGCTCTACTTGACGAACTACAGACTGTATCCACTGCAATACTTATTGTACAGTATGTTGTCCCAGGCGGATGCTATCAGCCGTTTATCTGCCAAGGCAGGACTAGCTACGCGTAGTGTGCCAACCAAATCCATCCGCATGGCTATGACGATTATTGCTATTGGACCTACGGTTATTCTGTACCCATTTGTTCAGAAATATTTCGTGAAAGGAATTACACTCGGTTCCGTGAAGGGATAGCACCGCGCAAGCGGTATAAGTAATATTATAGAGGAGGCAATTATATGAAAAGGTTTGCGAAATTCTTTGAACTTGCACTGGCCATGCTGATGTTGGCCGCATTTACACTCACCGGCTGTGGAGACAATGACAGAAATGTCGCTGCATCTCCCAGTACCAGTGAAACGGTAGCTCCCAGCGAAAAGGCAGAAGACACAAATGTACATGAACTGGATCCGGTAACGCTGACTGCGTACCTCATCGGCAGCCCGGCGAAGGACTATGATGAGATGCTGGCAGAGTTCAACGAACACGCCCAGGCAGATCTGAATACCACACTGGAAGTCATCTTTGTCGGTTGGGGAGACTATGAGACCAAGTTCCCTTTGTTGCTTAGTTCAGGCGAACCGATAGATCTGATCTATACGGCGGCTTGGACAGATTTCTACAATCTGGCACAGAAGGGTGCCTATCTGCCCATTGAAGACCTGGTTCCCAAGTACGCGCCTGATAGCTATGCGAAACAAAGCAAAACTGCGTTGGAACAGGCTACTGTTAATGGCCATCTCTATGCCCTTGCAGCCACTTATGTGGACTTCGATCAGTTCGGTTATATTGTTCGTGGCGACCTGATGGACAAATACGGTATGGATACACTGTCGAGCATGGATGATTTCGGGGATTATCTGAAAAACGTGGCCCAGAATGAACCTGACCTGGATCCCTCCGGATCCTACGGTAGTTCCAATGTGATGCAGACTGTCTACTTGTACAACAAGGGTTATTATCCCGCGAGCGGTTCGTGGACAACAAATAGCCCCTATGGCATCAAGGTGGATACCGGAGAGGTCGTCAATGTAATCGATCTACCGGAGATACTAGAGTACTATGAGAAGATGAAAGAGTGGAGTGATGCCGGATGCTGGTCTAAGTCGGTACTGAGCAACAAGGACAATAATATGTTCATGGAGGGACTATCCGCTTCCGCTATCCACAATCTCGACACCTGGACCAATGTGTACATGGCCCACCCGGATCAGAATATCCGCTACTACCCTTGCTGGGACTACTCTTATATCCCCAGCTACATGTCAAACGCTATGGCAATTCCCGCAGCCTCTAATAATCCCGAGCGTGCGCTTATGCTGCTGGATAAGATCCGCAATGACCAGGTGTACTACAACCTGCTTACATATGGCCGTGAAGGGACGGACTATACGATAACGGCAGAAAACCAACTCCAGGCAACCGATGCGGATGTATTCTTACCTGAGGGCTACTGCTCCTGGGGCTTCAAGGATATCGATTTTGTGAAACCTCTGGCTGGTTCTCCTCCGACTATCACCGATGTACGTAAACAGATTGCCAGTGTAGCTGTGGATAATCCGTTTGTCAGCTTCACGCCCGATATGGATTCAGTCAAGACCGAATTCTCCGCCATTACCAATGTGATGATGCAGTATGAGGGCCCTTTGGGATTCGGTCTGTTGAACGATCCGGCCGCTGGTCTTGAGACACTGCGCCAGCAGCTAAAGGCAGCCGGCGTGGACGATGTGCTCGCCGTATTACAGGCTCAGGTAGATACATATCTGAACAAAAAATAAAGGAAGACATATCTAGTATATTGAATCTGTTGGCCATGAGACTACCGCTATCCACGGTCTTATGGCTTTAGATCAGTTAATGCCGGTACAGCTAAATATGTTAAGAGGTAAATAAAAATGTGTAAAAAAACTATCACTATATTGTTGTCTATAGTTATTTTGTTTTTGTTTGGGGTTGTGTCCGGTTCTACAGAAGCATCCAGTGAACAGGTAGCTGTCTGGATGTCCAATGTCAGCGGTGACGACACCGGTATGAATTTGGCGCTAACCTCTCAGCAAGGTGCCGTGTTTGCCCCGGATAGCAGTTCTGCGCCCTATACGATATACGTGGATGAGACTATCACGGACCAGACGATAGACGGATTTGGCGCATCTCTGACAGATGCCTCTGCATGGCTGATGTACCAGCATCTACGCGGTGATCTGGATATGGAGGAGGAATATGACGAACTGATGACCCAGCTCTTTGACAAGACTTATGGGATTGGTCTTAGTTTCCTGCGGCAGCCTATGGGTTCCTGCGACTATGCCCGCACATGGTATTCCTACGACGACATGGGGGGCACGCTGACTGACCCGGGTCTGACCTATTTCTCTATCGCACATGACCTGGATTATATCATTCCCTGTCTGCAGGATGCATTGGATGTCAATCCGGGCCGGGTCAAGATCATGGCTTCTCCGTGGAGCCCGCCGGGATGGATGAAGAATAATAACAATCTGAGCGGGGGTGGTGATGCGACGTTCAATACCCAGTACTATTCCGCTTACGCCAATTACTTTGTGAAGTTTATTCAGGCTTATGAGGCTGAGGGCGTTCCTATTTGGGCAGTGACACCGCAGAATGAGCCCGGATATGCTACTGCCAATTACCCGTCAATGCGGATGTCCTCTGATATCCAGACCGATTTTATCGGTGATTATCTTGGGCCGGCCTTTGATACAAATGGCATAAACAGTAAGATCATGTGCTACGATCACAATTGGAACGAACCGGGTTCGAACTATATCCGTGATATTTACGGCGATGCGGTGGCGGAGGACTACATTGTGGGTTCAGGCTGGCACTGGTATGGTGGCGACTACACCGCAGCTTATGATATCCATTATGAGTATCCTGATAAAGGCATGTGGATGACTGAAGGCTCCAGTGGTGACTGGTATCCCTGCTACCAGTGGCGGCAGGGCTTCATAAATGAAATGGAATGCCTTTTGAATTATGTCAGGGTGGGGTGCCAGAGTATCGTATTCTGGAATATGGCACTTGACCAAAACCGTGCTCCGCACCTGCTGGACAATAATTGCCGAGGCCTCGTGATGATCAACAGCAATACCGGCGATATTGTTTACAACACGGATTATTACGCGATGGGACATTTCAGCAAATTCGTCGATCCTGGCGCGGTGCGCATCTATAGTAGCGAATTCAGCAAGGATCTTGATACGGCTGCATTTAAAAACCCCGACGGATCCAAGGTGCTCGTGGCCTTCAATGTTGCGGCTACTAGTAAAGTAATGAAGGTGAAATGGGGTAGCCAATCCTTCTCCTACGTCATCCCCGGAGAGACAGCCGTGACATTCCGCTGGAGTGGGGCTCAGTCAGGCGCCACTGTTAAGGACGCGCGACTCCAATTGGAAGCCAATAGCTATGACGGGCGGGATGGCTACGTCCGGCCGGCATTGTGCGAAGATGATGCTATCCAAAATGGTTCCTCTGACGGGGAATGCCTGGGCTACATCGCCAATGGAGATTACACCTTATACAGTGATATGGATTTCGGCAGCGGGGTGGACACTTTTACTGCGCGGGTGGCGGCTAATAGCAACGGCGCTATCCAACTACGCCTGGACAGTCCAACAGGGACAGTGATCGGTACTATGAACGTAGAGGCCGGAGGGGGATACCAATCATGGACGACACAGCAATGCAGCATATCCAATGCAAGCGGCGTCCACGACCTGTATTTGGTCTACAGTACTTCGGGTTACAATCTGCATTGGTTTTCCTTCTCCATAGAAACACCGGGCATAAACAATCTGGTTGCGAATCCGGGGTTTGAAACGGATGGAACGGAGACGCAAACTCCCAGTGGATGGGGGGAGTGGCAGAATACTTCCGCAAGCTATGTGGAGGATCTGGGGCCACATTCCGGCGGATACAATCTGGCGCACTGGAATATGAGCAGCTATGAAGTAGCGACTTACCAAGATTTCAGTGGTCTAGACAACGGACTGTATACCCTCAAGGCATGGGCACGGTCATCGGGTGGTCAGATCGCCGCCTATATGTCTGCCAAGAACTATGGAGGGAGTGAGTTGACAGTCGCCATCCCTACCGGTAATGAGTATACGCAGATCACTATACCGAACATTTCGGTGAGCAATGGCCAGTGCTCGATTACATTCTACAGCAATGCCCACGCGGAAGAATGGATTAACGTAGACGAAGTAGAGTTTTACAAACAATGAACAGTGTACAAGGGTCTGTATCCGCAGACCCTCGTATATTCACAATGAGAGCGGAGGTTTTGATATGCAGGTGGAAGTATGGATGTCCCGCGTCAACGAAGAAGATACCGGCATGGAATGGGGGCTTTCCCAACAGCCGGACACGGCTTTTTCTGCGGGCAGCGGAGATGGCGAATATCAAATATACATTGACGAGACAGAACGGTATCAGACCATCGATGGCTTTGGCGCATCGCTGACCGATGCATCGGCTTGGCTGCTCTATAAGCACCTCGGAAAAGAGCTCGGTATGCAGGAATCTTACAAGGACGTGATGAGCCGCCTATTCGGCAGGGAGAGCGGAATAGGTCTTAGCCTGTTACGCCAACCGATGGGTGCCAGCGATTACGCAAGGGCGTGGTATACCTATGACGACATGGGGCCGGGAGAGACTGATTCGGGGCTCTGTTATTTCACAGTGGCGTATGACGAGCCATACATCATCCCCTGTGTCCGGGAATCGCTGAGAGTAAGTGGGGGACGCCTCAAGGTGATGGCCTCGCCCTGGAGCCCGCCTGATTGGATGAGAAGCAAAGATGGAATGCTCGACATGGCATATTTAGGATCGTATACGGATTACTTTGTCCGGTTTATAGAGGCGTATCAGGAACATGATATCCCCATCTGGGCGGTAACTCCCCAAAACGAACCGGGGTATGCCACGAGTAAATATCCTTCCATGCTGATGGATGCGGTGAGTCAGGGGGTGTTTATTGGCACTTACTTGGGTCCTGCGCTTGCCGCACATGGACTGCCGGCTTTGATATTTTGCTATGACCATAATTGGAACTTCCCCGGCCCTGAGTATATTGAGACGATTTACCGGGATACCAATGCGTACCGGTATACGGCTGGTTGTGCATGGCACTGGTACGGCGAGGACTATACGGCTGCCTATAATATTGCGGATCAGTATCCGAATAAGGGTATGTGGCTGACCGAGGGTTCCAGCGGCGACTGGTCGCCTTGCTTTCAATGGCGCAGCGGTTTTGCCAATCAGATAGAAACGCAGATACATTATCTCCGTGCTGGCTGCAAGAGTATCATCTTTTGGAATATCGCGCTGGATGAAAACCGTGGTCCGAACCTGATCGACAATACTTGCCGGGGTCTGGTCCAGATCGAAAGCGACACCGGTGCGATCACGTACAATACGGATTATTTTGCGATGGGCCATTTTAGCAAATTCATTGATCCCGGTGCTGCCCGGGTATATTGCAGTGAATACAGCAAAGAAATCGACGCTGTATCTTTTGAGAATCCAGATGGCACTCATGTATTAGTTGTGTACAACGTAGGTGCGGAGAAGAGGCGCATGTCAGTACAATGGGGAGGCCATTCATTTACATATCTTGTCCCTGGGATGACAGCGGCGACTTTCCGGTGGAGAGGCGCACAGAAGGCCATGACAGTCAAAGACGCTATGCGGAAGCTGGAAGCGAATTGCTATGACGGACGGCACGGATCAGTCCGACCGGAACTGTGCAATGATGACGCGATACGCGACGGCTCGCCTGATGGGGAATGCCTGGGCAGGATAGAGGAGGGGGACTACGCGGTTTACCGGAACATGAATTTTCATGGAGGGGTCAATCGCTTCATTGCGCGGGTTGCTTCTGAATGCGATGGGGATATAGAGGTGAGGCTGGATAATTGGAACTTTGCTTCTGTCGGTGTACTGCATGTGTCTAATGCAAACGGACTCGATGTATGGCAGACCATTTCGTGTACCATTGCCGGTGTGGAGGGTGTACATGATCTGTATCTGGTCTTTAGCTTCTCCCGTTGCCGTATACATTGGTTCAGGTTTGAGAGCGGTGATATAGAATAGTTTTATTAGAGAGTCGGAAATTAGTATAGGAAAGGCTTTTATATGGAAAAAATAGTGTTAGATTTGAATGGTATCTGGCGTATGCGTAGTACATCCGCCTGTGATTGGCTAGATGTGGTTGTACCTGGTTCAGTATACTCAAATTTGTTAACGAAGGGTATGTTGCCCGATCCGTATTACAGAGAGAACCAGTACGACGTGCGTGATCTCTCTCTTGACGATTACGAATTTGAACGAGATTTCGATGTGCCTGAAGCACTATTGGAATCACAACAAATTTTTCTCTGCTTTGACGGGATTGATACCCTGGCCCAAATTACATTAAATGATACGGTGCTTGGTCGCGTTGACAATATGCATCGTGTCTGGGAGTATGAAGTTAAATACTTGTTGAAAGAATCCGGAAATAGGCTGCATCTCCATTTTGATTCACCCACCCGCTATATCACAGAAAGACAGACAGAGCGTCCTCTCTGGGGGGTTGCCACCACGATTCCAGGCTACCCGTATCTGCGGAAGGCACATTATATGTTTGGTTGGGATTGGGCGCCGCAGCTCCCTGATATGGGTATCTGGCGGCCCGTGAGCCTGATGGGTGTGAATCATGCTCGTATCGACGGAGTCTATGTGACCCAGGAGCACAATGATCGCGGGGTCGATCTTGTAGTCCGTGTAGACACGGAACGATTTGACGGCATGCCCCTGTCGGCTATGGTAGCGATTATCGCCCCTGACGGAACAGAAACCGTCGAAAAAGTCTTTTTGGATGAACGTTCGGCATTTGTTCACTTTACTATACCAGATCCACACATATGGTGGCCGAATGGCTACGGAGCGCAGCCGCTATACGGGATAGAAGTCGGGCTCTTCGCCGGGGAGAAGGAGCTCGAGGAAAAACGGCTTCGCATCGGACTACGTACTATCGAGGTCAGCCGGGAGAATGATGAATGGGGACAGGAATTCTGCTTTTTGGTCAACGGTGTGAAAATCTTTGCTATGGGCGCTGATTATGTCCCAGAAGACCAGATCATAGCACGGTGCGCCCCGGAGAAGACTCGGCAGCTGCTGGCGCAATGCGTGGCAGTAAATTTCAATCATATTCGCGTGTGGGGTGGCGGTTATTATCCGGAGGATTGGTTCTATGATCTCTGTGATGAAATGGGATTGATCGTCTGGCAGGATTTTATGTACGCCTGTGCGGTATACCGTATGGATGAGGCATATACTGCCAATATTACTCAGGAGCTTATCAACAATATCAAGCGCATTCGCCATCATGCTTGCCTTGGAATATGGTGCGGAAATAACGAGATGGAAACGGCGTGGGATAGTTGGGGCATCCCACAGGAACCCGATCTAAAAAGAGATTATCAATTTCAATTTGAGGAATTGTTTCCAGCCATCTGTCTTGAATATGATCCTAAGACCTTTTATTGGCCCTCGTCCCCATCTTGCGGCGGGGGATTTGATAATCCCAATGATTACAATAGGGGCGATGTACACTATTGGGATGTTTGGCACGGTATGAAACCTTTGACTGATTTCCGCCAATTTTATTTCCGCTTTTGCTCGGAATATGGTTTTATGTCGCTTCCCTGTATCAAGACTGTTCGCGCCTTTGCAGAAGAAGAGGACTTGAACCTATTCTCCGCCGTCATGGAGGCCCATCAGAAATGCGACGACGGTACTAAAAAATTATTGTATTACATGTCCCAGATGGTGCCATATCCCTACAGCTTTGAAGGAGTGATTGATGCCACGCAGCTATTGCAGGCAGAAGCTATACGCGCCAATGTGGAGCATATGCGCCGCAACCGTGGACGCTGTATGGGTTCCACCTATTGGCAGCTTAACGATTCCAATCCTATCATATCCTGGTCAAGCATCGATTATTTCGGCCGTTGGAAGGCCCTTCATTATTATGCGCGGCGCTTCTATGCACCTGTATTGTTGTCGATGAATGAAGAAGACCGTGGGGCTATTGTGCTCAATGTCAGTAATGAACGTTTTGAAGCGGTGAATGGTACTATTAAATGGGCTCTAAGAGATCATACCGCCAAAGTGTTACGGGCGGGAGAAGCCCCGGTTACAGTACCACCACACACAGCGCAGGATTGCATCGTACTTGACCTTTCCGACTTACTTGCTGGTATTGAAGAACGCCGAAACCGATACATAGAGTATTCATTGATTGAGGGGGAGCAGATAGTGAGCCGGGGCAGCAATCTGTTTGTCATGCCTAAGCATTTTAACTTTCTAGATCCCAGGATACACGCCTCAGTAACGCAGGAAGCAGATTGCTTCTCTATCCGCTTGACCGCTCTTGCATATGCAAAAAGTGTATGTCTGGAGCTGCGTGAAGCCGACTGCATTTTTAGTGACAATTGGTTTGATATCCATGGACAGGAGGAAGTGATTGTTACCGTTCCATACAATCAGATCAATAAGACGTTGAATTTGGCAGAATTCCGTTGTCAGCTAATGATTCATTGAATAATCTGTATATATGAAAACGGTTAAGTTATTGTATACAAGTCCAAACCTGTGAAAGATATAGCAGAGGATCTGGTTATTCATGAAAACCTTTTGTATAACTGGTGGCGAAATATACAGTCGATAGCGGCAAGATGAAGAACGCCGCACTCGTAGAAGAAAACAGATACCTACTTTCCGGGGTTAAAATAGAGCGTGACATGCTAATAAGAGCAGCGGCCTACTTCGCAAGTCAACAAAAGCTAAGTATAGATTTATACAGAATAATCCCTAATCTCCTGTGACAAAGTGGGCCCAAATGCTAAAATAAAAAATAAGAGAGGGAGAGCAATATGGATGACAAAGAACTGTTGGAACGACTGCAACACCCTAGGAAGAAGATTCATATGGTTTTAGATACCGATGCATACAATGAGGTGGATGATCAGTTCGCACTTGCCTATGCGGTGAATTCATCAAACGCCCTTCATATTGAAGCAGTGTATGCCGCCCCTTTTTTTAATCACCGGTCGTGTAGTCCGGAAGATGGAATGCAAAAGAGCTATGAAGAGATATTGAGAGTCCTTAGCATGTTTCATATTCCTTCACAAGACTTTGTGTTCCATGGTTCTCGAGCATATCTGCATGATCTCAATACTCCTCAGGAGAGTGATGCTGCCCGCGATCTAGTGAAACGAGCCTTATCATTTCAGGGAGACCGTCTCTACGTTGTAGGTATAGGCGCCATAACCAATATAGCATCCGCGATCTTGATGGAGCCGAAAATCATCAATAAGATTGTGGTGGTGTGGTTGGGAGGAAATGCATTCCATTGGAAGGATACAAATGAATTCAACCTCAAACAGGATATACATGCCGCCAGAATCATTTTTGATAGCGGCGTCCCGTTGGTTCATATACCGTGCCAGGGTGTCGCAAGCCATCTAATAACGACGATCCCTGAGCTTGAATACTATCTTAAAGGTCAGGACGGTATCGGCGCATATTTGACTGATATCGTGAAAGGATACTGCGATCAGTCATTTGGATGGTCAAAAGTAATCTGGGACATTGCCGCTATCGCATGGTTGGTTAATCCGGAATGGGTACCTACCAGAATCGTGCATAGTCCGATTGTAACAGAGCAACTGACTTGGAGTTTTGATGACAGTCGGCATTTTATAAAGAGCGCCATACATGTAGACAGGGATCAAATATTCGCAGATTTTTTTTTCAAATTAAGAAAAAATTAATTACATGTCAACGTGTTAATCTTGATGCGATATATAATGGAAAGAAGTAGGAGCCAGCTCAGCGGCCGACTTGGTCATGAGCGAGCAATTCTGGGATTGCTTAATCTCGTTTGTTTTTTCATTGACCATCTTTGTCCCAGTACAATACCATTTGTATTAGCCCATGCGCTTACTAAGTAAATTGCACTTTTTCCCATTTTTAAAGCCTCTTAATGCCTTACTATCAATGGCAACAATCTCACCATTGGTGAGTTGTAAAACAATAACTGGAATAATCCGCTGCATTGTATTTCATGTATAAATAAAATATAATATTTTTATATGAAAATTCCATAGGATAGGAAGGTGTACATGATGGCATTTTTACAGGTGAATTATTTCTCAAAGGCATTAAACAAAAATACAACATTCAATGCTCTTGTTCCGCTGGATAGATTGGATATACCGGGCGGAGGGGAAAGCACTGAAAGGCCCATGAAAGCTCTTTATTTGCTGCATGGCTACACGGGCAGCTTCAATGATTGGATCACCTCAAGCAATATACAGGAGTTTTCCATAAAGCATAATATTGCAGTATTTATGCCGGCGGGAGATAATTTCTTTTATTTGAATGATGATGACATGGGAATCATGTATGCAGATTTTATTGGCAATGAGCTGGTGGAATTCACCCGCAGGATGTTCCCGCTTACAGGGAAAGCAGAGGATACTTTTATCGGCGGACTATCTATGGGTGGTTATGGTGCAGTAAGGGACGGATTGAAGTATTCGCATAATTTCGGACGTATCATTGCCCTTTCCTCTGCTCTTATAGCTAATGACATTGCAGGCATGCCGGCTGGTTATAACAATGGTATAGCTGATCAAAAATATTATTCAAGAGTGTTTGGAGATCTTAACCAGCTGCTTGGAAGTGACAAAGATCCTGAAGCTCTTGTAGTTAAAATGAAAGAAGAAGGCTGTAAAATACCTGATTTTTATATTGCATGCGGAACTGAAGATGATCTTCTCAATGTTAACAGAAGCTTTCATAATGTGCTTACATCAACAGGTATTAAGCATACCTATGTTGAAGGTCCCGGTGAGCATAACTGGAAATTCTGGAACGAGTACATTGAAAAGGCTATTCTATGGGCAATTGAGGAGAAATAATATGAAAGCTGGTAAAAGAGCATTGCCGAAACTGAGGTATGTACATGCTAAAATGCCAGAGCTTGATATGACAAAGAATCTTGCTGTTATATTAGGAATTTACCGGTAGCGCCTGTAGAAAAATCGCCGTTCGTAAAGATAACAGCTAGAATGATTATGGGGCAGAGATGAGTATGTCAATGCTATGAAGAATGCTCTGAATCCGGAGACATACTAGTTAATACTGACGTAATTTTTAATATACATGTTGTGAGAGGAATACTCAGAAGCCGCTGTAGTATTCCTTTTCAACATCTTCATAGGCATAATTATAGCCTGCGTTTTTTAGAATATCATGAGTGGTCTTTATAACCATGTCGTGTGTTACAAAATCCTGTTCCAATAAAAATGTAAGATATTCATTAGTCATGTCAAAAAGCTCATCCCAGTTAGTTATATTTTTGAAATCCTTTACTGTACCCATAAAAGCCTCCCATAAAAATGCTGATTGAAGAATGTTACATATTAAATTATAATCTCCATAGATAACTGTAACAAGGTGCTACACAAATTAAATTTTTTGCATACTGAAGAGCAAATAGCAATACAAATTACTGTTCCTATATCTTGTAAACAGGTGGTGAATAACTATTAAACAATTTAAATATATTTTTTTCGATGGAATGGAAACGGTAATCGATCTGCGCAAACTGCCCAACATGAAGGACTATGCTGCGTGGAGCTATTTCGGGTCGGGAATAGAGGATAAGTGGGACGACTTTGACGATTATTTCAGGTATTATATGCTGGCAAAGCAGGAGCTGGCTGAAAGACTGCCCGAACATGCTGAATATGAGATGCGGCAGAGATTCTTGTATTTAATCAAACTAAGTCAGCAGGATATGCCATTTGGACTCATGGAAAAGGCAGCCGACAAGCTGTATACAAATTATTGCAAAAATTACTACTTGGGAAGCTTCATACATAATGATGTACTTGAGATGCTGCCGCAGCTAAAGGAAAGTTATAAGCTTGGTATTGTCTCAAACTTTATGGTGATAAATGGTATAGAAGAAATGTTGGAGCAGCACAATATAAAGAGTTTATTTGATTTTGTTATTACATCTGTAGCTGAAGGCTGGAAGAAGCCGCATAATGCTATTTATGAGAGGGCGCTGAAAAAGGCGGGAACTGATCCCAAAGAGGTAGTATTTGTGGGTGACGATTACATAAATGATTACATTGCGCCTAAGGAGCTTGGAATGACTACTATCCTTCTGGATAGATATAATAAGCACTTAGATGTGCCGGACAGGGTAACGTCATTTATTGATCTAAAAAATTTGATAGATAAGATGTGATTTTATTAACTATGGCAATAAAGAAACTGAACCAACTTGCCGGTAGTATTGATATTTTAGAAAAACTAAGGATGAGAGAAACAGTTGCCAAAGCTAAAGAGAGAAGATTAATGGAGATGAGATACTGACGAAAAGAGGCTAGTTAAGAAAGTAGCGAAATGAGACTAATGTAAATAACACTAACCCAGGTCTGCTTATGATGAAACACATATAAAGCAATCCGAATATAGAAATAAGAATAGATCAAAATCTGTACATAAATTATAGAAAGGAATGTAGTGATGTATTTTGTTATAAATACATCATAGAAGAAATTATATGAACGATAATACAGGCCAATATATGATTTATAACAATATGATAGTGGATGCTTCTGAGGAAATAAGCATTGATACTTCATTAGGAAAGACAGCTTATGAAGTAATCAGAATAATAAATGGTGTTCCGCTTTTTTATGAGGACCATTATAAGAGGATGAAGGATACCTTGACGGCGATTGGTGCTGACCTTGAAATGACGGCAGAGCAAATGGCTGATAACATCAAAACACTGCTTAAGGCAAATAAGCAAAGTATATGCAACATAATGGTAATTGTAGCCGGACAGGGTAAAGACCAGAAGCAGCTGATATACATAAAAAAGGCTTTCTATCCTACAAGGGAGGAAGCAGATGCCGGTGTAAAAACAGGCTTATTTGAAATAGAAAGAAAAAATCCCAATGCCAAGATCATTAATCAAAGCTATAAGGCTGCAGTTGCAAAAAAGATAGAAGATGGCGGCTTCTACGAGGTGCTGCTTGTGGATGGTCAAGGAAGAATCACAGAGGGCAGCAGATCAAATGCTTTCTTTGTAATGGATGGAGAGATTTGGACTGCACCGGGTGAAGCTGTTCTTAAGGGTGTTACAAGAAAGTATGTAATTGAAGCATGCAGACGGGCAGGCTGCAGAATGGAAGAACAGTTTATGGATGCCTGTAAGATTTCTCAGGCAGAAGGCGCATTCCTGTCAGGCACCTCAATTAAGGTACTTCCCATATCGATGGTTGACGAGAAACCACTTAACTCACCCAAAAACAGTGTAATCGCAGCTGTCAAGAAAGAATATGATTTGATCCTTGAGAAATATATTGATGGAAATGTAAATAAATGGTAATCTAGTACTGCCAGTTTACTGGACGATATATTTCCGGGCAGGTGATGGTATTGGAATACAGAAATCATGTAAGAAAATACCTGCGTTTTACTCCTTCGATGCCATTCAACGGCAGCATTAGGATAGTGCGTGTAGGTGATAGAGTTGTAAGTACCGGCACGACAACGGTAAAAATATTGGAGATATGTCAAGGAGGACTCAGATTTGTCACGTCTCTCAGGCTACCGATGGACAGCAATTTTATAATAGAAGTTAACTTTACAATCGGCGGTGAGGAGCATCAAATTGAAGGCTATGCTGTACATTGTGAAAATTCAGAAGTACTGGAGTATGTCTATGGTATAAGCTTTATTACGACCGATGACAGGCTCAAAAGATCACTTCAGAAGCAATATTCAGTTGAAGCAGAGAAATATAGAAAGCACATTTTTATATTAAATACGGATTAAAAATAAATAAGGATTCTAAATAAATAAGATTATAAAGATGTTTTGTTAGCACTCTCGTTCAAAGAGTGCTAAATTTGTCTTGACAATAAAAGCCGTGGAGTTGTAATATATGTATGATATAAATGCAAAATAAGGGAGGGGCTTTCTATGGTACATGAAAGTGGTAACATATCGATTCAGACAGAAAATATATTTCCTATTATAAAAAAGTGGCTGTACTCTGAAAAAGATATATTTATACGTGAAATAGTTTCAAATGCAAACGATGCCATAATCAAGCTCAAAAAGCTAACTTCGATAGGGGAAGCAGAAGTAGGAGAGGATAACAACTACTATATCAAGGTCATTGTAAACAAGGATGACAAGACAATAAGGGTTATAGATAACGGTATAGGAATGACTGATGAGGAAGTTAAGAAGTACATCAACCAAATCGCTTTTTCTGGTGCTGTTGACTTCCTGGAGAAATATAAAGACAAGACTGATGAAGGAAGTCAAATAATCGGTCATTTTGGACTCGGATTTTACTCCGCCTTTATGGTGTCCGAGAAGGTAACTATTGATACTCTTTCATGGCAAAAGGGTGCTGCAGCTGTTAAATGGACAAGCACCGGAGGTACAGAATTTGAAATGGATACCTCCGACCGTACGGAAAGAGGTACGACTGTAACATTGTATCTAATGGAGGATGCTTTTGAGTTCCTTGATTATTATAAGATGAGTGAGATACTGGAGAAGTACTGCTCATTTTTGCCTATAGAATTGTATCTTGAGGATGGGGCAAAAAAGGAAGAGCCCAAGTCTGAAAAGAAGGACGAAAAGAAGGATGGAGAAGCTCAGACTGAGGAAGTAAAAGAGGAAGAAAAGAAGCCAAAGCCAATCAACGACATACACCCGCTCTGGCAAAAGGCTCCGAAGGATTGTACGGAAGAGGAATACAAGGAGTTCTATAAGAAAGTATTCCATGATTTCAATGATCCACTGTTCTGGATACACCTTAATATGGATTACCCATTCAATTTGAAGGGTATATTGTACTTCCCGAAGCTAAAGCATGAATTTGAGACGATAGAGGGACAGATCAAGCTGTATTACAATCAGGTGTTTGTCGCCGACAATATTAAAGAGGTCATACCTGAGTTTTTGATGCTGCTTAAGGGAGTTATTGACTGTCCTGACCTGCCGCTTAATGTTTCGAGAAGCTTTTTGCAAAATGACGGCTATGTTGCCAAGATATCCTCGCACATAACTAAGAAGGTTGCTGACAAGCTCACATCGCTTTATGAAAACGAGAGAGATAATTACAATAAGTATTGGAATGATATTAATCCATTTGTTAAATATGGCTGCATCCGCGAAGAGAAATTTTACGACAGGGTGAAGGACATTGTGATCTATAAGACTACAAATGGAGATTATGTAACGCTTAAAGAATATCTTGAGAGGAATAGTGAAAAGCATAAGGGCAAAGTATTCTATGTAAATGATGAAAAGCAGCAGTCACAGTATATAAGGATATTCAAAGATCATGGTATGGAAGCGGTTATACTTAATACAATGATTGACAGCCATTTCATACAGTTCCTTGAATCTAAAGAAAGCGATGTCAAGTTCTCGAGAATAGATGCAGACCTGTCAGATAGCCTGAAGGATAAGGATGCAGCTACTGCCGATGCCGATACGACCCAGAAGCTTGAAAAACTGTTTAAGGAAGCAGTAGGCAATGACAAGCTTAAGATACAGGTTGAGGCTCTCAAGGCAGTAGAAACACCCGGAATGATACTCTTGTCGGAGTATTCGCGCAGAATGCAGGATCTAAGCAGAATATACGGCATGAATGGTGCTGATATGTCAAGCATGTTCCCAGAGGAACAGACGTTTGTACTTAACAGTGGAAATTCATTGATAAAGGCAATAGTCAAGATGGCAGATGATGAAGCTAAGAAGGAAGATGCAAACCTTATATGCAAGCATGTATATGACTTGGCAATGATGAGCCATAAACAGCTTGAGCCTGAGAACATGACTAGATTTATTGAAAGAAGCAATCTTATACTGAGCAGACTTGCCGAGCTTGGCTGATATATACGGGCTTAAACAGGGCAGAGACTATACAGGATACTAACAGCTAGTGAGCTGATGTATAATGTAAAGTCTCTGCTTTTTTGTATATTTCTTAAATAGGTGAAAGGCAGCTACTGTTTTTTATAAAGTAGTTGCTACAACAATGCGATCTTGCTATAAAAAAAAGTAGCATAGAGTTAAAATATCAATATTATGCACACCCCAAAAAGTCCAACTAATGAAATGGATAAAAAAACCGGATGGTTATGCATTATATACATAGCCACCCGGCTGTTAAGCTGTGTATTTTATACACAAACTTTCCGCGGCGTTTTTCATATTATTGATTATCTTCATTATCATTTTCACGGATTTCTACTCTTCTTATTTTCCCGCTTATCGTTTTTGGAAGCTCGTCAACAAACTCTATTATTCTGGGGTATTTATATGGGGCAGTAACTCTCTTTACATGGTCCTGCAGCTCCTTAACCAGTTTATTGCCTGGTGTATAACCTTTTGCAAGAACAACAGTTGCTTTTACGATCTGGCCTCTGTCGGGATCGGGTACAGCAGTAATAGCACATTCAAGTATGGCGGGATGTTCAATAAGAGCGCTTTCAACCTCGAAGGGTCCTATCCTGTAGCCTGAGCTTTTAATAAGGTCATCAGCTCTGCCAACGAACCAGAAATAGCCGTCTTCATCCTTCCACGCCATGTCGCCGGTATAGTACAGGTTATCGTGCCAAACCTTATTTGTAAGAGCACTGTCTCTGTAATAGCCGTCAAACATACCAAAAGGCTTGCATTTATCTGTGCGGATTACTATCTGGCCTTCCTCACCAACATCACAGGAGTTGCCGTTTTCATCCAGAAGATCTATATCATATCCGGGAGCAGGCTTACCCATAGAGCCCGGCTTTGGTTCCATCCAGGGGAAGGTGGCAAGAGTAACAGTTAGTTCTGTCTGCCCGTAACCCTCCATTAGCTTCAAACCGGTAGTAGTGTAGAACTGATTATAAACCTCGGGATTAAGTGGCTCACCTGCAATTGCACAGTATTTGAGATTGCTGAGATCAAATTTTGTAAGATCCTCTTTAATAAAAAATCTGTATATTGTAGGAGGAGCACAGAAGGTTGTTACCTTATACTTAACGATTACATCAAGCAAATCCTTTGGAACAAATTTATCATAATCATACACAAAGACTGCAGATCCGCTTAGCCATTGACCGTAGATCTTGCCCCACATAGCTTTAGCCCAGCCCGTGTCTGCAACGGTAAGGTGAAGACCGCCGTCAACTACGTTCTGCCAGTATTTTGCGGTGAGTATATGGCCTAGAGGGTATGTAAAGTCATGCTGTACCATTTTAGGCATTCCGGTAGTTCCGGAGGTAAAGTAGAGCAGCATTATATCGTTATTGGTGGGAGCACTATCTCCTATAGGTCTTTCAAATACCGGTGATGCAATTTCAAGCTCCTCGCTGATATTAAGCCAGCCATCTTTGTTACAATTAACAAGAGCCTTTGCTTTCAGTGACGGTGTTTCAGGAAGTGATGCTTCTACGTGCTTTATTACCTCATCATCTGATACAGATACTATCATTTTAATGTCAGCGGCGTTACATCTGTAAACTATATCCTTCTTAGTAAGAAGGTGTGTCGCAGGTATACAGACCGCGCCTATTTTATGGAGACCGAGTAGGCAGAACCAGAATTCATAACGCCTTTTCAAAATGAGCATTACCGGGTCTCCCTTTCTTATTCCATGGGACCTGAAAAAGTTAGCTGCCTTATTGCTGTAATATTTCATTTGCTCGAATGTAAATATAGCTTCGGCGCCTGTAGGGTCACACCATACCATGGCGAGCTTATTTGGAGTTTGAGCGGCAATTTCATCAACTACATCGTATGCGTAATTGAAATTGCCCGGCAGGTCTATTTTGAAGTTTTCCAGAAGCTCCTCATAGGAATTGTAATCTACTCTTGATAAAAATTTCTCTAGCATATAAAAAACCCCATTCTAATTCAATTTTATATTTGGGTTGACTCCTATGCATTGAAGACAATTGCAAGGAATTTTGCCGGCTTACCTCCGATTGCTTTCATTCCATGACTGCAGCTTGAATCAAAGTAGAGGGAGTCGCCTTCGTTTAATGTGAGCTGATGTCCGTCAATATAAATCATTAGCGTTCCTTCGAGCACATAGTTGAACTCCTGACCCGGATGAGAGTTGAAATGAACAGGTTCATCATCACCTGATGGCTCAACACTAACTCTGAAGGGCTCTGCCTTCTTATTTATAAAGTTGTAAGCAAGACTGAGGTATTTGTATGGGTTTCTCCTTGTAACACTTACGCCCTTATCTTTTCTTACAAGACAGTATGTGCGAAGCTTCGGTTCTTCTCCGGTTAAGATCGCAGTTAATTCAACATGAAATTTATTTGCTAGCTCATAAAGGAAGCCGATAGGTATATCTATATTGCCATTTTCATATTGCTCATAGGTTTCAGCTGAAATGCCCAGATCATTAGACAAAGCTTCAATAGTAATACCTGCAATTTCTCGCAGATCCTTAATCCTGCTGGCAATTTGTTTAATTTGTTCTGACATACATATCATCCTTTCTGATATTTACTAATTATGGATTCAATAATAGCACAAAGAAATCCTGAAATAAAGGATACATAGGGCATAAAGCTATTATTAACAATAAAGCGTAAAAAAAATTAATGTTTTAAAAGGGCGAATTACGCAATTTTTCTACAAATACAGAAGCTGCGGGTGGCAATGGAACGCTTGTGAGCTTAGCTATGCAAAGCCTTCTTTTGGGCATTGGATCTTCAAGCTTTATTACAAACAATTCACCTGACTGTATATGTGCTTGTGCACTTTCTTTAAGTACATGGGCAATCCCGAGGCCTATTCGTGCGTATTCCACTAATAGCTCAACACTTTCAAGCTCGATCTCGGGTGTTATGCTTATTCCCTTTGATGTGAAATAATCATCAAGATTGCGCCTTGTCATACTGTCCTTTTGAAGGAGCAGAAGTGGAATACATGATAATTCACGAAGACTGACAGATGTACTTCTATATTTATCAAATCTTGAGGAGGCTACAAAAACATCTTCTACCTCGCAGAATTCTTTTGTTTCAATATCATTGTCATCAACAGGCATTGTAACGATTCCGAAATCAACAGCGCCCTTCTTTATTGAATCCATTATGCCGGAGGAGGTACGGTTGATGATCTGAAGCTTTATTTTAGGATATCCTGCCAGAAACTGTTGTAGAAGTGGAGTCAGCAGGTAGCGAAGAATGGTATCACCGACGCCTATTCTAATTTCTCCTAATGAAAGTGATTTCATTTCATTTATTTTATGCTCAGCTGATTTGAGCAAATTGTACGCCTGATCAACATGGCTCATTAGCATTTCGCCTACATTTGTGAGCTGAACGCTGCGTGTTCCTCTTATCAGAAGGCAGGCTCCGAGCTTGTTTTCCAAATTTCTTATGGACTGGCTTACAGCAGATTGTGTAATGAATAGTTCTTTTGCTGCTGCGGAAAAGCTGCCGCTCTTTGCCACTGTATAAAATACCTTATATAATTCAAAATTAATATCCATAGGAACACCTCGAAAACTAATGTATTAGTATACCTTATAATATTCATTAAATATATTAATTTTACTTATTGATTATACCATTGTATAATATTGCTGTGAAGTGAAATGTGTCTAATAATATTGAAATAAATTGGCTGATGCCGGAATTGAGGTACAAAATGACTGATATGAGTCAGAGAAAATTGGTCAGAAGGATATTTGCCGAGAAGATGAAGGGGTACGATGTAGAGGCTGAAAGCATATACAAAGACCTGAAAAATAACCTTGGTATAGAGAAGCTTGAGGGCGTTCGCATTATAAATCGCTATGATATAACAGACATATCTGATAGTGAATACGAGGCAGCACGAAATGTCATTTTTTCAGAGCCTCCGGTTGATCATGTGTATGAAAATGAGCCTGCGACAAACGCTGATGAAAAGGTGTTTGCAGTAGAATACCTGCCCGGACAATATGATCAGAGAGCTGATTCCGCATCACAGTGCATCCAGTTTCTTACACTTGGTGAAAGACCCAGATGCAAGGCTGCGAAGCTTTATTTGCTGAAGGGTAAAATATCAGATGAGGATTTTGAGAGGATTAAAGCCTACTGCATAAACTCTGTTGACAGCCGAGAAGCAAGTATGGATAAGCCTGAAACGCTTGACACAGATATAGAGTACCCTGATGATATCAAGCCTCTGGACGGTTTTTGTAAAATGACCGATGAAGAGGTTGCCGGGCTGCAGGAGAAGATGGCTATGGCAATGTCAGTTGAGGATCTGAAGTTCTGCAGACAGTATTTCAGCCAAACGGAGCACAGGGATCCTACCATCACTGAGCTTAGGCTCATTGATACCTATTGGTCGGATCACTGCAGACATACAACCTTCCTTACGCAAATAGACAAGGTTGAATTCGAAGAAGGACCATTCGCTCATTTAATGAGCTCTGTATATAATGATTACCTTGCGTCTAGAAGCTATGTGTATTGTGACCGCGACAAGGACATTTGTCTCATGGATCTTGCTACAATAGCAATGAAGGAGCTCAGAAAACGCGGAAAGCTTGAGGACCTTGATGTATCAGAGGAGATAAACGCCTGCAGTATCGTAGTTAATGCAAAGATAAACGGCAAAGATGAAGAATGGCTTGTAATGTTCAAGAATGAGACACACAATCACCCGACTGAAATAGAACCCTTTGGCGGAGCTGCTACATGCCTTGGCGGAGCAATAAGAGATCCCCTTTCCGGCAGGTCTTATGTATATCAGGCTATGAGGGTAACAGGCTGTGGTGATCCAAGAACTAAGATCAAGGATACACTCAAGGGTAAGCTTTCACAAAGAAAGCTGACCACAGGTGCAGCTGCCGGCTACAGCTCTTACGGCAATCAGATAGGACTGGCGACCGGCCAAGTCTCAGAAATTTACGATGAAGGCTATGTAGCTAAGAGAATGGAAATAGGAGCAGTAATAGGAGCAGCTCCGAAAAAGAATGTAATAAGGCTTGAACCGGAGTCGGGCGACGTTATTATCTTACTTGGAGGCAGGACCGGACGTGATGGCTGCGGCGGAGCTACAGGCTCATCAAAGGAGCATGATGAAAAGTCTCTTCTTACCTGTGGCGCAGAGGTCCAGAAGGGAAACCCGCCAACAGAGAGAAAAATACAAAGGCTCTTCAGAAAAGAAGAAGTAAGCCGTATGATCAAAAGATGCAATGATTTTGGCGCCGGCGGAGTTTCTGTTGCTATAGGGGAGCTGGCAGAGGCACTTGACATAGATCTGGATAGGGTACCGAAAAAATACGAGGGCCTTGACGGTACAGAGCTTGCAATTTCAGAATCACAGGAAAGAATGGCTGTTGTAGTTTCTAAGGCTGATCAGGAGCGCTTCATAGAGGAAGCAGTAAAGGAAAACCTTGAAGCAACACAGGTAGCCGTTGTTACTGATACGGGCAGACTTACAATGAAATGGCGCGGGAATATAATCGTAGATATAAGCAGGGATTTCCTAAATACAAATGGGGTAAAACAGAATACTGATATAAAAGTGAAATCACCAATAGGTCAGTTCTTTAATGAGACTTTCGGTCAGGAAGCTATTGAAGCTGCCTGGAGCAAAAACATGCAAAGCCTTGCCTGTTGCAGCCAGAAGGGGCTTGTGGAGAGATTTGACAGCACAATTGGGGCAGGAACTGTATTGATGCCCTTCGGCGGCAAGTATCAGCTAAGTCCAGCTGAAGGTATGGCTGCTAAGCTTCCCGTACTTGATGGTGATACTACCACCTGCACAATGATGACCTATGGATACGACCCGCTGATAGCTAAATGGAGTCCGTTCCATGGAGCGGTATATTCAGTAGTGGAAGCAGCTGCAAAGCTTACGGCTATGGGCGGTGATTACAGAAAAGCAAGGCTTACACTTCAAGAATACTTTGAGAAGCCCGGCAAAGATCCTGAAAGATGGGGAAAGCCCTTCAGTGCATTATTGGGAGCATATTATGCGCAAATGAAGCTGGGAATACCTGCAATTGGCGGAAAGGATAGTATGTCAGGCACATTTAAGGAGCTTGATGTTCCTCCGACGCTTGTCGCTTTTGCAGTAGCAGTATCTGAAGCCGATAAGGTTATTTCAACAGAATTTAAGAAGGCAGGAAGCAGCGTGGTACTTCTGACGCTTAGTATGGATTCAAATTCTTTGCCTGATTTTGAGCAGCTGGATAAAAACTTTGTACGAGTACATGAGCTTGCAATGAGCGGAAAAATACTGGCAGCACACACTGTAAGACATGGCGGAGTTGCTGAGGCAGTAAGCAAGATGTGCTTTGGTAATATGCTAGGCTTAGATATTAATGGCGTAAGCGAAACAGAGCTGTTTGCTCCAATGTATGGCTCTATGATATTGGAAATAGCTGCTGATGAGAACGTTGATAAGCTTTTTGACGGACTGGAATACAAGGTAATCGGACAGACAAAGGAGAAGAGCACTATTAATGTTGAAGCTGCAGAAGACAGCAATACTGAGATAAAGCTTGAAATATTACTTAAGCAATGGCAGCAGCCGCTTGAAGACATTTTCCCTACAAACGCAGAAAGTGGATCAAAATGCCTTAAAACCTTTAGTTATAAAGCGCAGACAGAAAACGCAGCCGTTGCAGGAGCTTCAAAGAAGCATTCAATTGCAAAGCCAAGGATATTTATTCCTGTATTCCCGGGAACGAATTGCGAGTATGACAGCGCACGAGCTTTTGAAAATGTCGGAGGAAAAGCTGATGTATTTGTTGTAAAAAATCTTACGCCGGAAAACATAAATGAGACTATACACATAATGAAGGAAAAGATATCGCAGAGCCAGATCATTATGTTCCCGGGAGGCTTCAGCGCAGGTGACGAACCGGAGGGCTCAGGCAAATTTATTGCTACTGTATTCAGAAATCAGTATATAAAGGAAGCTGTCATGGAACTGCTACAAAAGAGGGATGGCCTTGTACTTGGTATATGCAACGGCTTTCAGGCTCTCATAAAGCTTGGACTGCTGCCTTATGGCGATATAAGGGATCTTAGCCCTGAAAGCCCTACCTTGACGTTCAACGCTATAGGCAGACATGTTTCATGCATGGTAAGAACAAGGATAGCATCTGATAAGTCACCATGGTTCTGTAATGTAAAGACAGGTGATATTCATACTATACCTGTATCCCACGGCGAGGGTAGATTTGCAGCATCTGAGGCGGTTATTGAGGCGCTTGCGGCAAATGGACAGATCGCAACACAATACGTTGATATGGACGGCAATGCAACCTATGACATAAGGTATAATCCCAACGGGTCAATATGCGCCATTGAAGGTATAACAAGCCCCGATGGAAGAGTGCTTGGAAAGATGGGACACTCTGAGAGAAGGGGAAGCAACGTTTGTATAAATGTTCCAGGAGCGAAGGATCAGAAGCTGTTTGAAGCGGGTGTCATGTATTTCGGATAAATTTATTTTGTAAAAAGCAGAGACTAAGCGTGATAATGAGCTTAGCCTCTGTTTTTTTATAAGTATTTCCATTTGTGTCTCTTTGTGAAATAATATTGATAAGTTTTCAGGGCAGATAATATAATATAGTTGATTTAGAAGCTATATCAAGAAAGAGGAACCGGCTGAAGAAAGAAAACCGGCTCTGCTGAAAAGGAAGCATTAAACTGATTCAAGTAAGTGAAAAGCTATGTAGGTTGATAATATGGCTAAAATAAATGGATAAGATTTGAAAGGAAAAGATGTGTATGAAAGCGAAAAAAGTTAATACTAAGGCCACAATCGGCGTGTTTTCTTCATCAGTACCGATTTCTGCAAATGTTCCGATAAGATATGAACGTGGGAAAGCCTTATTGGAAGCTAAAGGCTTTAACGTATTAAATGGGGCACTCTATGGAAAGAAAGACTTTTATCGTTCCGGAAGTATAAAAGAACGTGCTGATGAATTTAACCAGCTCTTGTACAATGATGATATACAGATATTAATGGCATCTATTGGCGGGAACAATACTAATTCAATAATACCTTATATTGATTATGGATATTTGAAACAGCACCCTAAAATAATCATTGGGTATTCAGACACCACCGCCTTGCTGCTGTCAATTTATGCTAAAACAGGATTGGTTACATTTTACGGGCCTGCTTTAGCTTCGTCCTTCGGAGAATTTCCTCCTTTTGTAGAATTAACTTATACAAGCTTCGAAAAAATTGTATGCAATGATATAACTATCCCCTATAGCTATCAAATGCCTCCAATATGGACAGATGAATTTATTAGTTGGAGTGAACAGGATAAGGGAAAAGAAGAAAGAGCCAATAGCTGGATATGTGTCGAACCCGGTACATGGAGCGGCCGGCTGATCGGAGGAAATCTCAACACTATGGGAGGCTTCTTTGGTACAGAGTATATGCCTGAGATAAAAAAAGGAGATATCCTTCTAATTGAAGATTCACTTAAAGATGCCAGCACAATTGAAAGGTCATTCTCATTATTAAAGCTGGCAGGGATTTTTGATAGGATAGGCGGAATTATACTAGGTAAACATGAAAAATTCGATGACAATGGAACAGGGAGAAAACCACATGAGATTTTAAAGGAAGTGTTAGGAGATATAAGTGTTCCTATGCTGGCGGAATTTGATTGCTGCCATACGCATCCAATGTTGACCATGCCAATTGGATGTTTGGTTGAATTGAATGCAACAGATAAGAAAGTAACACTCATTGAAGAACCATTACTTTAAACTCTAATTTGCAGTAAGCGGTTCAAATCAGTATAGGGTATTGGTGGCATAAAATGAGCATGTATCCTTTAATTGTAAGATGCTGCCTTTCAATTACTTATAATTTACGGTATAATAGCCGTATAACCGCTTAATACCATTAGCAAAGATTATGTTAATTAAGCGTAAAGCTTAGAACACAATTTTAACGGGGTTTGATCCGTTATTTCATGAATTTAGGCAATTCATGGTATAGTATCGGCAGGCAGCGGATACCATTTGGATAGTCATCCATAAAGAACTGTTTAGAATGATATAAATTCATAGATTGCAAAATGGTATTTTTAAATATGAATTAAGCATAATGGAGGATAAAATGGACAGGAAAAAATTAAAAATATTATTTGTATCTGCAGAAGTATCACCCTTTGCTAAAACCGGCGGCCTGGCTGATGTTGCCGGATCGCTGCCAAAGGCGTTAGCGGGATTGGGACATGATGTCAGAGTCGTAATGCCAAAATATAAACAGATAAAGGCGAATATGCAATATGCCGCAGATTTTCCTGTTCAGGTCGGCGACAGTAATGAAACCTGTATAATCAGAAAAACTGAGCTGCCGTACAATGTTGGTAATCGTAAACAGAGCCTTGCTGTATACTTTACAGACAGCTACAGGTATTTTGACAGGGATGGCATTTACGGCCATTTTGATGATGCCGAAAGATTTATATTCTTCTGCAGAGCAGTATTAAATATGCTTCCTGTAATAGGCTTCAAGCCTGATATTATTCATTGCAACGATTGGCACACAGGGCCTATTTGTCTTCTTTTAAAGGAAGAGTACATGCATGGTGAGTTCTACAAAAAAATATCTACTGTTTATACTATTCATAACCTGGAATACCAGGGAAACTTTCCAGGCACCGTTTTTGATCTGCTTGGAAGAGGATATGACATATTTACGCCTGATAAGTCTGAATTCTATGGAGCATTCAGCTTCATGAAGTCAGGGCTTGTGTATGCTGATATGATCAGCACCGTCAGCCGGGTTTATGCTGAAGAAATTCAAACGCAGCAGTATGGGGAACGACTGGAGGGACTGTTGGCTAAACGTTCCGACAGCCTGTATGGAATATTGAATGGAATAAGCTATGAGGAATTTAACCCTGAAACAGATAAAAATATTGTAAAAAACTATAATGCCAATAGCTTTTCTGACAAGAAGGAGAATAAATATGAGCTTCAAAGAGAAATGGGCTTTGAAGTGGGTGATGTTCCTGTTATAGGATTGATATCAAGACTTTCAGGTCAAAAGGGACTTAATCTTATAATTGATAAAATTGATCAGATAATGGACAGAAATATTCAGTTTGTTCTTTTAGGAACAGGTGATGAGTACTATCAGGATAACTTCAGAAGGATTGAAAATCAGTACAAGGGAAGATTTGCTGCAAATATTGGCTTCAATTCTGCACTTGCACAGAAGATCTACGCAGGCTGCGACATGTTCCTCATGCCTTCGAGATTCGAACCATGCGGCCTTGGACAGATCATAAGCCTGAGATATGGAACGATACCTGTTGTCAGGGCTACAGGCGGTCTTGCTGAGACCATAGAGGACTATGACGCAGACAATGAAAATGGAAATGGCTTCTCATTTAATAATTTTTCTGCAAATGAAATGATGGACGCAATCGATAGAGCAATAAGATTATATGACAGTAATCATGACCAGTGGAACAACATGATTGTAAGAGCAATGAATATGGATTTTTCGTGGGATAGATCAGCAAAAAAGTATGTAGAGTTATATAACACAGCTATAAAAAAGAGGGTTTAAAATGACAACAAAACAAAGGGCATTATTAATTGCTGAAAAGTTGAATGAATTATATCCTGACGCAAGCTGTTCACTTGATTATAAGGATCCGCTGCAGCTGATGGTCGCAACACAGCTGGCGGCACAATGTACCGATGCTCGCGTCAATATAGTTACGAAGGAACTTTTTCAAAAATATAAAACTGTTGAAGATTTTGCACTTGCTAAGCAGGAGGAACTGGAGCAGGATATTAAATCCACAGGCTTTTATCATAATAAAGCCAAAAACATAATCGCTGCCTGTAAAATGATCATTTCTGATTTTGATGGGAAGGTTCCTTCAAATATGGATGATCTGCTAAAGCTGCCCGGAGTTGGGCGAAAGACAGCAAATCTTCTGCTTAATGACAGCTTCGGTATTCCGGGTGTAGTTGTAGATACCCATGCCAAAAGGCTTTCAAAAAGATTTGGACTTACGAAGAACGAAGATCCTGAAAAAATAGAATATGATCTGATGAAGTTGCTTCCAAAGGAAAAATGGGGAGATTTTTGTCATCAGCTTGTTTACCACGGCAGGGCACTTTGTTCTGCAAGAAAACCTATGTGCAACGACTGCAGCATATGCCCGTTTTGTGATTATGGAAGTAAAAGTAGGAAGTGAGAAGGAAATACTGATATTACTGTCGAAATATGTTAAGACATGTATTGCTTATAATTGTATTATGTGTCAATTACATATTCCATGACAGGGAGCAGTGAAGCTATGCATTCTGGTAATGAAAATGTATCTGAAAAGATCGTAGACAGCATAGATAGAAATGAAACAGAAAAGGCTGCCAAGAAACCCGGATACACAAAGAGTCTGAAAAACACTGATAAAGCTAAGAAAACTGCCGCAAGAAACAAAAGAGGAGTAAAGGTGCAAGAGGATACCTCGAAAGAAGGAATGGCTTTAGATTATAGTCAGTATCAGGATGATCTGATATTCGCAATGGATATTGGCACTCGGACAGTAGTAGGAGTAGTTGGCATACAAGAGGGAGACAGCTTAAGAATAATTGCAACTGAGGTATGTGAACATAAAAGCAGAGCGATGCTGGATGGACAGGTTCATGATATAGAGCAGGTAGCTTTAGCTGTTTCAGAGGTTAGAAGAAATCTTGAAAAGAGACTCAATATTACTCTGAGGAGAGTAGCAATTGCTGCTGCCGGAAGGGTTCTCAAAACATGTCAGGTCAGAATCGAAAAAAGCATAGAACAGGGAAGAGAAGTTGACAAGGAGCTTGTAAACAGCCTTGAAATTGAAGGGATACAGCAAGCGCAGATGAATTTGGATAACGATTCTTCGCCTGAGGATAAAACTCAATTTTATTGTGTCGGTTATAGTGTTATTAATTATTATCTCAATGGGCTGACAATATCAAAGCTGCTTGGACATAAGGGTAATAGCTTAGGCGCGGACGTACTGGCGACGTTTCTCCCGATAATTGTGGTTGATAGCCTTTATACAGTTATTAAGAAGGCAGGACTAGAGGTCTCAAGCCTTACACTTGAACCTATTGCTGCAATTAATGCTACAATTCCGGACGATCTGAGGCTCCTCAATCTTGCACTGGTGGATATTGGAGCAGGCACATCCGATATTGCGCTAACGAAAGGCGGCAGTGTCATCGCGTATGCAATGGTACCGCAAGCAGGTGATGAACTGACGGAGTGTTTATGTCAGAATTATCTCGTTGACTTTAATACAGGTGAAAAATTAAAGATAGCACTGTCTTCGGGAAAAGACAAGATATCATTTACAGATATAATGAAAGTAAAGCATAGTGTAAGTAAGGACGAGGTATATCAAGTACTTGCAGAAACAATACAAACGCTTGGCGAAACAATATCAACTAAAATAGTCGAATATAATAAAAAAGCTCCCAATGCTGTTTTCCTCGTAGGTGGCGGAAGCAGGATAAAAGGTCTGGCAGAAGCAATAGCCCAAAATCTGAAGCTTCCCGGTGAGAGGGTAGCGGTGCGTGGAAGAGATGTTATTAGAAATGTTCAGTATTGTGATAAGAAGCTGCATGGCCCGGAATCGATTACGCCGTATGGAATAGCTATTACAGCACAAATGTATAGTGGCAGGGACTTTATGACTGTAAGTGTAAACGACAAGAAGATAAAGCTGTTTAATTCTAAAAAGCTCACTGTTGGTGATGCGTTGCTGCTGTATGGCTTTGATGCATCCAAGCTAATTGGAAGGAAAGGAAAAGGTATAAGCTTCTACTTAAATGATGAGCTTCGAAATATAAGCGGCGGCTACGGTACATCAGCAGAAATATATTTAAATGGGAAGCCTTCAAGTCTTGACTCTATTATCTCGTATGGAGATAAAATTAATGTCATCCCTGCTATTGACGGAGAAAATGCAGAAGTAAAGCTGCGTGATGTTATTAGTGACTGTTCATCAGGAATTGTCACCCTCAACGGAAATCCGGTATATATCAGTACATCTGTATTCATCAATGGGGCAGAAGCAAGTATGGATACACAGATTATGGATGGCAACAGGATAACTATATCTCAGATAAAGACTCTCGGCGAACTTCTGGGAGCTGCCGGTATAGATGTCAATAGCTGCAGGATAACCATAAATGGTGTAGAGGAAAGCAATCCTAATTTAGTTCTGAATGATGGAGATAGTATTACATGGGCTGACGGGTTTGAAGAATCTCCTAATGAAGAAGCTATAACTATACCACAAAAAACAGAACAGGGGATAGATCAAAGCCTAGATCAAAAGGCAGAACAAGCTGCAGCACAAATGGGAGGACAGGAAACAGCACAAAAGACGGGACAATCGACAATAGCTACAAGACAGAATATAGAAAGAGATGCTGAGGATATAGAGGTTACTGTTAACGGGCGTAAGGTTTATCTTAAGAAGAGAAAAACACAGTATATATTTGTTGATATATTCAATTATGTTGACTTCGACCTTACAAAACCAAAAGGTAATATAATGCTAAAGCTTAACGGAAGGAATGCATCATTTACTGACGAAATTGTATCTGGTGATGTAATAGATATATACTGGGGTTGATAAAGATATTATTTATCCTATCTATAATGGAAATCCATAATGTTAGCGTTTTATGAAGCCAACAAACAAAAGTCACTTAAAAAGCCTTCGTGAGCAAAAACATTGGAGGCTTTTAAGGTATACCGTTATTTAATTCTAAAAGATTTAGCCATGCTTTTAAAAAGCTTGGCATGCTTCCTGTTCCACTTATTTTCGGGAACAAAATAGCTGAGACGATACATACGGTCATCCTTCTTCAAAAATAACTCTGAACCCTTGTAGTAGGTATCTGATTTTAGCAGCGAATAATCCCATATAATACCGTTTACTTCATTTATAGTCACTTTATTAGTTTTAAAGTATTTATAGATACTATTAGAGGTCTCCTTTGAGTTCCTTAAGAAATCCTCGAGCTCCGCATTCATTTTCCATACTTGAACAAAGCCATACGCAGTACTGCTTCTATCACGAAAATTAACATGATAAAGAATTTCTCCACCAAGCTTGGAAGCATTATCAATTATAAAAGCTGTGGGGTAATCGAAGCTGAAATTCTCTTCAAGTGATTTATAACTGCTGAATTTGGCTATATGTGGCCTTGCAAGAGAAAATACGGTTATAATACTGTCCTTTTCAGCTTCACTACTTGTCATTATGCTTTCTGCAACAATTTCATACGGATAATAAAACGCGGCGCTTGAATTTATTGACACACTAAACAGCATAATATTTTCAAGCAAATAGCAGCCCAGGGTAAAGAGCAGGAACCATAAAACGGCAAATAGGGCAACCATTCTAAGCTTTTTTTTGTAACAAGAAATATGTAATATATACAAATTCATCACGACCTTTTGAAAGACACAATAAATGTATATGTCTTTTTTTAGTTGAAATGTTTGATTTCTATAAAATTAGATTAATTTTTTGATTGCCAATTGGCCATGCACCAAGCAGGGAGAAAATAATAATATGTTATTAGCAAACCTTTTAGGGGGAGTATATTAATGAGAATTATGGTAGTTAAGATGCCAAGGCTTTTTGGCAATATTTTAAAGAAAGTATTCAAAATGGGATAGTACACATAAAGCAAACTATGCTGTAAGAGGCATTTTCAGTGTAGCATGATCGAGCTTAGCAGCAAAAAGCATTCTGCAGGTTTTAATCAATAGTAATGAAAAATGCTTAAAGATCATATAGCATATGCATTACTATCAAATGCCTTACATAGAAAAGCTACATAAAAAAAGCGTTCATACGCCTTTTTTATGTAGCTCTGATATAAGCTGCGGTTTTAGCCGCAATAATTCCTGATAGAACTTATATTGATCTTGTAACCTTGTTTGAACGCAGGCACCTTGAACATACATGAATTGACTTTGGAGTGCCATTTTCAATTACTCTGACCTTTCTGACATTGGGTTTCCAGAACCTGTTGGTTCTTCTTACCGAGTGGCTTACATTATTGCCATATACGGTATCCTTGCTGCAGATATCACATTTCGCCATCTATATCACACCTCCTTCAAACTGGAGCTATTATCCCACAAAGCAATAACTATTTTAACATATAACCTTTACCATTCGCAAGGGTTATTTTAAATTATGCTTTTTTTGGCGTTTTGCCCTTAATTGTAAAACTAAACTCTACCCCCTTTTTCAGTGATGTGGACTTTACTCTTACAAATTCAAGGTAAAAGGCATAGTGGATTTTACCTTTACAAATATTAGCGCCTTTTTGCATCAGTTATCA
>JAEYRB010000034.1 GCA_023409735.1 Bacillota bacterium | reverse complement strand
TCTCTGATCTCAGCAACTCTCTCGTCAACCTTTATTGCAAAAAATTTTGATGCGATTGACAGGCCTATTCCAAAGAGCAGCCCTAAACCGCCTATAACAATTATTGCTATTATAATGTCACTCATATCAATCCCGCCATTCTGCCGCTGTTCACCGGCAATGTTTATTATATTAAACACTAATTAAGTATTGTTTTTCAACATTTAACCCACGACATCTGCAATGCAGCCTCAAATTGCTCAGATAAAGCTTATAACATGATTCATCGCAAATGGCCTCACCAAGCATAACTTCATTATCCGTATGCCTGCTTACTTCAGCAGACCCTGGAAGCCAAGAAATGCCAGTGAAACAAGTGATGCTGAAATCAGCGAAATAGGAAAGCCCTGAAGGCATTTTGGTACATTAGCTGTTTCAAGGCGTTCGCGTATCCCGGCAAACAATACTATAAGCAGCATAAAGCCTAAGCCTGCAAATGTGCCGTTTAATACAGAAAACAACAAATCATAGCTTTCCTGCATATTAAGCAGGCAAACACCAAGTACAGCACAGTTGGTGGTTATCAACGGCAGATAAACTCCCAGTGCCTTGTAAAGCTGCTGACTTGTCTTTTGAAGTATCATTTCAACCAGCTGAACCAATGCTGCAATAACAAGTATAAAGGCTATTGTCTGCAAATATTCCAGATCAAGTAACACCAAAAGCTGCTGTATAGCCCATGTCGCCGCAGATGATACCCCCATTACGAAGGTAACTGCAAGGCCCATGCCGGCAGCCATATTTACCTTTTTGGAAACGCCCAGGAAGGGGCATATTCCAAGAAACTTTACAACTACGAAGTTATTTATGAAAACAGCTGATAAAAATGTAATTAGAATACTTTGGATCATTTCTGTACAGCCTCCTTCTCAGCTTCTACGCCATCTCCCTGGCTGCAGCCCTTACAGCCTGCGCAGGCCGCTCCACCGCACCCGGCCGATAGTGTCTGCCTTGATGTGATCAGGTTTACAAGTCCTATTGCAAGACCAAATACCAGGAAGCCTCCCGGTGGCAAGATTAGGCATAATGCAGGACTTGCTGACTCTCCCAGCAGCTGAAGTCCAAATATGCTTCCATTCCCAAGAATTTCCCTAATGCTTCCCAGCAAAGTCAGGGCTATGGTAAAACCGAGTCCCATACCCAATCCATCCACAGCTGACGCAACTACATTGTTCTTGCTTGCAAACGCCTCTGCCCTGGCAAGTATTATACAGTTAACAACTATGAGCGGTATATAAATGCCCAGTGCCTTGTCAAGAGTGGGAACATAAGCCTTCAAAAGCATCTGCACTATAGTTACAAAGCCTGCGATAACTGTTACATATGCAGGAATTCTTACCTTAGCCGGTATAAACTTTCTCAGCATTGATATTACTATATTCGAGCCTATCAAAACCGCTGTGGTTGAAAGTCCCATTCCAACCCCGTTTATTGCTGAGGTCGTTATAGCAAGTGTAGGGCAGGTTCCAAGCACAAGGCGGAATGTCGGGTTCTCATCAATAATTCCGTTTTTAAATGTTTTGAATAAGTTCATTAATTCTCGCCTCCGTCCGTAAGCAGTGTGCTTCCCAATACTGCTGAAGCCTGTACAGCCTTTGTTACTGCAGTAGAGCTTATCGTTGCACCGCTTACTGCCTGTATCTCACTATCTGCCTTTGCAGGCCGTTTGACTATTGTCAGTTCCTGCTTAATATCCTTATCTGCAAACTGGCCTCTGAATTTGACATCAGCCGTCTTTGCACCAAGTCCCGGAGTCTCACTATTGGAGCCAATCTCAACCCCTGTGATCTTCCCTTCGGTGTTTACCCCCACAGTTACAGGTATTTCTCCGCCATAGCCGACAGGATAAGCCATAAATACATAACCGGCAAGGTTTCCACCTTCATATGCCTCATATGCCTCGCGTATCAGTCCGCTTTCATCCTTACTTTCCCAGCCTTCTATCTTTTTAAATTCATCGGCATTATTTAGAACTATCCTTCTTTTTTCTTCAGCTGCTTGTGCTGTCCTTTGCTCTATCGTATCCTTTGTTATGCTGTTTACAAATGCAAGGCTGAATGCAACTACAACACAGATGATAAATAGTGGTACTGTCGTTTTTACCATATCACGCATTTTTCACAGCACCTCCTCCAAAGCTCTTTGGTACAAGATATCTATCGATCATCGGTACTACAAGGTTCATAAGTAAAATTGAATAAGAAACACCCTCCGGATACCCTCCATACAATCTGATGACAGATGTCAGTATACCGCAGCCTACTCCCATTATCAGCCTGCCCTTTGCTGTAACGGGTGAGGTCGTATAGTCGGTTGCCATAAAGAATGCTCCAAGCATCAATCCGCCGCCTAATATATAATACATGAATTGCCCTGTAAACAGTTCTTCTCCTCCAAGCATCCATGTCATAAAGCCCACAGTACCAATAAATGCAAGTGGAGTTTCCAGGGTAATAACTCTTCTAACTACCAGATAAATTGCTCCTATCAAAAGCGCTAACGCTGAGGTCTCGCCTATGCAGCCTCCTATCCTTCCTAAAAACATGTCAAGAAGATCAGGCAGCTTGTTCGCAGCCCCCATTTTAAGCAGTGCCAGAGGAGTTGCGGAGCTGACCGCGTCGACACTGGTTGCCGAGCCGACTGCCTCTACACCAACAGGCAGCTTCCATGTCGTCATCTGTACAGGCCATGATGCCATTAAGAACGCTCTTGCTGCAAGAGCCGGATTTACGAAATTGTGCCCAAGCCCGCCAAACAGCTGCTTAACGATTATTATAGAAAATACGCCGCCTATTACTGCAATCCACAAGGGCACCTCCGGTGACAGATTAAATGAAAGCAGCATACCTGTTACAATAGCACTAAGGTCATAAATGGTATTTTCCTTTTTAACAAGCTTGCACCAAACAAACTCTGCTAATACACAGGCTGCAACCGTAACAAGTATCAACAAAAGGGCCTCGAGCCTGAAAAAGTATATCCCTGCAATTGCAGCGGGCATTAGTGCGATTATGACATCAAGCATTATTTTTCTTACATTTTGTTTGCCATGTATATGTGGCGATGAGCCCGCAATAAAATTATTTTCCATACTCTATTTTCCCCCACCCTTCTGCGCCGCAGCTTTTTTTCTAAGTTCAGCCTTTGCATATCGAATTGATTGCACCAGATGTCTGGACGCAGGGCAGATAAATGAACATGAGCCGCATTCTATACAGTCCATAACATGGTATTTCAGTGTCTGTTCTATATTTCCATTCATCACATTTGCATTAATATATAGCGGCATCAAAGACATTGGGCAAACTGAAACACATTTCCCGCAGCGTATACAATCAGACTCTTTTTGCAAAGCTGTTTGCTTTTCAGTGATTGCAAGTATGGCATTTGTCTGCTTCAATACTGTATTATCAAGTGAGAACTGTGATACTCCCATCATAGGTCCGCCCATAATTACCTTTTTGGGACTTTCTTTAAAGCCTCCACAAAAATCAAAGACCTCTTTTAGAGGAGTTCCAATGGGAACCTCTACATTCATTGGCTTTGCTACTGCATCACCGTCCACCGTAATTCTTTTCTTTATAAGCGGCATGCCGGTTTTAACATAGCTTGCTATAAATGACACAGTGTTAACGTTTTGAACCAGAACGCCAACATCGGAAGGCAGCATTCCCGAAGGCACCTTCCTGCCGGTCACTGCATATATGAGCTGCTTTTCTCCGCCCTGTGGATATCTGGTTCTAAGAGGTACTACATCAATATCAGTCCCCTTTGTTTTCTCATCCAATTTCATTATTGCTTCAGGTTTATTTGCTTCAACTCCGATATAGGCTTTCTTAATACCGGTTATTTTCATGATTATGCTTATCCCGCCAATAATGCCATCGGGGTTCTCTATCATTTCTCTGAAATCAGAAGTAATATATGGTTCGCACTCAGCACCGTTTACAACCAATATATCCAGGTTTTTTCCGGGAGGCGGGGATAGTTTTACAGCTGTTGGGAAGCCTGCGCCGCCAAGTCCTACAATTCCTGATTCTTTAATACTCTTTAAAAGGTTGTCCTTGTCCAGGCTGCGAGGTGGCTTAACACTTTCATGAACCTCCTGCAATCCATCGGGCTTTATTTCAATTGACATTACTTCAAAGCCGCCTGAATAAAGCATTGGCTTGATATCTGTGACAGTACCGGATACACTTGAATGAACAGGTGATGATACAAACGCATCGCTATCTCCAACCTTCTGGCCAACAAGTACACGATCTCCCTTGCTAACTATAGGATTACAAGGTGCACCAATATGCTGAAGCATTGGTATAACTACCTTTGATGGTATGGGCATTGTCACTGTCTGCATCTGCGCAGTACCCTTATTGTGCCCGGGTTTTATACCACCTCTGAACTTCTTTTTTGCTCTTACCAAAAATACCACCTCACATAACCAAATAATAATCTAAAAAATAAAATAATACAAAGCAAATCATAAAATCACATTCATTCTATCATCTATAATGAAAAATATCCATATTTATAACCATGTCAAATAAATCATCTAATACGAGTCTATTATAGCGTATTTTGTATACAATGTCCATATTATATACAAAATAGATTGTTAAAATTTTAACTCATAGCCTTCATACAAAAGCCTTTCAAGGCACATATACAATAAATTACTTCCTAAAAACAAGTCCTAAAAATACATTAGATGCAATTTACAGAACCCTAAAAGCTTATAATTATGTATAAACAACTATAATAAATAAGTGGTTTTTTATATAAAATATAGCATGAGAAGAATATACGCCTTTTACATAACAAAAAGAAAAAAAGCGTTGATCATCATTGCTTTGATGATTCCGCTTATCTTTCTGTTTCTTTTAGTAGTGAACCTTTTTAATATAATTTTATCTAAAGCGTAAGCTGCAAACAATTTGTTTGGTTATAACACAATTGTTCATTATAGCTCAAGTATCTTTCTGACCTCTTCTTTCATGTCTTCCTTACCACATACCGAATTGTGGAGCACTCTCTTTTCCTCAAGTCCTGCAAGACCGGTTGGGATGCTTAAATCGCACCGCTCAGCAAGCATATCTAGAAGTTCGAATTCTGTTCTCCCGGCTATTGCTTTCTCTCCAAAAATTGCACCTGCCACACTCTTATTGAACTTAAACGGGCTTGCTGTTGAAGCTATAATGTTTTTTGTCATATCACCTGTGGATATCACGTACTTATCATAAACATCTATGCCAACGGCAGTGTGAGTATCGACAACATAGTCAAACTCATCATAAATATCTTTTATGGTGCTTGTTATCTCAGCTTCAGTTGAGAATGAAGACCAGAAAATTTCTGTAATTTTTTGCTTCATCTCTTCGTCTATATTGTATCTTCCATCCTTCACAAGCTTGCTCATCAAAGCTGAGACCTTTTTACCGTCATGTCCTGACAGTTCAAACAGCAGCCTTTCAAGGTTGCTTGATATAAGTATATCCATAGAAGGCGATATAGTCTTTTTAAATTCTCTGTTCTTGTTATAAACACCGGTGTTGATGAAATCAGTCAAAACATTATTTTCATTGGAAGCACATATAAGCTTGTTAATAGGGAGCCCCATTTGACGAGCATACCATGCTGCAAGTATGTTTCCGAAATTGCCTGTGGGTACTGTAAAATTAATCTTTTCACCCTCATGTATTTCTCCGTTTGCTAAAAGTTCTGCATAAGCTGAAAAATAGTACACTATTTGCGGAACAAGCCTGCCCCAGTTGATAGAGTTAGCAGAAGAGAATCGATAGCCCTTCTTTAGCATTTCTTCCTTCAATGTAGCATCTGAGAAAATTGCCTTTACGCCGTTCTGGGTATCATCAAAATTGCCCTCCACAGCTACAGCAGACACATTTCCGCCTTCCTGCGTTACCATCTGCATCCTCTGCACCTTGCTGACGCCATTTTTAGGGTAAAATACAATTATCCTTGTTCCCTTGACATCCTTGAAGCCTTCTAGAGCCGCCTTACCCGTATCTCCTGAGGTAGCTACAAGAATGACTGTCTGAGCATTATCTCCTGCCTTTTCAACAGCCTTTACCAACAAGCGTGGCAACAGTTGAAGAGCTACATCCTTAAAAGCGCATGTTGGCCCATGCCATAATTCAAGCATATACGCGTTGTTATTCAGCTTTTTTATAGGAGCAACCATGTCGCCATCGAATTTGCTGCTGCCATATGCTCCATTAACACATTCAGTCAATTCCTCAACGCTATAGTCATCAAGAAAATGTCCAAGAATAAATATTGCTCTTTCTTTATAATTCATCTTAGTCATTGCCAATATATCTTCAGGCGTAAGCCTTACATCCGTCTCAGGTACAAAAAGGCCGCCATCCGGCGCCAAACCACGCCTGATAGCTTCAGCCGAGCTTATATGTCCAAGCTCACCGCGTGTGCTGCAATAGTACATTATTCTGACCTCCCGACATTAATCCTTTAAGTCGCTATCTAAATATAATAATACAAATAATCAAAAATTGAAAGCAAATTATATGTGTAGGATATTCGCGATGCAATTTCTAAAAAATTTTACATAGTGCTTCATCGTGCTTCATCTATTCTTTAAGACAAAATAGTAAATATGTTTCAGCTTGATACAAAATTTTTACCTTAGTAAGTTATATCATATACAACATTGTATAAGTATAAAAAAGGAAGCTCCTGATAAAGAGTCATAAACAGAATGAGTTCGAAACTCTGCCTGATAGCATTGTATTGATCTTTATCAATTGCATCCTAGAAGCTTTTATCCAATGGTTTTCTATTGTACTTTAATATTTTATAACTTTTCCGATCTCACTGTAAAATTCGGTCTTACGGAATTTGTATCAGCTCCTTCAGCCTGGCATTGGCATACTTAACAAACGAGCTCCTGGGATATTCCGTCACCAGCTTCTGATACATAGCAACGGCATTTCTCGAATCATTAAGTGCCTGACAGCTGCGTCCCATATAGTAAATTGCGCCATCCATCTGCTTAAACCCAGGATCATATATTTCAACCATTTTAAGCTTATCCAGCGCTTCCTGGTATTTCTTTGAGTTAAACAATTTAGATCCCTTGTTATATGCTGTCTTTGCGGCCAAAGGCAATACTGTGGTATATAATTCATTAAATTTCTCAGCTTCGCTGTCCTTGAATTCAACTGTTTTCATAATAATGAGCATATCGGCTGCTTCTTCGTATTGTCTTGCCCGATACATATCATCCACATCATAAAGCTTCAGAGCAGATTTATAATAATCTGACTGCTGTACCGCTGCATCCTTATCCTTTTGGAGCGAATTATATTTTTCCTCCAGCTTTGCATAATTTTCCTCATATTCAGCCATTTTAGCGGCAGTTTCACTATCTGCTGTATCAACGATAGGTGTCTGTGGTACATTCGTATTCCGAGAAGGCATAAAAAAGATAATAGCAATAAGGATTCCGGCAGCAAAGCCTCCGCCAATTTTTGCTATTGTATACAGCAAGCTCTTTCTCGAATCATTCTTATTAGCAGCTGGCTTTCTTCTGATCCTTTTTATTGGTTCTTCCTGCTTATCATTATCGGTTATCGGCTTTGTTATTCTTTTGCTGCTTTGCTTTTGAACAGGCTCACCAAAACCAATCATCTGCATATATCTCGAAGCAAGTAAACTGTTGGATTCATCCTTTATGACCTTTGAAAATACCTCGGCAGCCTTTTCGGTCTCTCCGATATAGCTATAACATAAACCAAGCAGATTGAATGCTTCATTAAACTGCGGGTTTATTGCAACAGCCTTTTTAAGTTCAATTATAGCAATATCTTCGCTGCCCGACTTTATACTCTCGATGGCCTTATTAAAGAGGAGGATCGAATTGCGGATTTTATCGGAAACCAATAGCTCTCCATTATCGATCTCATTTAGATTTATTGCCTTAAAATTATTCAGTTCAGCTTTTAGATCTATCAAGAACCTCGCCTCCATCTTTGATATACATCAGTATATCCGACATATTTTTCATGCCTGATCAAGGTTATGTATACACATCATTGCAGTCCGAAGATCCCTCTGACTTCTCCCACATAATATAATGAACCAAAGCTGCATATTACATCGTCAGATGAAGCTGCTTCAATACAGCTATGTACTGCCTGTTCAATTGTATCACATGTTATTATGCTTTTACAATACTTGTCAGCAGCTTCCGCTAATTCATTAGCCGTCAATGCTCTTGGACTGTCAGGTGTTACTGCATATAAACGTTTGCAGCCGGGCAATACCAGGTTCATCATATTAGTATAATCCTTGTCCCTAAGTACTCCCATAATAAAAATTACAGCTTTACCCGGAAAATATTCATCTAAAGCTTTTCTCAGCACCGACGCACCTTCTATGTTGTGTGCACCGTCAACCAATACAACAGGATTTCTTGACACTACCTCCAGCCTACCGGGCCATTTCGTTTTTTTAAGCCCTCTTCTTATTGCATCCTCGGTAATATTGTAACCCTTGTTTCTCAGCATTTCAGCAGCTCGTACAGCTACTGCGGCATTGTGCTGCTGATGGCTTCCCAGAAGGCTTATCTGCAAATCATCATACCCATTTAAGCTAAAGGTCTGCCCGTTTATGTCAAATTTTTTGCTGACCAAATCAGAGAAATCCACCCTGTGAGGATGAGCCCCACGACTTGCGCAAGCTTCCTCAAACACGTCTTCTACTTCCTCACACTGCCCGTATATTACTACATCTCCGCCATGCTTGATTATCCCGGCTTTTTCAAATGCAATCTCTGGTAGTGTGTTGCCCAGCCTTTCGGTGTGGTCATAGCTTATAGTCGTTATAACAGCCAGTTCGGGTGTATCAATTATGTTAGTTGAGTCAAAACGCCCTCCAAGACCAACCTCTAATACTACGATATCGCATTTATTGCGATAAAAGTACTCAAAGGCTATAGCCGTAACAATTTCAAATTCTGTGGGATGGTTCTCTCCCATCTCGAGCATCTTATCAACGTTTTCTTTAACATAAGCCGTGATTTCAGCAAGCTCGTCCATACTGATCTCAGCTTCACCTATTTTGATTCTCTCAGAAAATCGCTGAATAAATGGTGATGTATAAACTCCGGTCCTGTAGCCTGCTTCAATAAGTATGCTGCTTATGAAAGCAACAGTTGAACCCTTCCCGTTCGTACCGGCAACATGTACAAATTTCAGCTTCTTTTGGGGATCTCCCATCAATCTCAGGAGTTCCCCAATATTGTGAAGCCCAAGCTTGCTTCCGAATTTCAAAGTACCATGTATATATTCAATAGCTTCGTTATAATTCATGTCTTTGTCCTATCATGTCTGTCCTATAAATCTTTTTCTTTTTTTATAATCCCTATCGATGTTTTCTTTTGCTTCAGCAGACTTTTTACAATTTTTAATTGTTTCTTATCTGCTTTCATTAGTTGTATTTACTAATATCGTGATAATTACTGCTTACCGCAGCACATCTTATACTTCTTACCTGATCCACATGGGCAGGGATCGTTTCTTCCAACCTTTTCACTGCTTCTGGCAACGGGCTTTTTAGGTCCATCTCCACCGTGGCTGGCTGTAACAGGTTCGGCAACCTTTTCACGTTTCGGTGCGCCATGATCACGGTCAATTCTAACATGGAGGATCATTTTAACTGCATCCTGCTGTATGTTTTTGATCATTTCTTCAAACATCTCATAGCCTTCAAACTTATACTCAACAACAGGATCATGCTGTCCGTAAGCCCTCATACCTACCCCTGTACGCAGCTGATCCATTGCATCGATGTTATCCATCCATTTCTCATCAACGACTCTGAGAAGCACTATTCTTTCCAGTTCACGCATAAGCTCTGAGCCGTATTCTGCTTCCTTAGCCTCGTACGCCTTTATAGCTGAAGACATGATCTTTTCTTTCAGGTCGTCCTTTGTGAAGTCCTCCATTTCCTCCTTGGAGATATCAAGCTCATCCTTGGTCATGAAAATATCGCCAGCTTGTGCCTTTAAGGCTTCCCAATCCCACATATCCGGCAGATGGCTCTCTCCGCAGTAAGCAGCAATGATATTGTCAACAGTTCCCTCGATCATCTTTGTAAATGAGCCTCTGAGATTTTCACCATTAAGTACTTGCTTACGCTGTGTATATATGACCTCTCTTTGCTTATTCATTACGTCATCATACTGCAGAACATGCTTTCTTATATCAAAGTTCTTCCCTTCAACCCTTCGCTGTGCGCCTTCGATGGCATTAGACAGCATCCTGTGCTCTATAGGCTGATCCTCCTCAAGGCCAAGTGTGTTAACAATGGATGTAAGCCTGTCGGAGCCGAACAATCTCATAAGATCATCCTCAAGTGATATATAGAAGCGTGATGAGCCCGGGTCTCCCTGACGTCCTGAACGTCCTCTCAGCTGGTTATCGATACGCCTTGACTCATGGCGTTCCGTACCCATTATATGAAGTCCTCCAAGCTCTATGACTTTCTGCTTTTCGCTCTCTATTGACTTTGCAAACTCTTTGTCAAGTCTGTTGAATTCTTCCCTTGCCTTCAAGATCTCTTCATTATCCGTTTTATTGTGATTGACAGATTCTCCTATCAGTTCTTCCGAATATCCCATTTTGCGGAGCTCCTGTTTAGCCATGAACTCCGAATTACCGCCAAGCATAATATCAGTACCACGGCCTGCCATGTTAGTTGCAATCGTTACCGCCCCATATTTACCTGCCTGAGCTATTATTTCTGCCTCCTTCTCATGGAACTTGGCATTTAACACCTGATGCGGCACACCGCGTTTTTTCAGCATGCTGCTGAGCAATTCTGACTTCTCTATTGAAATAGTACCTATCAAAACCGGCTGACCTTTTTTATGCAGCTCCACTATTTCATCAATAACCGCATTGAATTTACCCTTTTCGTTTTTATATACACTGTCAGGATAATCAACTCTTATCATGGGCTTATTTGTAGGTATAACTACTACGTCCAGCTTATATATGGTCTGGAATTCTTCTTCTTCGGTCTGCGCTGTACCTGTCATACCCGCAAGCTTATGATACATTCTGAAATAATTCTGGAAGGTTATGGTTGCAAGCGTTTTACTTTCTCTTTCAACCTTTACATTTTCCTTTGCTTCTATAGCTTGGTGGAGGCCATTACTGTATCTTCTGCCATACATAAGACGTCCTGTAAATTCATCAACAATGATAACCTCTCCGTCTTTAACGACATAATCCCTGTCCTTCTTCATCAGTCCATGTGCCTTCAGCGCCTGGTTGATATGATGTGATATGGTCATATTCTCAGGGTCTGAGAGGTTTTCTATCCCGAAATACTGCTCCGCTTTGGCTACACCCTTTGAGGTTAACGCAGCGGAATTAGCCTTCTCATCAACTATATAGTCTGCATCAATGTCTTCAGTCTCCTCCTGCTTGTCATCTGTCTCGGTAAAGACTTTGACTCTGAGACGCGATGCAAAGGAATCAGCTCTGTTATATATATCAGTTGATTTATCACCGGCTCCGGAAATGATAAGAGGTGTTCTGGCCTCATCAATAAGTATGCTGTCCACCTCATCCACAATGGCATAGTTAAGCTCACGCTGCACCATGTCTTCTTTGTAAATGACCATGTTGTCCCTGAGGTAATCAAAGCCGAACTCATTATTTGTGCCGTAGGTAATATCACAGTTGTATGCTTTTCTTCTTGCACTGTTGTCCATGTCATGGACTATCAGACCTACAGAAAGTCCAAGGAAGGTATATATCTTTCCCATCCATTCGCTATGGAATCTCGCCAGATAATCATTAACTGTAACTACATGTACTCCCTTACCTTCCAATGCGTTAAGGTACGCAGGCAGTGTTGCAACAAGCGTCTTACCTTCACCGGTCTTCATTTCGGCAATTCTTCCCTGATGAAGAACAACTCCGCCTATCAGCTGCACTCTGAAATGTCTTTTGCCAAGTACTCTTACTGATGCCTCTCTTACTACTGCAAATGCTTCAGGTAGTATATCGTCGAGTGTTTCTCCATCACTGAGCCTCTTTTTGAATTCGCCTGTCTTCGTCTTGAGTTCGTCATCTGTAAGAGCCTTGATCTTTGGCTCCAGCTCTTCTATTTCATCAACAATTGGATTTATCCTTTTCAATTCTCTATCGCTGTAACTTCCGATAACTTTTTCAATAAAATTTTTAAGCATATAATATTATCTCCTCTTTTTAAATTTATTTTTGAACCCATCATGAGCATTCGGGACAATACGGGGGAGATAGGTCCGTAATGCCAAGATAAATATCCGAGCAGTATTTTTGCTTTAAGAAAATGGGCACAGTAAAACACAAGACAGTGGTAAATGCATAGATCGCAGGTGCATGCCAAAAAGGAAGCTCTTTTTGCCTTGTTTTGGTATGCTCAATAGATGCACTTACATCTTTATGGGCACTGACTAATAGAGCAGCATCTGTTTCAGAAAGCTCTGTCTGTCCATCATAGCTTGAAAAATCTGCATTAAATAGCTGCAACAATATATCCGGAGACAGATCCGTGATTTGATTTATCTGAATTCCGGCGTTTCTGGATGTAATCGCCGATAATATCAGAAAGCCTATAAAAAGACTTCTGAACACCTTTATCTTCCTTTCGTATCTAGCCTTTCAAGTACTATCCTATAGCCATCTGCCCCATAATTCAGGCTTCTGTTGACTCTGCTTATGGTAGCTGTGCTTGCACCGGTCTTTTCACTTATATCCATATAAGTATAACCCTCTTTCAGCATCTTAGCCACCTCAAGTCTTTGTGCCATAGCCTTGATCTCTGATATAGTACAGATATCTTCAAAGAAATTATAGCATTCTTCCGTATTTTCTAAAAGGAGTATTGCCTCAAACAACTCATCAGTCCATTGGTCATGTATTTTGGAATTCATGCCATCACTCCTAATTTACTTTATTACTCTAAAATATTAAATTACATTAAGTCTACAATAGCAGTTTTCCTATCCATAGTCAATATAACGAGGTTGAAACAATAGCGGCAGAGATGAAATTATTTTACTGTTAAGACCGGCAGCACCATTTATTTCAGCTGTGTTTCCATGCACATACTGTAGTGCACCTCCACGGCTGTATTTAAGTTCAGCTAAGAAGTTTTACAATATCACTAGGTTATCTGTAATGTACCTATGCCGTTGCGGCAATTCACATTTTTTGTTATAATCAGCTCAGCTAATATAGCAGGAGGCAAATAAAATGAAGTTAATAATTAAGAGGGTAGAATCAAAAGCTGATTTAAACAGTTTTCTCAAGCTCCCATGGAAAATATATAAAGGTGATAAATGTTGGGTTCCGCCACTTCTGAAGGATATTAAGGAATCTCTTGACCCTGCCTCCAATCCAACACTTCAAAAGATCGATCATGATATGTATCTTGCATTTTGCGACGGCAAGCCGGTAGGCAGGATATATGTAGGCATAGACAATGTACTCAATGAAAAGAAGAATATGAAAATGGCATTTTTCTCAATGTTCGAGTGCATCAATGATTACCAAGTGGCTGAGTTACTTTTTAATACAGCCTTTAAATGGGCTAAGGAAAATGGTTCTGAATTCATGAGCGGCCCTGTTGCCGTAACAGGTACAGACGGAGATGAAAACAAGGGGCTTCTTATTGACTGCTTCGACAGACCTCCTGTAATAATGAACTCGTACAATCCCGAGTATTACAAGGATTTTATGGAAAGGTATGACTTTGTCAAGGATTATGATGTGTTTGCCTATCATCTTGATAAGGACGTAATGTTTAAAAAAGATCCTACAAAAATTATTGAATACGCAAAAAAACGTTACGACTTCAGAGTAGATACTCTTGACCTGAACAACCTGGAGAGAGAAATAAGGGACTTAAAGCATGTAATGGATGTAGCGATGCCTGATGAGTGGCCGGATCTTGTGCCGCCTACTCTTGAAGAGGTACGCGACCTTGCCAAAAAGATGGTGAGCCTTGCCGACCCTGCATTATTGCCCATAGCACGCCATGGAGACGAAGCAATAGGCTTTGCTATAGCTTTGCCCGACTACAACCAGGTACTTATACATCTGAATGGAAGAGTTACACCCCTGGCAGCCCTGAAATTTCTGTGGTATAAACGGAAGATTAAAAGTGCCAGAGTGTTTGCAATGTTTGTAGTACCCGAATACAGAAACAAGGGAGTGTCCTTTGCAATCTACCACAAAACCTTCAGTAACGGCGTAAATAAGGGCTATACCTGGGGAGAAGGTTCCACTATAGGTGAGACAAATCTCAGGATGCGCGCCGATATAGAAGGAACCGGCGCTACGCATTACAAGACCTACAGGATATATAAGAAGGATATATAAGAAAACAGTGATACCCTTTTCTGAAATTGTTGCGAATTGTCATTGATGCCCTTGTCATTGAAATTATAGAAAGCCGTACAAAATTATAGTTTTGTACGGCTTTAATATTCTATGTTACTCGCTCTCACCTTAAGTTATTCTTTAGCCCTTTGCGTGCTCTTCTTCCAAAAGCTCTTCCTCATATGACAACTCCTCTATATATCCGCCCTTCTTAACTTCATACTTGATTCCCCTCCACATGACCTGAGGGTTCGTAAGAGATGAAAACAGCAGATAAAAGGTAGCAAACAGGTCAAAAAACAGCGGCGTTATAATGTCTGCCGGAACAAGCTTATTTTTTGAAAGCAGCCTCATAGCCAAGCCATCGATTACCCTGATTCCCATATACACAAATGCCAGCTTTACTACTCCTGCATTCTGTGAAACAAGGCCTAGCACAAGTATTATCCAATACCAAGACATCATAAGGACAAACGAAGGAAGCTCAACTGCGATATGTGCCTTTATTCCTACAGCTATACGCCTAGCATAATTAAAGGATTTCTCCCTATCAAGCTTTTGAACATGGCATTCAAGGAATGGCCCCAATACCAGCTTATAATCCATTTTGTAAAGCGTGTTGCCAAGGTGCAGATCCTCCAGAAGAGAACTACCGAATGCCTCAAGTCCGCCGATTTCATTCAATAGCTGCTTTCTCATTGCAAAAGCTGCGCCCGTTGCCCCTACATCAATGCCAAGCTTTGTAAGAAATGCCCATATAAAATCGGTCTCACTATTTTGAGTAAAAGTAAAAAATCTCGTCCAAAAGTCTTTTCCACCTATGTTGATCTGTCCACATGTAGTGATCCCGACCTTCTCGTCCTTAAGAGGCCTTACCATCTTTACTATAAAATCCTTTTTAATTCTTACATCACTGTCGCCAAACAAAACAATATCATATTTTGCTTTTCGCATTCCATATACCATATTTGAGCTCTTCCCGTTTAGTCCTTCCATTACCGGATTGACAATTATCTGGCAATCAAACTCAGGATGTTTCTCAATAGTGCTTTGTACAACAGGAATAGCCGGGTCATCAGGCGTCTGGAAACTGAAAATGTGCTGTACCAGTCCTTCATAATTCTGCCCGAACCACGCCTCGAGGTTCTTATCTAGTTCAAAATCCAAATCCTTAATAGGATGTATAACACTTACTCCAACCTTGCTGTCTTCTTCATCTGACTCAATGATCCTGTTTGTCCAATTTAAATGGAGCTTGAAAAAAATCAGCTGCGCGCACCAGAACATACAAAATACGGTTCCGACTGCGATACATATATACATTAGCAGCATGAACTCATTCCCCCAAACAATTAATTATGACCTAGTGATAATTTAATATCATTATTATTATATAACGTATCTATCCATTATACAACTTAAAATTTACGTTCAGTTAATACTACAGCTGACTCTTCATGTACCCTATTTGATGAAGCTGCTGTGCTATGTAAGAATACCAATAAGCGTATGTCAGTTGATCCTTCATATAACCATACCATCTGACCCTTCAGGTTGACCTTGAGCTGATTACTGTCAAACAAAAAAGCAGGTAATAAGCTGTAAAAGCTATCCCTGCCCGGTTCTAACCTATATGCTTTATTTTCTTCTTAACCTTCTTGAGCCTGAAGAAATCTTCTCGCTCCTTCTCCTCAAGAACATCTGTGATGTACTTTATCTGTTCCTTATATTTGGGTATCTGTATATGCTCAAGAGCATTTGTCCTCTTATTGGTTTTCTCTATTTCCTTAGCCAGCTTGAATATTGAACTTTCTATCTCAGAAAGCTCATATATTCTGTAGCGTGCCTCCGTAAATTTCTTTCTTGCCTGATCAAGTGATGAATTGGTACTGAAAAAGCCATAAGCCGGCAGTATGTCCTTCCTTTTGTATTTAACCATTGGTATGTCCACGCCCATAACGCTTTTCAAAAGCACCTCAAAATCCTCATCATTGGGGATGCTGTTGCCGATATCTTCAACGTCTCTGATGCCAAGGGTAATGTTTGCGACCTGCAGAGCCTTATAGGCATCAGCAATTATCCCATAAATATCATTTTGTATATTCTTAGCTTTATCCACCATATCCATCATTTCTTTTATAAGGACATTTCTTTTCTGGTCAAGCAGTTCAAAACCGTTCTGTGAAAGCGCCAGAGAGGATTTTGCCTTAATGAGATTTGACTTTGTAGGTGCTATCAACACAGCCATAATTAACTCTCCCTGTTACCAATATATGGCGTTTCGATGTACCATTTTGGAATTCCCCAGCACAACATATTGTGGAAGTGGCAACAGCAAGTCACCAAAGATTATCCGCCTAAGGTGGTATAACCTACATATATCGTGCTGCTAAATTTCTTAACGGTTACATCACAAATGCCTTAGATAATACTTCTGTAGTATTTCAGCCTTTACTCTGTCAAGCTC
>JAEYRB010000013.1 GCA_023409735.1 Bacillota bacterium | reverse complement strand
CAGGATGATATTACTATGGCACTTGTGGAAATGAAATAAAGGTCTCTATTCATAAAAAGACTTAATAGTTATCTTCAGCCACTGAGCAGATCATATAAAAAACCATATTTTCAGGATTTCCTTAATATAAGTAATTTACAGCATACAGAATAAAATGTTACTTAAGCCTTCCCATCACGACTCTGTCAATGCCGGAAAGATCCTTTTTTATTTCTATCTCTTTATAATCATCGGACATCATTCCGGCAACCTCAGTAGCCTGATCATAGCCGGTTTCAAAAGCGAGTAAACCGTTTTTCTTCAGATGAAGCCATGCATCCTTTATAATAGCCCTGTAAAAGTACAAACCGTCAGGGCCGCCATCCAACGCTGCCATGGGCTCATAGCAGCTGACCTCCCTCTGCAGCCCCGATATATCACCTGTGCGTATGTAAGGAGGATTTGAGACTATAACATCATATTTCTTATCCTCCAGCTGTTTGAACAGATCGCTTTGCACAAAACAGATTCTATCTGCAACTCCATTAAGAACCGCATTTTCCCGGGCAATTTCAAGAGCGTCAGCCATTTTATCCACTGCCGTAACAACCACATTAGGTAAATAGTAGGCAAGACTTACAGTAATACAGCCTGAACCTGTGCCCATGTCAAGTATAGAAAGATTAGGTATTCCGCTATCATTTAATGCTGACCCCTGCTTCATTGTTCCCATCCTGTCTTCAATAACAGTTGATATAGATGGCAGATTATATGGAGCGGAAGCATTTCCTCCAATACAGGCAATAACTGTCTCTACCAGAAGCTCCGTTTCCGGACGAGGCACAAGTACTCCCTCACGAACCTTGAAAGGCAGGGACATAAACTCCTGACCACCTGTGAGATATTGAAGCGGTACGCCCAAGGTACGCTTTTCTAGCATAGACAGGAACCTTTGTTCCTGAACAGTATCTAAAACCATCTCTCCATGGGTATAAAGAAAAAGTCTCTCACAGCCCACTGCAGAGCAAAGCAGAGCCCCGACTTCACCAGCCGGGGCTCCATTTCCGGATGCCCGTAATAGTTCTCTCCCTTTTCTTACCGCTTCATTAAGTGTCATAAAACCCCTTATAACGCTATCTCTCAACTTTTGCTCATACTTACATAAAATAATTAAATGACTAAAAATCCTTTGTGCTCTCAATAAACCTTAAAAAACTAAATGACAAATATCCTTTGTGCTCCCAATAAACCTTACGTTCTCTAAACCCTTATTCGTTAGTATGCCGTTTAAATCCCCTTGATTATTACATAATAAATGTACACTTAATTAAGGCCTTAATTAAAGTTTATTAGCTTCCAAATATCCGTCTTCTACCATTTGTCCGAATCGTCATCCACAATTACGTTCTGCAGAGCTACTATTGCAACCTCTATCATAGAATCATCCGGTTCCCTGGTGGTCAGATACTGGAAGAGCATACCCGGGGCATTAATAATCTTCATTATCAGCCAGTCTGTATGCCTGCCCGCAAATCTCTGAACTTCATATGCCACACCTGCTACAAGTGGAATCATTAGGATTCTGATAACCGCATTTGCAATTACGCCATACCATCCAACCAATGAGAACATTATAATGCTAATTATCATAACTAGGAACAGGAATGACGTCCCGCACCGGGGATGCTTTGTGGAATATTTCCTGATATTTTCGACCGTCAGCTCCTCATCATGCTCATAGCAATGTATTGATTTATGTTCAGCACCATGATACTGCCATACTCTTTTTATATCATTCATCAACGTAGCCAGATAAATGTACCCCAAGAATATCAGGATCCTTATAAAGCCTTCGAATAAATTCTTAAGAAATACACCTTCAATGTTGAAAAAACTCGCCAACAAATTTGGCAAAAGTATAAACAAGCCCACACTTAAAGCAAGCGACAATATTACAGATACATATATAATTGCATCCTTATTTTTAAAGAGCTTTTCTACAAATGCATCAAATTTGGATGGTTCCTTTGGCGTATCCTCTTCAAGATCGACAAAATCTGCAGAATACATCAAAGCCTTAACTCCGACTACCATCTGCCTGAATAAATTCACACAACCGCGGATCAAAGGCACCTTCGTTATTGGAAGCTTTGCTGGCAAAGGTCTTTTGTCAAGCACTATCTCACCGTCAGGCTTGCGTACAGCTATAGCTATGTTTTTCGGCCCCATCATTAATAGGCCTTCAAGCAGTGCCTGCCCCCCTATTGAAGTTTTCTTCATGCTACTCTCCTTTACATCACAGGATAATTACAGCCACATCTACTGTCTTATATAAAAGTCTCAGGGGCATCGAGCCCCTCTCACCTTTTTGCTGTAGCCCTTCGGGCAACGCATTATATAAAAGTCTCAGGGGCATCGAGCCCCTCTCACCTTTTTGCTGTAGCCCTTCGGGCAACGCTATAAATAAAATAAAGGCTGAAACAAATTCTTTCAGCCTCTAGTGTAACACTATAATACACATTTTTCAATTTACATTTAATTGCTATGTTCTAAGCGCGATCGTCCACGATACCAAATTTCTTCTTAAACTTCTCTACACGTCCGCCTGTATCAACCAGCTTCTGCTTACCTGTATAAAATGGATGGCATTTAGAGCATATTTCAACGTGAAGCTCGGGCTTTGTTGAACCTGTCTCAAAGGTTTCACCACATGCACACTTTACTACTGATTTACCATATTTAGGATGGATATTTTCCTTCATCTTTAATTCACCTTCCTTCGCCCTGTTGCAAAATAGTTATTGCCATTTTGCTCTACGCAATAAGGCAAAAATAAGTTTAGCACAATTTTCAAACATAATCAAGCTTTTTTAGAAATCATTATATAGTCCAGAAATAGAGTGATGCTTGTATAAACTGGAACAACTATATTTCAAGTTTTATGTGTTAAATTATAGCATTTGTCTCGTTGCGAGAATTCGTAAAATATGATATTATAACCTCAATATGGTGAACTTGGCTTATATCAAGGGGTTTTGGAAATGTCTAAAAAAGAACTAAGTTTTGATGAAGTATTATCATACCTTGAGAAATTACCTTTTAATAAGTTCAAAGAAGTTGTAAATCACTATTCAAGTCATTCGAAAGCAGAATTTGAAAGTGAATTAGATGCTATGATAACACTGAACTTACAACGAAGGCTTGAAAAATTAAAAGTAAATTCCAGTTGCCCGAAATGTGGTTCTGGAAATATGGTAAAAAACGGCAAAAAGAAAAACATCCAACAATATAAATGCAATGGTTGTAAATGCCGTTTTACTTTATTTACTGGTACTGTCATAGAAAAAACCAAATGGCACTGGGATATTTGTTTGCTGTTTTGAATATGACCATAAACTCTATGTCACTAAAGGAAATGGAAAATGTTTTAGAGAAAGACTATGGGTGTACGGGGATAAACCACAAGACACTATTCTCATGGCGACACAAACTCATACATGCCCTTGCGAGCCCCCCAATGCCCAAGCTATCTGGAGTGATACAAGTAGACGAAACCTTTGTAAGAGAAGCTCAAAAAGGTTCAAGAAAGCTCGTATCGTATCTTGATAAAACAGATGTTAGAGAACCACGGTATGGTAGGCAACCATCAAAATTCGGTGTAATGGGTTCAGAATTTGCTACTGTTACAACAGCAATTGATAACCATGGCTATTCGGCTAGCAAAGTATCCTGTTTAGGAAAACTTACAACGGACCTATTTACAACCCTGTTCGAGGAACACCTATATGATGCAAGTTATATCTGTAGCAATGCTAATAGAGTATATGAAGAATACTGCAAGCTGCTTAATATCGCTCATTACATAAAGCCATCCAATTACATGACAGTACTTGAGCACAATGGTTATAAGACTCCCAGCCGTGTAGATCCCGCAAAAGCAAAAATCACAAGGGTAGAAAATAAGAAGCTTTTAGAACGGCTATACAAAGACAAACTGATTGATTTATATCTCAAACCGAGGATTTTTGACCTATAATGAATTTGAAGACCTTAAAACGGTAAACACTCTTTCCCTTGCAAGGGTTAACGAGCTTCATTCTGACATCAAAAAGTTCATTTATGGGAAGATGGTTAATGTGAGTACAAAATACTTGCAGGACTATATCGGCTTTTTTACCTACATAAGAAATTGGCGAGTAACCCATGGTCATTATCCATCATCCAAGAAGGATACAGAAAAGATATTTATAGAAATACTTAACGCCAGGGTTAAATATACAACATCCGAAGTTGAAGAGAAAGAGCTTGAATTGCCAAAACCTTCAACAAGGTACATTACGGTATTAAAAGCAGAAATGGAAAAGATAAGAAAAGCTACCAGTAACCAATATTTTAAATTTGATGAAGAAGACGGAGTTAAGTCCTTTAACAAGAGGGAATACCTTCTTGACCAACCTAAAGCAAGACTATATACGATATGTAAGGCACATGATATGAAAAAATATAAGAAACTCGCCTTATATAGTCTTGTAAGTGCAATATTAAAACTACCTGACATAGGTAAGACTATATATGATTTAGTAGTTTCAGATAGACATTACAAAATTGCAGACGAGGATTTAGAGGCAATAAGAAGTAGTGCATTCAAAACTTAGATTTATTCCTATTGATTTTCTGATTTATATAAAGCCTTCCGTATATAATATAAAAACAAAAAAAAGGAATAAAAAATTATATTTTACGAGTAAAGCATTCTACAAGAAAGGGGACGAAATGAATATGGATATTATTGGTAAGATAAAGGAAGATATTAAACAAAGATGCGATAGCCCAAATAATTTTTTTGGTATTGGGAGTTATGAGCATATTGAAAGTGTAGCAAAGAATGCCGTTGAACTTGCCAAATTATATCAAGCAGATGTTGAAATATGCGAGGTGGCAGGGTGGTTACATGATATAGCTTCAATTACAGATTTCCAGCTATACGAAAATCATCATATACATGGTGCAAATATGGCTGAGGAAATATTAAAATCATTTAATTACCCAGAAGATAAAATCGAGGCAGTAAAATTATGCATATTAAATCATCGAGGGAGTGTAGTAAAAGAAAAAACAACTAAGGAAGAAATATGTGTCGCTGATGCTGACGCTATTTCACATTATGATACATTGCCATCACTATTCTATTTGGCCTTTGTTCAAAGAAAACTTAACATTGATGATGGAGTGACGTTTGTTAAGAGTAAACTTGAAAGAAGCTATAATAAGATGTCGCAAGAAAGTAAGGAATACTATCAAGTTAAAAAGGATTTAGTTCTATCTTTATTAAGATAAAAAATTCTTTTGACGCTCCTTCAATAATTAATTCCATACTTGTCAGTTTTGAAACAGTATTGAAATCCACAAATCAATACTGTTTTTTACGTAATAAAGTTCAAATTGACTATATACTTTGTTGCAACATCAAATAATAATATATTGTAAATTATAGTTTACATGATAAAACTCCAAAAAGGTAATAAATTTCGCAACGAGGCATTGCCCTTGAATTTTTATTTATAGTGTTGACTTAAGGGTTATAGCAAAAAGGCGAGTGTGGCTCGCCTCCGAGACTTTTATTTTTGAAAATTGTCATCTACTTTTATCCAGACTTAACACATTACAAATTTAATACATTATTTTCACTGCATCCTTGATAATGTCTCTCACAGGCAGGTTATTCGGACATCTTTTTTCACATGTACCGCAGGAAATGCACTGATCCAGTCTGAATCTGGGGTTCCATTGCAAGCCGCCAAAGCTTTGTTTGGCTTGCCCCAAGCCAAGATATTTGTACAAATTGTAATAAGAAAGCGCTGCCCCAATATCAATAAAATTCGGGCAGGGCTGGCAATAACCACAGCCTGTACACCTTGGTTCCTCATTTGGAATTATTTTTTTAACTTTTCAATAATAAACTCTGTTGATAAAGGATTGGCTTCATACTCTTTTTGCATTCTGACTGCGTATTCGACTTCCTCAACAGACGTTAGTCCAACGAGAATACTTACGTTTCCTAGTGAAAGAAGGTATTTGAAGGCAAGCTCCTTGATTCTTTCATCTACAGCCAGAAAACCTCCACCCAGAGGGTTCATAGCCAATACTTTTATGTTCTTATCCTTACAGTACTCAACAGCCTTTTGTCTTGTCCTGTTAAGTACGTTAAGCGGCAGTGTCACTGTTTCAAAAAGGCCTGTTTCCAGAAAGCTAATGATAGTGTCGGCATCACCATGTGTTGTTATTCCGAGATGTTTGACCCTTCCGGCCTCTTTTTCTTCCAGAAAGCCCTCATACCATCCGCCTTCTTTAAATGCCTCATTAAACAACACATCATTATGGCAAATCCATAGGTGATAAAAATCCACAGAATCCAGATTAAGCCGTTTCAACGACTGTTCAAAAACCAGTCTGAACTGCTCTTTTGTTCTTACTCCAAAACCTTGACCCTTATCAAAATCGCCAAGCTCAAGCCCGCCATTACTGGTAGCGCATTTTGTTGAGACCATTACCCTGTCTCTGTAATCTTTATAGTTCAATGCTTTACCTACCCAGACTTCTGAATTCTCATGCTCATTATTCAGCCTGTACTTAGGAGCAGTATCAATATAATTAAATCCTGCATCTATTGCCTTTCTGATTAATGCAATTGCTGAGTCACAATCCTTCAGACGCATTGTTCCGATAATTATTTTGTTTATTTCCATATTAAACCTCACCTAAACTCTACTTTTTCCATACAAATTAACTCGTTTGGGGTTATTCAACCTTTTTGATTTACCGGCAGCCATTCCAGAACACGTTGGATCTTTAGATCCCAATATCCCCATTCATGCTCGCCAGGCTCCTCTTCATAAGTAATATCCAGTGGAAGTCTTCTGCAGAAATTCAAGAATTGATGATTTTCCTTGTTAAGGAAATCCTCCGTACCACAGCATTGATACAATTTTGGCTTCAAGCCCTCCGAACCTGCCAGTTTTTCTGCCAGATAGAAAAGATCATTCTCGCTGCCCCTAATTTTTTTGCTGTCACCAAAAATGTTCTGTATATCCCCATGAATCTCCGCATCCAAATTACATAAATCTATGCACCCCGATAAACTGGCTGCTGCGCAGAACTTATCCGGGCACCGCAGCGCAAGCTTAAATGCGCCATATCCGCCCATAGAGAGTCCGGCAACAAAATTATCCTCTCTTGCATCTGATAAAGGGAAAAAGGATCTCGCCAGCGTGGGTAATTCTTCACTGATAAAAGTCCAATAACGATATCCGTATGCCATATCTGCGTAAAAGCTCCTGTTTACAGCCGGCATGACGACAGCAATTCCAAGATGAGCTACATAGCGCTCAATGGAAGTCCTTCTCAACCAAATTGTATGATCATCTGATAAACCATGAAGTAAATATAAAGTAGGATGTTTTCCCCTGTACGTTTTACCTTGGAGCCCAATTTGTGTATTGGTCGCCTGGGGCAGAATAACGTACATTGACGTAGATATACCCAGTACCTCAGAGAAAAAATCACAATGAATCAAAGCCATTTCAAGCACCCCATTTCAATTTTTATTCAGTTTATCGCAACGGTTGGCTTTATACATAAGTTCCATTATATAGTATAAAACTAACCAGTAAAACAGATATTTTATTGTCGAAAGCTTCCTCCCAGGGCCTCATTCACCCGTGCTTTAAACACAAATGCCTGTGAATCCGCTTCATTTATAATTTCCATGACTTTGCAGGCTTCTCTCGGCTTAACTATGGCAATAATGATATTCTTCTCCTTACCATGGAACATCCCGGTTCCTTTAAGATTTGTAGCTCCGGAAATATGGTTTAAAAATAGTGTTTTTGTTATTACGTTCACATTTTGTTCCGTAATAATGACACAGGCAGTTTTATATTTTAAGTTGTCCAATACATAATCAGCAACAAACGAACATACCGTCAAAGCCAATATTGCGTATAAGCCTGCCTCAATCTCCTTAAATACTATCATTGATGCCACTACCACAAGCCCGTCTATTGCAAGCATGATCTTTCCGATACTGGAGGACCTATACTTTTCAAGCAACAAACGCGCTACTAAATCTGTACCGCCGGCAACGCAATCACTAAGCATCATAAAGACAATTCCAAGTCCATACAGGACACCTCCGAAAATTGCTGCTAATATTTTATTAGTCGTGAATAAAGGCAGTCCTGAGGTGGCATAAACAAATACTGCATATACAGCGCATCCTATCAGATTTACTGCATTATACTTCCAACCCTTAACTTTGATACTATAGATAAACACGGGAATATTCATAAGAACAATAATTGTGCTAATAGGAACAGAAACCAAATAATTAATAATTGTTGCTATTCCCCCGAATTTTCCTGCCGCAATGTTATTCCCCACAAAAAAAAGGTTAAGCCCAAGAGCATATACTAAATTACCTACTATAATATATAAAGCACGTAGTATTTTTGTGTTTTTCAAAATTTTCATTAGATTTTCTTCCCTATTCTGACACGTGTTCGGCATTGAATATAATCTGACAACCGTTTTTTCCGGCAAGCAGCCCATCACCCGCACCTGTATCGATTGGCGTGCCTTTCCTTTCTTCAAGGACCAGTTCCAATAGGCCAGTAAGTTCCTTCAAAAAGCCGACAGGCTTGTGTGCATTTTTATGTCCTGTATATATTTGATCAAATTCTTGTTCTCTGCAATTAAGTTTTTGAATAGTTTCATAATAACGCTGAATGCTGGCCGATTCGGGCAGATGCAACCAGGCCCGTTCTATAACGCCGTCTCCTGAGAAAAGGATACGAGCTTGTTTACAAATAAGCCCTATACTTCCTTGTGTATGTCCACAAAGGTCAACTGTCTCAAGTGTAAACTCTCCTAAATCAAACTCCATTCCAGGATAAATTAATGTCGTTTTAGGCGGATTGGAACAGAGCCACTGTTCAATTTGAGTATCACTCATTTTGAATCTTTTCTGCATATTATGTTTCACTTCCTGCTTGTATCTTGCACCGTAAACCTCTGCCACCGGTATATCCCTGTCATTCAAATATACCTTATCAAAATATCCTGCGCCCAAAAAGTGGTCAGGATGTCCATGAGTACAGATAGTTATTAGCGGTTTGTCCGTCAGCTTTCTAACAGCTTCGTAAAGATTAAAGCTTCCGTAGCCGGTATCAATAACTGCTGCTTTTTCAGTACCGATCAATACATAAATACAAACATCAGATTCCTCTATCATATAAATATTATGTGCAATCTTCTGCGATCTGTATTGCTTTTCTCCCAAATCATATACCCCCTCATTCATTTGCCTGCTTCATCACACGTATAATGAATACCTGCGTATTAGTTCCTGATAAAATACAACACCTGTTTCAAGTGCGGATAAGGGAAGTCTTTCGTTTATTCCATGCATACAGCTTTTTTCTTCCGGAGTTAACCTTACAGGTACAAAACGTAATATGTTTCTTGAGATCTCCGAATAATATTTGGCATCACTTCCGCCAAGCATCATGTTAGGACAAGGTGCCGCATCAGGGAATACTCCCGAAATGATCTTTCTTACAAGCATTGCAGCACTGCTGTCCCACTGCGAAACATCAGAGGGCTCATGGCCTTTTAAAATACTTGCAGAAACCCCGAAAGGTGCAGCAATTTCCTGTATTCGTACAAGCATGCTTCCAACCGTATCGCCCGGCAGCAATCGGCAGTTCAGAACTGCAGTTGCCTGCTGCGACAGAATATTTGGCGCTGCGCTTCCCTTCGCCATAGTGAATGCAACCGTTGACTGAAGCATCGCTCTTCCGACACTGGTTTTTTGTAGCTGCCTAATAATTTCCGACTCATCAGCTAATGGAGAATGTATGCGAAACAACTGTCTTACGATCTCAGTAACCTTCACCTGAGCAGGTATATCCTCAGCACAGCAGGCGGCTGAAGCAACACGGTTCAGGGCACTTTTCCCGCAAGGTGAACTACTATGTCCTCCTTTAGATACTGCTGTCAATAAAATATCTGCATAACCTTTTTCACACAGTGAAACAAATGAATAGTAGCCGGGACTTTCAAATATGGTTCCCTCAAAAACACCTCCGCCCTCATCCATAACCAATCCTGCGTGAATGCTTCTTTGCTTAAGGTACTTTACAATCTCCTTAGCTCCGGATGGATCTGCCATTGTCTCTTCATTATGGCCATAACAAAGATATATATCTTGTTGGGGGCAAAAGCCGGTTTTGAGCAGCCTTTCTACAGCTTCAAGCTGAAACATAATCTGGTGCTTGTCATCAATTGCACCCCGCCCCCAAATATATTTGTCGTCAATAAATCCTTCAAACGGCGGGTGCGTCCACAGCTGAGGTTCTTCAGCAGGAACCACGTCCATATGAGCCAGCAGTACCAACGGAGCATCATTTTTTTTACCTTTCCAATGAAAAACCAGGCTGGCTTCTGAAATAACCGTATATGTAAGGTACTTGTGAACAAGAGGAAAACCTCTTTTTAGATAATTGCGAAATTGTAGGAACTTTTTTTCCGAAAAACCTTTTTCTGCAGTTGTCTCAATTTGTATAGCCATACTCAACTTTTTCGCCAGTTGAGCTGTTAAATCAGTATCCAGTTTACCCCCCACCATTCTGTTTAAGCTAAACCGCTGCATCTCAGCCCTTAACCGCACCAATTGTCATTCCCTTTACAAAATACTTCTGAAAGAATGGGAAAATGATCATAATTGGTATAATTCCAAGTACTGCAATAGCCATTCTGATAGAAACGCTCGGGATACTTGATATATTGGCGGCATTTACACCAGCAGTTGTTCGTGAAAGTAAGAATTGAATATCCTGTAATATCCTGCTAAGCATAACCTGAATACTGAACAAGCTTGGTTCAGTTATATAATAAAGTCCGTTTGTCCAGTCGTTCCAATATGCAAGTCCTGTAAAAAGACCTATTGTAGCCATGATCGGGAGTGACAGCGGAAGAATAATCTTTGAAAATATTCTAAATTCTCCGGCACTGTCAATTTGCGCAGCTTCAATTAGCTCATTTGGGATATTGGTACTGAAGTAATTCCTCATTAGAAGTATATTAAATGCGTTCATAAGAAGACCAGGGATGATCAATGCCAGTATTGTATTTTTCATATTAAATACTCTTGTCCACATTAAATAGGATGGAACCAACCCGCCATTAAACAACATCGTAAAATACACAATAAAGGAAAAGAGATTCCTTTTATTAAAATCTTTCCTTGAAAGGGGGTAAGCAAGCGTAGTAGTAAGAATCAGACCCGCTGACGTGCCTACGACAGTAATAAAAACAGTTATAAAATAAGAACGGAAAATCGTATTCGGCCTTCTAAAAATATATGCATAAGCTCCCAGGCTGAACTCCTTAGGAATAAATTTATAGCCGTTCAATACCAGAGAACTTTCAGAGGCGACTGATGACATGAACAGGATCACAAATGGTACCAATATTAAAATTACTGCTAAAAGCAGCACAATATTTGCGATAGCTTGGAAAACAGTATCTTCTCTCTTTTTCATTTTTAATAGATCCCCTTTAAAACAGCGAATTTTCACTGTCAAATTTTCTAACTATAAAATTCGCCAGTATAACCAGTATAAAACCTACTAAGGACTGATAAACGCCTGCAGCAGATGACATTGCTATGTTATTTTGCTGCATAAGTCCACGAAAAACATAAGTATCCAGTGTATTTGTCACTGAAAACAGCATTCCTGAATTTAACGGGACCTGATAAAACAATCCAAAATCTGAATAAAATATTGTACCGATGCTCATAAGTACTAGAATAATAACAGTTGGTTTTATCAGGGGCAAAGTAATCGTTTTTATCTGTTTCCACTTCGATGCTCCATCTATCATAGCTGATTCGTAATATGATTTATCAATTCCCACAACAGATGATAAATATATAATGGCTGAAAACCCTACATTTCTCCATTCGTTTACGATAATTAGAATAAACGGCCAAAATTTAGGAGTACTATACCATGATATTTCATCAATCCCCAGCATAGGCAGCAGCGTTTTATTAAAATAGCCGCTATCGGAGCTTAAAAATGCATATACAAGATAACTTACTATTACCATTGAAACAAGAGACGGCAGTAATAATACTGTCTGGTAAACACTTGCAAGCTTCCTTGATACAATGTCATTCAAGAATATTGCCAGAATAATCCCCAAAACATTTCCTATAACAATAAATGCAATGTTATACAGCAACGTATTTCGCGTCATAACAAAGGCATCCGAGGTATGGAATAAGAATTCGAAATTTCTCAGGCCGACCCAATCACTCTTAAAAATACCTTTTGCATAATTAAGAGACTTGAATGCAATGAATATTCCCGCCATCGGTATATAATTGTTTATAAGCAAATATAAAAGCCCCGGTGCCATCATTATGTACATGTATATATTTGTTTTATTCTTTTTAATAGCGTGATTTTTAAGCATCAAATTTCTCCTCATTCACGTAAGAAAAGTTTCGGGGGCATCGAGCCCCCTCACCTTTTTGCTGTAGCCCTTCGGGCAACGCCATATATAAGCAAGCCTGCCAAAGCTCATTTTGTTGCTTCATCTTGATCTTTGACAGGCCTGTACTTACTGCTGCCTATTTATTATTTTCAGCAGCCCATTTGTCAAGCTGTATTTGCTTTTCAGCAATAACTTCTTCAACTCCTGCATCTTTCAATTTTTTAATGAAATTCGGTAGTTCAACAGCCGGATCAACGCTTCCGCTTTCCAAAGCTCTCTGATACTGGTCCATGACATTACTGACAGCAGTATATTGTGCTTGTACGGGAGTAATATCGAAAGAGAAACCAAATGCTTTTGATAATTCAGCAGTATCATTTTGCTTAACACGCTGAGCAAAATAATCCGCACTTTGTCCTGAATCCTTAAATGCATATTGCAGCTCTGTATTTCCGAACATCCAGTTAAATGGCAGATCGTATCCTCTGCTTTCCGCTTCTTCCGGTGTAAATGAGATAGTACCGTCATCTTCTTTTACAAAGTTTTTCCCTTCAACACCCCAGTAAAGAGTATTTACAGCTTCTGCATCCTTGTACATAAGGTTGAACCACTTCATCGCTGCCTCAGGGTGTTTGCTTTGCGAGTTAATTCCTGTACTGTAGAAGCCTACAGAAGAACTGATAACCGGGTTATTGAGAGCTTTGACTATTGTTTGCTGTCCCTGTTGGGTTAAGCCGGGATGATGATATGCTTTATCAATTGAATCCAGTACATCTACATAGAAGTAGGAGAAAACTTTCCCCTCATTATACATAACACTTCCGCTTTCAGTAGTTGTTGCCGCATCTTTAAGAATATAGCCCTTATTGTACCAGTCTCTCAGCGTATAAACCAAATCCTTATATTCTTCAGTTTCATATAGATTTACAAGTTTTAAACTATCATTACCGAGAAGAACTCCAATATTGTCCCCCATCATATCAATCTTATCAATTTTGTCTCCCATTGCATAGCTGGACAGCAGATTGCTGTTATTTGGAGCAATGCAGACCATCTCTGGCTCATTTTGCTTTATAACATCATATATTTTTGCCAGATCTTTATAGCTCTTAACATCATCCAGATTCAGATTATATTTTTGAAGAAGGTCTTCTCTCATTGCAATCGCCGCAGGATATACCTTTGATCCATTGAAAGGAACAGCATAGGTCTCACCCTTAAATTGGCCGTATTGAATAAGATCTCCCAGTGATTCGGTAATAGCCTGTCCTTCACTTGCAAGCAAATCATTAAGTGGCATAAGCTGATTCTGACTAATCATGGAGTTTACGGAAGTTCCAAAAGGCAGGAAAAATAAATCAAGAGCCTCGCCGCCGGCCATCATTACATTGATCTGTTGGCCATATGTCGAAATACCGATTATCGTTATATCAGCTTCAACATTTATCCTATCTCTGGATATTTCTTTTAATTTGTTAGTTACAGCCTCCTGATCACGTGCCTGTTCCCCCCAACCTACAGAGGCAAAAACAATTTTTTCTGTTTCAGCCGGCATTGTGCTTTCTGCCGCAGCATTAGTTTCCGCCTGCTTGTCATCTGCTTGCTTAGCAGGGGCTGCTTTACTGCCGCCACAAGCACTGAAAAGCATGGCTATAGCCATCAATATACAAGCCAATTTCAAGAACCCTTTGAACTTTTTCATGTGTCATCCTCCCCAAAAATATTATGATGTGTAGTTCATAATACAATTTTATTTTATATGACATCATTTATCTTCAAGAAAACTGACTATATCTTTTGAATTAGTGACCTTCGCACAATATACCTTGTTTACCATTTTGCTGCTTGCATTTTTTTCTATATTCTGCAGGCGTGACCCCTTCACTTTTTTTATACACAGTCGAAAAATATGAATAGTTGTCATATCCCACAAGGGCCGCTGTCTCGCTTACGCTCATTCCCGACTGAAGCAGCAGAACCGCCTTGTTAATACGAAGCTTTGTCTGGTATTCAGGGATAGATAATCCTGTCTCCTTGTTGAAGGTCCTGGAAAGGTAGTCCGGATTCAAGTAAAATTTATTTGCAATGTCAGTTCTGGAAATGTTTTTATCAAAATTCAATTCTATGTATTCCCTTACCTGGTCAATGACGGATTTCATCTTCGTGATCTCATCTATACAATCAGAAGCCTTGTTTATAACATAATCAACCCATTTGAGCATGTCATAAAGAGAATTGACAGCCTTATTATAAAGCAACTTTGAAGTTTCATCAGAAAATAATTTATGCGCCTGTATATGCTCCTGTTCAAGTACGGAGAACAACATTTGCGTAAAGTCCTGCTGGAATTCATTCATGAAACCGGCATTTATCTCAGATATTTTTGCAGTTTCCTTAATATAGTTCTTAACGGAAATAAATAATAACGATTTATTATCTCTTTTAAGCATCTTGGCCCATTCAGCCGTGTCCGGCATGTCCGGTTTACATCCCTTCCTATAATTTTCCTGTTCATGTAGATCAAATACCTGGTTGACTACACAAACATTGTTGACGTCCATGTCCTCGAGCTTACTCTCCAGTACTCCGGCCTCCTCACAATACACATAGCCGCCAAAGTAGCAGTTAACATTGCATTCCAGATTGGTATTGCAAAATGTAATGAAATCCTTACATTTCTTTTTTAACATATCAATCCTGATTTTTTCCACCTTTGCTTTCTCCAAAACCAGCGAGAAATATGTCTTCATACCTTTCTCAATGTAAATGATATTGCCCGATTCCTCTTCGTTTAAAATAATTTGCATGACAATATTTTTCATCACAAATTGCAATGATAAATCGTCCAGTTTTTCGTCCAGATACTGAGACCTGACATAAGAAATCAAAACTATCATATACGTTTCATTCAAGTCCACATCGACTTTTCTTTTCTTTACAATGGCTTCAATATCATTTCTGCTGGAGCTCGTATTCTTTTGAAGCACCTCTTTCCAGAACTGCTCTGTGATGATACTGTGGTTATCCGACCAATACTCTTCATAAAACTTGGACCGGAGCAGAATATGATTCAGTTTTACCTTGTTTATAGCCTTCTGAATCGCTTCCTCTATCACAGACAGGGGGGAAAGCTTTATGATGTAGTCAATACAACCAAGCTGGATAGCTTCCCTTGCATAACAGAATTCCTCATGGTTGGTAAGAAAGATATTCTCTGTCGCAAAGGATCCTGCTCGGACCCATCTGAGAAGGTCTATTCCTGTCCCCCCCGGTGCTTCTATGTCACAAAGCATGATGTCAATTTGGGGATTCCGGGTAAATACCTCTTTAGCCTGATTGATGCTATATGCCGGAAATATTTCATGAATTCCAAGCCTATCCCAGTCTATTTCACTTTTCAACATCTGAACGGTGCTGATATCATCATCAAAGATCAGTATATTCATAAGCTCACCTTTTCTCATCCGGTATAATGATTTCAATCATGACACCGGATAAATCAGAATTTGAGACTTCCACCTTTGCCTTATCTGAATAAATCAATTTCAAAGTCTGTTTGATATTCCATATTCCAATGCTCATACCGTCTTCCTTGTTGTTCTGTTCATTGTTCAGCTGCTCAATTTCTTCTTTTGCCATCCCTTTCCCGTCATCCTCGATAACTATCCTTGTATAGGCCTTATTCTCTATTTCTACAGGTTCGGCCTTAATAAAGACATTGACTGTTTTTTCATAGGTAATAGCATGTTTAATGACATTTTCCACAAAGGTATGCATGGTAAATGGCGGAATCAAAAAGCTGCCTACAGCATCATCAATATCTATAATATGAGATAAATACCCGGAGCAGCGCAGCTCTTGCATAGAAAGATAACGGTTGATATGTTCTATTTCATCCTTCAAGGGGACAAGGGTCAAATTACTTCTGAACATGTACCTAATATAGCTTGATAGGTTATAAATGAATTCATACATGGATTCATACCTGCCCATATGCGCAAAATTGGATATGGTAGTGAGCGCATTCATCAGAAAGTGCGGCTTGATCTGTGTCTGCAGATAGCGAAGCTCAATCTTCTGCTTTTTGATGATTTCTTCATATACGCTGATCTTGAGTGTCTTGATCTGGCTCGTCATAACATTCATTGCATGATATAATTCCAAGAACTCCCTGGAAGCCTTGCAATCACTTATTCTGTAGTCCCAATCGCCTTCTTCGATCTTTCCGATCGCTTTTCTTAAGGTTTCCATCGGTTTAAGGACCCATAAATAGATGACCCAGAGCAAAAAAGGCAAAATGAATATAGCCAGAATGGAGATTGCAACTATAAAATACTGGATTGAATTCAATCCCTCCAGAATTTTTTTGTCGGGTATGGCTGTCAGCAATTTAAAATCACCGACATTGGATTTGCCCCCATTAATGATGAATCTTTTGGACTTACCCGATAAGTAATACGAATTTAGGTCACCATTGAGATCAATCCCATTGTCTTCAACAAATTGAATATTGGTCAGCGGGTTCCCATTTAAATCGGTAAAAATGAAGGAGCCATTGTTTTCATTGCTAATTGAATAGAGTGGTTTAGCAATTTTATTAAAATTGATGAAAGCGCCGATATATACATTTCCTCTTTTTACTACCCTAAATAGATAATTTTGCTTGTTAACAGCTGTTACGATCCATTCCCTGTTCTCATCATAATGTTCATTTGAAACATTTTCCCTTATATAACCTGCGATTTCCTGGCGCTCCCCATATGTCGTATCATTGCTGTAAGCATACACAAAATAATCATAACTCTTTGTATATATGAACAAGAAGCTTGACAGGTCATATAGGGTTATATCATTCTGTATCTGCCGTGCCAGGTTGTAGTTCGCATATAGCCGTGCAATATCATTGCTGTTATCTAGATTGAAAATATTTTCATCGACAGAATTTCCATTTACAGACGATAGTCTGAACAAATAGCTCTCAATTTCATTGATCGACTTGTCTATCTGACTTATATACAAGCTAGTCGTACTTACACTTGCCTGTGCAATCTTATGTCTAATTAGTTTCAGATAGTAAAAATTATTGTAATTAATCAATAGGAGAAAAGGTAAAATAATAATGATGATGGTAAAAATAATTTTATTTTTGATAGAATTCTTCAGCATTTTTCACACTTCCTATCAAACCTACCTTTATTAGTAAAAACAGTTTAATGCAATTATATTATGTATATTGACTAGAATCAATGATAATTTGATTTTAATGCTTATAGAAGTAAAATCCTCCACATTATCAAATTACTTACCTTTTATTCATGATATTATATTCTTGTTGTCATTTCTTTAACAAATCTGACTCTTACCAATAAATTTATGACATCATTAGTTAGTAAATTGCTATACTGATACTTAAAGAATTACACCCAAAAGTTGACAAACATTGAGTCTTAGAGAAATGCACAAAGCTTAATATAAGTATAGTGAAGAACGTGTTATATATATTATAAGGCCCTGAAATATTAAATTTCAGAGCCTTTTTTAAATAATTAATCCGTTGATTCATCAATCAAACTAACCACAACAAATTTCAAGCTTGTTGCCTTATTGTTCATAAAACATTTATTTATCGATAAATGATTTATTAATACTGTTAACAAAATCCTCATTCGTTTTGGTCTGCATTAGCTTATTGAGTATCATCTCGGTTACATCAGATGAGCCCAGATTGCTCATGGCCTTTCTTATAGCCCAAATGCTCTCCATTTCCTTCTGATTAAGCAGCAGATCTTCTCTTCTTGTACCGGATTTATTAATATCTATTGCCGGGAACACACGCTTTTCAGACATCTTTCTATCAAGGTGTATTTCCATATTACCGGTTCCCTTAAATTCCTCAAATATTACATCATCCATACGGCTCCCGGTCTCTATCAGAGCAGTTGCAATGATAGTCAGGCTGCCTCCGAATTCTATATTTCTTGCCGATCCGAAGAATCTTTTAGGGCTATGAAGCGCACCCGGATCAAGACCTCCTGAAAGTGTCCTGCCTGTTGGGGGGATAGTAAGGTTATACGCCCTTGCAAGCCTTGTTATACTGTCTAGCAGTATAACAACATCCTTCTTGTGTTCAACCAGCCTCTGTGCCCTTTCAAGTACCATTTCGGCCACTTTTATATGGTGCTCCGGTACCTTGTCAAAGGTAGAATAAATTATTTCGCCGTTTATAGAGCGCTGCATATCGGTGACCTCTTCAGGCCTCTCATCTATCAGCAATACTATAAGCTCGATTTCCGGGCAATTTGTTGTAATTGCGTTTGCTATCTTTTTTAGGAGTATTGTTTTACCGGCCTTCGGAGGAGATACTATCATACCACGCTGTCCTCTGCCTATAGGAGCTATAAGATCTATAAGCCTGGTTGATAACTCTCTTGCACTTGTTTCAAGAGTAATACGATGGTCCGGATAAATTGGTGTAAGATTCTCAAAGGCAATTCTCTTTTGTGCAATGTCTGGGGTGTCTCCATTAACTGACTGAACATAAAGCAGTGCCTGGAACTTTTCACCCTCCTTTGGTATTCTTCCCTTACCCTTGACCTTATCGCCGGTCTTTAGTCCGAATCTTCTTATCTGTGAAGGTGATACATATACGTCCTTTGTTCCTGAGAGGAAATTATCGCTTCTGAGGAAACCATATCCGTCTGGCAGTACCTCAAGTACACCCTCTACCGGATCATCGCTTTCAATTTTTTCCCCTGTGCCATTCTGGTATGGTCTGAATTCCTGCTGTTGACCCTGCCCCCAGTTTCCTTCCTTCTTCTGCTGTTCGTATTGCTTGTTTGCAGGCTTTTCCTCCGGCTTAATAGTCTCGACAGCACGAGGCATAGCTTCGCTTCTGCCATTTTCCAGCCTTGTTGAATTATCAGGATTCACAGCTTCTGTGTTAGCCGAATCCCTTACCAGTCTGTCCTCCTGAGACTTATACGCCTGACGTTCCGTTCTCTGCCTTTGTTCCTGCCCTCTGCCGTATCTTGTACGATAACCGTTCTGTCCTCTTTCTGGTTCTGTTTCGGACCGCTTATAAGTAGCGGGTGCTGCAGCAGTTGAGTCTTCCTTATTAGGAGCTGCAGAGAATGTATTTTGTTCAGTTTTTTTCTGTTCCTGATCTTGTTGAACTTGTATCTGTGTTGTTTTTTCCTGGGCCTGGGCCTTGTCCTGTGCTTGAGCTTGATCCTGCTTTTCTTCCGGGGCTTGCTCCTGCACTTTGGTATCAGCTGCACCTTCTTTAGATAATGCTGTACTATTTTTTTCTATTGCTGTCTTTGCCTCTTCACTAATTACCGTCTCTACAGGCTTTTCTTCTGGTTTCTCAGCTACCTTAGAAGCGGTACTATCAGCCTTATCCTCTGGTTTTACATCGACAGTATTTATTTCATGGGATTGCTTTTCTTTTGATGCCTTGCTTGGTCTTCCTCTTTTAGATTTTCTTAATATCGGCTGTTCCAATGGTTCATTGGCAGACTGTTCCGCAGCACCTGTATCCGGCTTCGCATCTTGTTTCTCAGATGCAGCTGCCTGTACAACAGCCTGAGCATTGCTCACAGCGTCAAGTCGCGATGCTTTTGCTTTAACCTGAGTCGATGTTTGTCTATCGGAAGTATTATCCTCTTGTTCCTGAGGAATTTTCGATTTAGCTTTTCCACTATCCTCTTGTTCCTGAGGAATTATTGATTTAGTTTCAATACTATCATCGGGAGTTTTTCCTTCTTCAGCTTCTTTCTTAATAGCTGCCTTTCTACCCCTCTTTTTGGGTTCCGCAGCCTCTTTTACTATATCCTTAGGTACATCTTCCTCGCCATTAACATCCTGATTAGCACTTTTGGGTTTTCTTCCCCTTTTTGATTTTGCCGGCTCTTTATTTTCAGGTTCAGAAACATTCTTAGACTCAGCTTCTGTTTCCTTACTGCCCATGCCTCCGGCTTTATGAATTTTTTCGATGAGCTCTTCTTTTGTAATGTTTTTTGAATTTCTTAATCCCATCATCTTTGCTATGTACTGCAAATCTTCAAGCGATTTTGCAGAAAGATTAACTTCCTCCATATTCCACCTACCTGTTAAATGCTTACTTTGAATTTAATCAGAACTTAATATCCATTACCTTTTCAATTCCTGAACTTATCTAGAATGACAGCCAAATAAAACATACTGACTATTGATGCAACAAACGTATGAAAATTCCTAAGTTTAAATGGAGAAATCTAAACAATAGAACGATTCACAACTCTAAAGTAAAATTATAGCATTGGCGTGCAAACTTGTCAACATTATATCTCTTCCGAACACAGTCTCAATCGGGTCCAGCCGCTTTACTTATCTCCCGCAACCCCTGAACTGAATGATCTGTACATAATTCATTACGGCATGAGGATCTCTCGGAAATAAGTAAGCTATCGAGAAGAAATATTTCCTTTAAGTCATTATTGCATGCAGCAGGTATACTTTTCTCGCACCCACATTTACTGCATTTCAGCAGTACACTATCATAAAGCAATACCAGGTCTGGATCCCTACTGCCACACTGACAGCCTAAATTACCCTTCAAAGCAATATCATGTATGTAATTTAGAGTATCGAACATTACCTGAGTATTTTTGAAATAGCTTTCATATCCATACTTATCAATAATTTCATCTAATTCTTTTTCTAATCCGTCGACCTTTTTGCGAACAACATCATCTCTGCCGATAAAGCAAATTTGCATCCCTGTCCTGGGACAATTGAAAGACCTGGGTTTGCCTGAGATGATGTCTTTTTTCACAAGATGGATTGCATGTTCACTACCACATCCTATGCATGGGAATGTAATAAAATAACTATTTTCGCCCTCCTGGTTTATCGTAATGCTGGATTTCTTACAACGACACGGTACAACGCAATTACCTCTGTATAATAATGCAAACAGCGAGATATTGAAGAAATCGAAGCTCCCGCACGAAACACACTTATATGCGATGGTGATGCTTGTATCTATCAACATTTTTCCCACCTCACATAATTATATTCGCCATAGTGAAAAAAAATCCTCCTAAGTGCGCTGAATATACAGTTGTGTTCAGGATAAAATAAACCATACGGCATAGATATTCGGAGGCATATTTTATGTTTAGTTTAAAACAGGAAATGCGGCAGAAATATGAAAAACACAGCGCTATGTTTTTTTATGAAAACAGCTCCGGCTTTGAGGATGGACTTATTGAGAAAATATTAAATCTAGCTTATGCAAATTTATTTCCTTTTACCTGCAAGACCTGGAATATCTATGCTGTAAAGTCACCAATAATCTTGCAAAGGCTTTACAAGGCCGTAAATGATAAAATAATAACCGAAAGCGCCGCAGTCTTAGTAATATGCGATGATAAAAATTCGCTTTCAACAGAAGAGTTAAACAGCGAAATTAAGCTTCTTGCATTATCAATAAGCTATGCTGCAAAATACTACTGCATAGATCATTACATCGTCAATGACTTTGATAACAGTATTGTTGTCAGAGAATTGTCCCTAAATAGGCAAATTAAAGTGCATGTAATTATCTGTCTCGGGTACTTCACCGGAAAGGAAATGTGCAATACTTCTCAGAATAACCCAAGGGGCATTGTCAAAATACTATAGCAGCTAAAATATATAATTTATTGAGATGATATTTGATAAAATGTATTTCTCTGGATAAGAACAGTACGAAGCCTTTGAATTTCACTTAGTAGGCCGGTGATCAAAGAGAACCTTTTCTCTTCCAAGGCAATACTAAGTTTAATACAAGTTATTGCAATTACTCTGTTTTTTGCAATTGTTACATTTGAAAATCATTGATATAATAACTGAATAATACCACAATAGCAGTTATTAATAAAAATAAAGCTGCCGTGCTAAATTTTCAGCAAAGCCTTAACGCACACATGGCAAATTAATCATGAAACCTACGTTTTCATGATATAATATTCATCAGATTCAAAATATGCTTGGAGCGTGCATTTTATTTAGGGGGAAAAATGAAGCATTTATTTATAGTAAACCCTGTAGCAGGTAAAGGTAAAACTGTCGAACTTATTCCTCAAATTAAGGAATATTGCAATTCAAAGGGATATGAGTATGAAACAGAAATCACAAACCGCCCGGGGCATGCAACGGAAATAGCTAGAAAGAAAAGCTCTGAGCAACAAATAAGAATTTATTCAGTCGGCGGAGATGGTACGCTCAACGAGGTGTTAAATGGCATGGCAGGCAGCGGCAATAGTCTTGCAGCTGTTCCAAGCGGCTCAGGCAACGATTTTATACGAAGCATTGTGGGTGCGGAAATTCCAAAGAATCTGCTGATTCCCGTGATAGAGGGAACCGAGCGCATGATAGATTATGCAAAGGTTAACGATAAATACTATATCAATATTACTTCCTTCGGCTTCGATGCAGAAGTAGTATATAATGCGGGACATTTTAAGAAGCTTCCCCTGATATCGGGCGAAATGGCATATGTGCTCGGCATATTAACATCAATTATAAAATGTAAAAACCCTAAAATGAATATAAAAATTGGCGATGACAAGCAAATCTCCTCAAAAACGCTATTAATAGCAATCGGCAATGGAAGATACTACGGCGGCGGCATGCTTGCTCTGCCCAATGCTGTTATTGACGATGGACAATTCGATATATGCCATGTTGGCGCATTTAAGAGATTTAATATTCTCCGCCTCTTCCCCAAATATATGAAGGGTCTTCATACCTCAATGGAAGGCGTTAATTTGTATCGCAGCAATAAAGTTGAGGTCACCATGGACGAGCCGGTTCCAATGAACCTAGACGGTGAAATCACCCTTATTAAGGAAGCAAAATTTGAAATATTCTACAAGGGCTTGCCGTTTGTCGTTCCGGCAAATGCATAGACGTCTACCTTCAGCCATGCTTACGCTATGCATTTTTACAAATATTTTTACCGCCATAGTACTTGCAAACAACATAAATATGTGTCTCTAAAGATTATAACACTAACCTCATTTTGAACTAGTATTAGACTGCTTTTATTCCTTTAGCAATACTTGTTTAATAATTCTCACCATTTGTTAAAATGTATTCGCTCTTCAACATTAATGAAATGTTGTATAATTTTTTTTGAACCTTCCATTGGATACCCTAATGCTATATAGCACGGAATTTCATAATCTTTTGGTATTTTGGCGGTATCTTTTATATATTCTATTTCATCATCAAAAGGAATTCTGGTTACCCCATATATACCTTCACTTGCAGCAGCCAGAAGCATATTTTCAATACAACACCATATTGAAGCAAATGCATTAAGTGCTGATAAATTTTGTGGTTTTAGGAGATTAACCTGACGAAAACAAGGTATTATAAGACAACCGGCATTTAAAAGCATTCTATATTGCTTTGGAATTGCGTCAATGTACATTTCACGCTGATATTTATCGGAAAGCTTCCATTCATCAATTATGCCTACTGCAAATTCTTCGGATTCGCATTTATTCACTTTACTGATCATTTCAAGCCTTGCAGCTTTGTCATTTAAAATTATAAACTCCCATTCCCGCATGTGATTATTGGAAGGTGCCTGCAAGCCTGCATCAATAATCTTTTTAATAACCTCAATACCGATTTCTTTATCCATAAAATCCCGAACTGTTCTTCTATTATAAATCGCCTCATATACATTCATATATATCCCCTCCTATAATACAGTTAGTTCATTTGACGACCAACTTATTTACTTTTGGTAAAATTCATTTGCTGTTCGCCCCAAGCCCCGAGCTTGTTACCATTCCACGAAAAGTATGTGGAACAGGTTGTACTTATAGGAGCGATCTCTTGCAGTTTCTGCTCTACACCTTTAGCTTCATCGAACAGCCCTTCTTCAGCTAAAACATTTCGAATTTTACATAAGAAAACTTCACCACCATCAAGAGAAACAGATTTCGAAACTTCCAGTTCAAATGTCCATGGACTACAAGTAAGAATAGGAACATTCAAAACATTACCCTTAATAGTATCTATATTGATATTCATTTTATCTGCCCAATACCCTTCATTGTTTCCCAGATAATCTGCAAGAGGGAGCATTGCTTCGGTTATAAGATTTGCAGAAAAGACTCCCGTTTCTCGAATTCGGTCTTTTGTCAATTTATCACCGCCAATACATGCCATTACTCCTAATTCAGTATCCCAGCAGTAGCTGAACCAACAAAACAAGCCGAAGTTCGGTGTGCCATCTTCTTTATAGGTCCCATACAAAAAAAGTGTTTGCGGGCAATAATTATTTGAAATAGATACTGATATTTTACTCGTTGTAGCTGCCTCCCTTTAAATTTACTAATATTCTTAACAAGTAACCTTCAAACTGCAATATTTCTTCATCACTAAAGCCTTGATAATAAATTTCATTCATTTTTACCGATACTTCATCATATACATCTTGAAGTTCTCTGGCTTTTTCAGACAGGGTAATCAGAATTCTTCGTCTGTCAGTCTTGTCAAAAACCCTTTGTGCAAGCCCCAAAACTTCTAACCTGTCGAGCATGCTTGTTAAAGTCGTCTTGGCTAGTCCTGTCTTTTCTGACAACTCAGTTATAGGTATAGATTCATTTTGCCAAAGTACATAAAGTATTCTGCCTTGGGCACCGTTAAATGCATCTAATCCTTTTTCAGAAAGTATCTTTTCAAAGATTCTACCCCCTATTTGTTTTATTTGAGAAATAAGAAATCCACCCTGACTGTTTGAATTCAAATCGCATTACCTCCTACTATATGGTATTATACTATATAGTATTAATCTGTCAATATTTTCTTTTTATGTTGTTTAATTACTCACAAAGTTTATACCCATATTTGAATTAGTTATGAGGAAAAAGAAGAAATTGACTATATGAGATCATCGGAAAAGCTAACATTCAATAGCCATCCCAAGCAAGAACATACGGGAAAGGCAAGCCACTGAAATTGCTCTTTGGTTTAACAATACGTATATTATATGGCATTCACTCATAAGGATAATACCGGTAATAAATTTGATGTTATTTGTGATACGTCTCATTGTTAATAATTTTAAATGCCCTATAGACCTGCTCCAATAATATAAGGCGTGTTAATTGATGGGGAAATGTCATCTTAGATATAGACAGCCTTAAATCCGCTTTTTTCACAAGCTCGGGATCATGACCCAAGGATCCGCCTATTACAAAGGTTATGTTTGACCTGCCGCTATTAAAACAAGACTGGAGCGTTGCTGCTAATTCCTCCGAAGACTTCTGCCCGCCCTGTACATCCAGAAGGATCAGGAATGTGCCTTCTTTTAGCTTACTAAGTATACGTGCAGCCTCTTTCTTTTTTACCTGTTCCTCCTGCATTGCACTAAGAGTATCAGGTGCCTGCTCATCTTCCACCTCTACCAGCTGAAGCTCGCAGAACCGTGAAAGCCGCTTGGCATATTCATTTATTCCGTCCTTGAGATAGCATTCCTTTAGTTTTCCGACTGCTATAATATTTACTTTCATAATAATCCTTATTTCCGCTCAAATCCAATATAGAAAAGCCGGAGCTCCGTACAGAACTCGCATATCCCGCTGGGAACCAGCAATACGGGTTTCTTTCCATCATACCGCTATAGCTCAATTACCTTACCGACCCTGTCACGCAGCACAACATCAACCATTACATCCGTACCCGCCTGCAAACTTTTCTCGCAAAGTGCATTACAAACAGTCTGATATGCCAGCTCAGGAAAATTGTTTTCCTTGCTGAGATGTCCTAAAAGAAAGCGCTTTGTCCCCTTCTCAGCCATGTATGCAATAACCTCGCCAGCAGCTTCGTTTGACAGATGCCCATTATCTCCTGCTATACGCCGCTTCAGGTTCCATGGATAAGGTCCTACCTTCAGCATTTCCAGATCATGATTGGACTCTAAAAGAAGCAGATCACTGTCCTCAAGGAAATGGAGAAGCTCTATGCTTATATGACCTATATCGGTTGCAATCGTAACCTTTTTACCGTTGTTGCTGTAGCTGTATCCGACAGGCTCACTGGCGTCATGAGGTATTGGAAATGGCTTGACATCTATATCGCCGATTCTAAACGGCTCGTATGCCGAAAACACCTTTTTGTTGCACTCCATGACAGGGCCTATCATCTCACCCATTGCCTGCCAGGTGCCCTCACTGGCGTAAATAGGCAGATTGAATTTACGCGACATTATACCTGCACCTCTCACATGATCGATATGTTCATGTGAGATTAGTATCCCGCTAAGTTCGTTTGGGCTTTCGCCTATCGAACACATCGCCTCAATAATCTTTTTTGCGCTCAAACCTACATCTGAAAGTACTTTTGTGCTGTCTGATGCGACAAATATTGAATTTCCGCTACTTCCGCTATATAAACTGCAAACTCTCATTAATCATTCCTACCAATGGTATAATGTCTTAAACACTGTTATATCTTAAATACTACTTCTATTTAACTCACTTTTATAGTTAACCGTTTTTATTCCTTTACACTGCTATTTTCTCACTAAATACTACTTATGTCTTTAAACACAATTATTTTACTAAACTATATTGTATCTTTAAGCAATAATTATTCTATTTAAGTGCTATTCCTTTACCCTATGTATATCCGCACCCAGACTTTGAAGCTTTGCCACAAAATCCTCGTACCCGCGGTCAATATATTTTACGTTATTAACCTCAGTAATACCCTCTGCTGCAAGACCTGCTATTACCACCGCCGCGCCTGCCCTGAGGTCTATTGCTTTAACAGGTGCGCCTGTAAGGTTACAAGGCCCGTCAACTACAGCCACATTGCCTTCCACCTTAATTTTTGCTCCCATTCTTTTAAGCTCATCTACATACTGGAATCTTGAAGGCCAGATGCTTTCGGTTATAGTACTGCTTCCCTCTGCCATACAAAGCAGTACCGTAATGGGAGGGTGCAAATCAGTTGCAAAGCCGGGGTATGGCTGCGTCTTTATTTTAGCTTTTGTAAGCCTTTCCCCGTTCATTACTCTTATCCAGTCCTCGCCCTCTATTACCTTAACATTCATTTCAATAAGCTTGGCAGTTAATGATTCCATATGCTTTGGTATGATGTTTTTTACTGTAACATCCCCGCCGGTCGCCGCGGCTGCAATCATGAATGTCCCTGCCTCCACCATATCCGGTATGATTGAATGAACAGATCCGCCCTTTAGATGTGAAACACCTCTTATCTTTATTACATCTGTCCCTGCACCTTTTATATTAGCACCGGCCGCATTTAAGAAATTGGCTGTATCTACAATATGCGGTTCCTTTGCTGCATTTTCTATGATTGTAGTGCCCTCAGCCTTTACTGCGGCAAGCATCAGGTTGATAGTCGCCCCAACACTTACTACATCAAGATATATCTGACTTCCTACCAGCTTATCAGCATGAAGCTTTACCATCCCCTGTTCCACTGTCACACTGGCACCCATTGCTTCAAAGCCCTTTATGTGCTGATCCATCGGTCTGTAACCAAAGTCGCAGCCACCAGGTAAAGCGACCTCTGCCTTGCCGAAGCGGCCAAGAAGAGCGCCAAGAAGATAATATGATGCTCTCATGCTTTTTATCATATCATATGGCGCTATATACGAATTGACTTTGCTAGAATCAATAAGTATTGTATTTTTGTCCTCAAATGAAACCTCTACCCCTAGCTGTTCTAGTGTCTCTTCGAGAACCTGAGTATCCTTAATATCTGGTAAATTTTCAATCCTACACTTTCCATCTATCAATAAAGCTGCCGGTACCACTGCCACAGCAGCATTCTTGGCACCACTTATATTTACCTCTCCATTTAGTGTTTTCCGGCCGTTAATAACAATTTTCTCCAACCCGCGCACCTGCCTTCTTCTTCCGTACAAGCTTCATGTGATATTATAGCATTGTTTTTGAAAATACACTACATGCATTTATATATGTAAACCATTAATATATAAAGCAGGAGCTTCTATATAACTAATCAAGGTATAAGGGATCGTCAACATTCCTTACTTTTATACGCCAGACGGGGGACATCTCCGAGGATTCATTGTCCGTTTGATTTTCATCCTTCGGTATCTTATACCCGATATCTATATCAGTAATTGTAGAATTATAATTATCCTGCTTAAAATATGAAAGGAGTGCCTGATGAGCATAAACTAGATCCTCTACCTCAGTAGAGAACTCAATTATCTGATGTTTACCGTAAAATAGCTTAATATTACCCTCTGGTGTCATTGTAATGTTACAGTAGTTGTCGAATATTAAAAGATCATTGTATTCTTCAATAAATGAAATATAAACACTGCCATCCTTGTTACTAACAAGCTTATCTATAATGAATCTGTTTTCCCATAATCCTTTAGCCCTCAAAAAAGTTTTGGCAGCTTTCTTTATCGCATTATTACTTTTCAGATCGAGCTTTAACTTCGGCTTTTTGTTAACATAACTTATATTATTATCATCAACAAATTCCAACACTCCATCTTCAGATTCAAATACCTTTGCATTCTCGGATGACAAGAACCCCGCGCCCATAAACTTTTTAATCAACTGCTGTCTATCCAGAGGTACATTACTATACCTGAGCCTATTAATTCCGTTAGTGTCACCAGGAATTTCACATTCAAGCTTTACACCTTTTGCCATCAATATTTGCTCAGTACTCTTGGTTACATCTTTACTTACCGCTTGTGCTTCTCCACGCATGATATTATTGTAAAGCAGTAATATATTAAAAACCAATAATACTACAATGATTATGTTTTTAGCTTTGGCAACATCCATTTATTGATCTCCTTTTTCAGAAGGCATCACGAATGCTCTTAATTTATCTTTCATTTCAACAATTAGCTGTGGCTCAAGTAAATTTTGATTTGCTGAATTAATATAGTAGCCAACATACATATCCTGAAGATTTCGTATATCCTCGTATGATTCTCCGGCAAAATTTAAAATATCAAGAATACGATCACAATAATTATTCTTTGCGTGAATTCGTATATCTCTTATAATCCAATCGCATTGAAGTACTCTCTTGCTATTTGCCTTGATAACTATGGCATGCTTAGTATTGGTTGAATCTATATCACTGTCATCAACAGAAATTGTCACAGGCATACCGTCAAGCTTATAGTCAAAATGAAACACATATATTCCCTGCTTCCCCTGCTGCTCTTCCGCATATGTAAGCATTATGTCGACATCTGCATTTGCCAAAATTTTTATTTTTGAAATAAAATTATATGCATTCAGAAGTGCCTCTCCAATGTCTCTATTGACTGTTGAGTCATTATCCTTCAAATATTGATAATTTAAGTATCCTTCAGGATAGTACTTGTATATGTTGTTCGAATTCGTAAATTGCAGGTTACCGGAGCTGTCAATACTGGTGTTATATCTTCCCTTTTCATTACCTAATACAATCTCAGCAACCTCTTCATACCTTTTGCCTTTGGATGGGTAGTCAACTGTAAATGCTGCATATGGCCAATATATTGGTGAATCCAAGATATACAGGATATCAGGATCTGCCTGCAGGCTTGCATCAATTCTACCGGCCCTCAACGTCCAATACTCACGGTACTTTTCACTATCTTTAATCGATGAAATAATACTATTCAGGCTTTTTTCCCTGCCGGTAGTTATTTCATCGGATACATAAACCTTGTTATCTGCAGTGTGCAAATAAATAACAATTTTTTTCTCATCAATTATATCAGGCTTAATTATTAATTCCCGAACAGTCGGAATATCCTGCGATTTGCCACTGACACCCAAAAACCATTTTAGAAGATCAGAATTTATATCATATTCAAAATCTATCAGACAACAACGTTTTTCAAAAATATCGATCCATGCTTCACCAGATTCACTTAAAGAAATCCTGCCCTCCATAATTTCATGCAAAGCCTGTTTTGCTTCTTTCCAAAACAGATTATAATATGAATTATCTTCTTTTAATATCCAATGAGCTTTTTCGCCGTCTGAAAGAACTAACCTATCCGGCTTGAAGAGTCCCTCTCTTGTGTCTGCATCACTTACTTTAATATTGCCTCGCTCAAAAAGTCCTGAAATAAAACCAGTAGGAGTCCCCTGGCTCTGATACCCCCATTGGATTCCTACCTGTATTATCCCTAAAAATATTAATACTATTATTAATATACTTTTTATTCTTTCTTTAACTAAGCAGCTCATTCATGCCCCCGATTACATTTATTCTGAAGCTGAACCGCTCTTGCCTAAAATACTGTTCCATGTTTTTTCTATGTTATAAACAATATTCTTACCTGTTTGTATTGCGTTATCTAGTGCTGATTTGTTCACAAGCTCCAGAGTATAGCAGTTTTGTTGAATATCATTGGCACTGATGTTCTTTAGCTTTGAGGTTCTATACGCTATAATCTTTATCTTGTTTACGCCTGCTTCAAGGTTTATCTTCTTTGAAAACATCTTAACATTTCCTATAGCCCACGAGCTCTCCCCATCAGTGTTAACCATAGGTTCGTAAACTTTTTTACTTTCATTGTATTTTGCTAATGCAATTATTACATCGTCAAACTCGGAGCTGCCTGAAATGGCAAATTTCTTTTCTGATTGCTTCTCATCTTTTTTAGGGCTGTCGATTTTTATATATAACTCTTCGGTATTTGTACCATCGGCATTTGCTAACACACTGTCAATTAATTTTTCAGCATCGGTTTTCTCTACCTCTTTTAAACTCATGCCTGTGCCTTCCAACGGAATTGCAAAGACATTGGTTGATGCCATGAAAAATATTATAAACACTAATAAAGTTCCACTTATCCTTTTAATCATGTTCAAAACTCCATATGTCACAATTTGCATAGTCATTACATTTTAAGAAATGAATCATAAATTTACTATAGTTATTATACACAAAAAATGTTACAAATTCATTACATGCCATTTAAATATAAATTACATAAAATAACCCTCAAGCCCCCAATTTTTCTATGTTGCATGCTTAACAGGCAATTGCACCGTTATCTCTGTTCCCACACCTAATTGGCTTGTTATAGAAATGACTCCCGAATGAGCTTCCACAATCTCTTTTGCTATTGCAAGACCCAATCCGGTTCCTCCCATTTCTCTTGATCGTGCCTTGTCGACCCTATAAAATCGCTCAAAGATTCGTGGTATATCTTTAGTAGGTATACCTATACCATTATCAGAAATCTTAAAATATACATCATTGTATATTTTACCTATGTATATTGTTATCATGCCGCTTTCAGGTGTATATTTTATGGCGTTACCGATCAGATTAACCACTACCTGTTCGATCCTGCCATAATCAGCCTCTATCATTGGTATTTCACACAGAACATAGGATTCAAGCGTTTGTTTCCTTGACCTAGCCTCCAGTTCCATTTTCTCAACAGTGTTTCTTATAAGCTCCACAAGCGATATTTTGCCAAAGTTCCAGTTCATCTGCCTGTTATCAAGCCGCGTGAGCTGTAGCAGGTCCTTGACCAGCCTTGTCATTCTGTCTGCCTCGGTATTAATTACAGAAATAAACCTTTCTGCAGTCTCCCTGTCTTCAAGAGCACCATCGAGCAGGGTTTCCGAATAGCTTTTTATTGAGGTCAACGGCGTACGAAGCTCATGTGAGACATTGGCCACAAACTCGTTTCTCATATTTTCAAGACGTTTCTGCTCTGTTATATCCTGAAGCACCGCAATAACACCTTCAGGCTTTTTATTTTCATCTGTAAAAACAGCAAAATATACCTTAATAGTTTTCCCATCTATATCTATACTCATTTCACTTGTTTGCTGCGACTGCAGATATATTACATCCTCAAGGCTGTACTTAAAGCCATACCTCTCGCAATATTCATGAAAACTGCTCATCTGCTCATCGAAGCCGAGAAGCCTTGCTGAGGCAGGATTAGTATGTATTATATCTCCATTGAGATTAAATGCAATAATACCATCTGTCATATAATTGAGGATGGTTTCCATTTTACTTTTTTCGCTTGAAATTTCCGCAAGTGTGTTTTTAAGACTTGACGCCATGTAATTAAAACTATCTGTCAGCTTACCAATTTCATCATCCGATTTTACCTCAATAACCTGCTCAAAGTCGCCTGCAGCGATACCCTGCGCTTTATGCATAAGCTTGACAAGCGGCGAAGTTATTGTTTTAGAAAGCATATAGCCTATTATAAATGAAACAGCAAGACCAAGAATAATACTTGTTATAATAATATTATTGAAGTCACCTATCAGACCGGCCCAATCTTCTTTATTATATTTAAAGTAAAGGATATTATTGCCCTTAGGAATAGCATAGTCGAAATAACTCTCATCGCCATAAGACTCTAAAATTTGTTGATTTCCTACAGAGCCTGCCATAGCTTTAATAAAATTGTCTGATGCAAGCAGGGCATTAACAGCTAATGACTCATTCTCCCCTAGCTCAAGAAGCTGAGGATCATTTGTATGAACAATGATAGCATTTTTATTTGTTATAGTATAGCTTCTATTGTCGTCAAGCTTTACAAGGAAAATATCCTCGCTATCAGACATAGCCTTTATCAATTCCTCTTCAGAAGGATTATCACTGTTATTTAGACTCCACCTTTCGAAGCCTTTTTCTATCCTTCCTTTAAAGTCCTCATAGTACTTGTTCTCAATACTTGAGCTCAGATAGATCCAAATAGGTATCATCAGGCAGAACAATATTAGGCAAAAAAAACTTACAAGACGCCATTGTAAACTTTTAGGGAACATACACACCTCTCATTTTGTGCCCCATTCTGCCTGATTTTGCACAGCCTATAACACTTCGATCCAAAGAAAATTTTTGTATGTAAATAGTTTTCCTTTCTCACAGTGTTTAACGAGGCGGGGTTGGTCACTAACTATGTTTCTTGTATGTTGTAGAGGCAATTCGTGCCTTCGCACTCAACATACTTGCTGCTCGCCTATGCATCCCAGGAGATACACTCACTGCCTGAGTATTAAATCGATAACCGGTTCGTTATAACATAGCAAGCTTTTTATCCTGCTTATTAAAATAGTAGCCTACTCCACGTTTGGTCATAATGTATTCGCAGTTTGAGGGGTCCTTTTCAAGCTTCTCTCTTACTCTTCTTATTGTAACATCAACTGTTCTCACATCACCATAATATTCATAACCCCAGACCTTTTCCAGAAGATTCTCCCTTGAAAAAATCTGTCCCTGATGCATTGCAAGAAATTTAACAAGCTCAAATTCTCTCAATGTCAGCTCTATAACGGAATTGTCGCGTCTGAGCTCATATCTGTTTATATCTATTACGATATTTCCAATAACAAGATTACCTTCAACACCGGCATCAACCTCATCAAAGCTTTTCCTTCTAATGTTAGCCTTAATTCTTGCCATAAGCTCTCTTTGGCTAAAAGGTTTTGTAATATAATCATCTGCTCCAAGCTCAAGACCTAATACCTTGTCTACCTCTTCCTCCTTGGCAGTAAGCATAAGTATAGGCGTTGAGATTGTCTGCCTTAGTTTCTTGCATACTGTAAAGCCATCCATCTTTGGAAGCATTACATCAAGTAATATTAAATCCGGCTTTTCCTTTTCTACCTGTTCAATAGCTTGTTCTCCGTCATATGCTTCAACAGTAACAAAGCCCTCTCTTTTGAGGTTGAATTTTAAAATATCAACAATATTCTTCTCATCATCAACAATTAAAATCTTCTTACTCACAAAACACTCTCCCTCTTCTATCAGGTACTTCCAGTCATGAAACACATAAAATAACACATCGGCTTCCAGAACCTCTACTGAGCCTCAACAAGGCAGGTATATAGTATGTTGTAAAGGTAATCCGCACTGCCGCACTCAACATACTTTTTGTATGTTGTAAAGGTAACCCGCGCTGCCGCGCTCAACATACTTTTTTTATGTTGTAAAGGTGATCCGCGCTGCCGCGCTCAACATACTTTTTGTATGTTGTAAAGGTAATCCGCGCTGCCGCGCTCAACATACTTGCCGGTCGCATATGTCTTCTAGAAAGATATGCTCACCTCATTATAATTATATCATTATTCACATAGTGTGCAAATGGAAAAGCTGCTAATACCACATATATACTGCCTCTTAGCTTAAGATTTTCCATATGAATTTACACCAGCATAAAGGCCGAGGTTTTAAGCCCCAGCCCTTTATACCATATACAATAACTAATTCTTACTTACCCATTCTTACCTTTGTTGTATTCTGTCCATCAGTTATAGTCCTGGTATACATTTCCGAGTAGTCCGTAAGCGAATTAAAACCAATTGTGTACTCCTGGCTGAAGTCTAGTTCATCAAACTTTAAAATCAATGTCTTACCATCGAAATAATTCACAAAAACAGGAACCTTCGAAACAGACAGTCCGTCCTTTACATACTTAATGTAATAGTTTGATGTCCTTAAATTATCCAAGCTAAAAGCGATATCCCTGCTAAGATTAACCTTGATTGTATCCTTGGAAATAATAACTGCATCACTAATATATGGCTTTGCTCCTGTAGCGCTGCTTCCATAGAAGGTAGCCTCTCGATTGACACCTGCAACATACCCAAGACTATCCTTAATTGCACCTACTACAGTCAGCTTGTAAGTCTTGCCCGAAGACAGCTCCTTACCTGCTGTAAAATAAAGTGTTACCTTGCTGGGATCACTGCTGTTTAACACCGCCTTTATTGGTACTGCTGCAAAACCGGTATCACTGACCCCATTAATTATGTAGTAATCCTTCATTTCTGCCGAAGTTTTATCCATCTGCCTATCAAAGGATACTTCAATGCAATTCTTGTCTATAGCCGTTACAGACTTTATATTCAGAATTGATCTCTGAGAGTAATTCCCTACAAATGAATATTCCTTTTCAAAAATCGAGTACTGCCTTGAAACATCATTTACTTCATTAATTGTAAGCTTATATTTATTATTTGCTATGAAGCTTCCGTTTATCGCCAGCTGAACAATTCTTCCATTACCCGTTAGCACTGCCTTATTTATTGCAACAGGGTTGTTGTACTGATCTGTTATGTAATAACTGTATATCTGCTGTGCTCTCGTTGGATGCAGCTCCATGCTAAATTCCAGCTGCAGCGTTTTGTAGTCAGGAAGTGATATTTGAGCTAAGCTGAGAGCGCTGCCGACATTTGGATTGACAGCTGTTTCAATACTCTTGGCTGAAAACCTAATACTATCCCCTGCTTCGTCATTGAGCCTAACACCATACGCGCTTGTGAGCTTACCACTTATTCGAAGGGTATACTGAGTGTCCTTAACAAAGGATGTGCCCGAAAGGCTGACAGTAACCATGTTATTAATACTCGGAGAATATTTTGCTGTGATATCCTTAAGTCTACCCTGTGCAATTATATTATCACCTTGCAGTATTTCATAATATGATGCATCCTCACTGTTTAAATTAATTGGATGAGTAAAATAGACGTTTACTGTATTATTCGATACCTGCTCAATCTTACTTATCCTAAAGAAATCCGACTGCAACTGCGAGTCCCTATGCCCCACGAAGGTTGTATTAATATTGGATGGCAGCGTGCCATTAGCTTCATATACATTATTTATATCCAAGGTATAATTGATGTACCCACCCTGATTGGATGTATAAATTACAACTATCTTATCCTGCTGAACAATATTTGTGACAGTTAGCTTATTGTTAACGTTCTCGGACTCATATATACTGATATTTTCATTTTTTAACGCTTTAATATTCTTATTTAAATACACAATAATGCAATTTCCGTTGGATACAATAACCTGCTGAAGCAAATCCTGGGGCGTACCTTGTGGCTGGCCAACCACTTGCTTTGCTTGATCCGCAGTAATTACATTTTCATTTACAAGGTTCTGAAGTAATGTTATATTAGTCTTCTTATTAGTTTTAGTAAGCGCATTATACATTGCATTGACTACTTCTCTTCTCGGATAATTCAAATTATCCTGAGTTTTAGTCAGATAGCTTGCATCATTTACAAGACCCAGTTCATATGACACCTTGAAAACAGTAGTCCATGAAAAATCCTTCCCATATTCATATCCAAGTGCAACTATTAAAAGCTTCAAAAATGCTTTTTCACTTATTTCCTCGCTTGGCTCATACATTCCCTGATCATTACCGGCAATAATGCCAACGTTACTGCAATACCCTACATAAGGCGCATACCATTGATTAGCAGGAACATCAGGATATTTTGTTATGCTTAGCAGATCCCTATTATCCTCAACATATTTACTCTTGCCTAAGAGTCTGGTTATAAATGTTGCAGCTTCACTCCGGAGCAACGTCTTATCAAGCAGGTAGTTACCATTTCCATCACCTGACAGCAATGATAACTCATTAAGAATATCTGCCTTCTCAAATACACTTAACTCTTCTTCTGCATATACCGGAAGCATTATAGAGGACAACATAATAATAATAAGTGCAAATGATAAAAATTTACTTCCCATCTTCATAGATTTCAACCCCTTTTCTTTTGTTTTACTGAATACTGCTTTTTTCTGTTCTTCATTATGACATCTGACATGCACTAATTGCTTAAAATTTCACTAAAGCTAACCTTATAATAATACCACATATAATAGACGAATTTTTTAGCAATTTGTTCGCACTGAATCGACTTATTTTTTACATAGAACAGATTTCCCGCTTTGTTCAGCCATATTAGCCTTATTTTCGTTAGCCTTTAAGTTTCTAACCAGGATATTACAGCATATTCCAAGCCCAAGAACGACCCAGAATACAGGAGCAACTGAAACAATACTGTCATTAAATAGCCCCGTTACAGCATAACCACAGAATGCTATAAACATAGCCAAGCCTAAATATGAAATATTATCTTCATACTTATTTTTAAAATAAAGCTTTACACTTGATATAAAATACATAGCAAATAACGCAATTATAGCAAGCAGTGAAACAACGCCGGTGTTAACTCCAATCTGGAGGTACATATTATGAGGTTTATCTACAATCATATTTACCATGTTGAAAGTTTTAAGCTTACCAACATAGTCCCTCTGTGGAAATGCTATTGCATATGTATCGGGTCCTGTCCCTTTAATTAATGCTTTCTTAAGCATCGGAATCGATCTTGACCAGATATAACCCCTATTAGATGCAAATTTTTCCTTCCCCTCAAATCCGAAACTTTCAGGATAATCAAGCTTATATACAAACTTTCCTCTCTCACCAACAATAGCTATTCTATTATCGTCTGTTCCAACAATACGCAGCGGGTATAGCCCATTTATGGTTAAATCAAAGGCATTTGCTCCTGCAACCCTCAGCACATATTTTTGATATCTTGCATCACTTAATAAAATCTGTGTACTATTATTAATAATACTATTTTCAATCGCATTACCATTACCATCATAGAATGAAAAAGTACCATCTTGCCATACAGTATTAAATTGCTCAGTTATAGTAGTAATTGTAAGCTCATTTGCATTTATCTGAATATCTTTTATAGGATATTTTTGGTTTTCTACAGTTGAGCTGCTAGTAACACTTGCAATGATACTTTTTAATTCTCCTAAATATTTCCTAGCCAAGCCTCCCTGAGATATAGTATTAAATACCACAAATCCAATAACACATAAAGCTATGATTCCGCCTACATATATAAGATTTCTCCTCAGTACCTTACGATATAATATCAACATTATAAACAAAGCAAATATTGCACCTACAAGACCTGCTCTTGATCTGCAGCCAATTAGGTTTGCAAACGTAAGGCAAGTGAGAAGCCCCGTTACGATCTTTAATCCAGCCTTTTTTACATATAGAAATATGGCCAGCGATATAGAAAACGCCATTACCATATAGCTTCCTACATAATTGGTATTATATAAAGTAGAATATATAGTATATTTACCAAAATTAAATGTAAAAGCATCTGCATAAGGTTTGTACTGCTCGGGTAATAGTGCAGAAAAACCACCTTCAAGAATGTCTATCCCCATAAACTGCAGTACTCCTATAATGCCTATTACCGATGCAGAAATTAAAATGCCTATGGTTACTATTTTTACATGCTTTTCATTTTTAACAAAATTTATTGTAACAAGCATCATCAGAACATAGCTGAGTATAACATAAACACCTTCGAATCTATCAACAAATCCTCTGCTTGCCACTTCTTTATAGGGAGAGAGTATAGTTGATAATACAACAAATAAACTATACACTGCTATAGGTATGTAATAATTTGTCTTCTTAACATCAAGCTTATTTGTATATACCTTTAGAATTACGCACATTACAGCCAAAGCACCTGTTACTCTAATTATAATGGCCTTCCAATATGAAAAGAAATCGTAGCTTTCCACTCCTCCCTTCCAGTTGTCTATCTCAATTTGTGTTAAGGGAATAACATGCATGTAAACCACTAACGGTACTATTGCAGAAAAAATGATGATAGGAATTAAATAAAGGAAATCATAATCATGCTTTGTTACCTGTCTGCTCCTACTGTTCTTACTCATTGAATAGCCCTCACTTTACAGCTTCTTAACATATCTGTTGTATATTATCTATAGATACTTTTGACTTCTTTTGTCCTGTCATGATAACACAGATTATACCATATTACTATTATTGTTAAAAGTGTTACAATGGCTATTCATTGAGTATTCGTTATTTGAAATAAACTGGAGCAGTTACAGTCTCATAGAAAACTTCCATTGCCACAGAGTCTATACAAAAAGGACCGACACGAATGTCGGTCCTTTTGTTACACCTTTTACAAGGTGTTTTGTTTTATTAGATTATTTCTGCTTACCTACTGTAATCTCAGCAGTCAGTGATAATCCACCAGCATACTTGAAGGATACTGTGAACTTGTCACCCATAACAGCTCCAGTGATTGCTGCGTCCTTAGTTGCATTATTAGCTACTACAAACTTAGAACCACTAGCCTTAGTAAGATTTGTAACAGTAACAGTTACATTATCTTTGTCTGTCTTAAGAGCAGCTACATCGTCTGCCAAAACTCCATACTGATCCTTAACTGAATCAGCCTTGATCAATGCTACAAGGTCAGCAGCTGAGATATTACCAGCTGTAGTTGAGTAATCAACAATTGCCTTACCATCTTTTACCTTGTCGCCATCGAAGTTTGCAGCTGAAATCTTAGGAGCCTTGTTTGATACAAGCAATTCTTTTTCAAGAATAGCCAGAGCAGATCCGGATCCTGTGTTATCATTAACAGTTACAAGAACAGTTACCTTTACATCCTGGTATGTTCCAGTATTGTCTTTGAAGCTGTCTGCAGTATATCCATCAGCAGCAACATCAGTAACAGTATTTCCACTGTTAGTCAGCTTGCCGCCTACAGATATAACATAGTCAGAAGTTGGTAATTCTACCTTTGTGCCATCTGCAAGTACGCCGTTTACCTTAACAGCTTTGTCATACTTAGCATCTGCTTTTGCTGTAGCTTCACCGTCATTATACATTGTACCAAGGTCTACTACTTCGTAGCTCTTGTAAGCAGACTGTGCAGTCTTTGCAAATGTAATTGACTTAGCGCTTGCGTCGTTCTTTTCGTCAGAACCAAGGCCAATAAGCTTGAATACTACTGCTTCTGTTGAAGCATCAGCAGCTACTGCCTTGATGTAAAGCTTATCAGCAGATGCTGTAAGTGATACGTCCTTAGCGTCTGTTGCTACTGTTGCATCTGTGCTTATATAGATTGCTCCATCAGCAGATGAAGTAACAGCAACACTGTTAGCAGAACCATCTATCCAAGCTTTGAAAGTATCATCGCTCATAATACGACCATACTGATCCTGTACTTTAAGCTTATCAGGAGTAATGTTGATGATATTGTTAACTGCAATACTTGTTGCTACATCAGAATCAAGTCCAACTATAGCTACCGGTACAGCTGCATCCTTAACGTTGATCATAACATTAGATACGCTTGTTCCGCCCTTAACTACTGAATTCAAATAAACGTATGCATCGTTGTTAGCGCCTGCACCTTCGTCAGCTTTTGCTTTGTACTGTAATTTAGCGCTGCCATCACTCTGCTTAATAAGTCTAAGTCCATATGTGCCATCATAAGCTGGAGTAAATGTAATTTCCTTCAAGCTCTCATAGTTTGTTATTGCATTACCATACTGATCTTCTGCAGCGAAAGGAATCTCAACGTCCTCACCCTCAGCAATAATGTCTGAAGGAGCAGATATTGTGAATGTCTTTACAGATGCAAGAGCGTCAGCAGTTATAGCGAAGCTTGCTTTTGTACCAGTAAGCTTGGATATAGCCATGATCTCAACTGATCCGCCATTCTTAACCATAGCTCCGGGTTTCAGCTTAACTGCTTCATATTTTACATCGTCAACCTTTATTTCAGTAGCATCATATTTATCAAATGTACCGTCTACGAATAATGGGTTGTTGGATATAAATGTGAGACTATCATACGTATCAGTAGTCATTGTGTTACCATACTGATCCTTAACCTGATAGATAAGGACAAACTTACCAGCCTCAAAACCTGCAGGCAGATCAGCTATCTTCTTATCATCAAGGCTGTAAACACCCTTGAACTCTACCTTGTCAGCCTGTGCTGCCATAACGATTTCTACCTTAGTGCTTATAGTAGCAACGTTAGCGCCGCTGTTGTAAACACCTGTTAAGTATACGATCGTACCTGGTATGAACGCACTTGCTGATGTAAGAGTTATTTTTCCTGTTGAATCACTACCGTTAAAGCCAGCAGTTGTTGTCCAGTTAACTGATTTACCAGTTAATTTTTCACCATACTGGTTGAGTACCTGATATGATACTGTAGCCTTAGCAGCATCAGCATCAGTATTTGATAATCTTGGAGCCTTATCGCTGTCAAGCTTGATCTCTGCTACCTTTTCGTCCTCAGCAGCAACTACGAGTGTAATATCAGTTTCGGAAACACCCTTAACTGTTATTGTGTAGTCGCCCTTTGATAACTTAGTAGTAGTAGTAAGAGTTACAGATTTATTATCATCTGCAAATTTTGTCTCGTCAAGGTTTACAGCTACTGTGCCCTTCTTAACAGATACAACAGCTTTAGCTTTATCAACAGCCTGGCTGAAAGTAACTGTGAGCTTCTTAGCACCTGTTATTGCTGCTGTAGCAGTAGCTTCTTTAACAAAGCCAAGCTTCTGAGCAAGAGTCTGTGTTCCGTCCTTAACATTCTGGCCAAGAACTTCTACAAGTGCAGTTGCAAGATTGTCATTGTTTATCTGACCTTCAACAGCTGCGATCTTGGAGAGACCCTTTTCACCTGCAAACTTAAGTACGTCTGCATACTCGAAGTCTGTTCCCTGTTTGTATCCTAATCCTTCAAGCATAACCTTGTAAATCATCTGAGCGTTTGCTTCGCCGTTAGGATCAAACTTGTCTGCGCCTACTCCAAGCCATCCCAGTTCTGGGTGAGCCTTGAGATACGCTAAAACATTTCTTCCTTCTGCCCATGCTACATCTTTAGCATCAGCAAAATTATCCTCTGATGAAAAAGCAAGAGCTTCTTTCTCTAAACCCAATAATCTAAGATAGATTATTGCTGCCTGAATCCTTGTAGTACCTTTTGCAAGGTAAGTGGCATCTACACCGCTTCCATCGCCTTTGAGTATACCAAGCTCTGCACAATATTCTGCATCAGTCTTAGTAGTCTCAGCGGCAAATGCAGGAATCGTAAATGTTGCGAGCAAGCAAATAGCTACGACTACTGCAAGTAACTTTTTGAGATTTCTCATACTCTCAAATCCTCCTCGTAAATTTTTGGGATAAGCACTTTTAGCTAAGCCGAACCACGCCTATCCCCTCTGATATAGTCCGGCTTACGTTACAACTTTCTCCAGCAAGGATAAAAAGCACCCTTCCCGAGTTCAAGTTGATTATATCACCGGCATTTTTACCAGTCAACATATACAAATCAAGTGTAAAGAAATTGTAACAGATTTGCAATAAAGCAATACTGCTTATTACCTGACACTTTAGACCTGTCTGCGCTTACTGAAATGATGCCTGTAATATAAAACGCTTAATACAGGTGCTTGCATTTGATGAAAGAACACCCATAATAAAACATGTATAATTATATCACCAGTTGGACACTGATTCAACAACGAAGTGCATATTGTTGGGAAATTTTATAAGATTAATGTAATAGTCGTCTACTGTATTTTTACAATTTTGTAATTATGCTTTTGTACATACATGACATTTCTTACTAGATGACAAGTTTAACTGAAAAATAATAGCTCCAGGTAAAATTATTGTATATACATCCACAAGTAATTATCAACATATTATATATAGAATAAAGAAAATATTAATTATAGATTTACAATAGGAAAGCCGGTCCTAAAGACCGGCCTCCTTTACGTCAGATATAAGGAGCTATTTGCCTTGAACACTTCTATCCGCCATTTCAATAGCTTTGGAAACAATGTTTCCGCAATCCCTTGATGAAACAGAACCCCATCCTTCAGCTTTCACCGTATCGTAGACCCCAAGCTCCTTTGCAATTTCCTGCTTCAACTGCTCAGACATCATACTTTTTCGTCTACTCACAGCTATACCTCCTTTATTATGAAAAATCCTTTATCTGCGTACGATAATATAGTACCCAAATAACATTTTTTTATCTGTTTTATTATTAAGTTCACTTTTTGCATATTATGTTAATATACTGTATCGAAGGTGATTTTATGGCTTTCAGTGAGCGAGAATTATTTGCAAGACTAATTAAATGCGAAGCCGGCGGTGAAGGCATCAATGGTATGAAGGCAGTTGCTACAGTTGTCATGAACCGTGTGCATACTGCGTATGGTGAATATCAAAGGATCGGTCAAGGTAACTTACGTAGAGTTATTGAGCAGCCATACCAGTTCACATGCATGATGGATATAGTATACGGAGAAATTAACCCTCAGAATGTATGGTCCTGCCCTCCTGAGCAAATACATTATGATGTTGCTGACTGGGCACTAGCAGGCAATGTTCTGGGTGAAGTAGCTCCCTGTTTATGGTACTACAACCCGTTTAGTCCTGTATGCTCAGATATTTTTCCACGGAACGGAACGGGAAGCTTATTTAACCGCATAAACGAACATTGCTTCTACCAGCCTACAGAGCTGTACTATGAAACATAAAATCAGCAAGGTTACGTAAAAAGATTATTAGGGAGTTGATTTAAGTGGTTTATAGACCTGATATGATAAACAAAATGCAGCAGCCGTCCTCAGAATTTATGCCGGTCACATGCGGCTCATTTAATAATTATCCACAGCCATCTTCGATGCAAAATGCAAATGCATTTGTCCACAATGGTATGCAAGGCACTGCTCAGGGAGGATTAGCAGGTGTATTGCAGGGCGGCATGCAAAATGGAATTCAAGGCAGTATGCAAAGCGGGTTACAAAGCAGCCAGCCTTTATCTATTCCTAGCGGATATCCCACAGGCGGGACACCTACTCCACTATATCCTACAGTTGGTGGCGTTCCTAACGTCGTACAGGTTCCCAGTGAGAACCCTGCTTTACAGATGCCGATTACTCTGGCAAGCACATTATATACACCCGGTTTTCTAAGGACTGCAATAGGCAAAAGGATGAGGGTTGAATTTCTAATTGGTACAAATACCTTAACGGATAGAACAGGGACTCTTGTTTCAGTTGGAGCCAGCTATATTCTGTTGAGACCTATTGATAGTGACGACATTGTTATGTGTGATATCTATTCGATTAAATTTGTCACTATAATCCTTTGATGTACTTATGATCACCATTATTAAGTCAAACCCATGATATTATATTATAAGGTATAATTACAAAGTAAAAACATTACAAGGGGAGCATAAGCTCCCCTCATAATTGCAGCACCTTGATTCATTGGGCATCCAATTTCTATACTCTTTACACAGCTACTACTTGACAGGCTGAGATATATCGGTCAGAGCAACAGATGCCTCTACGTCAAAACGTCTGTCTACCGCAAGGTCACCCAGAGCAACTATTCCTACCAATGTGTTGTTGTCAACAACTGGTATTCTTCTTATCTGATTTTTGGACATTATATCACCTACTGCGGCAACGTCAGTATCGGAGGATACTGTTGCAATCCCTGTGGTCATGATATTGCTGACCGGTGTTACTTTTGGGTCTGCGCCCATAATGACATTTCTTACTACAATGTCACGATCAGTTACAACACCTACTACACCGTTCTGGTCACATACGGGAATTGAACCGACATTGTGCTGCTGCATAAGCTTGGCAGCATCTGTAACCGTTGAATCCGGCTTTATATAAGCCACATTTTTAGTCATTATATCTTTAACCTTCATCGCGTTACCTCCCTTAATAAATCAAAGTTTGATGCTAAATTATTTTCTCCTGTATTAGAAAAGATAGTCGCATTAATATCTAACAAACTTGCATATACTTTTCATATATTGTTTTATATATTCCTTACTTACATTTTTTCGCTGTGTATTCCATCATAAGTAAATAAGATAATTAATTTGTGAATTAATTTGTCCAAACATAATTATCAACATCTTACAAGTCCCAAATTACTAGTTTTATAGGCATTTTCCACCGGTAATCCACATGCCTGTGGATTGTTTCGCTCTAATAGCTCCGCCTTGTAACATGCTATTTATCTAGGTTTTAAGGTTTGACAATATTTATGTTTGTTAATAAGCAAAAAACCTGTGGATAAGTTTCTGTTTTATCCACAGGTCGTCATTACATCTTGACTTAACAATGAATTGACAATTTCTATATAAACCGCATGCTGATATTCGCAGCTTTAACTGTATGAGTTAGTTCGCCTATTGAAATTATATCAACTCCAGTCATTGCCACAGCGCGTACACTATCAAGATGTATATCACCCGAGGCTTCTGTCAAAGCATGTTTATTTACCAGCTTTACAGCATTTTTCATCATTTCATGGCTCATGTTATCAAACATAATTATATCAGCGCCTGCATCCAAAGCTTCCTGAACCTGCTCAAGCGATTCTGTCTCCACCTCTATCTTGACCGAGTGAGGTATTCCTTTCCTTACCTGCTCAACTGCTTTACTTATACCACCGGCAGCCATGATGTGGTTGTCCTTTATCAGAACTCCGTCTGATAGACAGAATCTGTGGTTAGAACCTCCGCCTGCCTTAACAGCATATTTCTCCAGATGTCTTAGCCCGGGTATGGTTTTTCTTGTATCAACTATTTTTACCGGTAAACCCTTTACCGCCCTGCAAAACTCTGAAGTTTTTGTTGCTATACCTGAAAGGTGCTGAAGAAAATTCAGGGCTGTTCTTTCACCTTTAAGCAGCACAGATGCATCTCCCTCAAATTCCATAAACACAAAGCCATTTTTTACATGATCCCCGTCATTTACATGGCGTGTAAATGATGTGTCCTGTCCCAGCAGCTTGAATACTCTTTCAAATATGTCAAGTCCGGCAATTACCGCATCCTGCCTGGCAATTAGTACTGCCTTAGCTCTTGTACCAGGCTTTACGGTATTTTCTGTAGTTATATCACCTAATGGCATGTCCTCTTTTAAGGCAGTCTTAATTAAATCATCATAGTAAAAGCTGTCAAACATTTTGTCCTCCTTTTATAACCTTTATAACACCTCTTTATAACGCCTCTGTTCTTAATGAAATTCTTCGATTGTAGAAAAATTTCATTTCGTTAGCTGCGTTTCAAAGAGGCGGCAGTTTATTGTAGCCTCTTTATAATATGCCTCTTCCAGTTTTCATCATCCGTCTTGTCATAATCCACCCTGAAATGCGCACCCCTACTTTCTTTTCGTTCAAGCGCAGATTCTATTACCATTTCCGACAATAGCAATATATTCTGGAGCTCAAAATCAATAAGCTTGATGTTTTTTATATCAGCATACTTCTTTCTGTAGGCACTGACTTTTTCAAGGGCATCCTCCAGCCCTTCCTTATCTCTTAATATGCCAACATCCTTGGTCATTATTTTCTGGATCGCCATAATTTCATTTTTTCTGTCAAGATCCATACTCTCTCTGTCTGTATCGTTAGCAATATCTTTAAATTTTACATTTCTTCCTTTATTCTTTAAAACTTCTTCGACCTGATTTCCTATCAATCTACCGAATACGAGGCCTTCGAGCAATGAATTACTTGCCAGCCTATTTGCGCCGTGTATTCCGTTGCATGCACATTCACCGCATGCAAAAAGGCCTCCAATATTTGTCCTTCCATGTACATCTGCACGGATACCGCCCATACAATAATGCTCCGCAGGTGCTACAGGTATCATATCCTTTGCCATGTCTATACCATAACCAAGGCATGTTTTGTAAATATTGGGGAATCTATTTTCTAAGTATTCTTTACCCTTAAATCTTATGTCAAGAAATACATTTTCAGAGCCTGTCTTTTTCATTTCAGCAAATATGGATCTTGAGACTACATCTCTCGGTGCAAGCTCACATAAATGGTGATAGTTTGGCATAAACCGCTCTCCGTTTTTGTTCTTTAGCAGTCCGCCCTCTCCCCTTACAGCTTCAGAAATAAGAAAACTTTTATTATCAGGATGGTATAATACTGTAGGATGAAATTGCACGAATTCCAGATCCATAAGCTCCGCACCTGCCCTGTATGCCATACAAATACCGTCACCTGTAGCTACTTCAGGGTTTGTAGTATTACTGTAAAGCTGCCCGTAGCCGCCGGTTGCACATATTACTATGTTAGATAAAAGTACCTTAAGACTATTCTTATCTTCATCATATACAAGAACACCCTTGCACTCATCATTTTCAGTAAAAAGGTCAATTACAGAATTTCTCTCATGTATATTTATATTGGTGCGATTTTTTACCACTGCAATCAGCTTATCAAGAACTTCCTTACCTGTAGTGTCTCCCGCGTGTATAATTCTGTTCATGCTGTGAGCAGCCTCTCTTGATAATGAGAGCTCATGTTTTTTTGTTTTGTCAAAATTCACACCAAAATCACATAAACGCTCAATATTTCCTGCGGCCTCGTTTACGAGTACTCTTACAACATCCTCGTCACACAAGCCTGCTCCTGCATACAGCGTATCCTTGAGATGCAGCTCCGGTGAATCATTTTTATCCAGTGATACAGCAATCCCCCCCTGTGCAAGCACAGAATTGCTTATATCCAGTGTCTCTTTCGTCAGAATTGCGATGTCATACTTCTCCGGTATCTCCAGAGCCGTATAAACGCCTGCTATACCACTGCCGATAATAATTACGTCATGGTATTCCTTGTTCAGTGTACTTGTATCAAAATCTGCTAAATAGCAATGTTTTCGCACTTTTTTTCCCTCTTTCACTCTCCGCACATTATTCTATCTGAAGCATTCTGTCCAGAGGCAGCTTTGCCCTTTCCATAAGCTCTTTCTCTAATACTATTTCGTTCTTCATATCTCTTAGCGCTGCATACACATTATCAAGTGTCGTCATTTTCATATTGGGACACACTAGACCAGTAGAGAGCAAGTAGAACTGCTTACCAGGATTATCCTTCTTCAGTTTATACATAACGCCCATTTCTGTCCCGATGAGGAATTTGTCCGCTTTACTTTTTGAAGCATAGTCTATTATCTGTTTTGTACTTCCAATATAGTCAGCAAATTCGAGAACGTCAGCCTGACACTCAGGATGCATCAGTAAAATGGCATCAGGATGCAGTTCCTTAGCCTTTTTAACATCATCTATCTTTATACGATGATGGGTTATGCAGTAACCCTTCCACAGAATAATATTCTTTTCAGGGACCATCTTCGCTATATAACTTCCAAGATTACAGTCAGGAACAAACAATATGTCTTTTTGCTCTAAAGATTTTATAACCTTCACAGCATTTGAAGAAGTGCAACATATATCACATTCACTCTTTACTTCCGCTGTGGAGTTTATGTAACAGACAACAGCCGCACCTGGGTGCTGCTTTTTTGCTTCCCTCAAAGCTTCTGCAGTAATCATATCAGCCATTGAACAGCCCGCATTTTTATCCGGGATCAGAACTGTTTTATTGGGAGAAAGCAGCTTTGCACTTTCTGCCATAAAATGCACTCCGCAAAAGACTATTACATCGTATGAACTCGAAGCACAGAATTTACTCAGTGCAAAAGAATCACCAACTACATCTGCAATTTCCTGAATATCATCATTTTGATAATTATGTGCTACGATAACTGCATTTCGCTCCTGCTTCAGCTTGCTAATATTATCGATTAATTCCTTCCTATTCATAAATATCCTTTCAACCTTATTGTATTGCTGCCAATTTTGCAATACTCAAGCCTCTGGCTTTCATACTTTAGTACATTTTAATACTTAGGCTACAGTTTGTAAAGGTTTCCTCAACAGGAGCCTTGGCTGTAGAATTCTTTTATAATTGCTTTACGCAATATATTGCGGATGTATCCGGTAGTTAGCCTACATGTCGTCGTGTTGCTAAATTATTTACATGCAGATGCCCTAAATAAAAAGGTTGCTTTATGTTAACTCAAAAATGATATAAGCTAAATAGAATTTATTTTCATAGCATAATTACAAACAAAGAACAGTAGTGATACAGACAAATATACCATAGATTTAATTGAAGTAACTAATGACCGTTCATAGTAAATGCATCCTATTAAGAAGTATCTTTCAAACAATTAGAATTTCATTACTAGAATACTAGCAGAAACACTGTTACACTCCTTGGAAAGAAGCAAAAATAGACATATACAAAATATAGAAATAAGTATATAATTGAAATGACAATTGAATGGGGAGCTTGTTTTGCAGGCTGAGAGGATGGACAATTCCATCGACCCACTACCTGATTTGGATAATGCCAACGTAGGGATATAGAATGCGCAATATTGAGCAGATATACACAAATTGGTATACCTGCTTTTGTTTTATTATCATCTTTATTCAAGTCAACAACTCCTCCCATGTCAATCGTCTTAATTACATTAAATGCTGGAGGACCTAATATGCTAGAATCTTACCTGGAAAATGTGAGAACCACAAAGCCGCTTATCCACTGTATTACAAATTACGTTACAGTGAATGATGTTGCAAACGTACTGCTAGCATGCGGTGCAAGTCCTATTATGTCAGACGAGCCTGATGATGTCTATGATATTACCACCATTTGTAGCGGACTCGACATTAATATAGGTACACTCACCAATAGAAGTATTGATGGAATGTTTACAGCGGGGCGTAGGGCAAATGAGCTTGGGCATGCTGTAGTGCTGGATCCGGTTGGTGCAGGTGCAAGTAGATTACGTACTAATACTGCTTTAAAACTAATGAATGAAATCAAATTTGATGCTATCCGCGGTAATATTTCCGAAATAAAGGCCTTAGCTTTAGGCAGCGGTACTACTAAAGGTGTTGACGCTAATGCTGCAGATGCAGTAACAGAAGACAATCTAAATCAAATGATAAATTTTGCAAGAACCTTTGCAGAAAAATCAAATTGTATTGTTGCTGTCACAGGAGCCATAGACTTAATAACGGATGGAGAAAGGTGTTTCGTAATTAGAAATGGGCGCCCTGAAATGGGTAGGATTACAGGCACAGGTTGTCAGCTTTCAGCTATGATGACAGCATTTCTCGCAGCCAGCCCAAAACAAAAATTAGAAGCGGCGGCGGCAGCTGTATGTGCAATGGGCCTGGCAGGAGAAATTGGTTTTGCAAATTTGCAAATAGGAGATGGGAACTCAACATACCGCAATCGTATTATTGATTTCATTTATAATATGGATACTGAGACATTAAGAAAAGGGGCCAATTATGAAATTAGATAAAAATGTACTTCTTTTATACGCAGTCACAGACCGGAGCTGGCTGAACGGTTCGACATTATATAGCCAGGTAGAAGCAGCTATTAAAGGCGGAGCGACCTTTATACAGCTTCGCGAGAAAGAACTTAGCAGAGAAAAGCTTATTGAAGAGGCAATTTCTTTAAAAGCACTGTGTAAGAAATATAATGTCCCTTTTGTGATCAATGACAATGTAGAGATCGCAATAGCAGTGGACACTGACGGCGTTCATGTTGGTCAGAATGATATGAGCCCAGGCGATATTCGTGCACAAATAGGGAATAAAAAGATAATCGGTGTTTCCGCCCAGACAGTTGAGCAGGCTGTTCTTGCAGAAAAACTGGGTGCTGACTATCTTGGTGTTGGAGCTTTATTTCATACAGACTCAAAAGAAGATGCTGACGATGTAAGCTATGAAACGCTCCAACAGATATGCAGAGCTGTTCATATTCCCGTAATAGCAATAGGTGGATTAAGTCGGGATAATGTTCTGGAGCTTGCCGGAAGTGGTATTTGCGGCATTGCTGTAATAAGTGCGATTTTCGCTCAGAAGGATATACGTTCAGCAGCAGTAAAACTTAAAGAATTAGCCGAAAGGATGGTTTCATTATGATAAAAGGTGCAATTTTTGACGCAGACGGAACTCTTTTGGATTCTATGAAAATGTGGGAGGACACTGGAACAAGGTATCTCATAAAATTAGGGAAAACTGCCGCACCTGACTTGAATAGTATTCTCTTTACTATGACTTTGGAGGAAGGCAGCGCATATTTAAAAAAGCAATATGACTTGGGTGTGACCCCGGATGAGATAAAAAATGGTATTCTCGGTGCTATTACTGATTACTACCGCTATGAAGTAAGGTTAAAGCCAGGCGCACAGTTATTCCTGCACAATCTATTCCTCAAAAATGTTCCTATGGTCATAGCTACTACGGGTGATAAAGAGCTGCTTGAGATGGCTTTGAAACGACTAAATATTCATAATTACTTTAAGCAGATTTTTACTTGTACAGAACTTAATACAAGTAAAAAGGAATCATTTATATACCGTAAAGCAGCCACATATATGAACATTGACCCGGAAATTATATTTGTATTTGAGGATGTCCTTCATGCAATTCTTTCTGCTTCTTCCGCCGGATTCAGGACAGTCGCAGTCGAAGATGAGTCAAGCAAGAATTATAAAAATGAGATCAAACACTGCGCTGATTACTATATGACAGATTTCCATGATTTTGATAGTTTTTGGAAGTATGCCTCAAGGATTTAGTCTGGAGTTTGTTGGGCAGCAAACCGGGGCACCACTTTTTGACGCAATAAAAAATAATGCTAATTAGTTATAAGGAGACAATCAATGAAAACAGCAATAACAATCGCCGGAAGTGACTCCAGCGGAGGCGCCGGTATTCAGGCAGACATAAAAACGATGACTATGAATGGTGTTTTTGCAATGAGCGCAATTACTGCTCTTACTGCACAGAATACGACCGGCGTAACAGGCATAATGGAGGTTACTCCAGATTTTTTAAGGGAGCAACTGGACGATGTATTTAACGACATTCGTCCTGATGCAGTAAAAATTGGAATGGTATCATCAAGCGAATTGGTCAAAATAATAGCTGACAGACTAAAAGAATTTAAGGCCGACAATGTCGTCATTGATCCAGTGATGGTTTCAACAAGTGGGTCAAAGCTTATCAATGATGCTGGAATATCTACACTTAAAAATGAACTACTGCCTATAGCGACAATTATTACACCAAATATTCCTGAAGCAGAGGTATTATCACAAATATCAATACATAATGAAAGCGATATGATTAAGGCTGCTAAAGCAATAAGCGACGCTCATGGTTGTGCTGTATTATGCAAGGGCGGTCATAATTTAAACGACGCAAATGATCTTTTGTTCATAGATGGACATTACCAATGGTTTAAAGGCCTGCGTATAAACAATCCTAATACGCATGGAACGGGCTGTACTTTATCAAGCGCGATCGCATCAAATCTTGCAAAGGGCTTTGATATTTTTTCATCAGTACAGAGGTCAAAGGAGTATATCTCAGGTGCTTTGGCAGCTATGCTCAATTTGGGTAAAGGACGTGGTCCAATGAATCATACTTTTAACCTTAGTGGTAAGTTTTCAGAAGAGGTCAATATTCACGGAAGAAAAATGAACCTCTCTATTTGAGACCGGATTAATTTAGTTTTGTGCAGTGTTTTACTAATCATTTCTCTGTGATGTGAGGGGTGCCTAATAAACAAAACAAAGCCCTGTGTTGTTTACACAGGGCTCTGATATAAATCTGGCGGAGACCTATTTTCCCGGGCCGTTACCAGCCAAGTATCTTGGGCACTGAGAAGCTTAACTGCCGTGTTCGGTATGGGAACGGGTGTGACCTTC
>JAEYRB010000061.1 GCA_023409735.1 Bacillota bacterium | reverse complement strand
ACTGACGCTTGATATTACTGCCTTTCGATATTTCTGTATTTTAGTTCTGGTTTTCTTCAGGTCAGGTCAAAACACAATCAAAATAACTTCAAATGCGCCAAAAAACCCGCTAAAATAGCGGGTTTTCAGACAGTCTGTGGTCGGAGTGACAGGATTTGAACCTGCGGCATCTTGGTCCCAAACCAAGCGCGCTACCAGCTGCGCTACACCCCGATTGATAAATTTCAGTTTTTTTGGCGCAGAGTTTATTTTACTATACACTCTGCTTTTATTCAAGATACTAAAAGCCAACAGACAACTGTTTCCGTCATTCTCGCTTCAATAGCTTTAAATTTCTTACTGTAGGTACATTATAGACGCTTTTACTATCAATATCAAGCATATTGCTGTAAATTATTTTTAAGAAAGCTGTAACAAAACGTTAACTTGATACGTCTATCCATATGAACTATAATATACCTGTAGACACATAATTCTGGAATATGTGCTGAAAGCAAAGGAAACCCGCATTCAGCGGTATTTTTAAGTTATGCATGTTCTTAGAGAGTATAAATAAGGTTTATAATTGGCAACAATTATAAGGATCGGAACCTTATTCAATATTATGGTACCTGTTTACTGCTCAGGCAGTTATGTTTAGGGGTGTTTTGCATTAAAAGGATTTTAGGGCAGGTCAGAAAAGCTATTCAAGATTATAACATGATCAGTGAAGGTGACCGAATAGCAATAGGTATTTCAGGTGGTAAGGATAGTTTGACACTGCTGGTTGCACTAAGGAAGCTGATGGACTTTTACCCCGTCAAATTCGAGCTCAGAGCCGTAACGTTAGCTATGGGCATTGGTGAAATGGACTTTTCCCCTGTTGCTCAGTTATGTAATGACATCGGAGTAGAATATTCAATTGAGGATACATACATAGGCAAGATAGTTTTTGAGTCAATGCAGGAGAAAAACCCCTGCTCCCTGTGCGCTAATCTAAGACGCGGTGCTTTGAACAATGCCGCCTTACGTTTAGGCTGTAATAAAGTAGCTCTTGCTCATAATCGTGATGATGCAATTGAAACACTTCTTTTAAGCACTTTTTATGAAGGGCGTATACACTCATTTTCTCCTGTTACCTATCTGGACAAAAAGGGACTCTTTGTCATAAGGCCTCTTATTTATGTAGAGGAGAAACAGATAAAGGCATTCATAAAGCAGAGCGGAATACAGGTCGTGCAAAATCCCTGTGCTGCAAATGGCCATACAAAGCGCCAGTATATTAAAGAACTGCTGCATGAGCTTTCTGCCGATAACAGGGAAATTAAAAGCAATATATTTGGTGCCATAAAGAGATCCGGTATAGATGGATGGCATACTTAAACGGAGGGGAAAATGTTCATACACAAAGGAAAAATTAAGTTATTGGCGGCGGTAATTGCGGCCGCAGCATTGGCAATATCGCCCATTGCCGTAAAAAATGTTGATGCCGCAGGCTCAGATATTATATATCAAAAAACAGACAAGCAGACTATTACTAAAGGTGTTACGCTTCAAAACGATGTAAAATTCACTACCGATGGATGGTATAACATAAATATACTGACAGTTGATCTATCAGATAAATACATAAACGTCGATACCTTGTCAAATAATGAATCTATAGGCAAGCTTGCCGGTGTTAAAAAGCTAGCTCAACAAGCTAATGCAGTAGCAGCTGTAAATGCCAGCTTTTTTTCCTATGATGGAGGATCTCTTGGCCATCCGGTCGGAACAATAATAAAGTCCTCTGATGTTATCTGTGCATCAAACGATATCAATAAATATAGTAATTCCATGGCATCCTTATCTTTGACAAAACTCAATGATGTAATGCTGAACTACTGGAAATCTGATATGAACCTAATATCCTCAAGCGGAGTTAAGCTTCCTGTAGCACAGTATAACAAGATTAACGGTTCAAATTTCAAGGATATCAGCGTATTTGACAGAAAATGGGGCACAATATCACGCGGAGCAACCACAGATATACCTGATGTAGTACAAATGGTGGTGGAAAATGGCATAGTGACTAAAATTTTAACTGCTCAACCGGGAGTTGCTATTCCTGAAAACGGCTTTGTAGTAGTCACAAGGACAGAAGGTGCACAAAAGCTGCAAGCAGCCTTTGCCATCGGTGACAGCATATCCTTTGATATAGCTTCTGCTCCAAATTGGACAGATATAAAGATGTCTGTATCAGGCGGCAGCGTTTTGGTTGATAGTGGGAAAATTCCTTCAAAATTCTCATTCTCCCCATCAGACGTAACAGGTGCAAGCCCTAAAACTGCCATTGGCAGTTCAAAGGATGGGAAGCTTCTATATATGGTAACAGTTGATGGCAGGCAAACTGCCAGCATAGGAATGAGCATGAAGGATATGGCCTCGTATATGCAAAGTATAGGTGCCTATAATGCAATATCCATGGATGGCGGTGGTTCTACTACAATGGTGGCAAGAGCTGTCGGAGACAGCGGTGTAAGCATTATTAATCTGCCCTCGGACGGATCAGCAAGAAGCGTATCGACCGGAATAGGAGTTTTTACCTCTGCCCCGGCAGGAAAGCTAGCTTCACTACTAGTTGAAACAACAGATAAATATATGTTTACTAACACAACCAGAGCATTTACCGTAAAGGGCTATGATAACTATAACAATCCTATAGATGTAGACTTGAGCAGCGTTAAGTGGAGTTCTTCGGGTGTAAAGGGCAAATTTACCGATAATGTATTTAAGCCCACTACATATGGCGAAGGACGAATAACCGCTAAAATAGGTACGGTAAGCGGATCAATTGATATAAGCGTATTATCGGAACCCGCAAGACTTACACTAACGCCAAACAGTATAAAGACATCTGTTGGCAAGACTCATACCTTTAAAATAATAGGCGAAAACCTGAGAGGCTACAAGGCTGATATAGATCCGGCTGACATTAAATGGTCTGTGAGCGGCAAGTTAGGTACTTTCAATAATAGAGTCTTTACTGCTGCAAAGAATGGCGCAGGCTTTATCGAAGCCTCCTTTGCCAGTGCAAAAGCCTACTGTGCTCTATCAGTTGCCGAAACCAAGGTTCATATAGCCGACGATTTTGAAAACCTTAACAGCTCCTTTGTTTCATACCCTGATACCGTCAAGGGCGCTTATGCTTTAACCTCGGAGTTTGCAGTATCAGGCAGTTCTTCAGGAAAACTTACCTATGATTTTCCTGAATCAGATTCGTCTCGCGCAGCGTATATGGTTTATTCCGGCGAAGGCCTGTTGCTTGATGAAGGAACAGTAAAGATGGGGCTTCAGGTATATAATGACCACGAAAATACCGGCTGGCTCCGCGCGGAGCTTACAGATGCCAATGGAAACAAGCAGGTCGTTGATTTGGCAAAAGCACTGGACTGGACCGGCTGGAAATACACAGAAGCATCTCTCAGCGGCATAAAAATGCCTGCGAGGTTAAATCGGATATACACTGTTCAGACAAATCTAGTAGCTGATTCAGGGAACCTTTACTTTGATGACCTGACATTAACTAATAGCATATATCCGTCGACCGACGGTATTGAAATTCCTAAGGATACGGTTCCTGTAGATGAAGCGAATAAGACAGTGAATTTACACAAGGCTACAAAAACGGCCTTCAGGTTTGCAGTGCTCGGACAGTCAAAGGCTCCACAAACAGACATAGAGAACATACTTGCAGGAAAGTTTGCCACTAAGCTGACAAAGTATCTTCAGGTTGGTGCTATAGTAGGCAATACTTCTCACGAATCAATAACCTCGAATGTAAAGAATACTGTCATGCTGGCAACCCATAACGTTGATTTGAAAGGCACTAAGGAAGTCGACTACAAATATTCTGCTGTTGACTACCAGACCAGCAGGTTTATAAAGCTTGATACACGTAAGAACAGCCTTCGCACCAGCGATCCTGCCCAATGGAAACAATTCCTCGGCGATCTTGATTCATTTACAGGTAAGAATGTATTTATATTTATGGCAAAATCACCAGACACTTTTACTGACAAGCTTGAAATGGAGCTGTTTAAAAAGACCTTATCAGATTACAGACTGAAAACGCTGAGAAATGTATGGGTATTTTTCAATGGCGATTCAAATGAGAGTCGTATGGAAAAGGGTGTTAAATATATTTCAACAGCCGGCTACGGAGTGCCGGGCCTTTCCGCTAAAAACTCAAAGGAAGCACAATATGTTTTAGTTACAGTTCAGGGTGGAACAGTGAGTTATGAGTTTAAGCCAATAGAATCCTGACATTAGGCATTTACGACTTACCTAAAAGTAATTTAGCAGTACAGTATAAAGGACTGCTGTCAACAATATATTATAATGTTATAATGTGCTCTATGCCCCTAGGCTATTCTCAATCCTCTTGGGCATAGAGCATTCTGTATTTATCAACGATATTTCGGAGTGTCTCGACATCCGCTGGCGAAAGCTCTCTTTGAGCAATGCTTTCGATTTCACTATACTCCTCTAATGTCACTCCATTTTTTGAAATCTCAATAATGTTGTTTAATTCTGCAGACCCAAGTTTGGACAAGATAGATATAACTGTAAGCTTATCAGTTAACCCAATTGAATATAAAGACATTAGTTCTTTTTCCGTCATATACAAGGAAGATGAAGCTTTATTTGTATTCCCATCAGAATTACGTGCAACGGTATTACCCTCGCAGGAAGCTCCGGGAGTGATTTTACCCGTAGGGTTACCACCTGTCTGCCCGATTGCATGCACACCATTGATTTTTTCTGCAAGAGCTTCTACATCCTTTTTTAAGCCTGAGTCCGGGTAATATGCGGTAGTCCTGTGTTTTGAGTTTCCAAACAAGTATAATATATCAGCCGGTGAAATACTAAAGCATCTATATAACACAAGCGTATTAATTCCCAGTATGGATATAACAATAATTGCTAATAACCTTAATGGTTTTTTATATCTCTTCATAAATAATACCTGCAATTCTTTTTGCAGGTATTATTTGCATTTTATATATGAAGTTATTCTATATCTGCTATTTTATTACTCTTCAAAAGCTTTGCTTATGAACAGCTCTCTTCTTTGTTTAAACGTGACGGGGCGATATCTTCAATTCATTATTAAAGGTCTTTAACCTTTTCCTTAAGATAATGCGAAAAATCCTGTGATATATCTTCTCTCTTCAAAGCAAACTCAACAGTTGCCTGTAGAAATCCAAGTTTATTGCCTACATCATACCTTTTTCCAACAAAATCATATGCATATATGCTGCTTAGTTCAAGCATGTTCTTCAAAGCATCTGTCAGCTGTATTTCTCCGCCCTTTCCGGGCACGGCTTTCTCCAGGAAATAAAATATGTCAGGAGTAATAATATACCTTCCTAGTATGGCTATATCAGACGGTGCCTTTTCTTCATCAGGTTTTTCAACAAGATCATTGATCTTGAAAATTCGTTCATCAAGCTGTACGCCGCTTATAATTCCATATTTGGATATATCCTCATAAGGAACATGCTGTACGCCTAAGACTGTTGTATTGTATTGTTCATATACATCCATAAGCTGTCTGAGGCATGGCACCTCTGAATCAACAATATCATCTCCAAGCATAACAGCAAACGGCTCATCACCTATAAATGCACGTGCACAGTCAATAGCATGACCTAACCCTTTAGGCTCCTTCTGACGAACATAGTTGACATTCGCCAGATTAGAAATGCCTTGTACTACTTTAAGCAGATCCTCATCGCCCTTACGCCTTAGTATGTCTTCAAGCTCGTAGGATTTGTCAAAATGGTCTTCTATTGCTCTTTTTCCACGACCTGTGACTATAAGAATATCCTCTATCCCTGACTCTATAGCTTCTTCAACAATATATTGTATTGTAGGCTTATCAACTATTGGAAGCATTTCCTTCGGCTGTGCCTTTGTCGCAGGTAGGAATCTGGTACCCAAACCTGCCGCGGGAATAACCGCTTTTCGTACCTTCACATTAATTTCCTCCTTCAATGTTTAACCATCATGGCGCAATGCATTATAAAGCTAATAACAATTTGCTATCTAAAAAGACTTCCAATTATGTCTCCGCCTATGCTTGACCTTGTTTCACCTGTATTCCCCCTGGTAGCTGCATGCATCCTGTCAGCCAGCCTGGCAAGCGGAAGTGTCTGAAGATAAACTGTCCCCGGGCCTGAGACCAATGCCAGGAACAAGCCCTCTCCACCGAATAATGCGTTTTTGAAGCCTCCAACAAATTGTATATCATAGCTGACAGATTCGTCAAAGCCCACCAAACACCCTGTATCAACTCGTAGTGTCTCCCCCGGCGCCAATTCTCTCTGTATTATTGTTCCTCCCGCATGAAGGAAGCCGAGTCCGTCTCCCCTCAATTCCTGAAGAATAAAACCTTCGCCTCCGAAAAAGCCGGCTCCGAGGCGTTTTGTAAAAGCTACCTCAACCTCAATACCTCTTGCAGCACACAAAAATGCATCCTTCTGGCACAAAAAATTACCTCCATGCATTTTCAAATCCAGTGGTATAATTTTTCCGGGATACGGAGCAGCAAAAGCCACCTTGCTTTTCATACTGCCATTGTTGAAAAAGGTAGATATGAAGAAGCTCTCTCCTGTCACCATTCGCTTGAAGCCACTAAAAAGGCCGCCTCCAGTTGTGGTTTGCATAACAATGCCACTTTCCATGTAAAGCATTGCTCCAACCTCTCCTCTGACTGCCTCACCAGGATCTAACTCAACCTCTACCATCTGCATGTCATCACCATAAATCTTATAGTCGATAACATCAGCCATATTGCACCTCCAATATTTCTTGTACTAAACTTTATAAGGCCTAGCACCTTTTCATATAATAGATTATGAGAATTATCTTGTTTCATGTTTACTTTATCACAATATTAGTTGATATTACAAGATAAAGCACTTACGTTTTTATTTCTTAACTATATTTGGAATCTTGGAATTTGTAGATATATATAATTTCCAATTCATTTTACCGGGAGGTTTCCAAAAATGTCCCTTAAAGATGCCCTCAGAAATGATTTGTTACAAAAATTTAATATATTTCCTGCCAGATAAGTGCTATACTATAGCTGTTACAGTTAATAATACTAATTTTTCATTTTTGTTCCTCCTTTTAATATATACGATTACTGATCTTATTTCATCTTAATGAAGCACTTATGTTATCGGTATTATTTATAAATTATATGAAGTGCTTTATTTTTTTGCTCAGATTCAGGCTCTGAAAGCGAATGCAGCAGATCATTTATAGCCCTCTATCTATATTCCACCACACATAATGAGTTTTACATGGTACTTAGCATGCTTCTTTGGTCATTAGAGATTGCCTTACACGCTTCCATAATATACCATAATTAAAATGTTGCCTAGATTCATTATATTGAGTATAATAGATAAGTGTCGCATCAAGCTGGCTGAATAAGCTGATGTGTATGCTAGAATTACAAGGTTAATCTTTGGTCGTGCTAGATGGGGAGGTAGCGGCACCCTGCACCTGCAATCCGCTGCAGCAGGATTGAATTCCTGTTCGAGGCTTTTTTTTGTGAAGTCTGCCCCATGCAAACGGCAATGATAATTGGGTCTTGCGCAATGTAAGCCTGTGAACCCCGCCAGGTCCGGAAGGAAGCAACGGTAAGCAGTAACTTGCGTGTGCCGCGAGGATACCTGGTTAGAGCCGTCCATATGGGTAACGTTTATAGAAGTAAGTCGACAACAGGTGCACGGCCAATTAAATATTTAAAAGAGTGGAGACTTATACAGCCTCCATTCTTTTTTTGTAAAGCGTATTATAACATTAAGTCCTCTTACTATGATATAATAACTACATAACACAGTAATGGCGGTTATTATAACGCCTATGTTAATAAGGAAGGTTTTCGGTTATAGAAATATTTCCTTACCAAGAAGCAAAGCCAAAAACACAAATGGCATATTATTCTTATAGCTAACTAGCGAGGTGACAATTAATGGCATATATTGCTTTATACAGAGAATGGCGTCCCACCCGCTTTGAAGATGTGGTAGAACAAGAGCATGTAGTAAAAACTCTGAGGCACAGTGTTGCTACAGGCAGGATTGCTCATGCTTATCTTTTCTGCGGCACAAGAGGCACTGGAAAAACAACAATGGCTCATATATTGTCAAGGGCGATAAATTGCATCAATCCCAATAACGGAGACCCCTGCAATGAATGTGATGTTTGCCGTGAAATACTTGATGGTAGCAGTGTTGATGTGCTGGAAATTGATGCTGCCTCCAATAACAGTGTGGACAATGTACGTTCTATAAGGGACGAGGTAATATATGCACCGACAAAAGCAAAATACAAGGTTTATATTATAGACGAGGTTCATATGCTTTCTACCGGCGCATTCAACGCACTTCTGAAAACACTTGAGGAGCCTCCGGAGCATGTGGTATTTATACTGGCTACAACTGAGCCGCATAAGCTGCCTGCAACTATATTATCACGGTGTCAAAGATTTGATTTCAGACGTATTTCACAGGAAAGCATAGTAAAAAGGCTTGATAAAATAGCAACAGCCTGCGGAACTTCACTCGATGACGATGCCGCAAGACTTATCGCCCGTATGTCAGATGGAGCAATGAGAGATGCAATAAGTCTGCTCGACCAATGCATCTCTCTTGGAGGAAGCAGCGTAGGATATGATGATGTACTGTCAGTAGTCGGCATAGTAAATGATACATTTCTAACTGATTTTGTGAACAGTATGCTTGATGGAGATATCCCAAAGATACTTGAAAATATAGGTTGCCTCATTATGGATGGTCGTGATATATCTCATTTTGCCTCAGACCTTGTTTTATACTACAGAAATCTTCTCATATGCAAGGTAACAAACGGGCAATGTGAGACTCTGGTCGATGCGCCTGCAGCTGTACTTGACATAATGAGGAAGCAATCGGCGATTATTTCCCAGGGAAAACTAACTCGGTACATCAAGGAGCTCTCAACGCTTGAATCCAGCCTTAAATGGGCATCTAACCCCAGAGTCCTTCTTGAGGTCATGCTTATAAAGCTCTGCGGGAGTGAAAATACTGATGATGCTGATGTGCTTGACAGGCTTAAGGCGATAGAAGAACGCATCAATAGCGGAAATATTGCAATAAATCAGGTATCATCTGCAGCGAAGCTCGATAGTAATTCCGAGCAGCAGGAGAACCGTTTAAGCAGAAGCACTCAGCAGGATGCGGTACCACCAGTCGACCCCATTGCCTCAACATCATCCTCAGGAAGCGGTTCAGTATCCTCCGGCGTTTCGGCTTCAGCCGGTAATAAAGCTGATAATGTCAATCCAAATACTGCCGATGAATTCAAGCAATGGCCAAAGGTCATGGATTATCTTAGAAGCATGGGAAGAATGAAGGTCTTCTCCTTCCTGCATAATGCAAAAGCTGTACAACTTGATGATAAGACCATAGGCTTAGTTTTCAGTCAAAAGGATGGTTTTACAAAGACATTATTATCAAAGCCTGAACATATGGATCTTATTAATGAAGCTTTACTTAAGGTTACAGGGAAAGACATGAAAGCAAAGTGTATTGATGAGCAAAAGATAAGTACAGAAGTTAAAAAGACAGTTTCCCACGGTAACGAAGATTTGGTGAAGAAAGCCATGGATATTGCGGATAGCACCGGTATTCCCCTTGAAATAATAGATGAATGATTTTTGTGCTGTAGCCAATAAGTTCACCCTTGTGTTAAGCAGTAATATTAAAGTATAATGTTAGCGAATATTATCGTAGGAGGTATTACAATGGCAAAAGGCGGTTTTCCTGGCGGTTTTGGTGGAGGCAATATGGGCAACCTCATGAAGCAGGCTCAGAAGATGCAAAGAGATATGGAAAAAATGCAAGCCGAGCTGCAGGATAAGGAAGTTGAGGCCACAGCAGGAGGCGGCATGATCACAGTTGTCGCAACCGGCAAAAAGCAGATAAAGAGTATTACTATAAATCCAGAAGCTGTTGATCCAGATGATGTTGAAATGCTGCAGGACCTGGTTATGGCTGCTGTTAATGAGGCCCTTCGTATGGCTGACGAAATGGTCAACAGTGAAATGTCCAAAATAACCGGCGGTATGGGCGGACTTGGCGGGATGTTCTAATGAGCAGCTATTATGCACCTCCGGTAGCAAAGCTGATTGAGGAATTTGAAAAGCTTCCGGGCATCGGTCACAAGACCGCCCAGAGGCTTGCTTTTCATGTCCTCAATCTCCCTGCGGAAAAGGTCGAGAGCCTGGCAAATTCTATAAGAAATGCCAAGCTGAAAACTCATTACTGTTCCATTTGCAGCAACCTTACAGAAGCTGATCCATGCCCTATCTGCAGCAGTGCCAACCGCGATCAGGGTATTATATGTGTCGTGGAGAATCCTAAGGATGTTGTTGCAATGGAAAGAATTCGTGAGTTTAAGGGCCTTTACCATGTTCTGCAGGGAGTAATTTCTCCAATGGAAGGAATCGGTCCCGAAGATATAAGAATCAAGGAGCTGCTTCACAGGATACGGCAAGGCGGCATACGCGAGATTATACTCGCAACAAACCCCGACGTAGAAGGTGAAGCAACTGCAATGTACATATCAAAGCTGCTTAAGCCAATAGGGATACGAATAACCAGAATAGCATACGGAATTCCTGTGGGCGGTGATCTAGAATATGCCGACGAGATGACGCTGGCAAAAGCACTTGAAGGCCGAAGAGAACTGTAATTAATGTTATAAGCCCGGAGTCTGAGAAGACTTCGGGTTTTTTGGTTTAATGTCAATAGATAAGGCATGTTCCAATCAAAAAAATGTTGATACAGATGATCTAGGCTTTACACTTATTAGTCATAATACATTCGAAGTGGTACCTCTCAATTCTCGTAATAAAAATCAAATTGGATCAACACTGATGCTTTCTTAAAAGTTAAATTTTTTTCAAAATTTATGAAACATTTTTAGTGACTCTCCGTATATTTAATTGTGTACTTAAAAATATTAATATATTGATTAAATATTTTAATTATTTTTGCATTGTTCCTTGACAAATTGAATAGACAATAATAGCATATATCATAGATTAATTAATTTAGTAATATTGTTAATACTATTAATTGAGCTATGGTGTATCTTAATATAGATAAGGAGAAAACGTATGTTAAAGGAAGCATTGGGAAAATGCCCGATATGTGGGCAAGATACTGAAGTTACAGCTCTGAACTGCAATTCGTGCGGAACAAAAATAGAAGGTCATTTCAGGCTATGCAGGTTTTGCAGACTGACAGAAGATCAAAAAAACTTCATTGAAACCTTCATAAAATGCAGAGGCAATATTAAAGAGGTGGAAAAAGAACTTGGTATCTCATACCCTACTGTTAAAAACAAGCTTGAAGAGGCAGCCAATGCTCTTGGTTACAGTAATGCTCCCGATGACAGCTACGCTGATTACGAGGCTTCAGAGCGGCGCAAGGAAATACTGGATAAGATCGGAAGCGGAGAGCTTTCGGTGGAAGAGGCATTGAAGCAGCTCAAGGAGTAGTGGTAGAGCGTAATAAAACACTCAAAGGTTCGAAAAGAACAAAAGGACAGAAGTACAAGTATTCGTTATGACAAAAAAGGTATAAACGTTCAAAGTTTAAAAGACTCAAGGGCATTGCAAATTAGCAGCCCACAAAAAGAAAAACAAAATTTTTTAGGAGGTATTTATATGTCTATTAGTGAAGAAAGAATGATGATACTTAAAATGGTGCAGGAAGGCAGAATAAGCAGCGACGAAGCTGCTAAGCTTCTCGAGGCACTTGACCAGAAGCAAAACACAGAGTCCGGAAGCAATCAGTCAGGCCCATCAAGAAATTACAGTCGTCCTCAGCGCAACTACTACGATGAAGTTGCAAAATGCAGAGAAAGAATATCCGAATGGAAGAACGAAATATCAAAGAACTACAACCAGAAGGACTTCGATAAAATGGTTGATGACTTCAGTGCAAAGGCTGAAAAAATCGGCAAGGATGTCACAACCGCTACTCTTGGAGTTGTCGACAAGGTTGTGGATTTCGTAGGAAGCTTTGTAGATACAGGTGCTTTTAATATCTTCGGCAGCTGTGCTACGATAGAAAAGATATATGAGGCACCGGCAGCCGCAGGAGCAGACCTAATACTTCAAGCAACAAATGGTCAGATATTTATCAGAAAGCATGATGAAGAAAAGATAATAGTTAAAGCAAAGATCCGCACTCCACAGGCAAATGCAGAGAATGTTCTGACCTTCATAAATCAGGAAAACGTCATCTCATTAAGGCTTGCCAAACCGGATACCTTCAACCTGAGCGTTTCCTACGAAGTTTTTGTACCTGCAGTTAAGCTTAACAAGCTTTTACTCGAAACAAAGAACAGCAAAATAAGCGTTGAAGATACTATTTCTGCTGAATTCATCTGCGTTACCAGAAATGGTGCAATCGATCTGATGGGTGTAAACAGCGACAAAATAACCGCTGAGACAAAAAATGCAAAAGTAACTGTTAATTACCTCATCGGCCGCGAAATTAAAATAGACACTCAGAATTCAATTGTGGAAGTTAAGAATGTAAAGGCTGAAAAGCTGGGAGCGTCCTCTGTTAATGGTAAGGTAATGCTTGAAAATCTTCAGCAGTACAATGGCTCTAACGAAATAAACCTTACTCTTAAGACAAAGAATGCAGATATCAAGGCTAACATGAACGACTCAGCTGAAGATACAGGATATAAGGTCTCTGCCCGCACTTCAAACGGTGGTATAAACCTTCTTATTCCTAACCTTCTGTACCGTAATGGCATGAGAGCAGATAGCTTTGGAAAGCAGGCTGAAGCTGAAACTGAAAATTATGCAGGCAGTGCTAATAAGGTTAACATCGTTGCAGAAACACAAAACGGTTATATCGAAATAATCAAATAATAATCTCAAGCAGCCCAATACAATACACTATGGAAGGTATCACATATAGATTTGCGGTACCTTCCTTTTTATTTTTTAAGTGGAGTTTGCTTGGAGATGCTTTGCAGTATAAGTAAGAAACGGCAGTACAATTTGTAGAAACAGATTTTAAAGTAGCACTGTTATAGTTTTTCTGCAAAGATGAAAGACATTTATGTTTATTACTCCATAGTCATACTGTCAGGCACATAGTTAGATGTGAGCACCTGCTATACTTAGGATACATGGGCGAGCAGTGTAACATAACGAAGCGGCCAGCTTAACATGTCTACGGAATTTGCAGATAAGCGTTTACCGGTTCCTGTCACGTTTAGTAGTAGATAATAGCAGATATCTGTGTTATAATATTAAATCGACTATTTATATTGAGGTGTTATATGTTCGACAAGCTAGATGTTACTGAAAACAGATATGAAGAAATAAATCTCAAACTAAGCGATCCTGCTGTAATTGCAGACCAGGACCAATACCGCAGGCTTATGAAGGAATTCTCCGAGCTTGGTGAGATTGTAGATAAATATCGTGAGTACAAGAAAATTAAAGATGATATCGCCGAAGCCAAGGAGCTTCTGGAGGGTTCTCTGGAAAAGGATTTCCGCGAACTGGTTCAGATGGAGTATGATGAAGCGCAGTCAAAGCTGGAGCAGACAGAGAAGGAACTGAAGCTTCTGCTCATGCCTAAGGATCCCAACGATAACCGCAGCGTTATAGTTGAAATCAGAGGTGGAGCAGGCGGAGAAGAAGCTGCACTTTTTGCATCAGATCTTTTCAGAATGTATACAAGATATTCAGAACGCCACCACTGGAAGTCAGAAATCGTTGATATTAGCGAAACTGAGATCGGGGGCATAAAGGAAGTTGTATTTTCAATAGAAGCTCAGGGCGCATATAGCAGACTCAAATATGAAAGCGGTGTTCATAGAGTGCAGCGTGTTCCATCAACTGAATCCAGCGGAAGAATACACACCTCCACTGTTACAGTCGCAGTTCTTCCCGAGGTCGACGATGTAGATGTAGAGATAAATCCGAATGATCTGCAAATAGATACCTACAGAGCTTCAGGAGCAGGCGGACAGCATATAAATAAAACAGAATCTGCCATACGTATAACACATCTGCCTACAGGCATTGTAGTTACCTGTCAGGATCAGCGTTCACAGCATAAGAATAAGGACCGGGCTATGCAGGTCTTACGTTCAAAGTTGTTTGAGATAGCTCAGCAGCAACAGCACTCTGACGTTGCTCAAGCGAGAAAAAGCCAGGTCGGCACCGGAGACAGAAGCGAGCGCATTCGCACATACAACTTCCCCCAGGGCAGAGTATCCGATCACAGAATTGGCCTTACCTTATATAAAATAGATGAGATCCTTGACGGAGATATGGATGAGATAATTGATGCCCTGATTACAGCAGATCAAGCTGAAAAGCTTGGTAATGCTTCATACGATGAGGATTAATTAAATACATATCTTTCATCATTTATCTAATAATAAACCTGCTTACCTTCGAATAGAATTATATAAGGATGTCTCATGGACAAAATCTTATTCTATTCGGAGGATACAATAGTGGAGCATTTGATAAAAATAACGATTTTCGGGCTTTTTTCCGGTCTATTAGGTACAGGCATAGGCGGTGCCTCCGCTTTCTTTATAAAGAATACAAGCAACCGTGCTATGAGCACGATTCTAGAATTCTCTGCAGGGCTTATGACATCTGTCGTCTGCTTTGAGCTTCTGCCGGAAGCCTTCGAACTTGGCGGCACATTTTGTACTCTTGCCGGGGTACTGGCAGGGATAATTATTGTTGTCGTCATAGAAAGTCTGCTAAAAAAAACAGATATGGTTAAAAAGAGTTCGGGTTCAGGCCTACTTAAGGCCGGGGTCCTGATGTCCATAGCTATAGCTCTGCATAACCTTCCCGAAGGCTTTGCTGTGGGTTCAGGCTTTGAAGCTTCAATGAGCCTTGGCTTCACTATAACTGCAGCGATAGTAATACATGATATACCCGAAGGAATCGCAATGGCAGTCCCTATGCGTGCCGGAGGGTTCTCCAAAATGAAAGCCTTTACATTAACAATCCTTTCAGGTGTTCCCATGGGACTTGGGGCACTACTTGGTGCAATGCTCGGTGAGATTTCAAACCTTCTTACATCCTCCTGTCTCGGCTTTGCCGGTGGAGCAATGCTCTATATCGTTTATGGCGAGCTTGTTCCGGAATCAAAAAAATTATATCTTGGCAGGTTATCCTCAATAGGAAATATATTGGGCATATTATGTGGTATAATAGTATCATTATATAACTGACAGAGGACACAAACAGCTTCATATCGAAGCGCTGCGAAATGTATTATCCTCTGTGGTAATACTAACGTAGAGGGAGATAACCTGATTTTGAAGACAGAAATAATTAAGATAGATCAAAACATTCCCGACTGGGACAAGCAGCTAGATCACGCAGCCGAAATTATAAGACGCGGCGGCTTGGTTGCATTTCCAACCGAAACTGTATATGGTTTAGGTGCCAACACCTTTGATGTAAATGCCCTGGAAAATATCTACAAGGCTAAAGGAAGGCCATCTGACAATCCATTGATAGTGCATATCGCTAAGCCTGAAGACCTGGAAGGTTTAGTGAGATCAGTGCCCGCTTCAGCAGAAAAGCTTATGCGTGCTTTCTGGCCAGGTCCCCTTACCATGGTAATGCCAAAATCAGATAAGATTCCACTAAAAATAACGGCAGGACTTGATACCATTGCCATCAGAATGCCTTCTCATCCTATTGCTCAGGCGCTCATAAGAAAATCCGGATTTCCCATTGCCGCTCCCAGCGCAAACAGCTCCGGCCGTCCAAGCCCTACTTTGGCAAAGCACGTTATAGAGGATTTATCCGGCAAGGTAGATGTTATAATAGATGGAGGCAGCGCACAGGTTGGGCTTGAGTCAACAGTGCTTGACGTTACCGTTGACCCTCCCATAATTCTTCGCCCGGGTGGAATTACACGTGAACAATTGGCAGACCTTTTGGGCAAAGTGAGTACAGATACCGCTCTTACCGGAACAAACAGTTCTACTCCACCTCGTTCTCCTGGTATGAAGTACCGTCATTATGCTCCCAGAGCTCCATTTATCCTTTTTCAGGGTCAAGCCTCCCTTGCAGCAAAGGAAATAATTAAGCATGCCGATAAGGCCCTTGGTGACGGCATGTCCGTAGGTGTTTTGATAACTGAAGAGACAGCAGGAGAGTATAGAAAGGATCTATTTGAGCATTGCAAAGTTCTCTGCCTGGGAACAAGAAAAGCACCTGAAAGTCTGGCCGCTAACCTTTTCAAATGCTTAAGGGATTTTGATGCTTCCGATGTGGATTTGATACTTGCTGAAGCACCTGATAACTCAGGTATTGGAATGGCAGTAGTTAATCGAATGGCAAAGGCTTCAGGAGGCAATATAATTAAGTTGTAAGGAGTTTTCATGAAGAAGGTTTTGTTTGTATGCAGCGGGAATACCTGCAGAAGTCCAATGGCAACAGCACTTTTTAACAATATTGCTATGAGTAAAGGTCCCTCCTTTGATTATGAAGCAGCATCGGCAGGCTTAAACGCTTACAAAGGTGACCCCGCAAGCATTAATGCCGCAGCCGCTTTAAAGGAGCTATACGGAATAAATATTGAAGGTCATCGTGCACATACGATAAATACAGCAGATATTGAGGATTCCTTTCTCGTGCTCACTATGGGCCGCGGTCACAAGCATTTTATACTTTCCTTGTTTCCTGAGTATGCTTGTAAAATATACACATTAAAAGAATTCGCATATGAAAAGTCCCCTAATACGGATGACAAAAAGCGCAGTGAACACACTGATATCTACAGCAATATCTGCAGCAATGGAAGTAACATCCTTAAGGATACAGATGATAACATTATTCGAAACGCGGGAGGCGTTGATCCTGTCAATAGCAATGTTTCAACCGATATAAGCGACCCATATGGCTATTGTCTGGAAACATATAAACATTGCGCAAAGGAGATAGCATATTGTGTCGAAAACATTATCAAAAAGCTAGAAAATAATTGACATATCTTTGACTTTATACTTTCAATAATATAAAATAAATAATCGGAGGTAGAAACAATGATAGCAATTGCAAGTGATCACGCAGGATTTGAATTAAAGTGCGCTATTATAGATTATTTAAAGGAAAGAGATTTACCTTATGAAGATCTAGGAACATGTGATAGTGTTACATCTGTTGATTATAACGATTATGGTGTGCTCGTTGCGGAAGCGATTCAAAAGGGTACTCATGACAAAGGTATAATAATCTGCGGCACAGGAATAGGAATTTCAATATCAGCCAACAAGGTTCCCGGAACAAGGGCAGCATTATGTACTAATTGCTATATGGCAAAAATGAGCCGGCAGCATAACGATGCAAACGTACTTGCCCTTGGAGCAAGAGTTTTAGGAACAGGCCTTGCGTTAGAAATAGTTGATACATGGCTGAATACCGAGTTTGAAGGTGGACGCCACGCAAGGCGGGTTAATAAATTTAACACAATTGAAGAAAAATATTCTATAAAAAAATAATTTATGGAGGTATTTATTGTGGAAAACGTTTTTATTTTTGATCATCCTCTGATACAGCACAAGGTTTCATTGTTAAGAGACAAGAACACAACCACAAAGGAATTCCGTGAGCTTGTATCCGAAATAGCAATGCTGATGGGATATGAAGTAACAAGAGAAATGCCGTTAAAAGAAGTTGAAATAGAAACACCTGTAGCAGTAGCAAAAACGAAAGTTCTGTCTGGAAAAAAGCTTGGTATAGTACCGATACTCAGAGCAGGCCTCGGTATGGTAGACGGTATGCTTAGCCTCCTGCCAATGGCAAAGGTCGGACATATTGGACTATATCGTGATCCGGTTACACTTGAACCGGTTGAGTATTACTGTAAGCTTCCTGAGGATGCAGCTGAACGTGAGATAGTTGTACTTGATCCAATGCTTGCTACAGGCGGCTCTGCATCCGCAGCAATCACCTTCCTTAAGGAAAGAGGAATAGCCAGCATTAAGCTTATGTGCCTGATAGCTGCAAAGGAAGGCATTGCAAGAATAAGAAAAGACCATCCCGATGTTGCAATATACTGTGCTTCTGTAGACGAAAAGCTTAATGACCATGGATATATCGTTCCTGGGCTTGGTGATGCAGGTGACAGATTATTCGGAACAAAATAGAAATAGATCCAGTCAAATAAAACAGTGTGTCGAACTATCCGCTTTGGGGGGGAAGTATAAAATGAGACCTTCATGGGACGAGTATTTTATGGAAATAGTCGAGCTTATAAAAACAAGGTCGACCTGCATAAGACGTCAAGTGGGAGCACTTATAGTTAAGGACAAACGTATCCTGGCAACAGGCTACAACGGTGCACCTATGGGCTGTAAGCATTGTACTGAACTGGGCTGCATCAGACAACAGATGAATATACCCTCCGGACAGCGGCATGAGTTATGCAGAGGTATCCACGCAGAGCAGAATGCCTTGGTGCAAGCTGCTTATTCAGGGACCAGCGTAAAGGACGGAACGCTTTATGTAACGAACCAGCCATGTGTATTATGTGCTAAGATGGCCATAAATGCAGGCATAAAAAAAATCGTATTCTCAGGCGATTATCCCGATGAGCTTTCAATGGAGCTGCTTAAGGAAGCCGGCATACGAGTGATTAAGTATGAAAAAGAATGAAGTAATATTGAGAAGGTGCAATAACATTGTCAAACATATACGAGTATCTTATTACATTTGTACTCGCATTCATCGTGGCCTTTTCAGCAACACCGATCGTAAGGAATTTAGCTTTTAAGATCGGCGCTGTTGATGTGCCAAAGGATGATAGAAGGATGCATAACAAGCCTATAGCGCTTATGGGCGGAGCCGCAATCATTACCGGCTTTATAGTAGCGTTGGCATTTGACCTTATCACGACCTCTAATCTTGTCAAGCCGGGAAGAGAGATTCTCGGTTTATTGGTTGGAATTTTTCTGATAATGGTTGAGGGTGTTTTAGATGATGTTTTCACATTAAAAGCTAAGCTAAAATTATTATTACAGCTGGTTGCCGCAATTTCTGTAGTTTTTATATCAGGCACTAGAATCGAAATGATAACAAACCCATTTGGCAGCAACCCTTATATAATACTTAGCCCATATATCTCCTATCCCCTCACTATAATCTGGATAGTAGGTATAACAAATGCAGTGAATCTTATAGATGGGCTTGATGGGTTAGCAGCAGGTGTATCATCTATCTCTTCCCTTTCATTGTTTATAGTTTCTCTGCTGCGATATGATATGCCTGCAGAGCTTCTTGTATATACAGCAGTCATAACTGCCGCCTTAGCAGGCTCAACACTTGGCTTCCTGCCTTTTAACTTCAATCCGGCAAAGATATTTATGGGCGAAACAGGGTCAGCCTTCCTGGGCTTTACACTGGGCGTAATATCAATACAGGGTACATTGAAGTCATATGCTGCTATATCTTTAACCATACCGCTTCTAATACTTGGACTTCCGCTTTTTGATACATCCTTTGCAATAATAAGAAGGCTCCTCAGCGGAAAGCCAATAATGCAGGCTGACCGAGGACATCTTCACCATCGGTTGATCGACATGGGACTAAGTCAACGACAATCTGTCGTGATCATGTATACAGCCAGTGCTGCTTTGGGTCTTTGTGCAATAGTATTGGCAGACAGAGGTGCTATTAGTGCAATGATCCTGCTATTAGCCTTATCCATATTTATAATAGGTGGTTCAAGGTATATGAGCGACTTTACAAAAAAGAACACAAGCAGCAGCTCAAAAGCTTCTGAAGATACATCTTCATCCGAGTCATCTGTTGAGCAGATACATACTTCTGAAACCAAACTCATTGAAAAACCCACAAATGGAGCAGCAAAATGAATAGAATAAAAGTAATGCCCATATTCGGGACAAGACCGGATGCTGTCAAGATGGCACCTCTGGTCAAAGAACTTGAAAAGTATACTGAAATCGAGACTGACGTATGCGTAACTGCTCAGCATAGGCAAATGCTTGATCAGGTGCTTGACATATTCAAAATAGATCCCCACTTCGACCTTAATATAATGCAGGACAGGCAGACACTAGAACAGATAACCTCAAGGGCTTTTTTAGGCCTGACAGAGCTATTTGACAAAAGCAGGCCTGATATCGTGCTTGTTCACGGTGACACCACCACATGCTTTGCCTCAGCACTTGCAGCATTTTACCGCAAAATACCGGTAGGTCATGTGGAGGCAGGTCTGAGAACCTTTGACAGGTACTCACCATACCCTGAGGAAATGAACAGGAAGCTGACAGGTTCGCTTGCAAATCTTCATTTTGCGCCAACCACTGCAAACAAAGCGAATTTGCTCAATGAAGGTATCGGCTCCGACAAGATCTACATAACAGGCAATACAGTAATTGATGCCTTAAAGACTACTGTCAGCAAGGATTATGTGTTTCAAAGCGAGCAGCTTAAAAGCATCAACCTGAGCGGGAAAAGAATTATCACCGTTACAGCCCACAGACGCGAAAACCTTGGTGAGCCCCTTGAGCAGATATGCCTGGCACTCAATGATATTGCTGCAGGTTATGATGACGTAGAAATTATATATGCCGTCCATCTGAATCCTGCTGTTCGGGAAACTGTATTCAGAATACTTGGCTCCAATGAGCGAATACATCTGATAGACCCGCTGGATGTGCAGGATATGCACAATCTTATGGATAGATCGTACTTCATAATGACCGATTCAGGCGGACTTCAGGAGGAAGCGCCGGCGCTTGGCAAGCCTGTATTGGTGCTGCGCAAGGAAACAGAGCGCCCCGAGGCTGTAACAGCCGGAACGGTTAGGCTTGCAGGAACTGATAGGGAGCAAATCAAAGAGCTTGCCTCACAGCTGCTTGAAGACAGCATTGAGTACGAGCACATGGCTAGGGCTGTTAATCCTTATGGTGACGGCCACGCTTCTGAACGCATAGCAGAGGCCATACTATTCGAATTCGGCCGAAGCACAGAAAAGCCAAAGGAGTTTAAGTAATACCTGAGAATAGTTGTACCTGATAATTTTAAGACTTGAATACAATTATGCTGTCTATTCTCCATGATCAGAAAATTAAGATAAGACGATTTAGGCAATGAAAAAGAGATAAGTGTATATATTGATAAAATTAAACAGGCTACTGCTTCTTTAAATGACATTTTAGTGAACATTAATTCTATCAGATAGAACCATGTCAAATATACGCATTGTAAACAGTCTTGCACAAGTTAAAGCATATATTCGTATTGAATTTACACATTAGTAGTGTATGTGGCATTATCAGCACACATCAAAAAAGCAGATGACGGTAAGTTATCTGCTTTTTAATAATTATACAGCAATTAGTTAAATAATCTGATAATCTAGTAAAAGATTGATACATTATTTATGTTATCTGTACATAATTACTTCGACTAACTAAAGAATAATTCCTCTACTATTGCAGCTGATCCTGTTCCTTTTTTACATGCACATGATTTTCAAGGTGCTCCATACAGTATTCATAATCACCTTCGCATTCAGAGCAGTAGCGAAATTCCAGATTTCTATCATCCTTTTCAGTACGGCCACATATCGTACACCTATGAATGGTTACATCCTTTGGTATTTTTGATTCAAATTCTCTCCGGTTGTAATAAACCTTTCTGCCCGTACCAATGCGCACTATAAGATCCTTTCCAAAAAAAAGGATGAAGTTGATCATAGAGCCTAAAACTGTTATCAAGCCAAATAGCGGATTTCCCAATATCGTAAGGCCCAGGCCCAGAACATACAGGATGGCCAGATATTTGATCTTAACCGGTATGAAGAAAAACATCAGTATCTGATAATTAGGAAATAGATACGCAAAGGCTAAAACAAGTGAAAGGTTAAGCAATGTAGATGAGCCTGCGCCACCCAAAAATGCTACGCCTATAGTTCCCAAAATTCCAACTAGGTAATACACATTAAATTTGAATGAACCCCATTCATGCTCCAGCGAGGTCCCAACCATATAGTAAAAATAAAGCGTAAAAAGCAGCCATATGGGAGATGTAGTCCATGGAATGAAAAGGAAGGTTATAAGCCTCCAAACCTCTCCCTGCATGACCATAGGAATATCCAGTGACATCTTAGTGAGGATAGTCAGTTCTTTATTATAATAAGATAACAAATAAGTCAGAAGTGATACCAGACCGTTAATTGCAACAATATAGAGCATTAAATTTCTTATGGCATATTTGCCTATTTTTCTTTCGAGCTTATTAAGCCAACCCAATAGTAAAATCAATCCCTTCGATCCGTTATTGTTATTATAACAAGGCGCATATATTCTCATCTTCTATAACGAGACATATGAAGGCACGCCTGGACTGCGCAGACGAGTAGCCTAAAAATTCTCTCCATTTTCAATACCTGCATCATGGAGCAGGAGTTCTTCACAGGTACACAAATTTCTTTCAATGGCATTCTGCCTGAGTACAAGATATAGCTCAGCATCTGTTGCATACGCATAAGGATTGACAAATAGAGTACCTATACCTAGGCATATCGCTCCTAAAATATACCATCCAATGAACGAGAGGTCAAGCACGAATATATTCCATTTATGTCCGTAGGTCATATCCCTGCTCAGCTTAATTGCCCTTGATGCGCCAATATTAGGATTATCGGCAAGAATATACGGAACCATTCTATAGGAATAAAATTTTATGATGCCCGGTATTATAAAAAGTAAAGACCACAGGAATGTAAATAAGCCTCTTAAAAACATTGCCCCTATAATATGCCCGTAATTAGCAGAATTAAATGCAAATCTGAAGCAGCCTCTGTTATCAATATACTGTGCCGATTGAACAAAGTATTTTCTTCCGCCGACCTCCAAAGGATATGCTAATAAAATCTTAATTGCAAGCGCAAATAATATTGCAATCATTGCCGCTGTTAATGCTATTAAAACAATTGGAATAATAGCCACAGGATTCATATTGAAATAGATTCCGCCATTATTGTTGATCTCATTATACGATGTTCTCCAGTTTAAACTGGCGGCTCCTCCAACTGCAAACAAAATAACAAGACCTACAAGAAATGAAGTCCAGTAATTTGTCCTGAGAACGTTCTTTGCTCTCGTCTTTAAACCTATTCTAGCCCACATATATTTTCCCCTCTTTAAAGATATTTGTTATAAAATTATTATTGTATTTCTGCTAAATAAATACGTCACCACTGCTAATATGTCTGCCAAGACTTTGCTTCAAATATACACTCTGCAAAATATCTATAATTATATAGCTTGTATATATTTTAACATAATTAGACGCATCTAAATAGTAAAAGAACATAAACAGACAAATATCTACTATAGCTTCGACAACCGCATCAGTTGAACTTATCACTCCGACTTCATATTCAGGAGTTAGTCGAAATATGTCTCCAAATAATACATTTCATAAGTACATTATTGAACAGGCTGAATATATGTTAGATCATATATGTTGCCTGTTATTTCAATATCATTAATTTTTGCGACAACACTACTGCTGCCCTTATACGCTGTCACGATCATGGTATAGGCAGGCCTCTGTCTCAAGTTGTTCCAGTCCTTTGTTGACAGCGCCAAAGGAAGATTGTACTCCCAGCTGATATGATTGTTTGATACAGCAAACGTTGAATCCTCGGGGAATTTAACCTTGTAATCGAAAAAATCGCCGTAGTTATACACGTTGCCATGTGGATCAGAATATGTCATTGCTTCAAGCTCAGGGCTAAAACGAACTGTTACTCTATCAGGATCACCTACAGTTTTGATGTCAATTTTAACCCGCTCAAGTGATAAAAATCTATGGGGCTCATTTGTCAATTGCTTTCCAAACATATCGACCTGTCCGCGCCAATGATTCCAGTATCCGGTTATGGAAACATCGGTAATTCCTAATGCTGCTACCTCATACACATCTGATCCTACTATTGCGATATTGCCGGCATTATCAGTGACCTCAGCTTGTATAACACAATACCCGCTCTGATTTAATATAATTTCACCTGTTTTATCCCCTGTATAATATAGACTCCAATCGCCATACGTACAGCCGGAATCTAAAGAAATGCGGTATCTCCAGTGGTATACACCGCTAAGCTTGTCAGTTGGTGCAAATGTGACAGTAGTGCTTTCAGCTGTCCTGCTCTTTACATTGAACACACCTGACGGATCAGTCTTATCACATTTATATGAGCCCCAAACCTTAAAATTGCCTGAATTGCTGTAGTTGCCTGAATAGTCCGATGCTCTTGCAAACAAATACCATATGCCCTCTTGAGTTTGAGTAGTATTGAAGTTATAACTATTTCTATATTGTGCTGCAGGCAGTACAATTCTTTTAACGCTGCTTAGATAACTGCTATCCTTCGTCCAGCCATATTCAACTGCTGCCAGGCCACTGCCGCCTGAATCAGTGGCAGATACATCTACAACAATATCTGCATTGCTCCATGCCCTGCTTGTTGGAGCCGCAGTAATAGTCGGCGCTTGATTTTCTATAACCCTAAGTGTCTGCTTATATGGCTTACTCCATAGGTTGTAACTATCGCAGACCTCCAGCGTTATTTCATATGTACCGATACCACTATCGCTATAGTTAGTTTTGCAATAGTCCTTGTTAGCATACGAAAAGGTTGCATCCCCGACCTTCTTAATATTCCACCTACGCTTTGTTATAGTCGCTCCATAAGTTACAGCGTATGAAGAATCTGTCACGGTGGCCGTACCTGAAAGCAGCAGCGGATTTGGAGCTATAGAGAATATTGCCACAGGTATATCTGTTGTTTTTACCGTCCTTACAAGAGGATCACTCCAAAAACCGTAGCCATCATCAGCATTTATATCCTGCACCTGTAAGCTGACTAAATATTCACGGCCTGTTTGCACATTGTAAGTAATTGTTTTATTGGTAGTAATCGTATAACTCCACTCTATATCAGCTGTATCAGCAGTTACCTCGGCAATCCCCCATTTCCTTAGTGCTATTCCCTTATCAGTCCTGCCGGTGTGGTCGGGTGAATAGCTATAACCATTATCACTCAATTCAATATTATAGCTTTGCCCGTTGCCCTTGTGCGTTATTGTGTATTGGGCAATAGGCTTACGACATACATTGACCTTTTGAGTTGAAGTATTACTGAGCTGTCTGTATTCGTCAAATCGTGTATCATCAGCTTTTGGCTTGTCATTGGCCTTATATTCAATAGTATAAGCACCAACCTTAGACACAGTATTGCCAAGACTATCAACCTCAGTAAATGTACCCGGCAGACTTGATACATATCTTCCGTTATAAGAAGAATATCCATTTGAATTACTTATGCTTATGCTGCTGCCATTGCCCTTTATAAAGTGGGACGGGTCATGTGCTATACTGAATATATTATCATAAGCATCACATTCAGGGTCATTATAGGACGTACTATAGCTGTCTATAGTATCCGTATCCAGTATATAATTGGACAGCTTCCTTGACTTAGGCATACTTACATCAATAATGTAATTACCTAAATTGGTTAAGGCTGAATCAAGGCTGGTGTTATCGAAATAATCGCCTAAACCCACTGCATCAGTAAGAGCCTTAAGCTGTGTAGAATTTGCGCTTCTTCCAAGGCCCACAAATCTTACATTGCTGCCTTTAAGATCATTGGCTATTTGTGTGAGCTTTGTATTATCGGCTAATTCATCTATGCTTTTATCGCTGATTTGTACAAAATAATCAGTGCCGTCATTCTTAAAAAAAGCAGGGCTTAAAACATCACTAATCGGTACCGCTTTATCTGAGTATATGTCAAATGGCTGGATAGAATTGAGGAATTTAAAATCTCCATTATATGAAAAGGACGTATTTTGAATAGTGCCATTCTTTATGTCATATATGTAATTTGTTTTTGTTGTAACATAACCTCCGGCAGAAGGTGAGTAACCGTAAAATGAATCCCCGTAATAAAGCAGCTTGTTACTCTGAGAATAAGCATACATAGTAAAAGTATGGTCAGAATTACCGGGAACAAGCTGCCGTGATGTATTAGTCGTTGTATCTACTTCATACAAACCATATGGATTAAGGGACGGGTCAGAAACATAGTTGCCGGTTCCACGAGCAGCTATCAATAGCTTACCCGAATCTCCGCTTACCATATTGATATAAATATTACGTTGGTTAAAGGGGGCACTAAATACGCCATTAGTAATACCAACACCTGGAGTATATTTATAAAGCCCCGGCTGTGTAGCATGGGCGGCATAATAAAAGTTTCCGTCTCTGTTAGCTGTAAGATATTGAGGAAATGAATTAGAATCAGATAATGTGCCTGATGGGACACTGCTGCCATTAGCTGCCAGGTTGCGGTTACCACTGCCGTCATAAGACTGGCAAATGCCTACAAATGCATTGCCATTAGCGGCGGTGACAATGTTACTCATGGTAACACCTAAATAGCTCCATGTAAGGGTTTTGGAATTATATGTGTATGTTCCATATTCGGCTGAATATATCACCCTAAAAGCATTTATACATATAGTACCGTTACTATCAACAGCGATATCAGTAGGCGTATAATAATTAGTTCCATAATAGTCATAAGTCGGCGGAAGCGTATATCGCTTGTCCGTTTTAGTGATTAAATCATAAACACGAATTTCTTCTATTGTCTCACCGTTATAATCCATAGGAATATAGTATATTTTACTGTCACGGCTCATACACGCATCCTTAACAGAATACGACATTGTACCTATGACCGTTGTTGCGTTTGTCTGTGAGTCATACGCATAAATATTTTTATTATTATTTTTATTGACCCATATTAACCTATCTTCAACCTTTTTTACATTTTTATATGTGATGTTATTGTTGATTCCATTCTGTGAAAGCATAGGCTTTAGCACAGCGTTCACCCTGCTTTTAACGGTATCTAAAGTATAACCGGTATCACCGAGATTAATAACAATATTTGCGCTGCAATTCTTACAGATATAATCTGCAAGCTGTGAAAAGGCAGTCGCTGCATTACCGTTGCTTATGAACTTACCGCAGCCTCCGTTTTTGGATATAAGAGTTTCAAGCTGACTCTGATTAGAAGAATTACCAAGGCCGATAATATTAACATTGCTGCTGAGTAGCTTGCTAAGTATCGCACTCTGTCCTGGAGCTGTGGTTAACTCAGATAAAGCCTTGTCTGCTATGTATATGTAATAGGTATCCTTGCTGCTGTCAAAAGTAATACTTTCGAGAGAAGTTAAAATCGGTGTAGTACCTGTTTTACTGCTCCCTACCGATACAGTATAAATAATATCTTCATCATCAAGCCGGGGTTTAAGTACAGCATTTACCTGAGTAGTAACAATGGCCTCTGTATAAGTGCTTGTATCGCCTACAATGAACCTTAAATCAACCTTGCGCTGCTTCTGGAGCTGAAAGTCAACATTCGGAGGAAGGTTGATGTTGTCTGTATCAGCATTACTAGGGGATTTAAGCCCGGTATTAATCACACTTCCATATGATATAAAACAAATAAGTTGTAAAGCAATAACTACAACAGCTATTAATTTTACGTATATCTTATTATTCATGGAACAAACCCCTCTTCAACAACCAAATAAGTTCTATACTTGCCTACATCCTTTATCATTTTGGTAAATGTCCTATTGTTTTCTATATAGTCCCGGTCTGATGACTCATCTATAACTATTGTTTTATCCTCTCCGTCCCCAAATGTGCCATTGTTGTTAGCATCATATATCGTATATATCTTTCTGTAGGCTATATAGTCACCATCAGGGCTATAGGATTCATCAGTTACAGTAAGCCTAGAATAGTACCCATCTTCGGCAGCAATCTCTCTATGAATAATTGGCTGCGTTATTACTTTGGAAACCGGCGCAATGTCCTCGGCTATTGTAATACGCTTAGTCACAGAATTAGACATGCCTAACGAGTTAACCAGTGTGACCGTAATATCATAATTACCCTTATTTTTAAATATCATAGGCAATGTTCTTATACCGGCAGCAGCTCCCTCTTTATATACATCACCCTCAACTTTAGAAGGGTCTGTATCAATATGAGTTATAACATATGCTGTAGACATATCAGCCCCGGTACTATCAACAGACTTTACCTTCCATGTGGTTTTTGAATAATCAACAGCATACATGTGCGGCATGTTATAAAAGTCGAAAAAATCATCAGCCTTTAAATAGCAGATTCTGTATTCCTTAAGCTTACCTGATACTGTAATCATAGGATTAGGCAGCGGCGCTGATATAGATATTGTTTTTGTATCCGTATCAGTCATTCCCAGGCTGTCAGTTACAGTAAGAGTGACCTCGTAGGAATCCTTTCCATAAGGCAGCCCCACTTGTCCGGAAACTGTGCTCACAGACCACCCAATATCAGGTATTGAAATTTTGTATGCTACAATAGATCCGTTCTTACTGTATGACTTTTCACCGCTTAATGTAACTAGCTGACCGGCAACTGTAGAGGACGGTGCAGTTAATATAGCAACAGGCTTATTTAATTCCTTTTTAAGAGTAATTGAGCATGTTACAGTGCTGCTTGAAACAGCAGTACCATTTACAGTACATAAGGCTGATACCGCAAAGTATTGAGTATAATAGTCTGCATTTTTGAGAACACCTGCAGGAATGGTAAATGTCTTACTCGCACTTTGAGTTAACCCAAGTCCGCTTGTATAAGTAAAGGCCTGGTACTGATCGTCTGATCCGGAAGGCTCCTTCCTCATGTGAATTACCCACTTGCTTATTTTTGAAGCATCCTTATAGTTCATAAGCTGCGCAAGTGCGCTCACCGGAACTGATATGTTTGCATTTGCATTTATCTGTGCCTGGGTAACTATTATTTCATCCCCTATAGTCGGCGTTATGATTACACCGGCATCATCTATGTTCATAATGATATTTTTTACGCCCGGTAAATCATCATGGAGCTTACCGTCAGAAGTGGAATACCATATTGTAAGACGCACATTATATGAACCGGCTTTAAGG